>NZ_JBQERA010000030.1:0-7929 GCF_053813445.1 Actinokineospora lacus
ACCGGACCCGGTCACCCTTCTGCAGCGGCTCCGACCCCATGATCACGGACACGTGGGCGAAGAGATCGTCGCCGCCTGCGTCCGGGGTGATGAAGCCGAAGCCGCGGTCGCCGTCGTAGCGTGCGACGACGCCCTCGCCGCCTCGTGCGGGCACGTCCCGCGCGGCCGGCCCTGCGGCCGCGGCAGGTGCCGACCGCTGCGGCGCCGTCTGGGGCTCGGCGCCCCGGACCAGGTGCACGTCGCGGGCCTGCGGGCCCTTGTCTCCACTAGCCACCTCGTAGGCGACGCGGTCGCCCTCCGCGAGCCACGTCAGCCCCTCGGCCAGGGCCCGGGCGTGAACGAAGACGTCCCCGGCGCCGGAGTCGGGGTTGATGAAGCCGAAGCCCTTGTCCTCGTCGTACCAGGCCACCGTGCCGTCGGCACCGTCCGCGATACCAGCCGCAGCGGGTGAGCCGACCCCTGCTCCCAGCGGGATCACGTGCCCGGCCTGCGGGCCGCGCTCGCCTTCGACGATCAGGAAGGCCACCCGCTGCCCCTCGGTGACCACGCCGCCGGTCACGATGGCGGAGCTGTGCACGAAGATGTCGGCGCCGCCGCCGTCCGGCGACGCGAAGCCGTACCCCTTGCCCGGCTCGTACCAGTTGACGGTGCCGAGCAGGCCCACGGCGCTGCCGGTGGCCGCATCGGCGGTGACGCGAACGCGCAGCGCCTGGGGTCCGCGGTCGTTCTCGCCGACCTCGAACACGACGGCCTGACCCTCGCGGAGCATTTTCGCGCCGCCGTCCTCGACGATCTCGGAGGCGTGCCGAACACGTCCGGCGAGCCGTTCTCGGGCGCGAGGAAGCCGAAACCCCGTTCGGCGTCGAACCAACGGACGGTCCCCTGCGGCATCAAAGGCTCCAGGTCGAGAGGGCGGGCAATGGCCCCCAGTCTCTCTGACTGTCCTCCGGTCCGTCGGGCCGGGCTCACAGGCGGGCGGTGCGGAGCCAGGGGCGGGCCGTTGGTTCACCTAGCGACACGCCGAGTTTTGAGACCAGGTCTAACGACCACCGGCGATGCTCGTCCGACAGCATGGCAAGGCGCGGGACGATGTTCGCGTCGGCCCTGCCCAGGCCAGGGGCCAGGGCCGGGGTCGGGTAGTCCGGCACGGGGTAGGCGCGCTCGACGCGTGCGGCGGCGTCGCCGAACGAGCCCTGCAGGCGCGGCGCCCCGACGGTCGGCCGAGGCTCCCGCCTCCGGAGAGCGGGTCACCCAGCATCTCTGACCTGCATAAACAGAGCTGCATTCGAAGACTTGGGCACATATTGGGCAGGACACCCGGTTTCGTGAGGATCTGGGCGGCGGCCCGCCGGTTATGTCCGAGTGCTTGCGGCTGTTGACGTCGATGAGTCCGACGGAAGGTGGGGGTACTGGGAAGCTGTCGTGGATGGTCGACGGGGGCCGTCGACACTCACCGGGCGAAGGACCGACCGGGTGCTAATCCAGCGGAGGGCGGTCTCGCTCGACCGGCTGGCTTGATCGTTGACCCGCTTGAGGCTTCGGCTGGTCGAGGTCACCACGCTCGGTCGGTTGGCCTCCGTCCGCCATGAAACGCAACGTCCGGTCATGCCGATGTGCGTACGTAACGCCGTGCCTGGCCTGAGCCTTGGCTTGCCGCTTGAGGTGCTCGTCGGCTTCGATGATCAAACTGCGTGTTCGCGGTCGGCAGTGCAGGAGGCAGCAGCGTGGGTTCTCGTCGCGTGCGGTGGTGGCCGTGGTTGTTGCTGTTCGTTCTGTCTGCGTCGACCCTCGCGGTCGTGCTCGGCTTCAATGCGTTGGATGTCGGCGACAAGGTGGCCAGTGTCGTCAGTTGCCTGGTTGCTGTGATCACTTTGGGGGTGACCGGCGCCGCTTCGCGCGTCTCGTCCCGAGTTGATGACTCGGTTGAGGAGCTTGTTGTATCGAGGCTTTCGGTGCAGTCCGCCAGGCATGTGCGGCAGGAGATGTTGGCGCATGATCTGTCGTTTCCTGATCCGCTGAGGGTGCCGTGGTCGTCGGTTAACGGGCCGGTGGCTGCCAGTCCGGATGTGGTTCTAGGGCGCTTGTCGGGAGCGCGGCGTACTGCTCTGCGTCTGCACGGGGATATCACCATGCTCGCGAGTGTTGTCGCCGGTTTGCCTGCTCGACAGTTGGTGCTTCTGGGTGATGAAGGGTCGGGCAAGTCTGTGGCCGTGTTGCTGGTCACTCAGAGCCTTGTCGACGACGCAAGGGTTCCGATTCTGATCGACTTGGCTGGGTTGGCCACGGGATCTGAGCGCATCGAAGAGTACCTCGTGAGGTGCGTGAAGACTGCGTTGCCCTCGGATATGTCCGCCGATGCCGCCCATAAGGTCATGTCTCGACTGCTTGAACAGGGGAGGATCGTTCCGATCCTTGATGGTATGGACGGGCTTGCCCCGCAGGCGCGCGCGATACTTCTTGAAGATGTGCAAAGCTGGGGCAGCCCGTTTGTGATGACCAGTCGACCGCTGGAGTATGAGACGGCTGTTCTGACGGCTGGCGTGACTGCGGCCAGGGCGCTGGTCGTGCGGCTGACACAGTTGCCGGTGCCGGAGATCCGCGCACATCTGACCGCCGGTCGATCTGACGCCGACCGCCGTTGGGCCGGTGTTCTGGCGAGGCTGCTTAAGCCGGGACCGCTTCGGGAGGTGTTGTCATCACCGCTGATGAGCAGGATGGCGAGAAAAGCGTACGCTTCACCCGATTCCGATCCGGGCGAGCTGCTGTTGTTCGACACAGTGGATGCGCTTGAACGGCATCTCGTGGCCGCCGCGCATCAACGGGACGAAACGCTCACCTGGCTCGCTGGCTTGGCCAGCTACCTGACACGGCGTGGAGCACGGCATATGGACCTGACGGCACCGCTGATTCCTTCCGGGTGGGGGCCGCATCGCCAGCGTTCCTTGACCATTCTGGTGGCATTCGGTGGCGCCGTGTTCGCCGCATGGTACGGATCTCTGATCGACTGGAGTGGTCAACGCATTGACACCTTGGCCGGGGTTGCATCCTGGGCCGCGGTTTTGGTTGCCTACGTGATGATTCGACTCGCGTTCCGAAGCAGGGTTGAAGCAGCTGTCACCTTCAGATTCAAGATCAGGTTCCGGGCACTCCTTGGCGGCGCAGCGAGCGCAGTGGGGGTAGTGACAATGATGAACATCGTGACCCTGCTGGCACCCGATTCCAGTCTGCAACTCAGCGGTCAGGCGCTCGTTGTAGGAGTCATCATCCTCACCCTCGCGGTTGCCGTGCTGGGCATCTTTATGTGGGCAAGCATCACCGAACCCGATGCAGAGGAGTGGGCCCCGCAACCACTCGCTGCTCTGCGTCGGGACGGCATAGCCCTGGCCGCACATTTCCCCCTGCCCATCTTGGCCGCATGCGCGTACTGCGCAGTTACAGGAAATTGGCATGAGTACCACGTCTGGTTGACGCTGGTCCTACTCGCCTCGACAGCCGTGTTTGATCAGATACCCGGCACGGGCTGGTCTCGATGGGTACTGCGACAGACGATTCTCGCCCGCAGTGTCCCAACACCCAGGTCAGGCCTCGGGCCGTCCCTGGAGAATGCGCGAGCAAAAGGACTTCTCCGCGCCACCGGGACGAGCTATCGCTTCCAACACGTGAAAATCCAGAACCACCTCGCCGAGATAGCGCGAGATCGACCTCGTCACGACCAGCCCGAAACGGATCACGAAAGCAAGACTGGCTCGTTCGCAGCGCGAAGACTACGTCGCAAACTTCGCTCTCCACGACGGTAAAACACACGTCAGCTCCACCTGGGGTCGGACAGGGAGGGTTGGCGCCGAAGGCTAGTAGGACTGTTGTGAGGTGGACGTCGAGGGGTTCCGTTTGGGCAGCGGCGTCGCCCTCGGCGTCAATGGCGTGCGTTAGTAGCGTCATGTCCACGAAGACCTCGTCGGGGTCGCCGCCATTAGCAGGCAGGCGGGCCAGTCCCGGTGCGTCGAAGTGCTCAACCGCGTGGTGGGCCGGGAGTCCAATACATGTCACTCACGCGAACAGTCAACCAGTCAGAGTTTCAATGAACACACGCTCATGCCGCAGGTCGCGCCTATGTCGTCGGTGGCGACTGGGTGACTTGCAGCGCTCGACGGTCGGATTCCCAGGCTTGACCCTCGGATTCGGCGACGTCCTCGACGGCGTGGACGAGCACCGCGGCGGGGTTATCGGTGTCGTACGGCCGGATTCGTTGCTTGTAGAGTGTGACGTGCCGTTCGATGGCGTAGCGCGCGCGACTGCGGGAGATCCAGTTCTCCTGCCAGCGGTAGCTGCTTCGGACCCCAGCGACGATCACCGCCGCGGTGCCCAAGGCCGCACCTGCGACGGGTTGGTCGACGACGACCGTGACCAGAGGCGCAAGCGCGGCGAGAACGATGTGAACGACCTCGCTGCGATGTGCCCACCGGCACGAGCGTGTCGCTGCCGTTCGGTACCAACGCCACTTGGCCATCACCGATCGGGGAACGGCCGGTTCGTCCTCCGCAGTCTGCTCGATCCAGTGCACAGCGATCGGTCGAGCAATCGGATTCTCAGGCACCAGACCACCTCCATGTGAGGTGTCGTTCGTCATCGGCCGTGCGTGTCGGGGCAACGAGCCAGATCGACAACGAGCGGAGAAGACGAGCAGAAATCAACCTTCACTTCCTTCGGCCGTACCGCAAGGGGGGCGCGTCCGAACGCACGCACTTGCCGATGGCAGGACGTCCTGGCCACCCGATCGCCGGGTCCTGTTGGCCGCGGAGTCCCCGCTGACCTGGTCCCGACACGCTTGCTGCGTCCGGTCGCGTGCTGGTTGGCAGCAGGCGGCTCGGCGGGCGAAGGACGAAAGATCCCCCGACCGCAGGTCCTGGTCTTGGAGATGTCAGATATGCCCCCACTAGCATCAGTCCATGATGGACCCGGCATTCGCCGCCCTCGCTGGTGCTGGCGTCGGCGTATTGGGGCGAGCCTGGCGGCGTGGATCACCACCGCCCGCACCAGGACCGACAAGCGCCGCGACATGATGCGCCAAATGTACGCCGACGGCTTGGCCGCCGTCACCGCGATCCTGGAGATCGCCAGACCGGACGACATCAAGCCGGTCACGCAGCGGCTGTTCGACGCCCAAGCGCAGGTCCGACTGGTCGGCACACCGCAGGCTGGCCGAGCGTACGACGAGCACCTCGACGCCGTGCTTACCTACCTCGAACGCGTCCAAGCCGAGGTCGATGGTGGCGTACGCAGGATGTTCCGCTCGGTCGACCGGCGGACGGCAGACGCTTTCCCACCGGAACTGCGCGAGGAGATCAGCCGCACCCACAAGGCATTCCTCGACGTGGCGCGCCGCGACCTGGGAAACCGGCGGTGGAAGGCCGCAGGGAAGCACCATGAGTGAGGGTTGGAGGATGTCGACCCCGACCAGCCCGCCGGAAACGGCGATGGCTTCCGAGTCTTCCCCGGACAGGACAACCGAATGCGACTGAACGGAGGTCTGCCTCTGGAGGCGGACCGCATGCCTTAAACGCGGCACCTGACCGAAAGCCGAATAGCGGGTCGGATCAACGGCCGTGTCCGCATCATCAGGGTCGGGAGACCGTGCCCACGGAGTACCGTCTCCGCGAAACCGAGGATCGGATCCTGTCCAACGCCGGGGCCTTGAATTTGACGACCGCAGCGATACCAAGGAGCACATGTGCGGCGGGAGCAGCATCTGCGACCACCGCGTCTGCGCCGCCCGTCGCGCGGAATCACCGGCTGAACCCGGCGCGGCTTTACAGGGTCGTCGAGCTTGATCCTTTGCGAGTCGTGATCACCTGACTTGAGGTCGCAGCACCGGACGCACGTGCCTGCTCAACAATCAAGGCCATCAGCTCAGCCACGTCCTCAACGACCAGCAGACCTGGGCTGAGCTGGATGTTCGCCAGGTCGGCTCTACCGGCCATCCTCAAAGTCATTCACGCTGTAGCGATCTACAGCGTGGATGATGTAGAGTGGCGCATCATAGCTGCTGTAGACCGCTACAGCAGCGAAGGGAGGGAGTTGCCCCGTGCTCCGGGACGAGCAACCTGTCGCCAACGGCATCCGCACCGACCACCCGATCCCGAACCTGCCCTTCGTCGAGGACAGCCACATCCCGCTCGAAGATCCCGAAGAGGTGGAGCGCGTCGGCCGCCACTCCGGTTCCAACATGTGGGGGCGATGTGACGTCGACAGCGAGACGGGCGAGTGGAGGGCGTTCACGACCGACCCGAAGAACCACGCCTACGCCTGGGTGGCGCACTTCCACCCCGTGCACGGCCGCAGTGTCCTGCTCTACCGTGACGCCGACGGTGCGGGCGCGTACGACGAGTGGTTCGGCGACCGGGCGTTGTTGACCAGGCTCGGCGGCTACTGGTGGGACGGAGACACCTGGTACCGCCCGCGTCAGGTGTTCAGCCTGTCCACCGAGACCTATGTGCACCGGCCTGTGCGCCAGCCAACGACGATCACCGCAGACGACCTGCTGGACAGCGGATGCCGAGAGAACCTCGGGCACCTGCACAAGGTGCTGCATCTCGCCCCGGACACCGTGGCCGCGGCGGAGCAGTGGCGGCACGACCTCGCGCTGTGGGCGGCGCGTCGGCGCGCTCGCCCTGACGCCCTGCCACTGGACCGGTGTGTGGTCTCGCTCAACGCCCCAGAGCTGGCCGAGGTCACCCTACTCGGCGTAGACGACGTTGCCAGGGAGATGGGCATCGTGGGCTCGACCCTGCGCGCCTACATCGCCCGCGAGGAAACCGAGTTGCCCGCGCCCCAGTCAGGCGACGGCGGCCGGAAACGCTGGTCGCGGCCGGTGGTGCTCGACTGGCTCGAACAGCGCCGACGCGACCCGTCAAACGTCGTCGCGGTGCTCAACCGCGACGCCGAGGAGCGCCTGGCGCCAGGCCTGCGCTCACTGTGGAAACGCCTGTCCAACAGCGTCTTCCACATCCTCTGGGATCAGCCCGACACCCGCCGCCGCTGGTCCCGAGCCCACCGCACCGAGCAGGCCGTGCGGTCGGTGTCCGAGGAACTGGCCTGGAGCGCCGCGCTCCACCTGGACTCCACAACGCCCTTCGACGCCGTCGCAGGCACCCTCCAGTACGCGGTGCTGTGGGAACTGTCCCGCCACCGCGGAATCGCGATCGACATAGGCATCGACCTTATGCCCAACACCGGCGTCCTGCTCGGCTGGTTCGTCCGCCACAAACCCGATCGAGTGTCGCGGTTGTTCGGCGCCATCATGGGGGAAGCCGAACGCAAGCTGGGGATCCCTCCCGCGATGACGAAGAAGTCCCTGAAGACATCGCTCATGACGAACGGGGGTTTCAACGACGATACATGGCTCGACGAGTTCCTCGCCGTGACATTGCCCCCGGAGAGGTAGGCGGTCCATCGGCGTCGGCGAGGAGCATCCCCAGGACAGATCTGGCACTTCGGATCGCCCAACCCAGGCGAGTGGGTGCAGACCGAGGGCAACGCTGGTGGACTTGGTCTTTCAATCATCGACGTGAGCGGAGGCCCGACCTGGCTCCACCGTCTTGGTCTGACTCACGCTTCTTGGTCGCCGAGCACGACACCGTCACTTTCTTCGCCGAAGTCGTGCATGTGATGCGCCATCAACGCCAGGCGGCGGCCAAGCGCAGCTCCGACCCCGATCGCCGACTGCACCATGTGTGACGGCCTAGTCCACCAGTTTGAGCGCATGCAGCACAACGACAACCCCGAGGTGCAAGACATAGCGGGTACTCCGCCTAAGGGGTGTCTCGTAACCCGGTGATCGGGTTGTGTGGCGGGTGGTTGATCATGTGCGGGTGCAGGTGATCTCGTCGTCGCGGTCGGAGTGGATAGCGCCGTTCACCGGGCTGCAGCCGG
>NZ_JBQERA010000031.1:0-7513 GCF_053813445.1 Actinokineospora lacus
ACTGGCCGACTCCGACGGCGGCCACGTGCGGCTGATCGCCCGGCACAGCAACAAGGCGGTCGAGGTGCAGGGCTTCTCGACCGCGGACGGTGGGAACGTCGTGCAGTACGCGGACACGGGAGGGAGCAACCAGCAGTGGCAGCTGGCCAAGGTGCCCGGCGGCGGCGACCCCGGCGGCGGCACCGGCTGCGGCAAGGTCCCGACGTTGCGCAGCGGCGCGCACACGATCCAGAGCGGCGGCAAGAGTCGCAGCTTCATCCTGCGGGTGCCCGACGGCTACGACAACACCCGCCCCTATCGATTGATCTTCGGGTTCCACTGGCGTGGCGGCACGATGAATGACGTGTCCTCGGGCGGGACCAGCGGGACGGCGTGGTCGTACTACGGGATGCAGGAGCAGTCGAACAACAGCGCGATCCTCGTGGCGCCGCAGGGCCTGGGCAACGGCTGGGCCAACTCCGGCGGCGAGGACGTGGTGTTCGTCGACGACATGATCAAGCGGATCGAGGGCGACCTCTGCGTCGACCCGAAGCTGCGGTTCGCGATGGGGTTCAGCTACGGCGGCGGCATGAGCTACTCGCTGGCGTGCTCGCGGCCGACGGTGTTCCGCGCGGTGGTGGTCTACGCGGGTGCGCAGTTGAGCGGGTGCTCCGGTGGTACGCAGCCGATCGCGTACTTCGGTATCCACGGCCTCTCGGACAACGTGCTGAACATCTCGGCGGGCCGGTCGTTGCGTGATCGGTTCGTGGCGAACAACGGCTGTGTCGCGCAGAGCCCGCGCGAGCCCGGCGTGGGCAGCCGCACGCACATCACGACCACGTACTCGTGCCGGGCGGGGTACCCGGTGCAGTGGGCCGCGTTCGACGGCGGCCACGTGCCGGGTCCGGTCGACGGCTGCGCGTGTGAGGACGGCGTCCGAACCTGGACCAAGGGCGAGGCGTGGAGGTTCATCTCCCAGTTCTGACCACGCATCGACCCACCTAGGTCGTGTTTCAGATGGGGAGCACGGCATAGCCGCGCCAGTCCGGCCGCAGGCGGCACGGGCCGGATGCGCCCGAATACAACACCGGTATTAGGGCGATCCGTCCGCACCGCCTGCGGCCGGACTGATCACGACTCTCCCGCACCCCACATCTGAAACACGACCTAGTACCTACTGCCGCGGCTGGTCGCGGTCGAATCGCGGGTTCGGGTCCACAGGGTCGGCGGCCGGGCCTGCGCGGTCCTTGAGGTAGCGGGTGTGGTCGGATTGGCGGTTGAGGTCGGTGGTGAAGAACCGGGTGGCGACGTGCTCGGCGTCAGCGGTCAGCAGGGCGAGCTGGGTGGCCAGCTCGTCGGCCGGGGAAGCGCGGGAGGTGATGAGCCACCAGGGGAGGTTGGCGTAGGTCTCCACCGCCAAGGGGATGTCGCTGCGGAGCAGGCGGTCGACGTCGTGGGCGGCGTCGGGGTCGGCGGCGAGGTCGGCGTGCCGGTCCACCATTGACGACAGGACGTCCAGCAGGTGGGTGTACCGGTCGCGCAGCTCCGCCGGGAGCCGGGGTCGGGCCGTCGAGAGCGCGGCGTGCGCCTCGCGGAGGGACTGGGCGTCGTCCACCAGGCGGATCTTCTCCGGCGGCGCGGCCAAGACTCCCGCCAGGTACAGGGCCGCCACGACAAAGGGCCAGATCGCCCCGATCAGGTCGAAAGACCACAGCGCCACGCCGACGAGGCCGAGGACGCAGCCCGCGAGGTTCTTGGTGGAGCCGAGGTAGCCCAGCACCCGGTTACTGGTAGCCACGGATCTCCCGGAACACCCGCGTGAGGTCGGAGTCGCGGGCGTCGAAAAGCCTGCCGCCGGTGAGCGTGGCCAGCTGCTCCATCTCCGACTGGTCGCTCTCGCCGAAGACCACGGTGAAGACCGGGACCGCCTTCGCCGACGGCGGCAAGGCCGCGTGGCGGCGGGTGAAGGCGGCGATGTCGGAGCCGTTGGTGTTGTCGCCATCGGTCATCAGCACGATGGATACGAACCGGTCCTCGGTGGACTCCGCCCCCAGCAGGTCGTAGGCCGTGGCAAGGCTGTCGTAGATCGCGGTGCCGCCCTCGGCGACCAGGGTCCCGGTGTAGTCGCGGATCGCGCCGAGCGTAGTGTCCGGCGCCTTCGGGTCGACGGTGAACGACTTCGGCGAGCCGGGCACGTCGGTGAACGGCAGGAGGGTGACCTCCTCGCGCGAGCGGAACTTGCGGTACTTGCCGACCTCGTCCCCGTCCGCGCCGGTCAGGCTGCCCAGCGCGGAGTGCAGGCCCGCGATCCGGTCGCCCTTCATCGACCCGGACGTGTCCAGCACGTACACCGTGCGCGAAGGGCGGCGGATGCGGTCGAAGTACGCCGAGAGCAGCGCGTCGAACGCGGCCGCGGTGGCCGGGAACGGCAGCTCGATCAGCGTCGCCGTGCCGAAGGACTCCGGCAGGGCGACGCCGGGGGTGACCGGGCGGCGCTGGGTGGTGGCCACGATCTCGGCCTGCGCCTCGGGGGACAGCAGGTGCGCGGTGAGGCGGTCGAAGTCGGCGCGGGCAGCCGCGGCGGTGCCCGTCAGCAGGGTGAGCGGGTAGTCGGCGGTCACCACACCGTCGGACGGGCGGATGATCACGAGCGGCTCGGGCAGCGCGCCCGACTGGTTCATCGACAGCAGCACGGACTCGTAGTTGACCAGACCGTCGATCTTCGGGCCGGGGTCGGTGCCTGCGGCGCGGCGCTGGTAGGCGTCCGAAAGCCAGCCGGAGGAGCCCGCGCTGAGCGCCTGCGCGGCGAAGAACCCCGTCAGCGCCGGGGTGACGGCGTCGATCGCGGCCGCGTCGATGGCATCGCCCGATCCCGACAGCGCCGAGGCGACAGCGACGAGCGCGGAGAAGCCGGAGTTGGACGCGGACGGGTCCGTCATGCCATAGGTGAACCGCTTGGCGCTCGCGGCCTCGGCTATGTCCGCCCAGGTCACCGGCGCGTCCACCCAGCCGAGCTCGCGGGCCTTGGACTCGGCGAGGCCGAGCACGACCGGCGAGGCCATGACCTTGGTCTGCACCGCCAGCCGCGCCGAAGCCTCGGGGATGGCTTGGACGTACCGGTTGGACGAGAACCACACGGCGTCGAAGTCCGTCGTCCCCGCCGCGAGGGTCTGCGCGCCCTCCAGCGTGCCGGTGAAGGTGAACTCGACCTCGACGCCGGTCGCCTCGGCGGCTCTGGCCAGCAGCGGTTCCAGGTCGACCAGCTCGCTGCCCGCCAGCACCCGCAGCAGACCCTCCTGCGGCTCGGACGGCGTGGACGGACCGGCGTCGGTCGAGCAGGACGCCACGGCCGCGGCAGTGATGAGCAAGGTGATCAGGCGCTTCACGCGTCCCCCAAGGCGTCGGCCGAGCGCTGGACCCGGTGGTGGGCGCGGCGCAGCTCGTCGGACAGGGCCGAGACGGTGTCGGCCATGCTCCGGGTGGCGCTCGCGCGGAAGCTGTCGATGGTGTCGATGGTCTGGAAGATCGCGTCGAAGGCCGACCGGATCGCGTCGACGCCGACCGCCGGGCCCGCGCCCGCTTCGGCCAGCTCATGGGTCTGCGCGGCCAGCAGGGCGCTGTTGCCGCGCAGCAGGGCCTCGGTGGTCCCCTGGAGGCCGGTCAGCTCGGCAGTGATCGCCTTCTGTCCCGCCAGCGCGGCGCTGACGGTCAGCGCGATCCGCAGGGCGGACACGGTCGTGCCGACGGCCCGCTCGATGCCGCGGATCAGTTCGTCGTTGGTGCGGCGCACCAGGTCCAGCGCCAGGTACCCCTGGGCGGACACGGCCAGCTGGGTCAGGATGTCCTGGTGGCGCTGGCGCACCGGGTGCAGCACGTCCGAGCGCAGCGCGGTGGCCATCGCGGGGTCGGCCAGGTCGAGGACGCCCGCTTGCCGTTCGACGGCCTCGTCCACCGCGCGCGCCAGCGTCGCGCTCTCGGTGAGCTTGCGCATCGCGTCCCACAGCCGGGTCCGCTCGCCCTTGACGGCGGCGTTGTCGCGGCGCAACTGGTCCTGCCGCGATCGCAGCTCCCGCACGAGGAAGGTGATGGGCCGTTCCGCGGCGCGGTAGCGGTCGAGCATCTTGCGCGCGTTGCCGGAGCCGGTGAAAACACGCAACAGCTTGCGCGGGGCCTGCGGAACCTCGGCGGGCTCCAGGCTGACGACCGTCCGCCGCAGAGCGGCCAGGCTGGCCGCGACCCCTGGATCGGCGTCGAGCGAGCGGTCGAGCAGGCCGTGGGCGGTGTGGGCGGCGGCGCGCATGTCCGCCTCGCCGACGGCCAGCAGCGCGTCGACGCGGTCGTGGAAGTCGGGTGAGCGCGGGTCGAGCAGCGTCAGCGCGCCGGTGAACTCCTCGGCGCGGCGGGCGGCGGTCTCCCGCACGGTGTCGTCCAGCGGGATCAGGCCCGCCGCCCGCTCCACCGGGACGGCGACGACCGGCTCGGGCGGGGAGAGCGCGAACTCATCCATCAGTACTGCTTCCCGATGGCGTCGAGCATGCGCTCCAGCGACTCGTGCGACGGCGGTTCGACCACGTCCACGAGGTCGGCGGGCACGTCCAGCTTCCGGTCGGCGACGACCTGGCGGAAGTGGGCGGGGTCGGCGGTGCGGAAGCCGAACTCGGCGGCGAGCCTCTGCAGGCCAGGGTCGGTGGTCAGCAGCCTGCCGACCTCGTCGCCGCCAGGGGTGACCGGGACCAGCGTGTGCTTGGAGAGCACGGTCGGCGCCGGGTAGACCAGGCGCATGTCGTCGCGGATGGAGCCGTCACCGCGGATCTGGCGGTCGAGGAACTGCGACTCGTAGATCAGGGCCAGCGGGGTCTTGCCCATGCCCGCGGCGAGGTAGTCGACGAACGGTCCCTCGGAGCTCGGCGGTGTGTAGCCCTGGTCGAGAAACAGCCGGGTCATCAGCGGCAGCACCTCGGCCTCCTCGGCGGGGCTGTTGACGACGCTGTTGCCGTTGGCCACGTAGGACATGGCCGCCAGGTACATCGCCGCGGAGTTCGAGTCGCGCGGGTCGGTGGTGTTGATCAGCACGGTGCGGCGGGCGGGGAAGGCGGTGTTGCCCGGCAACCGGTCCCAGCGGGTGCCCTTCCCGGCGAGGTCGAGGTACCGGGCGACGTCCAACACCGGCCTGCCCTCCTGGCCGGGACGGATGACACCGCGCGCGGTGAGCAGGTCGGCGATCGGCGCGAACGTGGCCACCGCCATCGGCGAGAAGAACGGCGAGTAGCTGGTCTTGGCACCCAGGTCACGCACGATCCGCTGAGCGGTCGGCTCGGAGCCGGGGAAGGCGAAGTCATAGGTCCGCAGGTCCACCTCCGTCGCGATCTGCCGCGACCCCGCGGTGTCCACCCGCACGACGATGCCGTGCGCGGCGAACGCGTCGACCACCCGCCGCTCGGCGAAGAACGGCGCCTTCTCCGACCCCACAACCCCCGTCACGGTCCGCGGACCCGCGGGCACCTCGTCCTCACCCCCGAAGACCACCACCCCGGCCACCGCGAGAACCAGCACCACCGCGAGCCCGACACCCAACCGCCGCTTCATCAAACCCCCTCGCACCCGATCATTTCCAAGTCGACGAAGGTTGGACATGGGAACGGGTGGCCAACAGGTGAACTCCGGACGAATTTCCGGATGCGCGATCGCCGCGGGCGGGCCGTCACAGAAAACAGGCCGACGCCCTCACCCGGTGAGGGGTGGGGGCGCCGGCCCGGTTGGGGTGGACCTGACTCGGGCGATCAGCGTTGCAGCGTCAGCAGGCCCGGTCGGTAGGGGAGCAGGCCGTAGTCGCCGCCGGAGCTGGGGCTGCGTCCCTGGTAGAGCAACTGCAGGTTGCAGGGGTCGATGGTCTTGGTCTGGTCGGGGTTGCTGCGGATCAGGTCGCCGTGGCTGATGTCGTTGGTCCAGGTGGCGCCGCTGTTGGCCTTGCCCGCGAAGGGGTTGCTCTCGGTGGCGGCCTGCGGTGTCCACGAACCGCTCAGGCTGCTGGAGGTGAACGAGCGGAAGTAGCGCCCGTTGCTCCCCATCGCCTCGACGATCATGAGGTACTGGTTCTGGCCCTGGACCTTGTAGACCTCGACGCCTTCGAACAGGTTGGCCGTCGTGTCGCTCATGATCGTCGTGTACGACGAGCCGAAGCTGCCTGGGAAGTTCCCGATGGGCATGCTGGCACGGTAGATCTTGCCGTTGTCACCGGCGAAGAACAGGTACATGTTCGTGCCGTCACCGATGATCGTCTGGTCGATGGGTCCGGTGTCGGAGCCGGTGATGCTGCCGGTGAAGAGCGTCTGCGGCGACGACCACCCGTTCGCGTTGGTGGGGTCGCTCGACGTCCGGTAGCTGAAGGCGGTCGGGCCCCACTGGTAGGCGAGCACCCAGATGTTCTTCGGGGCGAAGTAGAACAGCGTGGACGCGACGGCGCCGGTGTTCATCCCGTTCTGGCTGGCCGAGGCCATGTCGGACCAGTTCGTGAAGGTCCCGAAGTTCATCGAGCCCCAGGTCGTTCCCGTGTCGTGCGTCGTGGCGTAGACCAGGTGCCTGCCGTTGTAGAGGACGTGGGTGAAGTCCTTGAGCGAAACCCACCCCTGCCTCGGGTTCGCCAGCGAGCCCGTCGATGACCAGCGGTACGTCGACGGGAGAGAGCACGGGCCGTTCGGCGGGGTCGTCGTGGTGGTGGGGTTGGTGCCGCCGCCGACGCGGATGAGCTGCCACTGCTGGTTGGCGCCGCCCCAGTCGCTGTACTGGACGACGTTGCCGCCGTCGTTGGTGGCCGCGCCCTGGACCTCGACCGCCTTGTTGCTGTTGCGGTTGATCAGGCGGACGTGGCCGCCGTCGGAGTCGGCGAGCCGGAACTGCTGGTTGGTGCCGTTGCCGTCGGCCCACTGCACGATGTTGGCGCCGTCGGAGGTGGAGAAGTTGTAGACGTCCAGCACCTTGCCCGACAGCCTCGACTTCACCCGGTAGTAGCCGCCGCCGGAGTCCACGAACTGCCACTGCTGCTGGTTGCCGTCGTTGCGGGCCCACTGGGTGATGCGGGCGCCGTCGTTCATGGCGAGGTTGTACACGTCGAGTGCCTTGCCGCTGTTGCGGTTGACCAGGACGTACCAGGCGTTGGTGTCCACGGTGGCCGCGGACGCGGTCGTCGCGCCGAGCGCGGTCAGCATGCCGCCGAGCAGCATGGTGACGACGGCGGCGACACCGGCCAGCCTGCGATTCCTGCGGCTTCGCGGAACTGTGGTGAACGGATGTTGGCCGGACCCGGCCATGGGCGTGCTCCTCTTCTTTGAGGGGATGGTGAAAGGCGGGGGAGGTCCCTCGCCGTGCGACGCTGGTGGATCAGCCGACGCGGACGAGTTGCCACTGCTGGTTGGCGCCGCCCCAGTCGCTGTACTGGACGACGTTCGCGCCGTCGGCCGTGGAAGCGCCCTGGACCTCGACCGCCTTGGTGCTGTTGCGGTTGATCAACCTGTGGTAGCCGCCGGACTCGACCGCG
>NZ_JBQERA010000032.1:0-6214 GCF_053813445.1 Actinokineospora lacus
GGTCGTCGATCTTGACGTAGAGTGCGGTGAGAAGGGTGTTCAGGTCGGTCGTCACAAACTGATCTTGAACACCCTTCGCCCGTCTCCAGCCACCGCCTCGACTTACGCATTACTCGTCTAGTTGGCGGACCGCAGCTCGACGGCCTGATCCTCCGACAAGTTCAAGCGGACAGGACACCTGTTGTTCCGTCCTGCTGTAGTTGGCGGAGTCCGGGATACATGGCGGGGCTCCGGTGAGGGTTGGTTGGTGAGGTCGGGAGAATGCCTCGGTGCCCAGCCTTGATCTTGTCCCTGGAGGCCCTCCGGCTCTGCCCGTCGACGGGTTCGAGGTCTGGTGCGTGGACGAGTTCGGGAGCAGCGTGTCCCGTTGACCGAGGCGGCGATGGTGTTGTTCGAGGTGTTCGCCGGTGCGCGGGTTCCCGAGCTGGAAGGGACAGTGCCACCACACGGGCCTGTGGTGGACGGTGACGACCGGCACGCTGGTGGGCTACGAGTCCTGGCTGGAGCGCGACCGGCTGGTGTTGCTGGTCTTCGATCCCGCCGTGGTCGGGATCGTCTCGCAGCCGTTCTGGCTGTTCTGGAGCACGCCGGTGGGCAAGGTCCGTTCGCACGTCCCGGACTACTTCGCCCGCCGCGCCGACGGTCGGTGCTGGTGTTGGACTGCCGCTCGCCTGAGCGGATCAAGCCGCGTGACCGCGGCGTTCGACGCGACCGCGGCGGCCTGCGCCGCGCTGGGGTGGGACTACGAGGTGGTCGGCGGCCCGCCGTCGACGCTGTTGGGCAACCTGCGCTGGATGGGCGGCTACCGGCACGCGCGCCACGGGCTGGGCGAGGTCGCGGTCGCGTTGCGCGCGGTGTTCGCCGACTCTGCCGAGTTGGTGGAGGGCGCGGTGTTGGTCGGCCATCCGGTCGTGGTGTTGCCGGACCGGACTGGCGCCGGGGGACGGTGCCCGGCGCGGTCGCGCGCGCCCCGGCTACGACCCGCAGACCACGACGCTGGCCGAGCGGCAACACACCAAGACCGCCGAGCTGGGCGAGATGGTGTCGTTCAGGACGCCGATCAACACCGCTCCGGCCAGACCGGCGTCCGCCCCACGGTGATGGTCCTGCCATAGCCTTAGCCGACGATCACGTCATCGCCGTTCGTACCGGTAAGGGTCTCGCCGCTCGCGGAGCCCACGATGGTGGCGGGCAGTCCGTCACAGGTCGTCGTGGCGTGCGGTGGGCACACCCACCAGTGACCACGAAGCCGCCACAACCACGCTCACCACCGCTCCGAGGGTGGATCTGACACTGGATTTGCGCACAGCGATCTCCTTCCAGTTCACCACGCAACGCGGAACCGGTCGATCACAATGGGAGAGCTGCGCAACTCGTACGTGTCATCGCCCGCAGCGGAAGGACGTTACGATCGGAAAACCGTGGAAGACTCCCATAATGCCGACGGCGGATGACCGGTGGCACGACGGTCAGGTGTACCAGGTGGGTTCGGGCACCTCGTCGAGCAACGCGTAGCGGCCGACTTCGGCGCGCTTGTGGGCGAGCGGGTCGTGCAGGCTGTGGGTGCGGATGTTGCGCCAGAAGATGTCCAGCCCCACGGTGTTGGCGGTGGCGCGAGCGCCGGTCACGTCGAACACGCGGGTGCCGATCTCCAAGCCGGTGTCGACGGCGCGTTGCTTGGCGGCGGCGATGACGACGGCGGCTTCGCCACGTTCGCGTTCGGTGACGGTGTCGGGGTGGGCGTTGATCGCCTCGATGAGTACGGCGGCGCGTTCGGCCAGGGCTTCGGCGGCCCACAGCTTGGCCTGCAGGTCGCCGTAGGTCTCCATGACGTGGAATTCTTCGACCGCCGAGCCCTTGACGTCGACCGCGTAGGGCCATGGCCGGGTCCGGCTTCGGGTGTACGCGGCGGCGGTGGCGAGCGCGCTCGTGGCGATGCCGAGGTAGAAGTTGGTGAATACCAATTGGATCAGCGGCACGTTGAGGGTGTTGTAGACCCGCGGCCGGAACTCCTTGTCGACGTAGCCCAAAGCATCCGACCAGGGCACGCGCACACCGCTGACCTCGACGCTGCCGCTCTCGGTGAGCCGCTGGCCGAGGTTGTCCCAGTCGTCGTTGAACACGATGGCGTCCTGGCGTGACGGCACGATGGCGAAGACGTGGTCGTCGGTGCCCTCCAGCACGCCTTCCAGGACGGTGACGTCGGAGACCTTGCTGCCGGTGGAGAAGGACTTGCGGCCGGTGAAGACGAGCTCGTCACTCTCGTCGACGACGGCCAGGTCGTTGTCGCGCGGGTTGACCGCGCCACCGAAGAACCAGCGCTCACGAGTGGCCTGTTCCTCCACCGCGGCCACCTGTTCCGGGGTGGCGATCAGGCGGGCGGTCCAGAACCACAGGTAGTGGTAGCCCAACAGCTGGCCGAGGGAGCCATCACCCGCGGCGATCTCGCGGACCGCCCGGTACGCGGTGGTCCAGTTCTGACCACCGCCCCCTGTTCGACCGGACCGAGCAGGGTGACCAGACCCGAGTCCTTGAGCAAGGCCACCTCGGCGTGCGGGGCGGCACCCGCCCGGTCACGGGCCACCGCGTCAACGGCGAACAGCGCGGCGACCTCACGAGCCCGGTCGAGCCACCCCTCGGCGGTGGCCGTAGTGGTGGTCCAGTCGCGTTCCGCAGAGGTGCTCACAAGCGGCTCCGATCATGTGTGCGGCGTTACGGCGCTCCTTCGTACCGAGGACACAGACGAACGCGATAGGTCCAAGCAGTGAAAAGATGTTCCACCTCAGGCGAACCGCACACCGCAGGACTCAGCAGTTCTGCGGCAGACAACACCCACGCACGGTGTTCTGCCACAAGCCGTTCAGCCGATTGAGAGCGGACGCCGGGATCACCAAACTCGGCGGCACCACCGTCCTCGTCCTGACCGGTACCGTGATCGACGGTCTCTTCCAGGGCGTGACCGTCGTGCAGACCAAGGTCCTGCCCGCCACCGACCTTACCGCCCGCCTCACGCCCCAAGGCCTGACCAGCGTCAGCGGCACGGTCACCTTCACCGCCGCGCTGTGAACCGACGAGCGCCAACGTTCTGCACCTAATCTCTTCGCCTGACCTACCCACCCCGAATGACGGCCTGCGGCTTCATCCATATCGACGCATCAGGGTGAACCGTGTTCACGCTTCCTTGACCTCAAACAGAACCCCTGGCAATACTGGATTTCCCCCACACAAGGACGGGTGCGATGAAACTGTTGCGAAAGATCATGCGTCGTCGCCGCTCCACCAACGCCGGCTACTACGCCTATCCGACGGTGTGACCGCTTCGCCCGGACCGATCGTCGCCTGCGGTCCGGGCGGAGTCGTCCTCCACCCGCAGGCGAGGAGCGATGACCGAACCACTCGACGTCCTGATCACGGCGGCGGGTTCCGGTGGGGGCATCACCGCGCTTGAACGCGGGCTGTGGCTGGTGACCGACCCCACCGAGACCGAGCGCCTCCTGGCGAGCAGGAACACGTCCACGGCCAGGGCCGCACGACGCACCGGCGTCACGTCGTGGGGACCGGACGGGTTGGCCACCTGGATGGCGGTGCGCCGCGCCGCGCGCCCTTTCCTCACCGCGTCCCGGCTGACTTCGGCGATCCCGGTGATCGCGGCCCAAGCCGCCCGGGTCGTCTCCGGCTGGCCGTCCCCCGGCGTCATCGACATCGCTCACGAGACCGTCGCCCTGGTCTCCGCCATCAACGTCCGGCACCTGCTCGGCGAACCGTCCGAGGCGTTGTCCTCTCTCGTCGAACGAGAACTTGTGCAGGCAGGACGGGCCCGTCGGCCGCTCCGGCCCGGACTCCGGTTGCGGCACGCCCAGCGCGCCACCTACAACGCCATCCGAGACCACGTCCGCACCCGTCCTCCAGCCGCCGGATTGGCGGCCGTCCTGACCGACCACGGGTTCGACGAGCACACCGTGACGTTGGCGCTGCGCACCATGCTGCTGTCCAGCCACCACGTGCCCGCCACCGCCCTGGCCTGGGCCTTGCACGAGCTGGCCACGCACCCCGACGTCCAGGAGCGGGCCCGGACCGAGGTCACCGCCGCGCGGGAGGACACGACGGCGGACCTGCCGCTGTGCCGGGCGGTGATCCGCGAGACCCTGCGCCTGCACCCACCGGTGTGGCGGCTGCGGCGGCAGCTCACCAGGCCGGCCCGCGGCCTTCCGGCGGGGGCGGGCCTGCTGTTCAGCCCTTACCTCAACCACCACGACCCGAACGCCTACCCGGAGCCCTCGCGGTTCCACCCGCAGCGCTGGGGCCAGGGCTTCCACCCGGCGCCGGGCACCTACCTGCCCTTCGCACTCGGCCCTCGCACCTGCCCCGCCTCGCAACTCGCCCTCACGCAGTTGACCGTCGTCCTCGCGGCCGTGCTGAGGAACCGCCACCTGACCCCTCACGGCGACCCCACACCGACCTTCGACACCCTGCACGCCCCCCGCCACCTGCGGTTGCGCCTGCTCCCGGCGGCATAGTCACCACGCCGCTTCGGGGGCTTGCACGCAACGACTCGTGGTACTGCGCCAGCCAAAATGGGGTCGTCGGGGTCAACACCACGTCACCCCTCCGAGGCCCTGCACGAACCACCACACGCAGCATGGAGAAGCTGCAGTTCGCTCACACCGCCGGGCTACGGCGGTCTGGATCCGCTGGTGAGAAGGGAGGAGTGCGACAGATCTCCGGCGTGTATGTCATCGACCTGATCGCTCAAACCAGGTCATCACGCCCGTGCCCCGCACCCCCACCAGCAGACAACAGTCCCGTAACCGAGGTCAAGGCATCATCGAGGTCAAGCGAAGGGAGCGCGAGTTCCTCCGCTGCCGTCGGTATGTTGTGTCCAGGTAGAGCCAGCTCTCCCCACAGCCTGCGCCACACCGCCATCACCGCGGCCCTGGACGCCGGGATCGGGATGCGCGACGCCCAGGACTACGCCCGCCACCGCGTCCCGCGCACCACCCGCCGCTACGACCACTCCCGGCACAACTTGGACCGCTCCGCGGCCTACACCGTAGCCTCCTACCTGGCTTGAGTCCGCTCGCAGCTCTGCAGCGAACGGACTCAAGCGCCGGTGGTGGCGGGCTCCGTGGCCGACTGAATGCTCAAACAGGACTGGCACACCCGCTCGCCGCCGAACCCGGCATTGACCCGCCCCCAACTACCCCTCACCCGCCAAGTGGACACCGCGCTGACCGCCTGGTTCCGCCGCCACCTCACGGACTAGGCCCGCCGAGGGACGGGCGACCTGAGGGTCATCCCGCCCCTGCCGGCGCCGTGTCACGGTCGAGAGCAGCCGGTGATCGTCACAGCAGGATCCATTGCTGGATGGGACCGTTGTAGCAGGTGTACTGGTTGACCCCGTTGAAGTCGCTGGTGCCGCCGAACCCCACCTCCAGGCACTTGCCGCTGTTCACGTTGGCCAACGCGTACGCCCCGGTGCCGAGGCTGTTCAGGGTCCATTGCTGGATGGGGCCGTTGTAGCAGGTGTGTTGGTTGACCCCGTTGAAGTCGCTGGTGCCGCCGAACCCCACCTCCAGGCACTTGCCGCTGTTCACGTTGGCCAACGCGTAGGCGCCGTTGCCCAGGTAGTTCAAGCTCCACAGCTGGCCCGCTCCGCCGTGGCAGGTGTATTGGGTGACCCGGTTGAAGTCGCTCGTGCCCGCGAACTCCACGTCCAGGCACTTGCCGCTGTTGACGTTGCGCAGGGAGTACACGGCGTTCACCGCGACGCCCTGCGCTCGGAGCCCATCGTCCTGTCCGCCGCCCGCTTCCGGCGCGGCGGGAGCAGGCCCGGCCGCGACGTGCGCGGCGGCGGGCGAGGCGAGAGCGACACCGACCGTCAGGAGCGCCGCGGCCACGAATGCCGGGAACCGCTTGGATGTGATCATTGTTTCCCCTCGGTAGAAGCACACGGCTCCGGTACGCGCTCGAGCCGGTGGCTTTTCACCCCTCAGAGTGATCAGTGCTGCACGCCCGGGCCAGGCATCCGGGTCACTGAGTGACCCGGACCTTGAATTCCCCCGGTACAGCGCGAAACATGGTCCCCATGGACGACCGCACCGTCACGGGGCGGGTCGTCGCGGTGCTCGACGCGGTCGCCGCCCTCGGCCGCTCCGCCACCCTGGCCGCGTTGACCCGAGCCACCGCCATCCCCAAGCCGACCGTCCGCCGCATC
>NZ_JBQERA010000033.1:0-2086 GCF_053813445.1 Actinokineospora lacus
ACCGGGATCAACGGCTCGACCAGCTCCCACAACTCGTCATCGACAACCCACGGCGCAACCATGCAGAAGGGTTCCCCACCAGCGAAAACCCCAACCCACTCATTCTGACAGAAGCTCTTAGGATCGCTGAGATCGGTGAGCAGGTTCACCACGCCTACTGCAAAAGAAGCCTTCGCCAGCGCATTCACCAGGTGTCGTTTGGTGAACCCAGCATCGGACTTGGCCTGCCGCGCGTAACTGACCATCCGCGCCAGTTGTGGCGAGGTCAGCTCGCTCATGGCGCTCACCCAATCGGTAGGCAGCTTTCGAGCGAGGACCACAGGCCAGATTGCGTCAACGACGAACCCGAGCATCAGCAGCTGAGGCAATTGGTGGTCCGGGGGTACAAGATGCGTAGTTCGGTGCCGGACCACCCCCGCCGCCATCAGGGAACGAAGAGTATCCGCAGCCGAGCCCCGTGCCCCCTCATCCGCCGACATCGACGCCCGCCGGATAGCCCGACTGCCGGACCGGCGCTGACGTCGAGAAACATGCTAAGCACGGTACTGGTCCCGGACCCTCTCGAGCCAAAGGATCAGACCATCCAGATCCCGTTCGGTCGCGCTCGCAGCCATCGAATGCCCACCGTTCAGAAGTTCCTCAACCGAGAGGTCGCACGAGCTGGGTCCCACGTTACATAGACGAGTGCCACCCGACCGACGAAGGCTGACAGTTCATGCGATCTCAATCCCGCAGCCGAGCACTTCGGCCCTGAGGTGCTATGGACGAGGCCCTCTGTGGACGCGCGTTTCACAACCGTCGACCTCACCCCTTAACTTCGCAGGGGACAGCAAGCACCACCCTCATTCCGCCCACCTAATTATTGAGACGAAAGTGATCGTCTTCCTGTAACAAACTTCTAGCTAGTTCGCGGATTTACGAACATCCGGACATGCCGCGGAGCGAGCGTTCAAACCCTCGGGTGCTCGTGCAGTGCGAGCGGCCTATGTGCGGCCAGAGCGTTTTCGCCCTCCGCAGGAGATCAATGGGCTGGAACTCGCTGGCAGGGGCATGACCGTGGCGGTGCGCACGATCGGCCGCCTCGTGGCCTGCCTCGGCTTAAACCCCGACGGTTTCTCTGACCCGACCGGGCGAAGAGCGCAGCTCATCAGATGCATTTGCCACGCCACCCCAACGGAGGCCGAGGTTTATCAGAGGCCAGTGGCGGCGGCATTCCCTCTTGGCGGTTGGTGACCTCGGGGAGGGCACCAACCTGCGCGTGGTCGTTCCGCGGAGGGCCGGACCTCGGGCGGGAGTGCCAAAGGATGGGAACGATGCTGGCCAGCGCCCGGTTACGATGATGTGCCGTGGTGCGTCCGCTGGCCGGGGGAAGAGGATGTCTAGGTTGACCCACACTGACGTGAGGATCGGCCTGCGTCCGTGGTTGTCATCGCCCTCCCAGCGCGTGAACGGGCTGTTGATCACGACACACTCGCCTACCTCGCGCCGGTCGCCGCCCGCACGCGGTGGATGAGGTCGCCGTAGGGTTGATCGTCCAGCTCGGCGCGGTCGGGGCTGGCGTGGCTGCTGGTCAACCGCCAGCTCGCGTCGATTCCGGGTGTCGCTGCTCAGGCGGGGCAGTGCACGCGGACCTCGTCCCCGGCAGAGATAGCTCTGCTGACTCCGGGGAGACGATGTGTCGTTCGCCTTTGCAGGTGGCAGGAAGGACGGTGATCGTCGTGCCGGTCTGATCGACTCGGTAGCGCAGTGCGTCGTCCGGCGGAGGGTGAAGGCGGCGGAGTCACTCGAGGGGTGTGGCTACGAGCCTGGACAGCTGAGCGAACACCCCTGAGTGCAGCGCCCGGAACCGCTCGGCCTGCTACCGGATGACGGGCTATCTCACCCCAGCCCGCAGACCAGGTCTTCGCCGGATCTCCTCGATGGCCTCCGGCACCGTGACGGCGTCGTGGTCGGTCACTGCGGTGTGCTAGTGCTGCGTCACGCAACCTTGGTTGGGTAATGGGTCCAGGTGCGGATGGGTGAGTCGGTGGCGAAGCCGGTCTTGGGGTGGGCTCGTGTGTTGCGCCAGCGGATGTAGGCGGCGATG
>NZ_JBQERA010000034.1:0-1954 GCF_053813445.1 Actinokineospora lacus
GTCCGGCGAGCCGTTCTCGGGCGCGAGGAAGCCGAAACCCCGTTCGGCGTCGAACCAACGGACGGTCCCCTGCGGCATCAAAGGCTCCAGGTCGAGAGGGCGGGCAATGGCCCCCAGTCTCCCTGACTGACCTCCGGTCCGTCGGGCCGGGCCCACAGGCGCGCGGTGCGGAGCCAGGGGCGGGCCGTTGGTTCACCTAGCGACACGCCGAGTTTTGAGACCAAGTCTCAGCGGAGTTTGAAACCAAGTCTAAGCTTGTCTTTTAAGGTCCCGGCGGGTGAGGTGCACCCCGGTTGATCATGGAAGCAGCCCTTAATTGATCATCGTTCTTGCGACAGAAGGATGTTCGACCAAAGGCTGCGTGATCAGTGTGCACCATCTCGACCCCAGGCTGGCTCTCGGGGCGTTGTCCGGGTTTCGGCGGGAGTTCCACCGGTGTCTGACCCGTCGGGGCGGATGGGTTGTTCGAGCTGGCCGACGCCGTGCTGTGCGCTGACGGGCCGGTGCGGACTCTGGTGGGGTTGTCGCTCACGGCGGAGCACCGGCGTGGGCACGGTGGGCTGTACGACGCGGTCAACAACGGCCGTATCGAGGTCGACCGGTTGCGTGACGCGCTGGTCGGGATGCCGTTACCACGGGCGGCAGAGGGCCGTCTGGTGCTCGCGGTCGACGTCTCGCCCTGGTTGCGTCCGGATGGCGCGACCTGTCCGGACCGCTCGTTCTGTCACGTCTACGGACGCCGCAAGGGTGAGCACCGCATGATCCCGGGGTGGCCGTACTCGTTCGTGGCCGCGCTGGAGACCGGCGGCACGTCGTGGACTGCCTTGTTGGACGCGGTCCGCCTTCCGCCCGGCGCCGACCTCGCCGCGGTCACCGTAGCCCAGCTGCGCGGCGTGGTCGAACGGCTGATCGCCGCCGGCCAGTGGAAGCAGGGCGATCCGGAGATCCTGGTGGTGTTCGACGCCGGCTACGACGCGCCCCGCATCGCCTACCTGCTGGGAGACCTGCCGGTGCGGGTGCTGGGGCGGATGCGGTCGGACCGGGTGCTGCGCCGCCCGACCCCGCCCCAGGTCCACAACCCGGCCGGAGGACGCTTCCCCAAGCACGGCGGCGAGTTCGTCTTCGGCGATTCGGCCACCTGGAACACCGAAGACGTGGTGACCCGCACCGACACGCGCCTCTACGGCACCGCCACCGCGCAGGCATGGAACCGCCTGCACCCACGACTGACCCGCCGCAGCGCCTGGATCGACCACAGTGGACCGCTGCCGATCATCGAGGGCACCGTGATCCGCCTGACGGTGGAGCACCTGCCCTCCGGCAGAGTGAACAAACCGGTCTGGCTGTGGTCCTCCGGCACCGACGCCGACACGGCCCAGGTCGACCGCTGGTGGCAGGCGTTCCTTCGCCGCTTCGACGTCGAACACACCTTCAGGCTTCTCAAGCAGACCCTTGGCTGGACCAGACCCAAGCTGCGCGACCCCGAGGCCGCCGACCGCTGGACCTGGCTGATCCTCGCCGCCCACGCCCAACTCCGCCTGGCCCGCCCTATGGTCGCCGACCTACGCCACCCCTGGGAACGCCCTGCCGAACCCGCCCAGCTCACCCCGGCCCGCGTCCGGCGCGGGTTCCGGAACCTCCACACAAAAATCGCCCGTCCAGCGGCCGCACCAAAACCGGCCCGCCCCGGACCCGGACGACCACCCGGCTCGAAGAACCGCGTCACCGCACCACGCTGCGACATCGGACGCGTCCTGGCCACCGGCCAGACATACACCCGACCAGCCCACCACAAGAAAGGCACCAAACCCCGCCGAACAGGTTAAAAGACAAGCTAAGAGCTCCTGTCAGAATGAGTAGAGGCGTCGGTAGCAGATCATCGCGCAGCCCAGGGACAGTAATCCCTGATGCAGGTCTGCTCGTCGTTCCCAGCGGGTGCGTAGGCGTTTGTACT
>NZ_JBQERA010000035.1:0-1815 GCF_053813445.1 Actinokineospora lacus
GCTCTAGTACTGATCCCTTCGCCGGGGTCGTGGAACGGGACGGATGGGGCGGGAGGGGGTTTGCGTGCGGCACACTGTTGGGTCCTGAGACAACACCCGCAAGGGTTGTTGCTCGAGGGAAGTGCACTTCAGAGGTCATCTCGCGGTCATACCGCCACATGTGGTGTGGTTGGTGGTCGCGGTGGGGTGGTCTTCTGGTTGGTGTTTGAGAACTGCACAGTGGATGCGAGCATCTTTGTGGCAAGTGTGTAAGGGCATACGGTGGATGTCTTGGCACCAGGAGCCGATGAAGGACGTGGGAGGCTGCGATAAGCCTCGGGGAGCTGCCAACCTAGCTGTGATCCGAGGGTGTCCGAATGGGGTAACCCGGCACCAGTCATGTGGTGTCACCCGCACCTGAATATATAGGGTGTGTGGAGGGAACGCGGGGAAGTGAAACATCTCAGTACCCGTAGGAAGAGAAAACAACATGTGATTCCGTGAGTAGTGGCGAGCGAAAGCGGATGAGGCTAAACCGTGCGCGTGTGATACCCGGCAGGGGTTGCGTGTGCGGGGTTGTGGGACCTGTCTGTTCATTCTGCCGGATGGACGAGGAGTCAAAAAATGATGTGGTTAGCGGAATCCTTTTGGAATAGGGGACCGTAGAGGGTGAGAGTCCCGTACGTGAAAACCTGTCATCTCCTGATGGTGTTCCCGAGTAGCAGCGGGCTCGTGGAATCTGCTGTGAATCTGCCGGGACCACCCGGTAAGCCTAAATACTTCCTGGTGACCGATAGCGGACTAGTACCGTGAGGGAAAGATGAAAAGTACCCCGGGAGGGGAGTGAAAGAGTACCTGAAACCGTGTGCCTACAAGCCGTCAGAGCCTCCAGGTGGGGTGATGGCGTGCCTTTTGAAGAATGAGCCTGCGAGTCAGTGCTGCGTGGCGAGGTTAACCCGTGTGGGGGAGCCGTAGCGAAAGCGAGTCCGAATAGGGCGGTTGAGTCGCGTGGTCTGGACCCGAAGCGGAGTGATCTACCCATGGCCAGGGTGAAGCAGCAGTAAGATGTTGTGGAGGCCCGAACCCACCAGGGTTGAAAACCTGGGGGATGAGCTGTGGGTAGGGGTGAAAGGCCAATCAAACTCCGTGATAGCTGGTTCTCCCCGAAATGCATTTAGGTGCAGCGTCATGTGTTTCACGCCGGGGGTAGAGCACTGGATGGTCTAGGGGGCCTACAAGCTTACCGAAATCAGCCAAACTCCGAATACCGGTGTGTGAGAGCGTGGCAGTGAGACTGCGGGCGATAAGGTTCGTAGTCGAGAGGGAAACAGCCCAGAACACCAGCTAAGGCCCCTAAGTGTGCGCTAAGTGGGAAAGGATGTGGGGTCGCCCAGACAACCAGGAGGTTGGCTTAGAAGCAGCCACCCTTGAAAGAGTGCGTAATAGCTCACTGGTCAAGTGGTCCTGCGCCGACAATGTAGCGGGGCTAAAGCGCGCCGCCGAAGCTGTGTCATTCACGCAATACATCCGCATACCTCTTGAAGGTGTGTGCAGTGGTGTGGATGGGTAGGGGAGCGTCGATCAACCATGGAAGCAGCGGGGTGACCCAGTTGTGGAGGTTGGTCGAGTGAGAATGCAGGCATGAGTAGCGAAAGCAGAGTGAGAATCTCTGCCGCCGGATGACCAAGGGTTCCTGGGGCAGGTTCGTCCGCCCAGGGTAAGTCGGGACCTAAGGCGAGGCCGACAGGCGTAGTCGATGGACAACGGGTTGATATTCCCGTACCCGTGTGGATGCGTCCATGGCGAGGCCGGTGATACTAACCGCCCAAAGCGACT
>NZ_JBQERA010000036.1:0-1591 GCF_053813445.1 Actinokineospora lacus
TTTCCTTCGGGAGATGGGAGTGGAGCGCGGGATCTGATCCGGTAGTAGTCAAGCGATGGGGTGACGCAGGAGGGTAGCTCCGCCAGCTGTTGGTGACTGGTGCAAGCGTGTGGCCCGCAGCATAGGCAAATCCGTGCTGCACATAGGGTGAGGCGTGATGCGTAGCCGATTGAGGCGAAGTAGAGTGATCCCATGCTGCCGAGAAAAGCCTCTAGTGAGTGTCCGTGCGGCCCGTACCCCAAACCGACACAGGTGGTCAGGTAGAGAATACCGAGGCGAGCGGGTGAACTGTGGTCAAGGAACTCGGCAAAATGCCCCCGTAACTTCGGGAGAAGGGGGGCCGGAGCGCTTGAAGCCCGTTGCGGGCTAGGGCGAGCCGGCCGCAGAGACCAGCGAGAAGCGACTGTTTACTAAAAACACAGGTCCGTGCGAAGTCGTAAGACGATGTATACGGACTGACTCCTGCCCGGTGCTGGAACGTTAAGAGGACCGGTTAGCCTTTAGGGGCGAAGCTGAGAATTTAAGCGCCAGTAAACGGCGGTGGTAACTATAACCATCCTAAGGTAGCGAAATTCCTTGTCGGGTAAGTTCCGACCTGCACGAATGGAGTAACGACTTCTCGGCTGTCTCGACCACAGGCCCGGTGAAATTGCACTACGAGTAAAGATGCTCGTTACGCGCGGCAGGACGGAAAGACCCCGGGACCTTTACTATAGCTTGGTATTGGTGCTTGGTTCGGTTTGTGTAGGATAGGTGGGAGACTGTGAAGCGCTCACGCCAGTGGGTGTGGAGTCGTCGTTGAAATACCACTCTGATCGTACTGAGCATCTGAACCTCGGACCGTGATCCGGTTCAGGGACAGTGCCTGGTGGGTAGTTTAACTGGGGCGGTTGCCTCCCAAAGGGTAACGGAGGCGCCCAAAGGTTCCCTCAGCCTGGTTGGCAATCAGGTGTTGAGTGCAAGTGCACAAGGGGGCTTGACTGTGAGACTGACAGGTCGAGCAGGGACGAAAGTCGGGACTAGTGATCCGGCGCTGGCTGGTGGAAGCGGCGTCGCTCAACGGATAAAAGGTACCCCGGGGATAACAGGCTGATCTTGCCCAAGAGTCCATATCGACGGCATGGTTTGGCACCTCGATGTCGGCTCGTCGCATCCTGGGGCTGGAGTAGGTCCCAAGGGTTGGGCTGTTCGCCCATTAAAGCGGTACGCGAGCTGGGTTTAGAACGTCGTGAGACAGTTCGGTCCCTATCCGCCGCGCGCGTTGGAGACTTGAGGAAGGCTGTCCCTAGTACGAGAGGACCGGGACGGACGAACCTCTGGTGTGCCAGTTGTCCTGCCAGGGGCATGGCTGGTTGGCTACGTTCGGAAGGGATAACCGCTGAAGGCATCTAAGCGGGAAGCCTGTTCCAAGATGAGGTCTCCCGCCCCTTTGAGGGTTAAGGTCCCCAGTAGACGACTGGGTTGATAGGCCGGAGATGGAAGCACCGTGAGGTGTGGAGTTGACCGGTACTAATAGGCCGAGGGCTTGCCACAAACATGCTACGCATCCACTGTGCGGTGTCTGAGACACCAACCACCCCCCACCCCCACC
>NZ_JBQERA010000038.1:0-1459 GCF_053813445.1 Actinokineospora lacus
AACAACCGACCCGCGCGACGCGACAGATGGTGGCAATACGCGGAGCGGGCACCTCGCCTCTACGCTGCTATCGCTGACTTTGATCGTGTCCTGGTGGTAGCACTCGTCAGCAAGACCGTTATGCCTGCGAGAGTGCCAGCACGTCAAGTCTTGGCACACAAGCTCGGCGTCTTTGTCGGCGATCAGGCGGCGGACCTCGCCTTGCTTTCCAGCACATTCCACACTTCCTGGGCATGGCGAAACTCATCAACAATGAAGGCGGATCTCAACTATTCACCCTCCGACATCTATGAAACGTTGCCGCAGCCCGCTCTCACGGTTCGCATGAAAGAAGCAGGGGTGATGCTCGACACGGCGCGCCGCACAATCATGATCGACCGACAGGTGGGATTGACAAAGCTTTACAACATGGTTCACGACAACTCTGTTGTGGACGATGATATCCGAACTCTTCGAGAGGTTCATTCCAATCTGGATCAGGCGGTGGCCGAGGCTTACGGGTGGACCGATCTAAGCCTAGATCCCGGGTTCCGCCACACCGGACAAGGGGTCCGGTTCACCTTCGACTCCGCAGTGAGAACTGAAATATTGGACCGACTTCTCGAACTTAACCATACGCAGTATGAGCATCTTGCAGACAGGGGTTCGCCTACTGCGAAGAAGCAACTAGCTGCATGCAATGCGGTTGCCAACAACTCGGCAGAGAACGCCCTGTTTAACATTTAGATCAGAAGAGCATACCCTTATGCCCTGGCGAGAGGCGGTTCATCGCATCCTTCCGCGACTCGGTCGTCGCTTCTTCAATCGACTTCTCCGGCACTCTGACGGAGGCATGTTGGGCGTGATTAAGCGCAAGGAGGCGGTCCAATACTTCAGTCCGCACAGAAGGGGCGACAGTGAACCGAACTCCTCGCTCGGTCTGATGGAACCCGTGATGCAGGGGGAAAACGCCAAATTTGTACGCGTCAGATATGGCCTCATCAATATTTACATGAACATCCCTAAGGGTTGCAATGTCTGGGTCTGTGACAGAAATGTCATGGACCATGTTGTAGAGTTTGGTCAATCCAATCTGTCGCTCGCTCATAATATCTCTTCGCGCTTCATCGAGTACGGCACCTGCATTTTTCGCCCAGGTCGTGATAGTGGGGCGCGGTAGCGTCTCGTAAATGTCGGATGGGGTATATCGAAGGTCACCTTTGAGGCTAGAACCTCGCGCAATGGCCCAACTGTAGTGGAAGCCACTGCTGAGCAGCGCGAGGTCTGCAACATTATCGGTAGCAAAGATAACCGCTGCCTCGCTGATTACTTGCCCTGTACGCACGAACACGGGAAGGGCTGTCTTACTGACGCGTGCTACCACCAGGACACGATCAAGGCCAGCGATAGCAGCGTAGAGTTGAGGACGGCTTCTCTCGTACAGCCACCACTTCTCACGTGCATTCTTGCTGTGAGTTAC
>NZ_JBQERA010000039.1:0-1202 GCF_053813445.1 Actinokineospora lacus
GCTAGTGCTGCGTCACGCAACCTTGGTTGGGTAATGGGTCCAGGTGCGGATGGGTGAGTCGGTGGCGAAGCCGGTCTTGGGGTGGGCTCGTGTGTTGCGCCAGCGGATGTAGGCGGCGATGGCGGCGTTCTGCTCGGTGTGGGTGCGGTGGTCGGTGCCGTTGAGGGCGAAGTAGCGCAGGGCGGTGAACTCGGCCTCGATCCAGTTCAGCCAGCTGGAGTAGGTGGGCAGGAAGACCAACTCGACGTGGTTGTGGGCGGCCCAGCCCAGGACGTCGGGGTGGCGGTGTGGGGAGAAGTTGTCGGCGACGATGTAGAGCTTCTGGCCTGGCCATCGGTCGCGCAGTGCTTTGAGGAGGTCGAGGAACTCGCCGTGGCGTTTGCGGCGCCGGATGCGGTAGTGGATCTTCCCGGTGGTCAGGTCGAGTGCGGCGAGCATGTGCATCACGCCGTGGTGGCGGTTGTAGGTGGCGCGTAATCGGTGCGGCGCCCCGGTCGGTCGCCATGCCTTGCCCTTGCGGGGCATCAGGTTCAGTGGTCCGAACTCGTCGACGCAGATCACCCGGCCGTCGGTGGGCGGGTGATCGTAGAGGTCCAGGATCCGGTGCATCTTCGCCAGGAAATCCGGGTCGGTGGACGCCTTCCAGGTGGAAGTGCTCTGCCACGAGACGCCGCCGGCGCGCAGGATGCGGCGCAGGGTTTCCCGGCTGATCTCCGCGACGGTGCCGCGGTCGAGCAGATGGTCGCGCAGCTTGGACAGCGACCAGGTCGAGAACGCGGTGATGCCCCACGTGGCGGGGGACGTCCTGGCGATCAGACAGATCCGCTCACGGACCTGCTCACCGATCACCCTCGGGCGTCCCCCGCTCCATTTTGGGTCCAACGCCGCGAACCCCCGCTCGTTGAACGCATGGATCACATCACGCACATAATCGGCGCTGACCTGCATCAACGACGTGATGTCAGGCACCGCCTGCCCCTGGGCGGACATCAAGACCACGATCGCCCGACGCAACCGCACCGGGTCCTTCGCAGTCCGCCCGATCCGGGCCAGCTTCCGGCCCTCCTCCATCGACAACGACCGGACGAACACCTCCGGACGACGACCCACGACCACCTCCCGCTCGACATGGGAGAACCAGCCTGGCCCGTCAACCAACCAGACCGATTACCGGGTCAACGTTCCGAGATGCAGCACTAGGT
>NZ_JBQERA010000004.1:0-607325 GCF_053813445.1 Actinokineospora lacus
CGGGGCTCGGGGCTCGGGGCTCGGGGCTCGGGGCTCGGGGCTCGGGGCTCGGGGCTCGGGGCTCGGGGCTCGGGGCTCGGGGCTCGGGGCTCGGGGCTCGGGGCCAGCGTGCGATCAGGGTCGGTGCGGCGGGTCACTGGCGTCAGCGCGGCGGGTGGTTGGGGTCGGTTGGTCGCTGTGGTGCAGGTGTGTGTGGAAGGGCGGGGTGGGGGGTGGGATCTGCCGGGTCTGGACAAGTGGCATTGATTGGTCTAGACAATATCCAGGCGGCGGCTTTCCCTGCGCGCCGCGGAGGAGGTCGTCGATGAAACACGTCCTCGTGTGTCGTCGGGTTGTTGCTGTTGTGGCGACGGCGGCGCTCGCTGTGGGTGGGCTTGCCGCCTTGGCGGGTACGGCTGGTGCGGCCAATTTGCTTGCCAACCCTGGGTTTGAGGCGGGGTCGCTGGCGGGGTGGGCTTGTTCGTCCGCTTCGGTTACGGCGAGTGGGGTTCGGTCCGGGGGGTACGCGCTTGCGGGGGCGGCTACCGCTTCCGACAACGCGCGCTGTACTCAGACGGTGTCGGTTGTGCCGGGTACCACGTATTCGGTGTCGGCGTGGGTGCGGGGGAATCCGGTGTACCTCGGGGTCACCGGGGGGCCGTCCACCTGGACGGGGGGCGCCGCGTACACCCAGCTCTCCCTGACGTTCACCACCGGCGCGGCCCAGACCAGTGCCCAGCTCTACCTGCATGGCTGGTATGGCTCCGGCACCTACTACGCCGACGACGTCAGCTTCGACGGTCCCGGCGGCGGGCCCGGCAACCCGGGCGCGCCCGCCGCTCCGGGCGCGCCGGGCGTTGGCGCGGTCAGCAACTCCTCGATCGCCCTGTCCTGGCCCTCGGTGACCGGGGCGTCGGGGTATCGGGTGTATGAGGGGCAGACGTTGCGGGCGACTGTCAGCGGCACGTCGGCGACGGTCGGTGGTCTCGCCGCCTGTTCGACGCACACCTTCGCCGTCACCGCCTACAACAGCACCGGCGAGTCCCCGCGCAGCAGCGAAACCACGGGGACGACCACCGGGTGTGTCGACAGCGGGCTGCCCAAGCACGCGCTCATCGGCTACCTGCACAGCAGCTTCGCCAACGGCTCCGGGTACGTGCGGATGGCCGACGTGCCCGACGCCTGGGACATCGTGAACCTCGCGTTCGGTGAGCCGACGTCGGTGACCTCCGGGGACATCCGGTTCAGGCTGTGCCCGGTCGCCGAGTGCCCGAACGTGGAGAGCGAGGCCGACTTCACCGCCGCGATCCGGGCCAAGCAGGCTCGCGGGAAGAAGGTGCTGATCTCCATCGGCGGGCAGAACGGCCAGGTGCAGCTGACCACGACGGCGGCGCGGGACAAGTTCGTCAGCTCGGTGTCGGCGATCATCGACCGCTACGGGCTCGACGGCCTGGACATCGACTTCGAGGGCAACTCGCTGTACCTCAACCGCGGTGACACCGACTTCCGCAACCCGACGACGCCGGTGATCGTGAACCTGATCTCGGCGCTGCGCAGCCTGAAGGCCCGCTACGGCAGCAAGTTCGTGCTGACGATGGCGCCGGAGACGTTCTTCGTCCAGGTCGGCTACCAGTTCTACGGCGGCGCGGGCGGCGGTGACAGCCGGACCGGCTCGTACCTGCCGGTGATCCACGCGATGCGCGACGCGCTGACCGTGCTCCACGTGCAGGACTACAACTCCGGGCCGGTCATGGGCTTGGACAACCAGTACCACAACATGGGCGGCGCGGACTTCCACATCGCGATGACCGACATGATCAAGGCCGGGTTCACGGTGGCCAGTACCGGGCACCGCTTCCCGGGCCTGCGGGAGGACCAGATCGCCTTCGGCCTGCCCGCCGCGGTCAGCGCGGGCAACGGCCACACCGCGCCCGCCGCTGTGCATCAGGCCCTGAACTGCCTGGCGCGCAATCAGAACTGTGGCGGGTACACGCTGCGGGGCGGTGCGTCACCGGCGATCCGCGGCCTGATGACGTGGTCGATCAACTGGGACCGGTACTACGGCTGGGAGTTCCAGAACAGCCACCGGCCGTTCCTCAACGCGCTGCCCTGACGTTGCGCAGGCGGGCGACCAGTGCGGCGGCCAGCGCGCCGAGCACGAGTCCGCCGATGCCCCACTCCCAGCGGGCGTCGCCGGTGGCCTCGGTCACCAGCGGCGTCCGCTGGGCCACGTCGACGACCGGGGCGGCCGCCGGGCTCGTGGTGGGCGCCGGTCCGGTGAGCCCGAGGGTGTGCAGCAGGGCGGTGACCTCCAGGGGGTTGTCGAGCTTGCGGCGGGTCACCGCGGGGTCGCCCGACGGGTCCATGAACGTGGTCGTCTCGACCACCGGGCCGCCGTCGGTGTCCAGTTCGACGCGGTCGCTGCGCCAGATGTGCACGTCGTGCACCAGCCAGGTGACGTTGACGTAGGAGCCGTCGTACTGCGGTTCACCGGAGACGACCCGGCCCGTGTCCAATAGGGACTGCAACCGGATGTAGGCGGTGTCGCCGTTGTAGAGAGCGGCCGCCCGCTGGTTCTCCGGCGAGGTGAGCAGGACGCTGGTCGGCCCGCCCGCGCTGGCGGGCCCGGCGGTGAGGGTCAGGCCGAGGGCGACGAGCAGGATCAGCCGGATGGCGCGCATGGGTCCTCCACGGGAGACGGTGCTGCCCCCACATACACCGCCCGGCGCCGCCGGGTTCCCGCTCAGGACTCCGCGATCGCGACCGCGTCGGCGCGCGAGAGGTCGCCTTCCAGCCGCAGCGTGATGTCGCCGGTCTGCCAGATCAGCGTCGCGCCCGCCAGCCGGGGCGGCTCGACGCGCTCGACGCCGCTGGAGTCGACCACCAGCCGGTGTGGTCCGGGCAGCCACAGCGCCTCGGCGCCGCGGACGGTGGTGAAGACGACCTGGCCGTGGACGGTCTTGGTGAAGTACGGCGACAGGGTGCCCGCGACCTGGTCGAGCCGGACGGCGCCGTCGCGCCAGGACATCGAGACCACCCGCCCGTCGGCCGAGACCTCGACGGAGGCGGGGTCGCCGAGCCGGGCGGGCACGGCGATGGGGAACACCGCCCGCGAGCGCGCCTGGTCCAGCGATCCCCCGGCCGCGGTGGGCGGTGGCGGGGCGGAGGACGGCGGCGCGCCGGTCCCCGTGCGCACGGAGACGGCGCCGAGGCCCAGCCACTCGGCGACCGCGGCCCGCACCGGCGGGGTCAGCGCGCCGACGAGCACCACGGCCGTCAGCGCTCCCACCAGGGCGCGCCAGCGCCGCGCGAGCCAGGCCGTGCCCCGGCGGCGGGGCGCGGGTTCGGCCTCGATCCTGGTCATGACGGCCGCGGTGAAGTCCTCGGTCACGGTGACTTCGAGGGAGCGGCCCAGGTCGCGGAGTTCGGTGGGGAGCGGGTCAGCAGACATGGGCGTCCTCCAACTCCACGCGCAGGGTCCGCAGGGCGCGCGAGAGCCGGGATTTCACCGTGCCGCGCGGCCAGCCCAGGACGGTCGCGGTCTCGCGCTCGTCGAGGTCGAGGAGGTAGCGGCAGGTGACGACCTGCCGGTGGCGCTCGGGCAGGGCGGCGACGGCGGCCAGCAGTTCGGCGCGGCGCTGGCGCTGCGCCGCCGAGGCCGCGGGGTCGGCCGGGAACTCCGGCTCGGCCGCCGCGGCCTCGGTCGCTCCCCTGCGCCGTCGCGAGCGCACCAGGTTGCGGGTCTCGTTGGCGACGATGCGCAGCAGCCAGGGGCGGAACGGCGCGCCGTCGCGGAAGCCGCCGAGGGCCCGGTAGGCCTTGACCAGCGATTCCTGCACGACGTCTTCGGCGTCGGCGCCCGCCCCGAACAGCAGGGCGGCGCGCAGGGCGGGACCCGCGTGGGCGCGCACCAGTTCCGCGTACGCGCCCGCGTCCCCGGCGCGCGCCCTGGTCACGGCGTCCTCGTCCAGCGTGCCTGCTCCCGTCTGGTGTGTCCGGCTTGTTTACACCGCCGGCGGGAGATCGGTTCCGGAACTCAGCGACGCAGTCCGGAGTGCAGGGCGCGGATCAGCTCCCCGTCGGTGGTGTCACCGTCCAGGGACCAGATCATGGCCCCGCCGAGGCGCCGGTCGGTGATGTAGCGGGCCTTGCGCCGCATCTCGGTGGGGTCGTCGAAGGTCCAGAAGGTGGTGCCGTCGAACAGCCAGGCGTGGCCCGCGCGGTTGTCGCGGTGGACGGTGAACTCCGAGAGCCGGGACTTGAGGACCTTGTAGTCCTCGTAGCCCGCTTCCCAGGTGGCCGGGGCGGGGCCGGTGGCGGGTTGGAACAGGCCGTCCCCGCCGCCGCTCACGCCGGTCCAGCCGCGGCTGTAGAAGGGGACGCCGAGCACGAGCTTGTCGCGGGGCGCGCCGCGGTCGAGGTAGGCGTCGATGGCGACCTGGGAGCTGAAGTCCGGGTTGTCCGGGCTGTCGGCCGGGGTGCGCACGGAGGACTGCTGGTTGGTCACCGACTCCCACCCGCCGTGGTAGTCGTAGCCCTGGACGGTGGCGAAGGTCAGGTCGCGGAAGATCTTCGAGACCTCGAAGCCGCGCTCGACCATGCCGGGGTTGGCGGGCAGGAACGCGGTGAGGTCGTAGCGGTGGCCGTGGCGGGAGAGCCGGTTGAGCTGCTTGCGGTACTCCTTGACCAGCAGGGTGAAGTTCTGCTTGTCCTCGGGGCGGATGACGTTGCCGGGGGCGGCTTCGCTGCCGGGCCACTCCCAGTCCAGGTCGATGCCGTCGAAGACGCCCGCGGCCGCGCCGGGGGCGGCGTCGGGCAGGTTGCCCTTGAGCCACATGTCGATGCAGGAGCGGACGTGCTCGGCGCGGGACTGGGGGGTCAGGGCGGCGTCGGAGAAGTACTTGGAGCCGGTCCAGCCGCCCAGGGAGATCAGCACGCGCAGGCGCGGGTTGCGCTCCTTGAGCTGGCGGAGCTGGTTGAGGTTGCCGGAGAGCGGCTGGCCCGCGACGTCGTCCTGGCCGTTGACGCTCTGTTCGGCGGTGAAGGGGCGCTGGTAGTCCGCCCACGGGTCGGCGCTGACGCAGCGACCTTGGGGGTCCAGGAAGCCGAAGGCGTAGTTGAGGTGGGTCAGGCGCGACGCGGTCCCGTTCTTGACCAGGTCGTTGACCAGGAAGTTGCGGCCGTAGCCGCTCCACTGGGTGTAGTAGCCGACCGTGCGGGGGCCGTCGTGGCCGCGGTGGGCTTGGGCGGGGGCTGCGGCCCCGAAGGTGGTCACGAGCAGCGCGGCGGTCAGCGCGCCCGCGGCCCATCTCGGTCCAGACATGCGACTCCTCTTGTATGGTCTGGACCACAGTAGGAGTTGGTCTAAACCACAGATATCGACCGAACGGCCTAATCCGGCCGTGGCCCACCTCACGAATGCGCATTCACTGCAAACTTGCACAGCGTGCACATTCGTCGGCTACCGTGGAAGCCATGAGTCTGCGGGACCGCAAGAAGCGGCAGACGCGCGGCGCGCTCGTGCGGGCCGCCTTGGAGCTGGTCGCCGACCACGGGCTGGAGAACGTCACCGTGGAGGACATCAGCCGCGCCGCCGACGTCGCCCCCCGCACGTTCTTCAACTACTTCGCCACCAAAGAGGACGCCCTGGTCGGGCCCGACCCGGAGTCCGGGCCGCGCATCCGCGCGGGCATCACCTCGGCGCCCGCCGACCGCACGCCGATGGAGGCGCTGAGCCAGGCGCTGCACGCGGAGATCACCGAGCTGGCCAGCGACCACAAGCTGTGGACGCTGCACATCGCGGTGCTCGAGCAGCACCCCGCGCTGCTGGCCAAGGCGTTCGCGGGCGGGGCCGAGGCGGAGCGCCACATCGTCGCCGGGATCGCCGAGCGCACCGGCGCCGCCGCGACCGACGCCTATCCCCTGCTGCTGGCCGCCGCCGCCTCGGCCGCCTTCCGGGTCGCGCTGACCCGGTGGTCGGCGCTGGCCGAGCCGCCGCCGCTGCCCGACCTGCTCGACGAGTGCTTCCAGCTCCTGGCCTCGGGTCTGCCCGACCCGCGCTGACCCTCACCGCCCGCACTACCGACGAGGAACGCATGACCGCCACCCAAGACCCGCCCCTGCCCGAGACGCCGGGCAAGGCTTCCCGCCGGGACATCCGCCAGGCCATGACCGGGATCATGCTCGGCATGTTCATGGCCATCCTGGCCTCGACCATCGTGGCCAACGCGCTGCCGCGCATCGTCGCCGACCTCGACGGGTCGCAGTCGGTCTACACCTGGATCATCACCACCGAGCTGCTGGCCATGACCGCCACGGTCCCCCTGTGGGGCAAGCTCGCCGACATCTACAGCCGCAAGCTGCTCATCCAGCTCTCCCTCGGCCTGTTCGTGGTCGGCTCGCTCATCGCCGGGCTCGCGCCCAACGTCGAGGTGCTCATCGCCAGCCGGATCGCCCAGGGCCTCGGCGCGGGCGGCATGACCGCGCTGGCCACGATCGTGATGGCGGCGATGATCCCGCCGCGCGAGCTGGGCCGCTACGCCGGGCTCTTCGGCGCGGTGTTCGGCGTCGGCACGATCGCCGGGCCGCTCATCGGCGGGCTCATCGTCGACACCTCCTGGCTGGGCTGGCGCTGGTGCTTCCTCATCGGCGTGCCGTTCACCCTGGCCGCGATCGTGCTCCTGCAGCGCACGCTGCACCTTCCCGTGGTCCGCAAAGAGGTCAAGATCGACTACCTGGGCGCGGCGCTGATCGTCAGCGGGGTCTCCACGCTGCTGGTGTGGTCGACGCTGGCGGGCAACCAGTTCCCGTGGGCGTCGGGCTGGACGGCGCTGATGGTGGGCGTCGGCGTGGTGCTGCTGGGCTTCGCGGTGTGGGTGGAGTCGCGGGCGGTGGACCCGATCGTGCCGCTGTCGATCTTCGCCAACCGCACGGTCACCCTGACCACGATCGCCAGCACGCTGGTGGGCGTGGCGATGTTCGGCGGCACGGTGTTCCTGTCGCAGTACTTCCAGATCGCGCTGGGCAAGACGCCGACGCAGGCGGGCCTGATGAGCCTGCCGATGATCTTCGGCCTGCTGGTGTCCTCCACCGTCGCCGGGCAGCTGATCACCAAGTGGGGCCGGTGGAAGGTGTTCCTGGTCGCCGGTGGCGCGGTGATGGTGGCGGGCATGGTGCTGCTGTCGACCATCAGCGCGCAGACGACGGTGCTGGTGGTGTCGGTGCACATGGCGATCCTCGGCGTCGGCGTCGGCCTGCTGATGCAGAACCTCGTCGTGGCGGCGCAGAACGACGTCCCGGCCAAGGACCTGGGCGCGACGACGTCGGCGCTGACGTTCTTCCGCAGCCTGGGCGGGGCGATCGGGGTCAGCGCGCTGGGCGCGGTGCTGGCCAACTCGGTCACCACCCAGATGACCGAGCGCTTCGGCGCGGTCGAGGGCGGCGGGCAGGTGCCCGACCTGGCCACCCTGCCGGAGCCGGTGCGCGCGATCGTCGCCGACATCTACGCCACCGCGACCGCCGAGCTGTTCCTCATCGGCGCGCCGATCGGGGTCGTGGCGCTGGTGGCGGTGCTGTTCATCAAGGAGAAGCCGCTCAAGACGCAGAGCGGTGACGAGCGCCTGGCCGCCGAGCTGGCCGGGCACTGAGCCGGCAGGCACTGACGAAACGCGGAGGTCGGCCGGCGATGGCCGACCCCCGCGTTTGTCCTCAATGGACAGCGCATTTGTTCACGCCAACTACCCTGTTCAGCGCACCGAAACGCGGCGAACACCGTAGGAAAAGCGCGCTGAAGCCCCCTTCGCCGCAATCTGCGTTGGTGCCAACGTCGCAGTGGCAAAACTGGCAATGGTTTTCCCCGAATACCTGGTCTAATGTCCGAAATACGTTCGCGCGGACGTGTTCGACCCCCCTGTACTCCGGTTGGCGGCCACTCCCGCCAGCCGGGACTCGCTCCGAGGGAGAACACTTCCATGGGACCTGTTCGTCGAGCCTGGCCCGCGCGCTTAGTCGCGGCGGGAGCAACAGCCATGCTCGCCACGATGGCGGTCGCCGTTCCCGCAGCCGCCGCTGAGGGCACGATCCTGTCGGCTGAGAAGCCCATCCAGGGCAGCTACATCGTCGTTTTCAAGGATTCCGTCGGCGCGCTCGGCGTCGACACGATGACCAGCGCGCTGGCCGACAAGTACGGCGCCGATGTCGACTACACCTACCGGCACGCCCTGCGCGGCTTCACCGGGGCGCTCTCGGCGAAGGCGGCGCGGCAGCTGGCCGCGGAACCGGATGTCGCCTTCGTGCAGCAGAACGGCGCGGTCAGCATCGCCGACACCCAGCCCAACCCGCCGTCCTGGGGGCTGGACCGCATCGACCAGCGGAACCTGCCCCTGGACAACAGCTACACCTATCCCAACACCGCCGCGAACGTCACCGCGTACATCATCGACACCGGCATCCGGACCACGCACAGCGACTTCGGCGGCCGGGCGTCCTGGGGCACCAACACCACCGGGGACGGCAACGACTCCGACTGCAACGGCCACGGCACGCACGTGGCGGGCACGACCGGCGGCGCGGCGCACGGCGTGGCCAAGGGTGTGCGGCTGATCGCGGTGAAGGTGCTCAACTGCCAGGGCTCGGGCTCCTTCGCCGGGGTCGCGGCGGGCATCGACTGGGTGACCGGCCATCACACCTCCGGCCCCGCGGTGGCGAACATGTCCCTCGGCGGGCAGGGCAGTGACGCCGCGACCGAGAACGCGGTGCGCAACTCCATCGCCGACGGCGTCGTGTACTCGCTGGCCTCGGGCAACTCCAACTCCGACGCCTGCAACTTCACCCCGGCGCGGGTGGCGGAGGCGATCACGGTCAACGCGAGCACGAACACCGACGCGCGGGCCTCGTTCTCCAACTGGGGCACCTGCACCGACATCTTCGCCCCCGGCCAGAACATCACCTCGGCCTGGCACACCGGCGACAGCGCCACCAACACCATCAGCGGCACGTCGATGGCCGCGCCGCACGTGGCCGGTGGGGCCGCGCTGATCCTGGGCGCGTCCCCGTCGCTGACGCCCGCGCAGGTGGCCTCCGCCATGGTCTCGGCGTCCACCCCGAACAAGATCACCAGCCCGGGGACCGGCTCGCCGAACCGGCTGCTGCACGTCAGCACCTCCACGCCGCCGACCGGGCCGAGCATCACCAACCCCGGCCCGCAGAACAGCGTCGTGGGCACCCCGGCCAGCGTGAAGCTGAGCGCGAGCGGTGGCACGGCGCCCTACACCTGGTCGGCGACCGGGCTGCCGCCCGGCATGTCGATCAACACCGCGACCGGGCAGATCTCGGGCACCCCGACCACGGAGGGCACCTACACGGTGACCGCGACGGTCACCGACAGCGGCAACCGCAGCGCCAGCACGACCTTCACCTGGACCGTCACGAAGGAGGGCGGCGGGAACTGCTCCAGCCCCGGCCAGAAGCTGGTGAACCCCGGCTTCGAGAGCGGCACGACCGGCTGGTCGAACGCCACTTGGACGATCTACCCGTGGACCGGTGTCGGCGCGCCGCGCTCGGGCACCCGCTCGTCGTGGATCGGCGGCTACGGCTACACCCAGACCGAGACGCTGCAGCAGAGCGTCACCATCCCGGCGGGCTGCACCAACTCCACCCTGTCGATGTACCTCAAGATCTCGACCGCCGAGTACGAGCCCGCCGTGTTCGACACGTTCACGGTGAAGGTCGGCTCGACCACCCTGGCGACCTACACCAACCTCAACCCGTCGGGCTACGCGCTGCGCTCGTTCAACGTCGGCGCGTTCGCGGGCCAGACGGTGACGGTCAGCTTCACCGGCGTCGAGGACTGGTCCTACGAGACCTCGTTCGTGCTCGACGACCTCGCGCTGACCGCGGGGTGATCCACAGCTGAGAAACGCCTGCCCGGCGGGGTCATCCCCGCCGGGCAGGCTGCTGTTGGTCGGTACTTCGGTCGCCGTCTAGCGGTAGACCTCGAAGGAGAACAGCGAGTAGCCCCAGACGGTGGCCCTCGTCGTCCCGTAGACGCGCACGTAGCGGCCGGAGGCGCCGAGGGCGGTCAGGTCGTCGACCCCGCCGTCACCGCCGGTCACGGTGCGCGCGGTGGTCCACGTCGTGCCGTTGGTCGAGGTCTGCACCTGGTAGGCCGAGCCGTAGGCGCCCTCCCAGGTCAGCTTGACCCGGTTCACCGGACCGGTCGCGCCCAGGTCCACCTGGATCCACTGCGGATCGGTGAACTGGCTCGACCAGCGGGTGGTGGGGCTGGCGTCCACCGCGGCCGAGGCGGGGAACGCCGCGGACTCGGTGCTGGACGCCGTGGCGGGCTTGTTCAGCGCGACGTTCTCCGACGGCGGGGCCGCCGTGCCGAAGGCGAACTCGTCGATGTCGAACAGGCTGCCCGCCCCGCCGGTGAACACCAGGTACAGCGTGTGGCTGCCCGCGGGCGGGGTGAGCGTGCCGGTGACGGTCACGAAGTTCTCCCAGCCCCCGGTCGGCGCCACCGCGACCGAGCCGAGCAGCGGGCCGGTGGCCGACCCGGTGCGCAGCGAGAGCGTGCCGCCCGCGCCCGCCGAGGCCACCCGCGCGGTGAACGAGGTGACCCCCGCCAGCGAGTACGGGGTGAAGGAGATCCAGTCGCCGTTCTCGATGTAGCCCAGGGCCTTGCCGCCCACCGCCGTGGCCTTGTCCACGACCGTGACGCCGTTCTGCGCGCCGAAGTGCTCGGCCTGGCGCACCCGCGGCTGCAGGATGGCGGTGGCCCGCGCGGTCAGCGGCGGGGTGCCGCTGTCGCTGTACTCGGCGTTGATGACCCCGAAGATGTTGGCGCTGACGTCGTGCTCGCCGTCCGCGGTGGTCTGGATGAACCCGGAGCAGCCGGTGGCGCTGGTGATCGGGTGCCCGTGGGTGTCGTGGCCGAGGATGTAGTCGACCTTCACCCTGGCGCAGTCGATCGCGGTGTCCTCGGCGTCGGTGGCCACGACCTGGAACGGCACCCGGTCGCCGAAGGTGAACGTCTGGCCGTTGCCGGGCAGCTCGATGCGCACCGTCGGCGCGCTGTTGCCCACCGAGACGGGCACGCTCGCCGACGCGGTCCTGGTGCCGTCGCTGACGGTCAGCGTCGCGGTGAAGGAGCCGTTGGCGGTGTAGGTGAAGGAGGGGTTGGCCGCGGTGGAGTCGACCGAGCCGTTGGTGGTGAAGTCCCAGGCGTAGGTGAGCGGGTCGCCGTCGGGGTCGGAGCTGCCCGCCGAGCTGAACGCCACGGTCAGCGGCGCGCGCCCGGAGGTCGGGGTGCCCGCGGCCTGGGCGACGGGCGGGCGTCCCGCGCCGCCGGTGGTGTGCTCGATGCGGTACACCGCCGAGTTGGCGTCGCCGCCGAACCAGCCGGTGCCGTAGTCCAGGACGTAGAGCGCGCCGTCCGGGCCGAACTCCATGTCCATGACCTGGGTGCCCGTCCACGGGAACGCGCTGATCGGGCCGGGGGTCGCGCCGGTGCCGATGGTCTTGATCCAGCGCCTGCCGAACTCACCGGCGAAGAACAGCCCGTCGTGCGACGCCGGGAACTTCACGCTGGAGGCCAGGTTGGCGTTGTAGCGGTAGACCGGGCCCGCCATCGGTGAGAGGCCGCCGCCGCCCAGCTCCGGCGGGCTGGAGCCGACGTAGGGCAGCCAGCCGCGCTGGGAGGCGGGCAGCGTCCGGACGCCGGTGTTGTTGGGCGAGTTGTTGGCCGGGGCGGCGCAGTTGAAGGGCGCGCCGGAGGGGCCGGACGGGAAGGTGAAGTCGACGTAGGCGTCGTTGTAGCTGGAGCAGTACGGCCAGCCGTGGAAGCCCGGGGCGGTGATCCGGCCGAACTCCACCTGGCCGGACGGGCCGCGCGTCGGGCTGGCGGTGCCCGCGTCGGGCCCGTAGTCGCCGAGGTAGACCACGCCGGTGGCCTTGTCCACGCTCATCCGGAACGGGTTGCGAAAGCCCATGGCGTAGACCTCGGGCCGGGTGTTGGCGGTGCCGGGGGCGAACATGTTGCCCGCGGGGATGGTGTAGCCGCCGCCCGCGGACGGCTTGACGCGCAGGACCTTGCCGCGCAGGTCGTTGCTGTTGGCCGAGGTGCGCTGGGCGTCGAAGGCGGGGTTGCGGCCCGCGCGCTCGTCGATGGGGGTGTACCCGCCGGAGTCGAACGGGTTGGTGTCGTCCCCGGTGGACAGGTACAGGTTGCCCGCGGCGTCGAAGTCGATGTCGCCGCCGACGTGGCAGCACATGCCGCGGCTGCTGGGCACTTCCAGGACGGTCACCGCGGAGGCGGCGTCCAGGGTGTGGTCGGCGTTGACGGTGAAGCGGGCCAGCCGGTTGACGCCGTTGAAGCGGGCGAAGTCCGCGGCGGTGCCGGTGGCGGGGGCGTCACCGGCCGGTGTGGACAGTGGTGGGGCGTAGTAGAGGTAGACCCAGCGGTTGGTGGCGAAGTTGGGGTCCGCCTTGACGCTCTGCAGGCCCTCCTCGTCGTGGGTGTAGACCGGGAGGGTCAGCGCCACCTTGGTGTTGCCGTTGACGTCGGTGTAGCGGACGGTGCCGTCGCGGGAGGTGTGCAGGACGCCCCGGTTGGGCAGCACGGTCAAGCCCATCGGCTCGCCGGTCTCCGCGACGCCCTTGGCCAGGGTGACCTGGGTGAACTGCCCGGGCGGCTGGGCGGTGCCGCAGCCGCCGGTGCCGCGGGCGGCGTAGCGGATGCCGCCGAGCAGGTGGGTGCGGAAGTTGGCCTCGGCGAAGCTCTCCTGGGTGTGGCCGCCGCCGGTGTACCAGGACCGGCCGCCGTCGTAGCCGTGGCACCAGGCGATCGGGTGGTCGGCGCCCATCGTGCCGCCGGAGTAGCTGCCCTCGTTGAGGGTGGCGAGCACGTGCACCCGCGAGCGCGGGTTGTCCCGGTAGTTGTACCACTCGTCGAAGCGGCTCCACTGCGCGGGAAGGTGCGCGGTGGAGGCGTGCTGGCGGTCCTGGACGTCCACTGTGGCCTGTTGTGGGGCCGGGTGGCTGGCGAAGTAGCTGCCGACGAGCCTGCCGTACCACGGCCAGTCGTATTCGGTGTCGGAGGCGGCGTGCACGCCCGCGTAGCCGCCGCCCGCGCGGATGTAGCGCTCGAAGGCGGCCTGCTGGGTGGCGTTGAGGACGTCGCCGGTGGTCGAGAGCCAGATCACCGCGGCGAAGCGGGCCAGGTTGGTGTCGGTGAACTGGGCGGCGTCCTCGCTGGTCTCGACGGCGAAGTTGTTCTGCTGCCCGAGTTGCTGGATGGCGGTGATGCCCGCCGGGATGGAGTCGTGGCGGTAGCCCGCGGTCTTGCTGAACACCAGGACGGTGAAGTCCGGCGCGGCTTGGGCGGTGGGGGTGATGCCCAGTGCTGCCGCGGCGACGATGCCTGCGAGAGCGATCCTGCGTTTCACGCTCGGAGCCTTCCTGTCGTGTGCGCTGTGACGACAGGCGTGCGCCGACCACGCCTTTTGGTGCGTGCCGATCATAAGCACAAGTTTTCACGTCGCGGAAGAGTCCTTGTGGGAGGCGAATGTCCGCAAGATGGCGACCAGAACAACATAACGGGACCATTCGTCGTAATGAACGCAGCCGAACAGTCTGTTGCGCATGTCAGATTTGGCTGTCAGCAATCAGAAGTCTGCTCCATTCAAGCTAAAGACGTGTGTTGATCTTCCTAATCGATCTATCTTCATGTGCACTTCGCCGCTACCAGGTTGGGTCACATACCTAAGTCGGAAGGGACGCTCGACCGCGTCGGCGGCACCTCCCCTGCGCGTTCGGAGCTTCATCCCTGGAGGTCTCAATGGTGAGACTGCTGCTGACCGCTGCCCTGACCGCCGCCGCACTCGGCGCCCCCGTCCCCGCCACCGCCCAGGCGCCATCGGCGCCGCCCACGCCATCCGCGTCCCAGTCATCCGCGTCATCCCCGTCATCAACGTCGTCAGCGCCACCCGGGGCGGCGGCGCCGATGGCCGTGGTGTGCAACAAGTTCTGCGACGGGCGCGACACCGCGCTCGCCCCCCAGGCCAGGGAGGCCGTGTCGGCCACCGTCCACGGCCGCCGGGTCTCCCTGCACTTCAACGACACCGACGCGATGGGCTGGGCCGCGGTCGCCACGGGCAGCCCCGCCGACGAGCTGTGGCTGGACCGCTCCTTCGACGGCGGCCGCACGTGGGCGTCCGGCAGCCGCCTCGGCGTCACCAGGATCGCCGCGGGCGCGACGGGCGCGCGGACGGCGATGTTCAACGTGGACGACTGGGCCAACCGGGGTGTCGGCGCGCTGCGGGCCTGCGGCAAGGCGGGCGACCGGCCGGAGGTCGCCTGCACGGCGTGGGCGCGCACCACGTGGAACGCCTGGGACCGGCGCACGGCCGCGGCCACCGCGCTGATGCAGTCCTACCGCAACGACACCGGGCTGTTCGCGGGCACCGGCTGGTGGAACTCCGCCAACGCCCTCACCGCTGTCATCGACAACATCCGCGTGTCCGGGATGGGCAGCTACCGCTACGCCATCGCCACCACCTACGACCGCAACGTCAACGCCGGGCGCGGCCAGTTCCGCAACGAGTACATCGATGACACCGGCTGGTGGGCGCTGGCCTGGGTGGCCGCCTACGACCTCACCGGCGACAGCCGCTACCTGGCGACCGCGCGGGCGGGCGCGGACTACATGCACTCCTTCTGGGACGGCGTCTGCGGCGGCGGGGTGTGGTGGCGCGACGACAGGGCCTACAAGAACGCCATCACCAACGCCCTCTACATCCAGGTCAACGCGGCGCTGCACAACCGGCTCCCCGGCGACACCGCCTACCTGGCCCGCGCGCGCGGCGGCTGGTCCTGGTTCAGCGCCAGCGGCATGATCAACGGCGCGAGCCTGGTGAACGACGGCCTCACCGCGGGCTGCCAGAACAACGGGCAGCCGACCTGGACCTACAACCAGGGCGTGATCCTGGCCGCCCTGGCCGAGCTGAACCGCGCGACCGGCGACCCCGCGCTGCTGACCCGCGCCCGGCAGTTGGCGAACGCCTCGACCGCCAACGCGGGCCTGAACCCGGGGGGCGTCCTGCGCGAGCCCTGCGAGTCGGGGTCGTGCGGGGGCGACGGGCCCTCGTTCAAGGGCGCTTACGTCCGCGGGCTCGGCGCGCTGAACGCGGCGCTGCCCGACCGCCCCTACACCACCTACCTGCGCCGCCAGGCCGACGCCGCCCACGGCAGCAACCGCACGGCGCTCGACCAGTACGGCCTGCGCTGGGCCGGGCCGTTCGACGTCAGCGACCCGGCCCGGCAGCACAGCGCCCTCGACCTGATGAACGCGGCCAGGTAAACGGCCGCCGTTCCCCGGACATGGCCCGCGCACCCGCGGGCCGACGCCCGCCCCCCACGGCCGGTGACGTGGCGGGGCGGGCAACCCTCTACAAAGGAGAGTAAGTGAAAGTGAAACTGAGGAGACTCCCGGCAGTCATCCTGGGAGTCCTGGTGGTGATAGCGGGACTCGTGCCGACCGCGGCGTCGGCGCACCCGGAGGGCCTGCACGTCCTGCTGTTCACCAAGACCGCGGCGGGCGCCTACCGGCACGACTCCATCCCGGCCGGTGTCGCCATGTTCGAGCAGATCGCCGCCGACCGCCAGTGGGAGATGACCAAGTCCGAGGACGCGGCGGTCTTCACCAACGCCAACCTGGCCACCTTCGACGTGGTCGTCATGTTCCAGACCTCCGGGATGGTCTGGGACACCGCGGCGCAGCGCACCGCGATGCAGACCTACATGCGCAACGGCGGCGGCGTGGTGGCGATCCACAACGCCACCGACATGAACATCGAGACCCAGTTCCCCTGGTGGGACCAGATGCTGGGCATGACGATGACCGCGCACTCGGCGACGGTGCCCGGCACGGCGAAGGTGGCCGACCGCAAGCACCCCTCCGGCCAGGGCTTACCGGACCGCTGGACGCGCACCGAGGAGTGGTACAACTTCAACCGCAGCGCCCGCGGCGACGTGCACGTGCTGGTCACCGCCGACGAGAGCACCTATGACCCGGGCGGCTCCAGGATGGGCGCCGACCACCCGATCTCGTGGTGCCGCAACTTCGAGGGCGGCAGGCTCTGGGCGACCGCGATGGGCCACCAGGGCTCCAGCTACTCCGAGCCGCTGTTCCGCTCGCACATCACCGGCGGCGTGGAGACCGCGGGCGGCGCGGTCGCCGCGGACTGCGGCCCGACGGTGTGGAGCAGCTTCGAGAAGACCGAGCTGGACGGCAACACCCTGGCGCCCGCGGCGCTGGAGGTCGCGCCCGACGGCCGCGTGTTCTACATCGAGTACGGCGGCAAGCTCAAGATCTACAAGCCGAGCACCCGCACGACGGTCACCGCGGCGACGCTGAGCGTCTACAGCGGCGGGGAGGACGGCCTCACCGGCCTCGCCCTCGACCCCGGTTTCGCCACGAACCGGTGGGTGTACCTGAACTACTCCCCCACCGGCAGCGCCGAGGTCGCCAGGGTCTCCCGGTTCACCATGAACGGCGACACCCTCGACCCGGCCAGCGAGAAGGTCCTGCTGACGCTGCCCGCCTCGCGCCAGTCCGAACCGGGCCACACCGGCGGCTACCTGGCCTTCGGCCCCGGCGGCAACCTCTACATCGGCGTCGGCGACGACACCGAGCCGTTCAACTCCGACGGCTACGCCCCGATCGACGAGCGGGCCGGGCGCAGCCTCTACGACGCGCAGCGCACCTCGGCCAACACCAACGACCTGCGCGGCAAGATCCTGCGCATCCACCCGGAGACCGCGGGCACCTACACCGTCCCCGCGGGCAACATGTTCGCCCCCGGCACGGCGCGGACCCGGCCCGAGATCTACGCGATGGGCTTCCGCAACCCGTTCCGGTTCAGCGTGCACCCGGTCAACGGCACCATCTACATGGCCGACTACGGCCCGGACGCCGGGTCGGACAACGCCAACCGCGGTCCCGCCGGTCTGGTGGAGTGGAACGCGATCACCTCGCCGGGCAACTACGGCTGGCCCTACTGCGTGGCCAACAACATCGCGTTCAACGACTACAACTTCGCCACCGGCGCCTCGGGCGCGAAGTTCAACTGCGCCGCCCCGGTGAACAACTCGCCCAACAACACCGGCCTGACCACCCTCCCGGCTTCCCGCGCGGCGACGGTCTGGTACGGCAACGGCGCCAACGGCAACGCGTTCCCGGAGATGGGCAGCGGCGGTGAGGCGCCGATGGCGTTCCCGATCTACCGCTACGACGCGAACAACCCCTCGCCCACCAAGTTCCCCGCCTACTTCGACCAGACGCCGTTCTTCGGCGAGTGGGCGCGCAACAGGATGTTCGAGTTCCGGCTGGACTCCGGCGGGAACCTGCTGAAGATAAACAACTTCCTGTCGTCGATGTCGTTCAAGTCGCCGATGGACATGAAGTTCGGCCCCGACGGGTCGATGTACCTGCTGGAGTGGGGTTCGGGCTTCGGCAGGGACAACCCCGACTCCGGGCTGCACCGCATCGACTACAGCGGTGGCGAGCGCAGTCCGGTGGCCCGCGCCTCGGCCACGCCCGCCTCGGGCACCTCCCCGCTGACGGTGGCCTTCTCCAGCGCCGGTTCCAGCGACCCGGAGGGCGGCGCGCTGACCTACCGGTGGACCTTCGGCGACGGCGGCACCTCCACCGCGGCGAACCCCTCGCACACCTACACCGCCCGCGGGCAGTTCAACGCCCAGCTCACGGTGACCGACCCGACCGGCAAGACCGGGGTGGCCAACGTGACGGTCACCTCGGGCAACACCGCGCCCGCGGTCCGGTTCACCAGCCCGGTCCACGGCGGCATGTTCGACTTCGGCGACAGCGTCGCGTACTCGCTCAGCGTGACCGACCCCGAGGACGGCACGGTCGACTGCACGAAGGTGATCACCCAGCCCGCGCTCGGCCACGACCAGCACGCGCACCCGATCAACCAGATCCCCGGCTGCTCGGGGGTCATCCCCATCCAGAGCGACGGCGGCCACGGCGCGGAGGCGAACCTGTTCTACGTCGCCGACGCCACCTACACCGACCGGGGCGCCACCGGGGTGCCCGCGCTGACCGGCCGCACCCAGGTGTTGCTGCAGCCCAAGCACAAGCAGGGCGAGCACTACACCAACTCCTCCGGCATCCGCGTGGTGTCGCAGGCGGGCGCGGAGGCGGGCTCCCGGATCGGCGACATCGACAACAACGACTGGATCTCCTACAGCCCGGTGAACCTGACCGGCATCGACCAGGTGTCGTTCCGGGTGTCCTCGCCCACCGGGGGCGGCTCGATCGAGCTGCGCGCCGGGTCGCCGACCGGCGCGCTCGTCGCGTCGTCGCCGGTGCCGAGCACCGGGGGCTGGGACACCTACGTCAGCCTGCCGCCGGTCCCGGTGTCCAGGCCGAGTGGCACCACGGAGCTGTTCGCGGTGTTCAAGATGACCACGAACCGGATCTACGACCTGGACTCGGTGCGGTTCGTCGGCCAGGGCGTCGGCACCGGCACGGGCGGCGCGCGGCAGATCGTGGGCATCGGCGGCAAGTGCGTCGACGTCAACGGCGGCGCGTCGACCGACGGCGCGAAGGTCCAGCTGTGGACGTGCAGCGGCCAGGCGAACCAGAAGTGGACCGTCAGCGGCTCCACGATCTCGGCGCTGGGCAAGTGCCTTGACGTCAACGGCGGCAGCACCGCGGACGGCGCGATCGTTCAGCTGTGGACGTGCAACGGCACCGCCGCCCAGAACTGGACGGTCCAGGCCGACGGCACGATCCGCAACGCGGGCAAGTGCCTCGACGCCACCGGCGCCAGCTCGGCCGACGGCACCCAGCTGATCATCTGGACCTGTGGCGGCGGCGCCAACCAGAGGTGGGCGCTCTCCTGACCTGGGGGAGGCTGGTGGCCCGGCGCTCAACGACGAGCACCGGGCCACCGGTCCTCAGCGGGTGGCCAACCGAGCGGCCGGGGCTGGACGGGCTTGGCCACGACCGCGGCTTTCCGGTGCTCGCGGCCTTGCCGCGCTTGCCCAGTCCGCGGGCGGTCCGACGAACTCCGCCAGGGACCTCACCTCAGGGCGTCCGCGATCAGGTCCCGCACCGTCGTGGCCTGCTCACCGCGCAGCTCGGGCAGGAGGCTGCGCACCTCGGCCAGCCGGACGGCGGCGTCGCCGTCGCGGCCCGCGCGCAGGTCGAGCGCGGCCAGCCGGGCCAGGCCACGGGCGATCCCCGCCGGGTCGCGCAGCGCGCGGTAGGCGGCCACCGCCTTCGTGAACTCGACCGCGGCCTCGCCGTGGTTCTCGGCTGTCATCAGCAGGAGGCCGCCAAGCTCGCGCAGCTCGGCCGCCTCATCCCGTCGACCCCGCTCGCCTGCCCGGCTGCCCACGTCGGCGACCAGGTGGACCATCTCCGCCAGCCAGAGCATGGACCCGGTCCCGTGGAGCCGCATCACGTTGCGCGCGGCCTCCGCCATGGCGTCGATGTCGCCGGTCTCGGCCGCCAGTTTCGCCGTCGTGGCCCACATCCGCATGGCAGCCTCGCTGCCCTGCTGCTCCAGCACGCTGGCCAGGTGCTGGTTCGCGAGCAGGCGGAGTTCCGGGCGCGCCGGGACGCGGGCCGCCGACCTGAGCAGCGCCTCGGCCCTGCGCATCCGGCCATGCCTGCGCTCCAGCACCGAGAGGTCGACCGCGGTCTCCAGCCAGGCCGGTGAGCCCTCCTCGGCCGTGTCGAGCGCCGTCTCCAGCATCTGGCGAGCGGACCCGTCGCGGTTCATGGCGACGAGCACCTGGGCGAGCACGCGCCGGGCGGTGACCTCCTGCTCGCCGTCGGCGATGCCGAGCGCGCCGCTCAGGAGCTCCTCGGCCACCGGCAGGTCCCCGACCAGCCAGAGCGACCGGCCGAGCAGCATCAGCAGCGGGAAGCGCTCGACGGCGTCCATCGGGACCACGTCGAGGGCCGAGGCGAGGACGTCGGCCGCCGCCAGATAGTCACCGGTCTCGAACGCGATCCGGCCCTGCAGCAGCCACAGGCTCACCGGGTCGGCGGGCATCAGCGCGGCGGCCTCGTCGGCGATGACGCCCGCCGCCTCGGCGCCGTCGTGGTCCAGCATCCAGTACCCCGCCGCGACCAGCGCGGACGCCCAGTGGGCGCGGTCGTCGGTCACCGTGCGGGAAAGGGCGAGGAGGACGCCCGCGGCGACCTCCTCGGCCGGGCCGCCGCGGTCCACCAGGGCTTGGTGGTGGCCGAGCACGGCCGCGGGCCTGCTCCTGTCCCCGACCACCGGGATGAGCAGCCTGCCGACCTCGGACTCCCGCTGGGCGAGGGTGAAGTGCTCCACCAGGTCGACCACGCCGGGCTGGGGCCGCTCCGCGTCCACCACCACCACGTGCCGGGCTTCGAGCAGGGCCGCGCGGACCGAGGACGTCGCCGCCACCCGGAGGCCGAAGGCGGCCAGGGCGTCGCGGATCTCCTCGGCGCGGCGGCTGGAACCGTGCACGTAGACGTCGGATGGGGAGAGCTCGGTGGTGCGCAGGCGGTCGCGGGCGGTGTGGACGTAGGTGTCGCGGCTGGAGGCGAGGACGTCGGCGTCGGTCAGGCCGTGGGCGAGGAGGGCGGCGATGTTGTCCAGGTAGTGGGTGACCATCTCCGGGTTGTCGCTGTTCTCGGTGACGGCGGGCAGGTCCTCGCCGAAGCTCCAGTACGGCAGGTACGGGATCGTGGTGCGCTCGATCATGCTCAGCTTGCCGACGTTCTGCGGCAGCCAGGTGTCGTAGAGGCCCGCGGAGCAGCGGGTGATCTCCTCGCGCCAGTGGCGGGCGCGCTCGTACTCCTCGCGGGCGTCGAAGCGGGAGACGATGGGCAGGACGAGCAGGCCCGCCTTGTCGTAGGGCAGGTGGTCGCGGGTGGCGGCGGCCCGGCGGGCGACGTCCATGGCGCCGTCGAGGTTCTGGCGGTTCGGGGTCAGGCACAGGACCAGGACGTCCGGGAGCTGGGCGGTGCAGATGCCGCCGATGTCGGTGATGCCGGTGCGGCTGTCGATCAGCACGTGGTCGTACTCAGCGCGCATCTCCTTGGCCATCAGCTCGAAGCGCCAGCCCAGGTTGTGCTCGGCGTACAGCTCCGGCCAGGAGATGGACTGGACGCGGTCGACGTAGCTGTCGTCCATGCGGCCCGCGGGCATCAGGCGCAGCCCGTCGATGCCGTCGATGGGCACCGGCACGACGGCGTCGCGCCAGTCGACCGGGCCTTCCTTGGCGGCGGTCGCCAGCTCGACCACGCCCGACGTCGGCGCGGCGGGCAGCCACGGGCGGAAGTAGGTGTGCAGGCCGGGGGCCTCCAGGTCCCAGTCGACGCAGAGGACGCGGTTGCCCCAGCGGGCGAGCTGGACGGCGACGTTGGCCAGGCAGAACGAGCGACCGACGCCGCCCTTGTAGGAGTAGAAGGTCGCGATCACGGCGTCCTCACAGCCTGGGCAGGGTGCCCGTGGGCAGCTCGGCGGGCGGGTCCGGGCGCAGCGGCGGCCACGCCGAGTCCCACGGCGGGACGTCGTCGATGCGGGCGGCGATGTCGCGGGCCAGGACCTGGACCGCGGCGTAGAAGTCCACGTAGGCGGGGGTGCGGCTGAAGGCGTCGTAGTGCAGGGGCACGTTCCAGGCGGTGAAGTCGCGCATCATGACGCACGCGGCCTCTGGCGGGAAGTGCCTGCCGTCGGCGTAGCGGACGCCGTGGATGAGGTTCTTCGGGTTGTTCGAGGTGCCCAGGCCGAGGGCCTGGTTGCGGGCGTCCATGCTCGCCCACTCCGCCAGGCACCACGACGAGCGGAAGTACGGCGGGGACAGCACGGCGACCATGACCCGCGAGCGCAGCAGGGAGCGCTCCAGGTTCGGCGGCCAGGACACGCCGGTCTCCTGCTCCCAGTCCACGTGCAGGGTGGGCTCGCGGCCCATCTCGTTGTCCAGGGAGTCCTTCAGCGCCGGGTAGAAGTTCTCCTTCACCCACGTGCCCGCCCCGGCCTTGCGCGTGTAACTGATGAACACGTCGTACTCGTAGCCCACCCGTGCTCCCTGACCGCCGTACCGTGATCGACAGCGTCCCACACGCAACCTCGGGTGCGGCCCCTTCCGTCTTGGCGGTCATGAGGACTCTTGTCGGTGTCGTGGTTCTGCTGATGGCTCTGTCGGCCTGCGGGGGCGGCACGCCTGTGGGCATCTCGCCGGGTGGGGCGGGGCCGAGAGGGGTGTTCGTCAGCCAATCGGGTCACCAGCTGGTCGGGGACACCGCTGTCCGGCTGGACTTCACCGATGACGGCAGGCTGCTGGCGGGCGCCGGGTGCAACACGATGAGCGGGCGGGTCGAGACCGGGGGCGGCAAGGTCGTGGTGTCCGAGCTGTCGGTCACCGAGATGGGCTGCGACGGGGCCCTCCACGCCCAGGACGAGTGGTTGGCGGGCTTCCTGTCGGCGTCGCCGGAATGGCGCGTCGACGGTGAGCGGCTGGTGCTGACCGGTGAGGGCACCGAGCTGGTGCTGGGCCGCGAGGCGCTGCCGCCGCTGCTGAACACCGACTGGGTGGTGGACACCGTCGTGGCGGGCGAGGTCGCCTCCTCCACGCCGGGCGGGGCCTCGCTGCGGTTCGGCGCGGACACCGTGGCCATCGACACCGGCTGCAACACCGGGTCGGCGGGCTACCGGCTCAGCGGCGCGGCGGTCGTGTTCGAGCAGCCGGTGCTCACCCGGATGGCGTGCGCGCCGGAGGTGATGGAGCTGGAAGACGCCATGGTCGCCGTGCTGGACGGCCGGGTGGAGCTGGCCGTCGACGGGCAGACGATGACGTTGCTGAAGAACAACAAGGGAATCCGCCTGCGCGCCACCTGAAATCGGGTGATTGTCGCCTCATTCAGGTGGTAGTAAGCTATTGCGTCGTTTGGCCTGTACCAATTGGGGTATTTACCCGGGATGATGTGAGTCCGCTACGAAAGGGGACGTCCCGGGTGAACGGCCGCGTGGGGATCATCGACATTGGCTCGATGTCGGCCTGTTTGCAGTGGGCGGACGACGGGCCGCTGACGGCGGCCTACAAGTACCCGACCAGGCTGGGCCGCGAGATCCGGCCGGACGGCTCCCTGAGCCCGCGCGGTGTGCGCCGGGTGGTGCGGGCGGCGCGGGCCACCGTCACCGTCGCGCGGGAGGCGGGGGTGCGGGAGCTGTTCTGCTTCGCCACGGCGTCGGTGCGCGACGCGGTGAACTGCGCCGAGGTCGTCGACGCGGTGTACCAGGCGGTGGGCGTGCGGCTGCAGTTCCTGACCGGTCCGCAGGAGGGCTGGCTGACCTACCACGCCGCGCGGCAGTGGACGGGGGAGGCGGGCCGGATGCTGCTGCTCGACGTCGGCGGCGGCACCAGCGAGATCGTGATGGGCGCCGATGCCGTCCCCGAGCTGACCCTGTCGCTGCCCTTGGGGGCGGGCACGCTGACCCGCACGTTCCTGCCCGGCGACCCGCCTACGGACAAGGACCTGCGCCGCCTCAAGCGCCACGTGCGCCACTCCTTGGACGAGCTGCCCGAGAGCTCGGAGTTCGAGCGCGCCGTGGCCGCGTCCCGCATCCTGCAGCAGCTGGGCCGCCTGGCGGGCTCGCCGCCCAAGCGGGCGGGCGGGCGCAAGCGCCAGGTCCTGCGACTGTCCGATCTGGACAAGTGGATTCCGCGCCTGGCCGAGATGCCCGCGTCCCGGCGCGCCCGGCTGCGCGGGATCTCCACCGCCCGCGCGCCCTACATCCTGGCGGGCGCGGTCGTGGCCCGCACCGTCATGCGGTCGCTCGAAGTGTCCGAAGTGGAGTTATGCCCCTGGACGCTGCGCGAAGGCATCCTGCTGCACCACCTCGACGGACGCCGCGCCGCGGAGGCACTGCCGCTGGCCCCGCTGCGCCTGCGCTGAGAGGAGACCGACCATGCCCGCTCCCCTGCCCCAGGACCGCGGTGGCGCGCCCCGGCGCGCCCTGGTCACCGGCTCCGACTCCGAGATCGGCCGGGCCACCGCGGTGGCGCTCGCCCGCGTCGGCGTCGACGTGGGCATCACCTGGCACACCGACCGCGACGGCGCCGAGACCACCGCCAGGGAGGTCGAGGAGGCGGGCGCGCGGGCGGTGGTGACCCGCCTGGACCTCACCGACCTGCCCACGGCCGCAGGCGCCGTCGACGAGGTGGCCGAGCGGCTCGGCGGGCTGGACGTGCTGGTCAACGCCGCGGGCACCGGCTCGTCCACCCCGCTGCTGGACATGGGCTTCGAGGAGTGGCGCACGGTCCTGGACGTCGACCTCAACGGCGCCTTCCTGTGCGCGCAGCGGGCCGCCTGGCACATGGTCGACGGCGGGCGCGGCGGGCGGATCATCAACATCACCAGCGTGCACGAGCACGCCCCGCGGGTGGGCGCCGGTCCGTACTGCGTGGCCAAGGCGGGCCTGGGCATGCTGACCAAGGTGCTGGCCGTGGAGCTGGCCCCGCACGGCATCACCGTGAACTCGGTGGCCCCCGGCGAGATCTCCACGCCGATGACCGGCCAGGCGGACGTCGACCCGCGCGAGCAGGCCCGGCCGGGCTACCCGCTGGGCAGGCCGGGCCACGCCCACGAGGTCGCCGCGGTGATCGCCTTCCTGGCCACCCCCGCCGCGGGCTACGTCACCGGCGCGTCGTACGTCGTCGACGGCGGCATGCTGCTGATGGGCCCGCAGGCCAGCGGCGCCCTGCCGGACGACTCCTGGCGCACCCCCTGACGCCCAGCCTCCGTTTCCCCGGCGCCCAACCCGGACGCTGAGCCCGCAGCCCGCTCAATCCGCAGCCCGCTCAATCCGCAGCCCGCTCAGCCCGCAGCCTGCTCATGCCGAGGTGTATCCCGCTTCCACGGGCGTCAGCCCCGCGGTGTGCAGGGCGAGCATGGCGGCGACGGCGGCGGGGCCCGCCGGGGCGGCGGCCCGCTGCAGCTCGGAGCCGGTGCCGCGGCTGAACAGGTCCTCGAGGCCGGTGGTGACCGCGCCCAGCTCGCCGGACTCGGCCAGCGCCGGGCGGACGCGGTGCAGCAGGGCGGCGAGCCGCTTGCGCGCGGAGGTCCGAAGGCCGGTGACCGGGTCGACGGCCGCGCCGTCCAGGCCGAACCGCCCGGCCGCCCAGGTCGCGGCGGACACGCTCTGCGGGTCCGGCCGGGGCGCGGGGACGCCCGCGGCCAGGTCGTCGGCCGCGGCGACGACCAGCGCCCGGCAGAGGGTGGCGATCAGCGTGGCGTCGGCCGGGGTGGGCACGGAGTCGGCGACGCGGACCTCGATGGTCGGCAGGTGGGGGGACAGCCGGGCCTGCCAGAAGGTGATCCGGTCGTCGACGAGGGTGCCGCACTCGACGAGCCGGGCGATCTGGCGGTCGTGGTCGGCTGCGGAGTCCACCCAGGGCGGTGGGCCGTAGGTCGGCATCCCGGCCTGGATGAGGCTGCGCAGGCTGGAGAACTCGACGGCGCGGCCCTGGCGCATCGGGGAGTTCGCCGAGAGCGCCAGCAGCGTGGGCAGCCAGGGCGTGAGGTGGTTGAGCAGCGCCGCGGCCACGTCGCGGTCGGGCACGCCGACGTGGACGTGCAGGCCGCAGCACTGGTAGTCGGCGAACATGGCGCCGTAGTGCTCGCCGACGCGCGCGTAGCGGGGTCCCGGGTTCAGCCGGACGGGTTCGGTGGCCACGATCGGGGCGCCGGTGGCCACCAGCAGGGCACCGTGGCCCGCGGCGAGCTCGGCGAGGCGGGCGCGGGCCTGGGCGAGCTGGGCGGCGGCCTCAGCGGCGGTGTGGCAGACGCCGGTGGCGATCTCGATCTGGCTGCGGGCGAACTCGTGCTGGGGCTGCCACAGCCCTCCATCGCACTGGTCCGCCTCGCATTGGTCCACGATGTCCGGGCCGCAGGCGGCTGGCTCGGCGGTGTGGGGGTCGACCAGCAGGAACTCTTCCTCGATGCCGATGGTGGCGCCCGCGTCGGCGCGGTTCCGGTGCTTGGTGGTGGGCATGGCTGCTCCGATCCTCGCCAAAGGCGGCTCCCCATCATGGTGCGACGACGCGGGGTCGGCGGCACAACAGAATGGATACCCGACTCTGGGCGTGGCCGCACGGCCGCCGACCGGTACGGCCAGGTTTGCCCGCCAACGGGCAGAGGTAATCCCCGCCATGACGCACACCGCCGCGCCTCGGACAGGCGCGCGACTGTCCAAGGCCGACGCGGCCCGGCTCGGCCTGCGCGTCGGCGCGCCGTTGGTGGCGGGCGGGATGATCGTGCGCAGACCGCGCGTGCTGAGCCTGCTGACGAAAGCGGGCGCCGACCAGGCGATGCTGGATGAGCTGCGCAGACTCCGCGCGCGCTACGGTCCCGGCCCGCTGGTGCTGCGGCTGGTGGGCCGCACGGTCGTCCTGCCGCTGGACGCCGAGGACGCCGCCCGCGTCGTGGCCGACACCCCGGTGCCGTTCTCCCCCGCCAACCGGGAGAAGGTCGGCGCGCTGCGTCATTTCCAGCCCCACGGCGTGCTCATCTCGCCGATGCCCGAGCGCCGGGAGCGCCGCTGGTTCACCGAGCAGATCCTGGACACCGAGCTGCCCACGCACCGTCTGGCGGCGCCGTTCAGCGCGGCTGTCGACGACGAGGCCGAGGCGATGCTGGACGCCGCGGGCGGGGAGCTGGACTGGCCGACGTTCGCCGGGGGCTGGTGGCGGCTGGCCCGCCGCGTCACCCTGGGCATCGGCGCCAGGGACGACACCGAGCTGATCGATCTGCTCCACACCCTGCGCTCGAACGGCAACTGGTCCTACTTCCACCCGCGCCGCCCCGAGCGCCGCGCGCTGTTCGACGCGCGGCTGCGCGTCCACATCGACCGGGCCGAGCCGGGCAGCCTGGCCGGGCTGACCGCCGCCCAGGGATTGCAGGCCGCCGACCAGTTCCCGCACTGGCTCTTCGCCTTCGACTCCGCGGGCATGACCGTGATGCGGACGCTGGCGGCGCTGTCCGGGCACCCCGAGCAGCTCGCCGCGGTCCGCGCGGAGGACGACCCGCGCCACCCGGTGCTGCGCGCCTGCGTGCTGGAGGCGGTGCGGCTGTGGCCGACGACGCCGGTGATCCTGCGCGACACCACCGAGCCCACCGAGTGGGGTCCGGCGGGCACCACGGTGGCCGTGGTGACCCCGCTGTTCCACCGCGACTCCGGCGAGCGCTTCGACCCCGAGCTGTGGCTGGACGGCCGCGCGGCGCTGAACCCGGCCCTGCTGCCCTTCAGCGCGGGCCCGGCCGGGTGTCCCGGCCGCAACCTGGTGCTGTTCGTCACCTCCGCGCTGGTCTCGGCGCTGCTGGCGCGGGCGGACCTGGTGTCGGCTCAGCCGTTGGGCGGGCCCATGCCCGCCGGGCTCGACCCGTTCCGGCTGCGCTTCGCGGTGCGCCGTCAGGTCAGCGCGTAAGCGGCCACGGCGACATCGATGAGAGCGACCACCATGACCGAGGCGAACGGCGCCCGGCCGCCCCTGGCCACCCCGGCGGCCAGCACCGCCCCGGACACCGCGACCGCGACCAGCGCCACCACCCGCGGCGGGCCGGGCGGGCCGAGGGCGACGACCACGCCCGTGGCCAGGAGCAGGACGGCCGCGGCGGCCAGCGACCCCCGGGCGCCGAGGCGGTGAGGCAGCCCGCGCACCCCGGTGGCGAGGTCGTCGGCGAGGTCGGGGACGGCGTTGGCGAAGTGCGCCGCGCAGCCCAGCAGCGCCGCGGCGGCGATCAGCCAGGCGGGCGCGGGCTCCCGGGCCACGATCACCGGCAGCAGGCCGAACGAGACCACGTAGGGCAGAACCGAGACCGCGGTGGCCTTGACGCCCAGGTCGTACGCCCAGGCCGAGCCGAGCGCGACCGCGTGGGCGAGCAGGGCCCACGGCCCGAACAGCGCGGTCAGCGCCAGCGCCGCGACCCCGGCGACGCCGACCCCGACTCCCACTGTCCGCCGCGGCACCAGCCCCTCGGCGACCGGCTTGCCCGCCCGGCCGACCGCGGCGTCGCGCGGGGCGTCGACGAGGTCGTTGAGCCAGCCGACCGAGAGCTGTCCACACAGGACCGCGACCGCGAGGCCGATGACCGCGGTGCCGGGGTGGCCTGCCGCGGCCGCGAGCGCGCCCGCCAGGACCGTCACGGTCAGGGTGGGAGCGGGGTGGCACGCCCGGACGAGGTCGACGGCCTGCTGCATTTCGCCGAGTGTGCCAGCCTGGGGGACGTGTCACCGACCGAGCAGTTGCCGAGGAACGACATCCGGCTCTACGACCGGCTCGCCGACCAGTGGTGGCGGCCCAGGGGCGTCTTCGCCATGCTCCACTGGCTGGCGGCCGCGCGCGGCGAGCTGATCCCGCCCGCGTCCCGGCCGGGTGCGGTCCTGGTCGACCTCGGCTGCGGCGCGGGCCTGCTCGCGCCGCACGTGGCGGGCAAGGGCTACCGGCACGTCGGTGTGGACCTCTCGGCGAGCGCGCTGCGCCAGGCCGCCGAGCACGGGGTCGGCGCCGTGCGCGGGGACGTGCTGCGGTTGCCGCTGCGCGACGGCTGCGCGGACGTCGTCGCGGCCGGGGAGATCCTGGAGCACGTGACGGACCTGGCCGCCGCCGTCGGCGAGATCGGCCGGGTGCTGGCCCCCGGCGGCCTGCTGGTGCTCGACACGCTCGCGGCGACCCGGCGGTGCCGGTTCGTGGCGATCGGCCTGGCCGAGCGGGTGCCCGGACTGGCCCCGCGCGGCGTGCACGACCCGGCCCTGCTGGTGGACCGGGCCGCCCTGGTCCGATTATGCGCGGCAGTGGGCATCCCGCTGCGGCTGCGGGGCATCCGCCCCGCGGCGACCGATCTGGCCGCCTGGCTGCTGCGCGCCCGCCCCGATGTCCGGCTGCGGCCGGTGCGCGACACGGGCGTGCTGTTCCAGGGCGTCGGCCGCAAGAAGGGATGAGCGGTGGAACGACGCGCTGTCGTGCGCGGGCTGGGTGCGGCCCTGCCCCAGCCCCTGGACCAGCGGACCATGTGGGAGGTCCACTTCCGCGAGCGGTTCGCGGGCAGCCGCGCCGCCGAGCGGATCTTCGCCGGTTCGGGGGTGCGCCGCAGGCACGCCGTGGCCGATCCGCGCACGGAGGACGTCTCCGACTGGTCCACCGCGGCCCGGATGCGCCGCTACGCCGAGGCCGCGCCGCCGCTGGCCCACCGCGCGGTGACCGCGGCCCTGGCCGACGCCGGGCTGGACGCCTCCGAGGTCGGGTTGCTCGCGGTGGCCTCGTGCACCGGCTACGGCACCCCGGGGGTGGACATCGCGCTGGCCGGGTCGCTGCCGCTGGACCCGCGGGCGCGCAGGCTGCTGGTCGGGCACATGGGCTGCTACGCGGCCCTGCCGGGGCTGGACAGCGTCAGCGACTACGTCAACGCCAACGGCAAGCCCGCGGTGCTGCTGTGCCTGGAGCTGACCTCGCTGCACGCCCAGCCGCGGACCGCGGACGCGGGCCAGGTGGTCTGCCACGCGCTGTTCGGCGACGCCGCCGCCGCGCTGGTGCTGATGCCCGGCGCCGGGCCGGGGCTGCGGGTGGTGGACACCGCGTGGCGGACCCACCCGGACACCAGCGACCACATGACGTGGGAGGTGACCGACCAGGGGTTCCGGATGGGGCTCTCGCCCCGGGTGCCGGAGGTGCTGGGGCTGGAGGTCGAGCTGCTGGCCAAGGACCTGCTGGACCCGCACGGCCTGACGCCCGCCGACATCAGCCGGTGGGCGGTGCACCCCGGCGGGCCCCGCATCCTCGACACCGTCGAGCGGGGGCTGGGCCTGCCCGACGGCGCGCTGGCCGAGTCCCGGCACGTGCTGGCCGAGTACGGCAACTGCTCGTCGGCGACGGTGCCGCTGATCATGCGCGACATCCTGCGGACGCCGCCCGCCCCGGGTGAGGCGGTGGTGGCGATGGCGTTCGGCCCGGGGCTGACCCTCTCGGCCGCGCTGATGGTGGCGCAGTCCTGAGCGTCGTCATCGTCGGCGCGGGGCCGGTGGGGCTGACGGCCGCGCTGCTGCTGATCCGGCGCGGGGTGGCGGTCACCGTGCTGGAGCGCCACCCGGAGCCCTACCCGCTGCCCCGGGCCGTGCACCTGGACGGGGAGGCGGTGGAGATCCTGCGGGCCGCGGGGGTGGCGCGGGAGTTCGCCGCGGTCAGCCGCGCCATGCCCGGGTTGCGCCTGGTCGACTCCCGGCTCCGCCCGCTCGCCGAGTTCCGGCGGGCGGAGGCGGGGCGGTTCGGGCACCCGGAGGCGTCGCTGTTCGACCAGCCGGACCTGGACGCGCTGCTGGCCGCCGCCCTGCCCGCCGGGGTGGTGCGGCGCGGGGTCGAGGTCGTCGGGGTGGGGCCGGGGCCGGTGGTGCGGTGCGCCGACGGGTCGCTCGTGCGGGGCGACGCGGTGCTGGGGTGCGACGGGGCCGACAGCGTGGTGCGGGGGCCTTCGGCCGTGCGGGAGCTGCGGTCGCCGGAGCGGTGGCTGGTGGTGGACGCGGTGTCGCCGCGGCGGCTCCCGCACTGGGACGGGGTGCACCAGGTGTGCGCCGAGCGGCCCGCGACGTTCATGCGGGTGACCGGGCAGCGGTACCGGTGGGAGTTCCGGCTCCGGCCCGGGGAGGACGGGCTGCCGCTGGACGAGGTCCTGGCGCCGTGGGACGCGCGCGGGGTGACGGTGGTGCGGGCCGCGCGGTACACGTTCCGGGCGCGGGTGGCCCGGCAGTGGCGACGGGACCGGGTGTTCCTGCTGGGCGACGCCGCGCACCTGACCCCGCCGTTCGCCGGGCAGGGGCTGGGGGCCGGGCTGCGGGACGCGGCGAACCTGGCGTGGAAGCTGGAGTACGTGCTGAACCGGGGGGCGCCGGAGTCGCTCCTGGACACCTACCAGGCCGAGCGGCTGCCGCACGCGGTCATGACGATCCGGGCGGCGATGCTGCTGGGGTGGGCGATGAGCGGCGGGCGGGCGCGGCAGGCGGTGCTGCGGCTGGCCTCGCACCTGCCGGTGTCGGAGACCGCGGTCGCCCCGAGACTGCGGCGCGGACCGCTGGTGCGCCGCGGCGGTGGGAGGCCGCTGCCGGGCTTCGACGCCGGGGACTTCGCGGTGTCGGGGGACGCGCTGGTCCGCCCGGACGGCATCGTCGCCGGGACCGCGCGGACGGCGTCGGCGATGGCCCGGCTGACCAGGTCGGTCGGTGCGGTGGCGCGGACCGCGCCAGGGGCCTGACGCGGTCCGCGCCTGCTACCAGGGCCTGTCCTCGAACCCGATCGCGATAGCCGGGCCGGGGTTTGAGGACAGGCCCTGGGCGGTGTTTCCTAGACGGTCAGCGTCCACGTGTTGATGTGGCCGGTGTCGGCGCGGTAGCGGTCCTGGACGCGCAGGCGCCAGGTGCCGTCGCGGTCCTCAGTGGAGGCGTTCACCGTGTAGGTGGTGGTGATGTTGTCGCTGGAATCGTTGCTGGTGCTCTTGAGGCGGTAGGTGCTGCCGTCCGGGGCGACCAGGTCGAGCTGGAGGTCGCCGACGTAGGTGTGGCGGATGTCCACGGCGACCCTGCTGGTCGCCGACGCCTTGCCCGCGCAGCCCGCGACGGCGACCGAGCTGGTCACGGCCGCCCCCGCGTCGGGGATGGCCACGTCGGCGCCGTTGGTGCGCGCCGCGCAGGTCGGGGGCGGGGTGGTGCCGCCGGAGCCGGTGTGCAGCATCCGGTTGGGCGAGCCCGTGCCCAGGTTGGTCAGGGTGTCCTTCGTGGAGTTGGCCACCAGCGCGTCGCGGACGGCGAGCTGGGTGGCGCCCGGGTTGGCGGCCAGGTACAGCGCGGCAGCCCCCGCGACGTGCGGGGTGGCCATCGAGGTGCCGCTCTTGGTCGCGGTGCCCGTGGTGCTGTTGTGGGCGGCGGAGACGATGGTGTCGCCCGGCGCCCAGATGTCCACACAGGACCCGTAGTTGGAGGTCCAGACGCTGTTGTCGACCCGGCCGTCGTTGCGGTCGGTCGCGCCGACGGTGATGGCGTCCGGGGTGCTCGACGGGGAGTCCCCGCACGCGTCCTGGCCGTAGTTGCCCGCGGCGACGGCGGTGACCACGCCGGAGTCCATCATCCGCTGGACGGCGTCGTTGGTGGCGGTGGACTTGCCGGTGCGCAGGCTCAGGTTCGCCACCGCGGGCTTGACCGCGTTGCGGGTCACCCAGTCGATGCCCTCCAGGATGTCCGCCGCGGTGCCCGATGACGAGCAGCCGAACACCCGGACGCCGACCAGCGTGGCGCCCTTGGCGACGCCGTAGGCCGTGCCGCCCGCGGTACCCGCCACGTGGGTGCCGTGGCCCTGGCAGTCGCTGGTGTCGTTGTCGTTGTCGACCACGTCGCGGCCGTGGACCGCGCGGCCGCCGAAGTCCTGGTGGGTGATGGTGATGCCGGTGTCGATGACGTAGACGTTGACCCCGGAGGCGGTGGTGGCGTACTCGTAGCGGCTGTCCAGCGGCAGGTCGCGCTGGTCGACGCGGTCCAGGCCCCAGGTCGGGTTGGACTGGACGTCGGCCAGTTCCACGCGGTGGTCCTGCTCGACGTAGGCGACCCGGGGGTCGGCGGCGAGCCCGCGGGCCTGCTTGTCGGTCATGGCGGCGCTGAAGCCGTTGAGGGCGCTGGAGTACAGCGCGCCCACCCGGCCGCCGTGCCTGCCGGTCAGCTCGCGGGCCGCCTCGCCGGAGGACTGCGCTGACGGGCCGTCCTTGAGGACGACGATGTAGCTGCCGTCGATGGCGTCGGCCGCGGTGAGCACCCGGCCCTCGGCCGCGGCGGGCAGGGCCGCCATGACGGCGCAGGCCACCGCGGTGGCGGTGCCCACACCGGCCAGGGCCACGGCGCGGCCCCTCTTCCGAACACATTTCATCGCAACGATCTCCCTCACGTCGCCCGCTCGGACCGGATGCAGGGTCGGTCCGACGCGGGTCTGCTCCGCCAGTCGCAGGGGTGGCGGACGGAGCGGAACGGTAGGTGCCTTCGGGGCGGCGGCCAACCGACGATCGTCCGGTCGGGAATGTCCACACGCCGCTGAGCAGCGGGTTCCCCACAAGACCGGTAAGCGGGAAATGCCCGCCGGGTGGATTTCGCCGCCGCGGCGTGTCATCCGGGTGTCCGGGCTGTCTCCTCTCGTGTGGGACAGCCATGCGGGCAACAGCCATGTGACGGAGAGCGGCCGGGCGCAGTCCAGCCCAGCAGCCGAAGACGGGCGCCGGGTCGCGCGCCTAGCGTCGGACCATGGCTGATTGCGCCCTGCCGACGGTGTCGGTGGTCATCCCCTGCTACAACAGCGCCGAGACCCTGCCCGCGTGCCTGCGCGCCGTGCGCGCGCAGACGCGCCAACCGCTGGAGATCGTCGTCGCCGACGACAGGAGCACCGACGACACCAGGGAGATCGCCGCGCGCTTCGGCGCCGTGGTGGTGGAATCCGAGGTCAACACCGGTCCCTCCGGCGCGCGCAACCGGGGTGTGGCGGCCAGTGCCGGGGAGGTCCTGTTCTTCCTCGACTCCGACGTCGCCCTGGAGCCCGACGCGATCGCCAACGCCGTGCGGCTGCTCGCCGCCGAGCCGGACCTCGGCTGCGTGCACGGCATGTACACCACCGAGCCGCTCACCGGGGACGGGTTCATCGCCCGCTACCGGCTCCTGCACAGCCACCACTGGCACCAGCGCCAGGTCGGCCGGGTCCGCACCGCGTTCTTCGCCCTGGCCGCCATGCCGCGGCGGGTGTTCGACGAGGTCGGGCCGTTCGACGAGAACCTGCGCGAGTCCGAGGACGTGGAGTACTCCGACCGCCTGCACCCGCGTTTCGGCATCCGCCTGACCGATGCCGTGCAGGGCGGCCACGACGACGAGTCGAGGCTGCTTCCCCTGCTGCGCACGCAGTTCAAGCGCGCGCGGATGCTGGTGCCGGTGGCGCTGGTGGAGCGCGGCGGGGGGCGCGGCGGGGTGCGGGCCAACCGGTTCTCCGGGGTGGCCGCCGCCGGGCTGGCCATGGCCGCGCTGGTGGCCGGTCTGCTGTGGACACCGGCGCTCATCGTCGCCGGGGCCATGCTGGGGGTGTTCGCCGTCGCCGAGCCCGCGCTGTCCGCCCTCGTGGCGCGGGAGCGCGGGGTGTGGTTCCTCATCAGGTTCACCGCGGTGCACTTCCTGCTGCACGTGGCGATCGTGGCGGGCGCCTCGGTCGGGGCGCTGCGGATGCTGGTGGACAAGGACTTCGGGCCGAGCAGGCTGGTCCGGCCGCGCTGGGTCGGGCGGGCGCTGGCGGTGGTGGCCACCGCGGTCGTGCTCGTCTTCGCCGTCTGGGCGCTGGCCGGGCTGGACTGGTCGGCGCTGGGATCGACCCTGTCCCGGCCCGCGGCGGCGCCGCTGCTGCTGGCCGCGGTGGCGGCGAACCTGGGCGGGCTGGTGCTGGCCATGCTGGGCTGGCGGTGCGTCCTGGTCGACAGCGGCCCCCGGGTGGGGCTGCGGGACAGCGCGCGGATCTTCTTCCTCGGCATGGTCACGAAACTGGTGCCCGGCCGGGTGTGGTCGGTGCTGACGCACGTGCGCTACGGCCGCGCCGCCGGGGTCGCGCCCGCGCGGATGGTGGCGGTGTACCTGCTCAACATCCCGGTCGGGCTGCTGACCGCGGCGCTCGTCGGGCTGGTGGCCGCCCCCGCGGTCCTCGACCCGTGGGTCCTGGCCGTCCCCGCGGCGGCGGTCGTCGCGGTGTTCTGGTGGCCGGACTCGGTGAACCGGCTGGTGGCGTTCGGGTTGCGGGTGCTGCGCAGGCAGGCGCCCGAGCGGTTCGCCTCCCCGGGCGCGCTGCGGTCGTCGATCGGGTTCTCCCTGGTGTCGTGGCTGGTGTCCGGGCTGCACCTGTGGGCGCTGGCCGTCCTGTTCGGCGCCCCGGCCGGTCCCGCGCTGCCGGTGTGCGTCGGCGGGTTCGCGGTGGCGATGCTGGTGGGCAGCCTGGTGGTGGTCGTCCCCGACGGGATCGGCGCGCGGGAGGTGGTGCTGGTGCTGCCGCTGGCCACGATCCTGCCCTGGCCCTCCGCCGCGGCGGTGGTCGTGCTGAGCCGGATCGTGGTGCTGGTCAGCGAACTGCTCGCGGCGGGGGTGTCCGCGCTGGTGGCGGGGAGAGCAGCAGCTCCTGCGGACGGTGGTCGGACAGTCCTCGCGGATCGGTGAACCCGTAATGGTGCACGGCGACCTCCGGCGAGGTGAACGCCCAGTCCAGGCGCCAGCCGAACGGGCCGAGGTGCCAGGACGTCGGGTAGACCCCGGTGCCCGCGCCGACCGCGTCGACGAGGACGTCGCGCAGCGCGTCGAGCTCGCCCATGCTGGGGCTGGTGTTGAAGTCCCCGGCCACGACGACCGGGTGCGGGTTGGCGGCGACGTCGGCGAGCAGGCCGTCGAGCTGGGCCCGCCGCTGTCCGGCGGCGGTGGCCAGGTGGTCGAGGAAGCCGCCCGCGAAGTTGTACTGCACCGGGATGTGGGTGTTGTAGAAGGAGGTGACGGCGCCGCGCACGAGCAGGTCGGTGCGCAGGACCTTGGCGTCGCGGAACTCCAGCGGCCGCTCCAGGCCGGGCTGGTCCGGGCCGACCAGGGGCTGGGCGACGACGGGGAACCGCGACAGCGTGAGCAGCTCCCCGCGCGCGTGGACGCTGTGGCCGGGGAACTCGCGCCGCAGCCGGGCGGTGTCGTCGACGGGCGAGTGGGCCGCGAGCACGTCGGCCACGCCGTCGGCGTGGTGGACGTACTCCTGCAACAGGTACACGTCGGCTCGCTGCTGCTTGAGGTAGGCGTAGAACGCCGCCGGGTCGTCGTGCTGGCTCCAGTACTCGGTGTTCCACGAGAACACGCGCACCGCGTCGGGGGGCGCCGCGCCCGCCGACGCCCACCCAGGGTTGAGCCCCGCCAGCCCGGTCCCGGCGGCGAGCGCGGCCACGGTCGGGACGACCACCCACCACCGGGCGGCGCGCGGCACCGGTATCCCCCGCCACACGACGGCGCCGAGCACCGCCAGCACCAGCAGCGGCGCCACCACGAAGACCAGCGGTGGCGCCGCGTCCACCACCGACCACAGCCACCAGCGCCCGGACAGCCCGAGGTGGGCCAGGACGAACCCGGCCCACAGCAGCGCCCCGGCCACCAGCAGCCTGCTGCCGAGGCACCACCTCACGCCGGGGCCCCCACCGCGTAGATGCCCCGGAACCGCCGCGAGGTGAGCCACTGGAGCACCCCGACGCCGACCGACACCGCGATGGTCACGTTCACCAGGAACTGCAGCGCGGTGAACCGGGGCAGGAACCCGGGCCCGGCGTGCCGGAGCGCGAAGCGGTACATGCCCGCGTCCAGACCGATCGACAGCGCGAGGAAACCCAGCGGCAGCATTGTCCACACCAGACCCAACGCCACTACGGGCAGCGTCAGCACGGCGAGCAGCGCCGCGACGGCGGCGTAGGCGCGGGTGGCCGTCTCGAACCCGCTGGCGAACCGGCGGGCCCCCAGGTACAGCGGAATCCGCATCCGGCCCCGGTGGAACAGCTTGCGCAGCAGCACTGCCAGCCGCGCGTCGTGGTCGTGGCGCCCGCGCACGGCCGAGGTGAGCAGCAGGACGTGCGCGCGGTTGATCCGGTGGCCGTAGTCGACCTCCTCGGTGTGCCGCAGCGCCGCGTTGAACGGCCCGGTCCTGGCGAACACCTCGGCCCTGATCGCGCAGATGTTGGGGAAGAGGAACGAGATCGGCCCCTCGGAGCTGATCGACCAGTAGTGGTACTGCATCGCCCGGAACCGCTTGACCGACCCGCCGGGCAGCAGCGGCTCGGGGTCCTCCACCCCGCACACCCCGCCCACCGCCGGGTCAGCGGCCAGCAGCCCGACCGCCCTGGCCACCGCGTCGGGCTCGATGGCCACGTCGGAGTCGAGGAAGAACAGGACCTCCCCGGACGCCGCGGCCACCCCGGCGTTGCGGGCCACGGCGCAGCCGCCGTTGACCGTCCCGCGCACGACCCGGGCGCCGTGCGCGGCGGCGACCGCGGCGGAGTCGTCGGTGCTGGCGTCGTCGGAGACGATCAGCTCGATGTCGGGGTGGGTCTGCGCCGCCACCGAGGCCAGGCACAGCGGCAGGGTGGCCGCCCCGTTGTAGTTGGGCACGATGACCGAGACCAGCACGCTCACTCCTTGATCGAGATGACGAGGTTCTGCGGCTTGTGGGTGGACTGCGCGCCCGGGTCGAGCACGGCGTAGTCGTGGGTCAGCACCTCGGCGCTGGTGAACGTGCGGTCCAGGCGCCACCACCACAGCCCCCGGAAGGCGAACGTGGTGGGCAGCGGCGATCCGCACGCCGCGTCGGCGAGCGGGTCCAGTGCGCGCTCCTCCCCCGAGCCGGGCGGGAAGTTGACGTCGCCGGTCAGCAGCACCGGGTGCGGGTTGGCGGCGAGGTCGGCGCGCAGCAGGTCCAGCTGCGCGGACTTCCACCGGCCCAGGTACGCCGCCGCGGTGTAGAACTCCGCCGACAGCGGGCTGGCGGCGATGTCGATCGGGTCGGCGAGGTGGACGTTGTAGACCGAGAGCACCTTCCCGTGCACCGCGAGGTCGGTGCGCAGCACGCGGACCGTCCAGTACTCGCGCCAGTCGGTGGCCGGTCGCGCGGGTTCGGCGGTGAGCACGCGCTCGGCCACGATCGGGAAGCGGGAGACCGTCAGCAGCTCGCCCGCCACGGCGATGTGCGCCCCGGGGAACTCCGCGCGCACGCGGGCCAGGTCGTCGAGCGGGACCGCGGCCGAGTCGCCGATGCCCATGTACTCCTGCAGGACCAGCACGTCGGCCCGCTGGGCGCTCAGCAGGTCGTAGAAGCCCTCGACGTCGTTGTCGACGTGCCAGAACAGCGTGTTCCACGACGTGACGCGCACGGTGTGCGCACCGGGGGTGACCTCGTCGCAGCCCGCGAGCGGGCCGAGATCGGCCTGCCCGCCCGCCAGCGCCGTCGTCAGCTCCGCCAGCGCGAGCACCGCCGCGACGACTCGGACGCGCTGGGGCAGCCGCCGCCACCGCAGGCCGACCACGGCCAGCACCAGCAGCGGCACCGCGATCACGACCACCGGGGTCATGGCCAGATCGATGACCGTCCACCACCACACCCGCCCGGACAGCGCGAGGTGCCCGAGCACGGCCACCGCCCACCCGGCCGCGACCGCGAGCACGGCGACGGCCAGGCCCCGGACCGGCCGCTCGAGCGCCGCGACGCTCATCCGGGCGCCCAGCCCGGCATGCCGTCGTACATCCGGCGGAAGCGCCGCGAGAGCACCCACTGCGCGCCCCCCACGACGGCCGCCGCGGCCACAGTGGCGTTCACCAGGGCGTGGACGGCGGCGAAGTAGGCCAGGAACGCGGGCCCCCGGCGCCGCAGGACGAACCGGTACAGCGCCCGGTCGCACACCAGCGCCACGCCGAGCGCCGCGGCGGGCACCACCGCGAAGACCGCGCCGAACAGCGCGGGCAGCGGGGCCGTCGCCAGCGCGAACAGGGTGACGAGGCTGGCGTAGGCGCGCGGGCCGCTGGTGAGCCCGCCGGTCAGGTCGGAGCGGTGCAGGTAGATCGGGATGGTCAGCCGGGCCCGGGTGAACACCTTGCGCAGCACCATCCGCAGGGTGTCGTCGAAGTCGTGGCGCCCGCGCACCGCGGAGGTGAGCAGGATGCGGTGGCGCCGGGAGAGCCGGGCGCCGAACTCGGCGTTGTCGGTGTGGCGCATCGTCGGGTGGAAGCCCCGCAGCGCGGTGAACACCTCGCGGCGCACGGCCAGGATCGCGGTGTAGGAGGTGGTGATCTCCCCTTCGTCTTCCACCAGCCAATAGTGCTGCTGCAGTGCCCGGTACTGCTCGGCGAGGCTGTCGACGAACAGCGGCTCGGGGTCGTAGGTCCCGCACACCGCGCCGATCCCGGCGTCGGCCGCCAGCAGCGCGACGGCCCGCGCCACCGCGTCCGGCGCCAGCGCGACGTCGGAGTCGACGAACATCAGGACGTCGCCGTCGGCGTGCGCGGCCCCGTGGTTGCGCGCGCCGGGCGCGCCGACGTTCTCCGGGGTGCGGATCACCCGCACCCCGAAGGACTCGGCCACCCGGGGCGAGTCGTCGGTGCTGCAGTCGTCCACGACGATGACCTCGGTGTCGGCGTGGGTCTGGGCGAGCGCGGCCCGCAGGCACTCCTCCAGCGGCCGGGCGTAGTTGTAGTTGGGGATGATCAGCGAGACCCTCATCAGAACAGCGCCTTCGCCAGTGACAGCGCGCCTTGGCGCCACGGCTCCCGGGAGGACGTCCCGCTGCCGGTGGCCGGTGGCTGTTCGGTCCACCACCGGTAGGTGGCCAAGATGGCGTCGCGGTTGGAAAATTTCGGCGCGAAGCCCAATCTGGACACCGCTTTGTCGATGCTCACGTGGGAATCGGCCTTGAGCTTGCTCAGCAGCCGCCCGTACACCGGGGACAGCTTGAGCCGCTCCAGGCCGCGCAGCAGCGCCAGCGCCGGGCCGACCGGCAGCGACACCACCCGTTTGCCGTGCCCGGCGGCGTCCAGCACGACCTGGAAGTCCTCGCGCAGCGTGGCGAACTCCGCGGCGCCGACGTTGTAGGTGTCGTTGGCGATCCCGGGCTCCGCGCGCAGCACCGTGGCGATGACCTCGACCAGGTCCTCCAGCGCGAGCATCTGGATGCGCACGTCGCCCCGGCCGAGCACCGGGAAGTTGCGGCCCTCGCTCGCCCACTCGAACAGCATCGCGAACAGGCCCATCCGGCCGGGGCCGAGGAACGTCTTGGGCCGGATCACCGACAGGCACATGCCCTTGTCCCGGTACTCCCGGCACACCACCTCGGCGTCGACCTTGGCCGCGCTGTAGGTGTCCACCGGGACCTGCGGGTAGTCCTCGGGCGTGGGCACCAGCGGCGGCAGGCCGTAGACCGCGGTGGAGGAGATGTGCACGACCCGGGCGACCCGCGCGCGCCACGCGGCGTCGAGCACCGAGCGGGAGCCGTCGACGATGACCGACCGGATCTGGTCGGCGGGGTAGCTCGGCAGCGCGGAGGCGGTGTGGACCACCGCGTCCATCCCGGCCGCCAGCGCGCCCAGGGCGGCGCTGTCGCGCACGTCGGCGATGTGGTGCACCGCCTCGGGCACGGCCGCGGGCCGCAGGTCCACCCCGTGCACCTCGTGGCCGAACCCGGCCAGGTGCCGGACCAGGCTGCCGCCGAGCACGCCCGCGCTTCCGGTCACCAGTACCTTCACCACAGCGACGTCACCTTCTCCCGCACGAAATCGGTCAGCAGCCGGGGCAGGCCGCGGGCGAGCACCGCGTCGAGGCTGTCCAGGAAGTACTCGGCGTCGGCGGGCTCTGCCACCAGCGGCGGGCCGACCACCAGCGGGTTGCGGCCGTTGAGGGTGTAGTAGGCGTAGACGCCGTGCTCGCGGTAGAGGGCGTTGACGACCGCCGAGGTGATGACCTTGGTGCGGAATTGCGGGTCGGCGCCCAGGCCGCCGGGAATGAGCCGCCCGACGAGGTCCAGCATTCGTGATCCGGAATCGAGAAAGACGCCCCACAGCGCGCCCGCGCCGCGGATGTCGGCGATGTCGTCGGGATAGCGCTCGCGCAGCTCGGACAGTCCCGGGCCCAACACGTCCTCCAGAACGCGCGCGCGTTTCGGGTAGTCGTCCTCGATGGCGATGGCCACCGCCTCCAGCGCGGTCGCGGTCTCCTCGCCGAAGCCGTAATAGGTCGTACTCGTGCTGTGCATGAGTGAGTCGGCGAGGTTGTCGTAGGCCTTGCGGAAGACCGGCTCGCGGGCGACATAGGCCGAGATGGACGATTTCCCCCCGCCGAAGGACTTCGACGTGGTGAGGATGTCGGGCACCAGGCCCGGATAGCGCATGAAGTAGAACAGGCTGCCGGTCTTTCCCCAGCCGGTGTAGATCTCGTCGAAGACCAGCACGATGTTCTCCGCGGCGCACAGCTGCCGCAGGCCGCGCAGGAAGTCCTCCGAGCACGCCGTCATGGTCGAGGCGCTGAAGGGCTCGATGAGGATGGCGTAGATGTCGCTGCGCCCGCGCGCGCCGCGGGTCTCCTCGAGCACGGCGCGCACGGAGTCCAGGTCGCCGTAGGTGAAGGTGCGCACGCCGGGGATGCCGGGGAAGGCGAAGTTGTTCTGCGGGCTGCCGGTGAGGCTGCCGGAGCCCAGCAGCTTGCCGTGGAAGCTGATGTCCGCGTGCAGGATCGTGCCGCGAGCGCCCTCGTGGTACTTGTACGCCAGCTTGACCGCGCCCTCGACGGCCTCGGCCCCGGAGTTGGGGAAGAACGACATCGACAGGTCCCCGGGCAGCACCTGCGCCAGGTTGTGGCTCAGCGCGGCCACGTAGGGGGAGAAATAGGTCTTGTGCACCTCCATCCGCTTGTTCGCCTGGAACCGGGTGCGGGCGGCCAGGATGCGCGGGTGGTTGTGGCCGTGGTTGAGCACGCCGACCCCGCCGGTGAAATCGAGGACGCGCCTGCCGTCGCGCGTGCGCAGCCAGGCCCCCTCGGCGGATTCGACCAATTCGCGGCCGAACCCGAAGGACGTCATGAGGGAGACCTGGCTGCGGCTCACGTGCCGCCGGTATAGGTCGTGCACTTGTTTCGTCGACAGTGTCTCGCACTCGTCGAGACCGATGAGGTCAGGCATTCCCCAACGCTATGCCGGTTATTCGGCGGACGTCTTCGCCTTGACGGCTGGAGTTTCCCCCGCGGCCCCAGCCATATGGCGGACTCAGCCCGCGACGGTGTGCCCGGCAATGGTCGAGCGGAGCAGCCCGGACCGATAGGTGAGGGCCACCGCCTGGGTCCGGTCATTGACCCCGAGTTTGCGCAGCAAATGGTAGATGTGCGATTTCACGGTACTGGTCTGCACCACCAGGGCGCTGGCGATCTCGGCGGTGGAATTGCCGTCGACCATCAGGCGCAGCACGTCGCGCTCGCGGCGGGTCAGCGGCACGTCCAGCCCGATCCGGCCCGGTGGGGCGTCGAGCAGGTAGGAGTCGAGCAGCCGCCCGGCCACCTCGCTGGGCAGGCTGGCGTGGCCGGTGGCGACGGCGTTCACCGCGCAGGCCAGTTCCGGTGGCGAGCAGCTCTTGCGGGCGAAGCCGCGGACGCTGTCGGCCAGCAGCCGCAGCACCAGGTCGGAGTCGCAGGTCTCCCCCACCAGGAGGATCTGCACGGGCAGGCCGGTGAGCTGGGTGCGCGCGCGGGCCGGGTCGGCCGCGGCGTCGATGCCGGGCAGGTCGACGTCGACCACGGCGACGACGGGGCTGTGGGTGCGCACGGCGAGGGTGAGCGAGGCGACCGACACCGCCTCGGCGACCACGCGCAGGTTCGGGTCGGCCTCCAGCACCACGCGCAGCCCGGTCCGCAGCAGCGGATGGGCGTCAGCCAGGACCACCGACACCGGTCTGGTCCGATCGGAGTATTTTCCCATGTGCCGTGCCGCCATGGCCGCATTCTCCTTGCTGTATTTGGGACCCGGCCAGGTTAGCCGGCCAATGACGCCAACCGAGGCGGCCGGAAGAAAAATCGTCCGGACGGCGGAGCAGCGCCCGCAGGCAGATCAACCTTTCGACTGAAGACTCCTGTGACAGTCCCCGTTAGATTTGCCCAGCGGTCTGCGAAAAATATCGGGGACCGCATGGGAGGACCGGATGCTCGTTGTCGTCGGCCGCGGCAAGATAATCGGCCTGTGGGTATTGCTCGCGCTGGCGGGCGCCGCCGCGGCGGCGGTCATTCACACCACCACCGGCCGGTTCTGGCTCGACCTGGGCGTGTACCGCCACGCCGGTGAAGCGGTGCTGTCCGGGGAGTCGCCGTACACATTCACCGACTTCGGCGAAAGGGCCAACGCGCTGCGCTACGTCTACCCGCCCTTCGCCGCCGTGCTGTTCCTCCCCCTGGCCGTGCTCGGCGCGACCGGCAGCGTCTTCGGGTGGACCGCGGTGTCGCTGCTGGCGCTGTTCGCCGTGGTGTGGATGGCGCTGGGCGCCCCGGAGGCGCGGCAGGGCATCGCGGCCCGCGTGACCGACCTCGCCGACCCGCGGCGGCGGGCACTGGCCGCGGTCGTCGTCGCCGGGGTGTGCCTGCCGCTGTACCCGGTGCTGAACAACCTCCAGGTGGGGCAGGTGAACATCCTGCTGATGGCCATCGTCCTCGCCGACGTGCTCGGGCTCGTGCCCGCCCGGCTGCGCGGGGTCGGCGTCGGGATCGCGGCGGCGGTCAAGCTGACCCCGGCGATCTTCGTGGTGTACCTGCTGTGCACCGGCAGGGTCCGGGACGCGCTGCGCGCGGTCGGGACGTTCGCCGCGACCGTCGCGGTGGGTTTCGCGGTGCTGCCATCGGCGTCGTGGGTGTACTGGACGAGCATGTTCGCCGACAGCGCGCGGGTCACCGACGATCCCAGGACCATCAACAACCAGTCGGTCCAGGCGGCGCTGGCCCGGCTGTCCGGTGTGGAGTCCGACTACCGGCTCTGGTGGCTGGCGCTGGCGCTGGTCATCGGCGGCGCGGGCATCGCGGTGGCGGTCCGCGCCGCCCGGCGCGGCGCGGCGCTGACCGGGGTCGTGCTGTGCGCCGTGACCGGCCTGCTGGTCTCCCCGGTGTCCTGGCAGCACCACTGGGTGTGGCTGGTGCCGCTGCTGTTGCTGGTGGCGGCCCGGACCGCGGTCGTGCTGTACGCGCTGATCCTCTCGACCGCGCTCTACATGGTGGTGTCGGTGCTCGGCGTGGACAACGAGTTCGGCGGCCCGATGCTCGTCTACAGCAACCTCTACGTCCTCATTGGACTGGGTGTGCTCGCCGCCGCGGGCGTGCGGGAGCTCAGGAGCCCAGCGCCGCGCGCAGCCGGTCCAGCCCGGCACGCGCCGTCGTGAGGCGGGCCGGTCCCGCGCGTCGGAGGGAGAAACCCGCGGCGCCGAGAAGCCGGTGGCGCTCGACCGCCACCCCACCGCGTCTACCAAGCGGTGGGGTGGCGGTCGAGCGTCCGCTATTTCACCGCCCGGATGCCGACGATGGTGGGGTTCGCCCGGAAGTCGTCCCAGAACGCGTCCTGGGCCTCGGCGGGCAGGGGGGCGGGCACGATCTCCACCGAGCGGAACCCGGCCTCCCGGAACGCGGCCACGATCGGCTCCTCGGTCCAGAAGTACGCCTCGAACGAGATCGGCGGGTCCACGTGGGCGGTCACCGTGAGCCGCTTGCCGCCGGGGAAGTCCGCGTCGGGGCGGTGGGTCAGGCCGTACTTGGTGGCGGGCGGGCCGTTCCAGTCGTATCCCGGGTTCATCTCCAGGCCCAGGTACGCCCCGCCGTCGGCGAGGTTGTCGTAGGCGGTGCGCGCCATCGCGGTCAGGTCGGCGCGGTCGCGCGAGTAGCAGAGCAGCCACACCGCGGTCACCAGGTCGAACCGGCCCACGGCGCCCAGCAGCCGCGCGTCGCCGCAGCGGTAGCGCACGCCCAGCGGCTCGCGCTCCTCGGCCCGCTCGGCCGCGGCGACCATCTCCTCGGAGATGTCCACCCCGGTCACCTCGGCCGCGCCCAGGTTGCGCAGCAGCCTGCTGTACCAGCCGGTGCCGCACGCCAGGTCGAGCACGGTCCGGCCCGCGCAGTCGCTGAGCAGCGCCTCCACTGTGGCCCGCTCGGCGACCCGCGCCAGCGGCATCTGCCGCTTGAGCCGCTCGTAGGACTGGCCGATGTCGTCGTACTGGGTGCGCATCAGCCCACCTTCGCGTAGGCGGGCGCCCGCAGCTCGCGCACCGCGGCGACCAAGTCCGCCTGGGCGTAGCTCTGGGCGTTGTAGAGCGAGCGGCGCGGGTCGCGGATGCGCCGCCTGCCGTGCATCAGCCTGCTGTTGTCGACCAGGGCCACATCGCCCGCGTGCCAGTCGATCTCCTCGGTCTCCAGCTCGGTGGCCTCGATGATCTGGCGCATCAGCATGGCGTCGAGCGGGCGGCCGTCCTCGAACTCGATGACCGGCGGCTCGTAGTTGACCGACGGCGTCAGGATGCTGTTGGCGAAGACGGTGTCCGAGCCGAACAGCGTGCTGTGCGCGGCGTGGGTGTAGTACTTGTAGTGCACCGACCCGTCGGCGCGCAGCACGTACTTGACGTCCACCTCGTCGTCGGTGACGGCCAGCAGGTCGTCGAAGGTGACCTGGTCGAGCCGCTTGCGGCCCTCGAGCAGGCGCAGCACGAGGTTCTTCCACTTGTCCTCGGGCATCGGCCTGGCGAAGGTGACCCTGGTGCTCAGGAACAGCTCGCGGGTGGCATCGGGCAGCCGGTCCCACACGCGCAGGCCGTCGCAGATGGTGGTCTGCGAGCCGGTCGCCGCGGGTGTCTCGCAGTAGAACCAGACCAGGTCCGGCACCCAGGGCGTCGCGCCGTTCTCCACGTGCAGGCCCTGCGGGACCAGACCGGCCTCGATCTTCTGCGCGACGTTGCCGCCCGCGAACTTGCGCGCCGGGTCGAGGGTGATCCGCGCGGACACGCCCTTGATCAGCTCGGAGAACGTCGTGGCGTCGGTGTCGAAGCCGCGCAGCAGGAGGTAGCCGTGATCGGCGAGCGCGGTCAGCAGCTCGACGCGGTCGATGGTGTCGAATCCCGCGCGGTCGGAGCTGGTGACCACCAGGCCCTTGCCATCGATGTGCGCTCTTGTGGCGAAGTTGTCGAGCATGTGGTCAGACCTCCGTTGACTCGAATCTGCCTGCGACGAGTGCGTCCCGGATGGCGGTGCGACGGGGTCGCCCGGTGACGGTGAAGAACTCGGCGTGGAACGCCTCGTCGCCTTCGACGACGGCGGCCGTGCCGACCTGTTCGATCTCGGAGAGCACCTCGGCGTTGACCTGCCTGATCTCCGCCAGCGCCTGGGCCTTGTCCGTGCCCTGGCGAACGACGAACAGCCCGACGAGGCGTTCGAGGTTGTCGCCGAACACGGCCGCCGCCTCGATGGCGGGCCTGCTCTTGTACTGCGCCTCCACCCACTCCGGGCTGACGTTGCGGCCGTTGGAGGTGATGATGATGTTCTTGAGCCTGCCGGTGATGCTGACGTAGCCCTCGGCGTCGATGTCGGCGATGTCCCCGGTGTGCAGCCAGCCCTCGGCGTCGAGCGGCAGCGCGGTCGGGTCCTCGGAGCCGAGGTAGCCGGTCAGCAGCGAGCTGCTGCGGATCAGCAGCTCGCCGTTGTCGGCCCGGCGGACCTCGCAGTGCCGCAGCGGCTTGCCGACGGTGCCGAGGCGGACCAGGCCGGGCCCGTTGAGGGTGGCGACCGAGCCGTTCTCGCTGAGCCCGTAGGCGACGTAGACGGGCAGCCCGCGGTCCCACATGGTGCGCAGCACCTCGTCGGAGACGGGCGCGCCGCCGCTGAACAGCAGCATCGGGTCCTCGCGGCCGTACACCGCCCGAGACAGCTCGCGCGTCCCGGCGTCCGGGTCGGTCCGCACGCGGGCGGCGATGGATTCCACGAGCGACGGTGGCACGAGGGACACCGTCGGCCTGGCCTGGGCGAGCAGGCCGCGCACCCGCTCGACGTCGCCGCCCGCGGTGCCCAGCGGTTTGGCGTCCTCGGGCAGGAACACCACCGTCCCGCCCGCGAGGAAGGTCAGGTAGACCGCGAAGACCTGCTCGACCAGCAGGCTCAGCGGGACCACCGAGACGTAGCGCTGCCACGCCTCGACGCCCACGCGGGTGGTGATGGAGGTGATCAGGTCGTCCACCGCGCCCCGGCGCAGCATGACGCCCTTGGGCGTGGAGGTGGTGCCCGAGGTGTGCACGATCTTGCAGATGGCGTCGGCGTCGAACCCGGCCGCGGCGCGCACCCTGGCCGCGATCACCTCCGGGTCGGCGTCGCCGCCGGTGCCGACCGGGACGGTCTCGCAGCCCGCGGGCAGGATCTCCCGCTCACCGCCCCACTCGGCCAGCCGCTTGCCGCCCGCCTCGTCGACCAGGCAGAGCACCGAGTGCGCGAGCAGGTGCCGGGCCTGGTCGCGCCCGAAGGCGATCGGGATCGGCACCGACCGCACGCCCGCCAGCAGGCACGCCAGGTCGGCGATGACGCCCTCGACGCCGTTGCCGGTGAGGATTCCGACCGTGCCCCGTCCCCGCACGGTGTCGGCGAGCCGGACTGCAGCGCCCAGCACCGCGCCGTAGGTGTGCGTGCGGGACGGCCCCGCCGAGGACATCTCCTCCACCGCCACCGCGTCCAGCGAGCCCAGGCGGCTCAGCGCGGTATCCAGCCAACGCATCAGCAGACTCCCAATCGATCAGGCCGCGGCGGACAGGGCGTCGCTCTGTCCACACCAGAGGATTCCGGTTCGGGGACGGGCGCTGTAGTAGGTGCCCCAGTCGTTGGGGCCGCCCTTCAGGTCGTCGCGGCGGGCGTTGGCGAGGGTGTGGAAGTCCCAGCCCGCGTCCTTGGCCAGGTCGTGCAGCCGGTCGGTGAGCGTCGACAGCAGGAAGTCGTATCCCAAGTGGACGGACACGCGGGGCAGGTTGCGCAGGAGGAACATGCCCGCCCCGGGGTAGAACGACGCCAGGGGGCCCATTTCGGCGATGCGCCCGCGCACGGCCCAGCCCGCCAGGGCGGCGCAGGCGTCCTCGACCGGGTCGTCCAGGTAGTTCTCCGACAGCAGCGGCCCGTCCTGGGTGCCGGTCAGGCCCGCGACGCCCAGCGTGCGGCCGAACGTCGGGGAGTGACGGGTGTTGTCCCAGGCGGTGACGAACAGCCCTGGCCCGGGCTCGACCTCGGCCTGGTACTTCTCACGGTACTTCCGCCGCACCAGGTCCACGCAGTACTCGTACTGCAGCGTGCCCTGGTGGGCGAAGCCGATCCGGAAACGCCGCCGGGAGGCCCGGACTGGCGCGGAGGCGCGGTCGATCGTCATGAGTCACATCCAACGCTGGTCACGGCGCGAAGCCGACTGGCCCAAGTGGTCCCACAGCACGCAAACAGTCGCACCGCTCGGGCGGGGGCCGCATCTTCGCCAGTGCTCTCGGCATGACGTGGTCATGGATGGATCAGGGACCCGGTCCCTGCGCGGGCCGTGACGGCGTGGGGGGTGGGGAGTCGGCGCGGTGTCTCCCAGACTGCTGAACACGCTGGTGGCGGCGCTTGTCGCGGCGCCTTGGCCGGTCAAGGGATTCGGTCGGACCGAGGGGCGTGGAGGAGCAAAGCGAACGGCCCCGCGCGGCGTGAAACACCGCACGGGGCCTCGTCCGCGGCAGCTATGCCACGCAGTTCGCGAGTTCCGCCCGGGGCGCCACCGCGCCCGACGGGCCGAAGAAGAGCTTCGCGCAGTCGATGAGGAACTGCGGGTTCTCCTCGGCGATCCAGTGCCCGGAGTCCGGGGCCACCACGCCCCGCACGTCGTCGCCGACCTGGCTGAAGGAACCGGCCACGGCCGGGCCGAAGGCGTACTGGGCGCCCATCGCCAGGACCGGCATGGGCAGGCGCTTGTGCGCGTTGGCCTGGTTGTTCACGATGTCACCGCTGAAGGCGCGGTAGTAGTTGTAGCCCGCGGTCCTGCGCGCCGGGCTGGAGAGCGCCCGGACGAAGGCCTGCTGGTCGATCAGCTCGGGGTGGCGGGTGTTGTTGAACAACATGCCCAGGTAGGTCGACACCTCGTCGTTGTCCATGATCGTCTCGGGGATCGGCGCGGGCGACTGGTTGAAGCCCAGGTGCCAGCTGACCCCGTAGAAGTCCTCGAGGCCGAAGCCGGACAGCGGCGTCTCCAGCACGGCCATGCGCACGACCTCGTTCGGGTACTCGCGCGCATAGGGGTAGGCGACGAGCGAGCCGGTGTCGTGGGCCAGGATCGACACCTGGGTGTACCCGAGCTTGTGCACGCCCTCGCGGATGCGGTTGGCGGCGGTCACCTTGTCGTAGCCGCCGGTCGGGATCGTCGAGGACCCCATGCCCGGCAGGTCGAAGGCGATGACGGTGTGGTTCTCGGCCAGGGCGGGCATCACCTTGACCCATTCCCACCAGGTCTGCGGCCAGCCGTGCAGCAGCACCAGCGGCGGCCCGTCGCCGCCGCGCACGTAGTGCAGGGTGGTGCCCTCCACGGCGACCGTGCCGTGGGTGAACGCGGTGTTGAACACCGCCGGTCCCACCAGCGGCTCCTGACGCCCGCCGCCCGCGCTCGCGACCGACCCGATCAGCAGCAGCGCGGCGGCGACCAGCGACCCGGCCACGCCACGGCGAATTCGCCGTGGCGTTCTTTTCTCATGCGACACACAAACTCCCATGCAGAATTGCTCGAATGCGAATGCCATCGTTATATGCCCGGCCAGACCCCGAAGTCAATCTGGCCCATTCGAGTGATGACCGAATAATCTTCGCCATATGACAATGTCATGCGTCCTTGAAGGAGTGTCGCCGGGCCGAGTACGGTCGCGCGGACGACGCAAACCCGAGCCCGAGGAGTTCTCATTTCCCTGCCGAGAGTCACCAGCCGCGAGGAATGGCTCGCCGCCCGCCGGGACCTGCTGGCCGCGGAGAAGGAAGCCACCCGCGCCCGCGACGCGCTCAACGCCCGCCGCCGCGCCCTGCCGATGGTCGAGGTCGACAAGCCCTACGTCCTGGACGGACCCGACGGCCCCGTGGCGCTGCCGGAGCTGTTCGACGGCCGCCGCCAGCTGGTCGTCTACCACTTCATGTTCGACCCCGCCTGGGACGCGGCCTGCGTGTCCTGCTCGTTCCTGGTGGACAACTTCCCGCACCTGTCCCACCTGCGCTCCCGCGAGACCAACCTGGTCGTCGTCTCCCGCGCGCCGCTGGCCAAGCTCACCGCGTTCAAGGAACGCATGGGCTGGACCTTCCCGTGGCTGTCCTCGCACGGCTCGGACTTCAACTACGACTTCCACGCCACCCTGGACGAGTCGGTCGCCCCGGTCTTCTACAACTATCGCGACCGCACCGAACTGGAGGCCACCACCCCGTGGCACGCCAGTGGCGAACAACACGGCCTCAGCGTTTTCCTCCAGGACAGCGGCCGCGTTTATCACACCTATTCAACCTACGGCCGCGGTCCGGACCTCATTTTGACCACCTACAACTATCTCGACCTCACCCCGCTCGGCCGCCAGGAAGAAGGCACCGGAATAGCCGACTTCAAGCACCACGACATGTACTGAGCACCCTTCCCCTCAGGGTGACGCACCCGACGGTCGTCCGGGGCCATCCGGGCGGAGGTTTCCCACTCGGGCAACCTCCGGGCACTCCTCCGTTGTACTGGTCGGTGAAGGGTTTCACCGATCTGCTGGGGGAGAGCGAATGACCAGAGGCGGGCGATCACGCCTGACCATCGGGCTGGGTGTCGCCGTGGCCGTGGCCACGGTGGTCAGCCCACCGGGGGCGACCGCGGCGGAACCGGCCGCGCGGCACGTCCCGGGCCACACCGTCACGCTGATCACCGGGGACCGGGTCACGGTCACCGGTGACCGCGCGCGGGTGCGGCCGGGGCCGGACCGCGGGCACGTGCGGTTCGTGCAGCGGCTCGACGAGGAAGGCGACGTGCACGTCCTGCCGACGGACGTGGCCGCCGACCTCGCCGCGGGCCGGCTCGACGGGCGGCTGTTCGACGTGGGCGGGCTGATCCGCGCCGGATACCACGACGCGGCCACCGCGGTGACGCCGCTGATCATCACCTACGACGGCCCGGCGGCCCGGTTGGCGGGCGCGCGGGACGTCCGCGCGCTGCCCAGCGTCAACGGCGTGTCCCTCACCGCGGCCAAGTCCAGCCCGTTCCTGTCCGCGGCCCGGACCGCCGGGGTGGGCACGGTGTGGCTCGACGGGCCCGTGCGCGCGAACCTCGACCGCAGCGTGGCGCAGGTCGGCGCGCCGACGGCGTGGGCGGCCGGGCACACCGGGGCCGGGACGACGGTGGCGGTGCTGGACACCGGCGTCGACGAGCGGCACCCCGACCTCGCGGGCGCCGTGGTGGACTCGCGCAACTTCAGCGACAGCGCCACCACCGACGACCTGATGGGCCACGGCACGCACGTCGCGTCGACCATCACCGGCGACGGCGGGTACCAGGGCGTCGCCCCGGACAGCGTGCTGCTCAACGGCAAGGTGCTCGGCGACGGCGGCGGGGGCTACGAGTCCGACATCATCGCGGGCATGGAGTGGGCCGCCGCGGCGGGCGCCGACGTCGTGAACATGAGCCTGGGCAGCTCCTCCCCCACCGACGGCACCGACCCGATGTCGCTGGCGGTCAACCGGCTCACCGCCGAGACCGGCGCGCTGTTCGTCATCGCGGCGGGCAACTCCGGCCCGTCGAGCCCGAGCATCGGCAGCCCGGGCAGCGCCGACGCCGCGCTGACCGTCGGCGCCGTCGACCGGGGCGACGCGCTGGCCTCGTTCTCCTCCCGCGGCCCGCGGATCTCCGACGCCGCGATCAAGCCGGACATCACCGCGCCGGGAGTGGGCATCGTGGCCGCCCGCGCGGCCAACGGCCGCATCGGCGACCCGGTCGGCGACGGGCACGTCTCGCTCTCGGGCACCTCGATGGCCGCCCCGCACGTGGCGGGCGCGGCGGCGATCCTCGCCGGGCAGCACCCGGACTGGCCCGCCGAGCGGATCAAGGCGGCGCTGATGGGCAGCGCCGAGCCCCACCCCGACCTCACCCCGTACGAGCAGGGCGCGGGCAGGCTGGACGTCGCGCGGGCGAGCAGGCAGGGCGTGTCCGCCACGCCGGGCAGCCTCAGCCTCGGCCTCGCGCCGTGGCCGCACCACGACGACGCGCCGATCGTGCGGAAGCTGGCCTACACCAACAGCGCCACCACCCCGGTGACCCTGCGGGTGAGCGCCGAGCTGCGCCACGAGACCGGCGCCGCCGCGCCCGCGGGCATGCTCACCGTGTCCCCCGCCGAGGTCACCATCGAGGCGGGCGGCCAGGCCGAGGTCACGGTGACCGCGACGACGTCCCTGGGCTCCCTGGACGGCGCCTTCGGCGGGGCGGTGAGCGCGACGGACGGGACCAGCACCGTGCGCACGCCGGTCGGCGTCCACAAGGAGGTCGAGAGCTACGACGTCGAGCTGACCTTCCTCAACCTCGACGGCGAGCGCACCTCGGAGTACTTCTACCGGTTCGTGGACATCGCCAAGCCCACGGCGTACGTGAACCACGACCCGGACGGCACGCTGACCACGCGCATCCCCAAGGGCGAGTACTTCTTCGACGCGTTCGTGCAGAGCCCCGCGGATGGCCGCTGGCCGCTGACCTTCTTCGAGGAGCCCGCGTTCGCCGTCACCGCTGACACCTCGATGGTCGTGGACGCCCGGGAGGGCAACCCGATCGCGGTCACCATCGACCGCCCCGAGGCCGCGATGGGCCGCGCCGAGCTGTTCTTCGACCGGCGGACCGACTGGGGCACAACGGGGAACGGCCTGATAGGCAACACCTTCGAGGACATCGCGTTCGCCCCGTCGAGGACCACCGCGCCGGGCGAGGCGACGCTCTCGATCTCCTCGCTGCTGGCCAGGCCCGACGCCAGGGGCACCTTCATCGGCAGCCCGTACCAGTACAACGTCGGGTGGAGCCACGACGGCGGCGTCCCGGACGACCTGGAGCGCCATTTCGCCGACCGCGACCTGGTGACGGTGCGGACGACAGCGGCAGGGCAGGACGCCGCGGGCTACATCGCGTCGATGGCGGGCGGACCACTGCCGCTGACGGTGACGGAGTACTTCTCACGTGGCGTGGCCTGGCACAACTCCTTCGACCAGGCGAACGCGCAGAACCCGGGCGCGCTGGACGGCTTCCAGGCCGTGGCGCGCCCGGTGGAGTTCGACCGGCCCACCGCGCAGAAGTGGAACGCGGCGGTGTACGGCCCGGCGTTCCCGGCCCACTACTGGGTCGACGAGTGGGCAGGGCGCCACGGCGACGCGTTCCAGGCATCCATCCCGATGTTCACCGACCAGGACCCCAACCACTGGGGCCACTCGACGACCGACACGGCCAGGACCACCCTGCACCGCGGTGACGTCCTGATCGCCTCCTCGGAGTACGCGGGCGCCCTCGACGGCACCGACCCCGGCGGCTCGGGAACCTACCGCCTGCACGCCGAGGCGACCCGGTCCGTGTCCCCCCTGTCCACAAAGGTCGTCGCGGATTGGACCTTCCGGTCCGCGCCGGGGGCGGGCGACGAGCCCGCCGCGCTGCCACTGCTCGCGGTCCGGTTCGCCCCGTCCCTGGACGACCGCAACCGGGCGCCGTCGGGCCAGGCGTTCACCGTGCCGGTGTACGTCCAGCGCAACGGGTCCACCACCGAGGGTGTGCGCAAGCCCGCTGTGCAGGTGTCCTACGACGACGGCAGGACCTGGCGCCCGGCGCCGGTGCTGGGCGGCGGCGACCGCTGGCAGGCCGTCCTGCTCCACCCGGCGACCGCGGAGTTCGTCTCGCTGAGGGCGCAGGCCCGCGACGCCGGGGGCGGGACCGTCGACCAGACGATCATCAGGGCGTACGCCCTGAAGTAGGCGCCCTTGAATTAGGCGTGCCGGGGTGCCATCCGCAGGGGCGGGCGGCACCCCGTTCGCCCACCTCCGCGGCGGGGTGCGTCACCTCGGCCAAATCGGGGTAGTTCCCGGGCATGGCGGTATACGGGTTCCACGCGTCACACGAGCAGATCCACCCGTCCCGGCTGTTGGAGGCCGTGCGGCGGGCCGAGCAGGCCGGGTTCGGCACGGCGATGTCCTCCGACCACTTCTCCCCGTGGACGAGCGGGCAGGGCCAGTCGGGGTACGCCTGGTCATGGCTGGGCGCGGCGCTGCAGGCCACGTCGCTGGGGTTCGGCGTGGTGACCGCGCCCGGCCAGCGGTACCACCCCGCGGTGACCGCCCAGGCCATCGCCACGCTCTCGGCGATGTACCCGGGCAGGCTGTGGGCGGCGCTGGGCACCGGGGAGGCGTCCAACGAGCACATCACCGGCGACCGGTGGCCGCGCAAGGAGGTGCGCTCGGCCCGGCTGCGCGAGTGCGTCGACGTCATCCGCGCGCTGCTGGCAGGCGAGGAGGTCTCCCACGACGGGCTGGTCAAGGTCGACCGGGCCCGGCTGTGGACGCGGCCGGAGGAGCCGCCCGCGCTGTTCGGCGCGGCGGTCAGCGTCGAGACCGCGCGGTGGTGCGCCGAGTGGGCCGACGGCCTGATCACCGTCAACGCCCCGGAGGAGCACCTGCGCGCGATGGTCGCGGCGTACCGGGACGCGGGCGGGCGCGGGCCGCTGGCGCTGCAGGTGCACCTGAGCTGGGCGGGCAGCGACGACGAGGCGATGGCCATCGCCTACGAGCAGTGGCGCGGCAACGTGTTCGCCCCGCCAGTCTGCTGGGACCTCGAACTGGCCGAGCACTTCGACGAGGCCGCCAAGTTCGTCTCGCCCGCCGACGTCGGCAAGGTGGTGAACGTCTCCGCTGACCTGGGCAAGCACACGGCCCTGCTGCGCGGATACGCCGACCTTGGATTCGAGATCATCAATCTGCACCACGTGGGCCAGGAGCAGGACGCGTTCATCGACGCGTTCGGCGCGAAGGTGTTGGGGGAACTGTGCGACTGACCAGGACAGCGGACCTGTGGTGGAAGAACGCGGTGGTGTACTGCCTGGACGTGGAGACGTTCCAGGACGGCAACGGCGACGGCTGCGGTGACTTCCTCGGTCTGACCCAGCGGGTGGACTACTTCGCCCGGCTCGGCGTCACCTGCCTGTGGCTGATGCCGTTCCTGCCCACTCCGGACCGCGACGACGGTTACGACATCACCGACTACTACTCAGTCGACCCGCGCCTGGGCGACTTGGGCGACTTCGTCGAGTTCGTCCGCACCGCCAACGACCGCGGTATCCGCGTGATCGCCGACCTGGTGGTCAACCACACCTCGGACCAGCACCCGTGGTTCAAGAGCGCGCGGGAGAGCCGGGAGTCGCCGTACCGCGACTGGTACGTCTGGAGCGACGAGCCGCCCGCCGACGGCCCCAAGGGCGTGGTCTTCCCGGACAAGGAGGACAGCCTCTGGGAGCACGACGAGCAGACCGACCAGTACTACCTGCACCGCTTCTACAAGCACCAGCCCGACCTCAACGTCGCCAACCCGGCGGTGCGCGACGAGATGGCCAAGGTGATGGGCTTCTGGCTGGAGCTGGGCCTGTCCGGCTTCCGCGTCGACGCGGTGCCGTTCTTCCTGGAGACCGACGGCCAGTCCGACGCCTCCGCGCTGCCCGACCCGCACGAGTACCTCAACGACCTGCGCGCGTTCCTGACCCGCCGCAACGGCGAGGCGGTGCTGCTCGGGGAGGTGAACCTGCCCTACGCCGACACGATGCCGTTCTTCGGCGACGCCGACGGCGTGGGCGACGAGCTGACCATGTGCTTCGACTTCGTCGGGATGCAGCAGATGTACCTGTCGCTGGCCCGCGCGCAGGCCGAGCCGCTGGCCAACGCGCTGCGGGAGCGGCCGGTGCCCCCGCGTGACGCGCACTGGGCGACCTTCGTGCGCAACCACGACGAGCTGACGCTGGACAAGCTGTCCGACGACGAGCGCGCCGAGGTCTTCGCCGCGTTCGGCCCGGAGAAGGACATGCAGCTCTACGACCGCGGCCTGCGCAGGCGCCTGCCGCCCATGCTCGGCGGCGACCAGCGCCACATCCGGATGGTCTACAGCCTGCTGTTCTCCCTGCCCGGCACGCCGGTGCTGTTCTACGGCGAGGAGATCGGCATGGGCGAGAACCTCGCCATCGAGGGACGCGCCGCCGTGCGCACGCCGATGCAGTGGGAGAGCGGGCCCGGCGCGGGCTACTCCTCCGCCGACCCGTCGAGGTTCCCGGCCCCGATGGTGACCGGGGAGTACGGCCCCGAGCACGTCAACGTCGCCGCCCAGCGCCGCGACCCCGACTCGCTGCTGACGTGGATCAAGCTGCTGGTGGAGTGCTACCGCGAGTGCCCCGAGCTGGCGTGGGGCGAGGTCGAGGTGCTCGACGCGGGCGACCCCGCGGTCCTCGCGCACTCCTGCGCGTTCGGTGACGGCACCATTGTCGTCCTGCACAACCTGTCGGATTCCGCTGTCAAGGCGAGCCTCGACCTGCCCGACGGGGAACTCAGCGACGTGCTGGTGGACGGCACGGTCCCGGTGTCCGACGGCTCGGTGAGCCTGGAGCTGGAGCCGTACGGCTGCCGGTGGTTCCGCCTCTCGCAGTAGCCCTTCACCATCGCGGGTCGAACGGCTAGGGTGGGTTGGGAGCGCTCTCAACCCACCCGTTCCGGCCGTTCGACAAGGGAGTTGCGCGACCATGAACTCACGGAGATCCCGGCTTGCCGCGCTCGCGCTCGGCCTCGCAGGAGTGGTGGTCGGCCTGGTGGTGGCCGTCAGCCCGCCGCAGGCCTCCGCCGCGACCACGATCTGCGAGAAGTACGGCTCCACCAAGATCCAGGGTGGCCGCTACGTCGTCCAGAACAACGAGTGGGGCGACAACGCGGGCCAGTGCATCAGCGTCAGCGACACCGGATTCACGATCACCAGCGGCAACCACGACGTGCCGACCAACGGCGCGCCCGCCGGGTACCCGTCGATCTACGCGGGCTGCCACTACGGCAACTGCAGCTCCAACAGCGGCCTGCCGGTGCAGGTGAGCCGGATGGGCGCCATCACCAGCAGCGTCAGCTACCGCACCGCCGACGGCTACTGGAACGCCGCCTACGACCTGTGGTTCGACCCGAACCCCAACCAGTCGGGCCAGAACACCGGCGCCGAGCTGATGATCTGGGGCTCGCACCAGGGCCCGCCGCAGCCCATCGGCAGCCGCGTGGGCACCGCGAACCTGGCGGGCGCCACCTGGGACGTGTGGTTCGGCAACATCGGCTGGAACGTGATCTCCTACGTCCGCCAGCAGACCACGACGTCGCTGAACATCAGCGTCAACGATTTCACCAACGACGCCATGCGCCGCGGCCACATCCAGAGCTCCTGGTACCTCACCAGCGTCCAGTTCGGCTTCGAGCCCTGGCGCGGCGGCCCCGGCCTGGCTGTCAACTCCTTCAGCGTCTCCGCGGGCGGCCCCACCACGCCGCCCACCACCACGACCACCAACCCAGGCGGCCCCGGCGCCTGCCGCGCCACCCACCGCATCACCAACTCCTGGAGCGGCGGCTTCACCGCGGAGACCACCATCACCAACACCTCTTCCTCCCCCGCCGCGAACTGGCGAGCCACCTGGAACGTCCCCAGCGGCGTGACGATGACCAGCGGCTGGAACGCCACCCTGAGCCAGTCCGGCAGCCGCATCACCGCGGTGGCCCCCAGCTGGGGCTCGACCCTGGCCCCCGGCCAGAGCGTGGCCATCGGCTACCAGGCCACCGGCTCGACGACGGGCACCTTCAACGGCTTCACCCTCAACGGCGCCACCTGCACCTGACCCCACCCCCGAAACCCCTCGCCCCGGTCGGTGTACGCGCCGTTCACCGACCGGGGCGAGGCCCTTTTGAGCGCTGGGCCGAACGAGTGAAGCGCCGTGCGCGCCGAAACACCGCTCCAGATTCCCGCGACGCCTTCAACACAAGGCGGACAGACAACCCCTCGCGGGGGTGGCGGTTTGTCGGAAACGGTGGAACGGCGATGGCGAATACCCGATCAGAGCACCAAATCGCACGAGTGGTGCGCGCCAAGAAGCTGCGCGATTCCCGTCTCATCAAGCCGCCGCGCCCCCGCGACTCCGCCGATACCCGGTCGGACGCCCGCCGCGACCGTGACCGAATCCTGTACTCGGTCGCATGGCGGCGGCTCGGTGGCGTCACCCAAGTCGTCACACCGTTCGAGGACATGGCGTTGATGCACAACCGGCTGACGCACTCGGAAAAGGTCGCGCAAGTCGCTCGGAGCATTGGCGAACGCCTGCTGCACCAGCAGAAAGCGCACAAGCTCATCCGGCACCTCGGGGGCATCGACGTGGATGTGGTCGAGGCCGCGGCGCTGGCCCACGACCTCGGCCATCCGCCGTTCGGCCACATCGGCGAGATCACGCTGGACAAGGCGGCACGCACCAGCTTGAAGCTGCCTGACGGATTCGAGGGGAACGCGCAGACTTTCCGCGCAGTGCTGTTGGGCGAGACCCGTCACGAGAAGTACGACGGACTCAACCTCACCTTTGCCACACTCATGGCGATCGCCAAGTACCCGTGGGCCAGGCAGTCGACGTTGAAGGACGACCACGACACGCGGTTGAAGACGGACACCGAGTACCGCAGGCGATGGCGCAAGTTCAGCGTGTACCGACCCGACAAGCCCGCTTTCGCGAAAGCACGCGCCTTCCTGCACCGCATTGACTCCTTCCATGACGAGACACAGTCATTGGAAGCCTCGATCATGGACGTCGCCGACGACATCACCTACGCGATCCACGACCTGGAGGATTTCTACCTCGCCGGAATCCTGGATGTCCGGGCCGTGCTCGACGAACTTCAGAAAGACGAGCAGGACGGCCTGCTGCACAAGCTGCGCGCCCGCCTCAAGATCGATTACCCGGATTACTACCGCAAGGATCTGTTCAAGCGAGCGGAACAGGTCGTCCGCCGGGAATTGGAGTCATCGTTCGCCACGAAGTACGACGGCGGTCTGGTGACAGTCGGGCGGGCGCGGGCGGCCGGGTCGATGCTCATCGGCAAGTACATCAACAGCGTTGATATCAGCGATGCCCTTTTTTGGGCACATGGCCCATACGTAGCCCTCAATGCACCAGCGTGGCATGAAGTCCAACTGCTCAAGGAGATCACGAAGAACTTCGTGATCAAACGGCCGGACATCGCGGTCCTGCAACGCGGTCAGCAGCGAATCCTCCGAGAGCTGGTCCAGTACATGCTGGAGTGGAAGGACTCCAAGAGCGACTTCAAGAGGCTGCCGCGCAGACTTCGCGAGGAAATCATCATCTCCGAGGGCGGAAACGGCCGGTCGGACTGCAAGAAGGCCTACCACAACCTTCGCAAAGCCCGTGGCGACCGCGGATTCCTCAACCGGGGCGACGCCAACCGCTGCATTCTCGATTACTTGTGCACCCTCACTGACGGTCAGTGCTACGCCCTCTACTACAAGCTCGCGGGCACCCGGCCAGCCGCCTCAGCCATGGACTTCTTCCTCTGAGCGCCGGGACTACGGGGTCATCGGCAGGGCGAACTCGTGGACGGTGTCGTAGCGCTTGCCGGTGGTGAGGGTGACTTTTCCGGTGCGCTGGCCGTAGACGACGGACCACTGGGTGTGGCCTTGGCGGACGTCGGCCAGCAGGGACATCGCGGCGCTGGGGTCCAGGGCGCCTTTCGCGGCGGTGAGGGTGTCGGAGGCGGTGCGGTAGCGGGGGTCGGCTTGGCGGGACTGCTCGGTGGAGCCGAACCAGCGGTAGTTGACCATTGCCTGCCAGGGGCCCGTTTCCCGGGTGACCTCCAGCTTCCCGTCGACGAACTCCAGGATCGCCGAGCCGGTGGGGTCGGCGACCATGTAGTGCAGGGGCGGGCTGTCGGTGAAGTCCACTGTGTACTCGTTGAACACCGCGATGGCCTCGTCGACGGTGGCGGCGCGGTCCAGGAGCATCCGCATGACGCGGACGCTGCCCACCACCGGCCTGCCGGGCGCGGCCGTGGGCACGGCCTCCGGCACGGTCGCCATGCCGACCACCAGGCCCTTGTCGTTCATCCCGTCGAAGGGCAGCAACGGGGCGTTGAGCAGCTTGCGCTTGCCCGCCTCGGTCTCGAAGTCCGCCCCGGAGCGCACGTCGAGGTAGGAGACGTCCACCATGGACACCGAGGCGTGCTTGCCCGGCGCGCTGGTGAACAGCAGCAGCGCGGGCTGGTGGTCGAAGTCGAAGTTGCGGCCGAACACCGGGTCGGCGGGGTTGCCGCGCGCGGCGAACAGCGAGCAGCCGAAGGTGGTGGGGGTCAGGGTGGGGCCGACTCCCCTGAGCGGGTCGTAGTCGCCGTGGTAGGTCATGGTCCACAGCGGGTGGTCGTCGACCTTGCGCAGGCTCGCCAGCGTGGCCGTCTCGTCGGCGGACAAGGACGCGGGCGGCACGGGGTCGGCGCCCTGGCAGCCGACGAGCCCGCTGGTCAGCAGCACGGCGGCGACAGCCATCCGAATGGTGCGGTTCACGCCGCCATTCTGCGCCCCCACCAGCGCCGCCGTCACGGCTTTGCGCCATTCACCTCCCTCGATCACCGGTAGACCGCGCGCGTCGACATGACCAGCGAGACCAGCCCGGGGCAGCGGCCTTCGACCAAGCCGCGGGCGGGCGGTATGGCGGCGCATGGCGCAGCGGGGCGCGGCTCGGCACGACCCCTCCCCGCCCTGCGGGCCGCCGACGCCGCCGTGCTCGACCTCGCCGACCACGTCCGCCCCCTCCTGGGCGCCGCCACCGTCCCCGTCTGGTGCGACCTGCACGACTACGACGGCGCCAACCCCTACCGCCACGACTTCCTCGCCGCCGCCACCCACGTCTTCCTCAACGACGACGGCATCCGGGACCGCGCCGCCCTCCGGGCCTTCCTGACCGGGCGGGTGGTGGCGGGTGCCGAGACCGCCGTGGCCACCCTGGGGGCCGACGGCGCGATGGCCGCCACGGCCGACGGCGTTCACCACGTCCCCGCCGTCCCGGTCTCCCGCATCGTGGACACCAACGGCGCGGGCGACGCGTTCTTCGCGGGTTTCCTGATGGCCCACCTCGGCGGCGCCGACGTCGCGTCGGCGCTGTCCGCGGGCGCCCACCAGGCCGCGCGCTGCATAGCCTCGCCGAATCTCGCTCCGTGAACAGCGCCTTTACACCGGGTATCCGCGCCATTACGCTTCTGGGAGCGCTCCCAACTTATCCCAGACCGTGGGCGGACCCGCACCGCACGTGCGACCGCCCTGAAGGATGTGATTTGGATGGCGAGCGTCCTGCTCCTGCTCCGCGCCCGCAGCGTGCCCCTGTTGCGCGTCTCGCTCGGGGTGGTCTTCCTGTGGTTCGGCGCGCTGAAGATCACCGGGATGACGCCGGTGGCGGACCTGGTGGCCGGGACGGTGCCGTGGCTGGAGCGGGACACGTTTGTGCTGGGGCTGGGGCTGATCGAGGTGGTCCTCGGGGCCGCGCTGGTCATCGGGCGGCAGCTCACCTGGGTGGCGCTACTGGTCGCCGCGCACCTGTGCGGCACTTTCCTGACCCTGGTGATGCAGCCCGCGGTCGCCTTCCAGACCGGGAACCCGCTGCTGCTGACCATGACCGGTGAGTTCGTCGTCAAGAACCTCGTCCTGCTCACCGCGGCGCTGGTGATCATGTCCGCCGACGTCAAGGCGCCCGCCCGGTAGACGACCCGAAGGTGGTGGCGGCGCCCGCGCACCGCCACCGCCTTGGGTCAGTCCCGCCGGGACAGCATCTCGCGCACGGCGTCCTTCGTCCGGTCGTACAGGCCGAGGATCGGGCCCGCGGCGAGGTTGGCCTTCGCCGACTCCGTGCCCGGGTGCGGATGGGTGGGCGCCATGCTCTCGGCCAGCCGGACGGCGTCGGCCATCCGCGCCAGCCGCTCGGGGTCGAGGGCCCGGCGCAGGTAGCGGAACTCGTAGCGCTCCTCGTAGGAGGCGTGGTCCAGCACCGCGACGCGCAGTTCCTCGAGCAGGCCGGGGAACTCCGGGGAGCCGGTGCCCATGGAGTCCAGGCGCTGCAGGATCTCCTTGGCCTGGCGCTCCTCCACCAACCGGTCCTCGACGACGCCGTCGCCGCCTTCCAGCGCCCGCCGCGCCTCCGGGTGCACGACCAATTCCTCGGCGGTCTCGTGCACGGCGAGCATCCGCACCAGTTCGGCGAACCTCTCCTCGCGGGCCTTCCCGGACGCCGTCGCGACGGCGTCGAACAGGTCGCGGATCTGCATGTGCTGGCCGATCAGCAGCTCGACGACGTCGGCCGTCTTCATGTCGGTCATCGCCTGCTCCTCAACGGACGCTCTGCTGGCGGAGTTCGGCAACCGGGTGCTCACCCTCGGTGGCGAGGCGGTAGTCGGTGCCGAACTGCTCCCGGTGCAGGTCGATGATCTGCTCGCTGGGCGGGTCCTCGCCGCCGTGGAGCGCCTCCTGCATCTTCTCGAAGCGCTCGTGCGCCTCGCGGACGTAGCCCTCGCCCAGGGTGGTCAGGTCGATCTGGGTGTCGAGCAGCTCCCGCACGTACTCCTTGTTCGGCTCGAAGGTCAGCGGCTCCGGCAGCTCCGGGCCGAGCACCTCCTCGGGCTCGCGGCCGTCGTTGGCCCGCATCAGCTCGCACGCGGCGTGCAGGTGCTCCAGCTCCATGTTCAGGTGCAGCTCCCAGATCGCCTTCACCCGGCGGTCGGACTCGGTCTGCATGAACGAGTAGTAGAGGTAGCACTCGTTGTACTCGTGCAGCACCAAGCGCTCCCACCACGTCTCGCCCGGGTCCACAAGGGACTCGTAGTGGGTGACGTGCGCCTCCTCGATCAGCCCGATCTCCTGGTAGAGCTGGCGGGCGATCGGCTCCATGTACTGCGGGCCGACGTTCATGTAGAAGTTCATGGTCTGCTGCTCGGCGGACATCACCGTGAGCGCGTGCAGCTTGGAGATCGGCGCGGTGTTGGCGCGGTCGTACGGGATGCGCACGTTGTCGACCGCGTGGCGGTGGTGGTACTTGGTCGGCCTGCCCGGGATCACCTCGGTCAGCCCGTCGACGATCTTCTCCGCCTTGCGGTGCTGCACCATCTCGTAGAGGTTGGCGTAGCGGTAGAGGTGGTCGAAGTCCTCCAGCACGCCGAACTGGTACGCCTGCTTCAGGTACGGGTCGGGCTCCATGCGCGCGACCCAGGCGGTCAGGTCCACCGCGACCTGCTCGTAGGCGATCGTGGTCTCCAGCGGCGACGCCGTGCCCGGCAGCAGCCAGTTGACGACCTTCTGCTGTTGCTGCTCCAGGTAGCGGATCTCGGCGAGCTGCCGCTTCACCTCCATGTCCGGGCACTGGCGCGCGAAGTGGTGGCTGAACATCAGCGCCTCGACCTCGATGCCGTTCATCGTGATGATCCGGCACCGGGTGTAGGGGTCAGCGTGGTCGGGGTCGATGGGGTCCACGTTGAGTTCGCGCCAGTTCCGCAGCTGGCGGTCCAGCGGGATTCCTCGGTGTTCCAGAGGGTTGAACGACATCGGTACCTCTCCGGTCGGTCCTTCGGTCTTGGTGGGCGCGTCCCCCACGAGTCCCCTGAAGCGCCTGGTTCAAACACCCCGACACCCCATTGGCTCAGCCGTGGGTCGCCTTTCCCGCGCGCAGCCGCTCCCGGACGTGAACGCGGGAGCACCCTTTTCTCCCGGCGCTCCCGGTTTCCCCGTCGCCGTCGGTCGAAACCAGCGATGATGGAGCGATGCGCGTCGCCGTCCTGTCCGACACCCACGGTCCTCGCCGGTGGCGTGGCTGCCCGCCCGCGGTGGCCGGGCACCTCGCCGACGCCGACCTGATCCTGCACGCGGGCGATGTCTGCGCCGCCGCCGTGCTCGACGAGCTGGCCGCCTACGCCCCGGTCCACGTCGTGCTCGGCAACAACGACGGCCCCGACGTCGCCGCCTGGGGCGCCCCGGAGACCCTGGACCTCACCCTGGACGGCCTGCGGGTGGGCATGATCCACGACAGCGGCCAGGCAGCGGGCCGGGCCGCGCGCATGCGCAGGCGCTTCCCCGACGCCGACGTCGTGGTGTTCGGGCACTCGCACATCCCGATGGACGTCGACACGGGCGGCGTCCGGATCTTCAACCCCGGCTCCCCCACCGACCGCAGGCGCCAGCCGCACGGCACCATCGGCCTCTGGCGGATCACCGACGGCGCCCTGGTCGAGGCCAGGATCGTCCCCGTGACCTGAGGTCAAACGGGACGTCTGCCAGCGGGGAGTCAGCCGGCGGGCATCTCGACCGCGGTGCCGGAGACGGCGATGCCGGTGCCCGGCTCGGCGGGGACCGACACCGTGATCACCCCCGGCCTGCCCAGGTCCGCGCCCTGGTGGACGGTGAGGGTCGCCGGGGTCGGCACCAGGGCCAGTTCCCGCAGGTAGCCGCCGAACGCGGCGGCCGCGGCGCCGGTGGCCGGGTCCTCCACCACGCCACCGGGCGGGAACGGGTTGCGGCAGTGGTACACCGTCGGCGACTCGCGCCACACCAGATCGATGGTCGTCCAGTTCATGGTGGACATCAGGGCGGACAGGGCCGCCATGTCGTAGTCCAGGTCGGCGAGGCGGGCGCGGGTGGCCGCGGCGACGACCGGGTGCCACGCCCCGGCGTACGCGGCGCGCACCGGCAGCGCGGGGTCGAGGTCCGCCGGGGACCACCGCAGCGCGCTCAGCAGGGCGGCGACGTCACTGAAGGCGGTGTACCTCAGGATCTCCACCGGCGAAACAGTACCCGCCTGGTGGGCTGGCACCGGGTTTCCCCAGCCATGACCACGGGTATGCCCGGCTGGCGCACGAGAGCGAGTTGTACCGCGCGGTGGCCGTCAACTCCGCCCAGCCCGCGGGCGGGCGGCGAAAACCCGGGCGGCGGTCAGGGCCTGACCAGTAAGGGACTGGGCGGTCAGGGACTGGGCGGTCAGGGGCTGGGCGGTCAGGGGTTGAGCACGAGGATGCCGATGGTCAGGGCTGTGGCGAATCCCACCCACACCAGGTACGGCACCAGCAGCAGCCCGGCGACGCGGTGCTTGCGGAGGAACAGGACGATCAGCACCGCGATCATCACCAGCAGGACCGAGATGTCGACCAGCGCGAGGTCGAACCGGCGCGCCGCGAAGAACAGCGGCGTCCACGCCGCGTTCACCACCAGCTGCGCCCCGAACAGCACCAGCTCCCGGCGCGCACCGTGCACGCCGTACTGGCGCCAGACCAGCCAGCCCGACACCGCGATCATGGCGTACAGGATCGTCCACACCGGACCGAACAGCCAGGGCGGCGGCGCCCACGCGGGCAGCCGCAGGGCCTGGTAGTCGGCCGAGGCCGACACCGCCGCCAGCGACCCGACGACCGCGGTCACCGCGACCGCGGCGCCGAACACCGCCAAACCCGCCACCGGGCGGAGCTGGGAACGCGCGACCACGTCGACCTCCCTGTCAGCGCTGCTTGGAATGGGCGTCCTCGACGGCGATCTCCGTGGACTCGACGTGGAAGAAGCCGGTCAGGCCCGCCAGGGCGAACACCCGCCGCACGAGGTCCGAGCCGATCAGCAGCGTCAGGTCGGGCCGCCTGGTCCGGGCGTCGAGCAGGGCCGCCAACCCCGCGGAACCGATAAAGGACACCCCGCTCAGGTCGACGACCAGTGCCCGGTCACCGCACCGCGCGTCGGCGTCGATGAGCGCGGCGCACAGCTCCTCCGTCGTGCCCATGTCCACCTCGCCGCGGACGCGGACGGTCACGTGGGTGTCCACGGACTCCACGTCCACGCGCATCCCTGCTGGAAGCTCCGCCACAGTCACCCCGTCGCTCGACCGGTCATCAGCCCCCACGCTAGCGCACGCGCGCCCCCGAAGCGATGCGGAACCGTTGCACCCTACCCGGGCATCACCCGGTAGCCGACACCCCGCACGGTGTGGATCATGGACGGGGTCCGCGGCTTGTGGCGGAGCTGGGTGAGCAGGACGTCGACACCGGGGTCAGCGGCTCACGCCGCGCGCCACAGGGCGGGCACGTTCGGCGGCTCCCAGCCCGGCTGCGCCACGTGGGCCTGCAGGCAGGCGTAGCCGCGGCCGCCGTAGGTCACCTGGGCGCCCGCCGCGTACGCCGTGCCCGCCCGCCAGGTCCCGCCACCGGGCTGGGTGGTCGTCGTCGGGTTGGAGGTCGTCGGCCTGGTGGTCGTCGTGCCCGGGTTCTGCGGCACGTTGAGGACGAAGTCGAAGGCGGCCTCCCGCCCGCCGCCGACGCTGCGCACGGTCATCAGCAGGCGCGGGTCGTAGAGCGAGTCGGTGTTGTTGCGCGGCTCGTTGGGGAAGTACAGCTGGGTGGTGAGCACGGGCCTGCCCGGCGCCTGCGCCTTGACGTGGATGTGCCGGGTGCGGCCGGGGTAGAGGCCGGGGACGATGGTGGTCAGGGTGAAGGCGCCCCGCGCGTCGGTGAACTGGTGGCCGCGGAAGCGGAAGCCGGTGTTGTCGTAGGCGCCGTTGTTGTCGGCCTGCCAGAAGTCGAGCAGGACGTTGCCGATCGGCAGGCAGGCCAGGCCGAAGACGTAGCCGGTGACGGTCAGCCTCGTGCCCGGCGTCCCGGCGTCCACCAGCGAGGTGCGGCGCGGGGAGTTGGGCTTGAAGTAGGGGCCCTCCATCTGCGGCGGCGTGGGGTCGTCGCCGTCGTCGCACTCGGGGGTGAGGGCGGGGGCGGCGCCGGGGCCGGTGCGGGTCCTGGCCAGCGCGGGCGCGGCGACGAACGCGGCGGGGACCGCGACACCCGCGGCGAGCGCGGCGCGCAGCACCGTCTTGCGGCTGAGGGTGGGGGTCGGGTCGCCGTCGTGCGGTGCGTCCATGACTCAACTCCTTGTGCGGGGGTGTGGTCATGAAATTACGGACGCGCCGGGGCGGCGGCGATGGACTCGATCCGGTCAACGTGGTGTATCCCGTGGGCGCTGTTGCCAGTGGTTGCCACCGAGGCGTCGCCGTCGCGGCGGAACCCGCCCGGCGTCACCCCCGTCTCCCTGCGGAAGAACCGGCAGAAGTAGGCCGGGTCGGCGAACCCCAGCCGCCCGGCGACCTGGCGGACCGTCAGGTCGGTGCGGACCAGGAGCCGCTTGGCCTCGTGCGCCCGCGCCTCCCGGACCAGCTGCGACGGCGTCCGCCCGGTGGCCGCCTTGACCGCCTCGGTGAGGTACCCGGTCGTCACCCCGATGCGCTCGGCGCACGCCCCCACCGACCACAGGCCCAGGTCGGCGCGCCCGTTGAGGCGGACGAACTCCTCGGCCACCGCCCCGGCCCGCGTCGGCGGCGCGGCCTGCGCGGCCTCCGGCACCCGGGCGGCCCGCACGACGAGCACGTGGAGCAGGGCGCGCAGGACCGACTCGACCCCGTCGCGCCCGCCGCGGTACTCCTCGTCCAGCTCGGCGATCAGCCGGGCGGTCCTGGCGTGGGTGGGGCCGTCGAGGTCCAGCCACGGGCGCTCGCTCAGCCGCCGCAGCAGTGCCCGGTCGGCGGGGTGGTCGAGCAGGAAGTCGTCGGTGAACAGCACGACGTGCCCCTGCAGCCCCTCGGCGCCCTCCCAGTGGTGCACCTGCCCCGGGGAGATCACGCACAGGTGCGGCGGGCGCAGCGCCCACCGGGCGAGGTCCACGACGTGGGCGCCCGTGCCGCCGGTGACGTGGACGATCTCGTAGAAGGTGTGCCGGTGCGGGAAGGACGCCCGCGACATCGGTCCGATGGTGTCGAAGGTGCCCATGGCGAAGGGCAGCGCGTTGGGCATCGGCACCTCGAGGCGGTGCATCGGCAGCACGCCGTCCCGCGGTGCGCGGCATGGCGTGCCCGGCAATACGGTGGTCTCGCGCATCCTCCCGATCCTGCCCGCCGACCAGGCAAAGGTACAGACCAATGCGCTCACACTTCCCGGTGCGCGGACCACGTCGCCGGAAATGCCCGGCAGCGGCGAACTCCCGCGCCGCCGCCGGGCGCCGAGCTGTCGAAGTGGACGGTCCGGTGCCCGGCGTCGCGTGCGGTCCTCACCTGCCCGGGACTGCCGTCCCGCCTGGCGTCACGGAGCCATGTCGCCGTACTCCAGCTCACCGGCGCGGACGTAGGAGCAGATCAGGACACCGGTGCTCGACGTCGTCGTCTCGACCAGCTTCAGGCCCGCCGGAATCGCGCCCGACCCGAACAGCCGCTTGCCGGAGCCGACGACCACCGGGAACACCAGCAGGTGGAACTCGTCGACGAGGTCGTGCGCGATCAGCGTCTGGATCAGGCCGCCGCTGCCGTGGACCTGGATCTCGCCGCCCTCGCCCCGCTTCAGCGCGCCGACGGCCTCGGCGACGTCGCCGGTGACCAGGGACGAGTTCTGCCACGACAGGGTGTCCAGGGTCCGCGAGACGACGTGCTTGGGCACGCGGTTCAGCACCACGCCGACCGGGTCGTCGGATTCGGCCTGCGGCCAGCTCGCGGCGAAGAGGTCGTAGGTCTTGCGGCCGAGCAGCAGCGCGTCCGCCCGGCCTGCCAGTTTCCCCATCATCTCGAGCACCTGGTCGTCGAAGTGCGGCACGGCCCATCCACCGTGGTCGAACCCGCCCTCGGTGTCCTCGTCACGGGCGCCGGGCGCCTGCACGACACCGTCAAGGGACACGAACGCGGTCACCGTCAGCTTGCGCATGTCATCTCCTTCGCTCCGGGGCACTGGCGCCCCTCACAACCACGGCGAACGGGATCACCGGCATTCGACACCACGAACGGGTGATACTCGTGCGACCGGTCGTGACCGTCGGGCTCGGTTAGATTGCCCGCATGATGTCCGGTCCGCACTTCAGGTGGCGTCGCTGGTCGCTGGGCATCGCGGGGGTGGCCTGGCTCGTCCTGCAGGCCGCGCCCGCGGGGGCCGAGCCGCCGGAGCGGCTGGCCGGGCAGGTCACCGACCGCGTCGCCGCGCTCGACCCGGGTGGGCAGGCGCGCGTGCGGGACGCGCTGGACTCCCTCTACGACGAGCACCGGATGCGGCTGTGGGTGGTCTACGTCGCCGGGTTCGACGGGCGTGACGCCGACAGCTGGGTCGAGCGGACGGCCGCGCTCAGCGGACTCGGCGACCAGGACGTGCTGCTGGCCGTGGCCACCGAGGACCGGGAGTACCGGCTGTACTCCCCCGGCCTGCCCGCGCAGGTCAGCGACGCGGAGTTCACCGAGGTGCGGGTCGAGCGGATCGAGCCCGCGCTGCGCGAGGGCGACTGGGCGCTGGCCTCGGTCGAGGCCGCGGACGGCCTGGCCGGGGCGGCCGCGCCGCAGGGCATGGGCGCGCTGCTCGCCGTCGGCGCGGCTGTCGCCGTCGGCGGGGCCGGGGTGTGGCTCTACTCCCGCCGCAAGCGCGGCCGGCGGTTGACCACCGGGCTGGCGAAGGCCCGCGGCATCGACCCGGAGGACACCGCCGCGCTCGCCGCGCTGCCGGTCGAGGTGCTCGACGAGCGGTCCCGGGAGCTGCTGGTCGAGATGGACAACGCGCTGCGCGCCAGCGCCGAGGAGCTGGAGCTGGCCCGCGGGGAGTTCGGCGAGACCAGGACCCAGCCGTTCACCTCGGCGTTCACCGGGGCCAAGGACGCCATGGCCGCCGCGTTCGCCCTGCGCCAGCGCCTCGACGACGACGTCCCCGAGACGCGGGCGCAGCGCGGGGACCTGCTGGTCGAGCTGATCAGCCGCCTCGGCCGCGCCGACCGGGAGCTCGACGCCCGGGTCGCGGAGTTCGACGAGCTGCGCGACCTGCTGCTCGACGCCCCGGGCAGGCTCGACGCGCTGACCCAGAAGGTGGTCGGCATCAGCGTCCGGCTGCCCGAGTCCACGGCCACCTGGACGCGGCTGACCGGCGAGTTCCCCGCCCCCGCCCTCGCCCCGGTGCGCGACAACCTCGCCATGGCCCAGGAGCGGCTGACCTTCGCCGAACGGGCCATCGCCGATGGCCGCGCGGCCGTGGCCCGGCCGGTCGGCGAGCAGGGCGCCGCCGTCGCGGCGATCCGCGGCGCCGAGGGCGCCGTCGGGCAGGCGAGCACGCTGCTCGACGCCGTGGACAACGCCGAGACCAACATCCGCGGCGCCGTCGCCGGGCTGCCCGCCGCGCTCGACGGCCTGCGCGCGGACCTCGCCGCGGCCGAGCGGCTGACCGGGGCGGGCGGTCCCGACCTCACCAGCGCCGTCGCCGCGGCCCGTTCCGCGCTGGAGAAGGCACCGGGAAGCGACAACCCCCTGGGCGCCTACGCGGAGGTCACCGCCGCCGACACCGACCTGGACAACGCGGTCGCCGCGGCGACCGAGCGCAGGCAGCGGGCGGCGCTGCTGGAGCAGGCGCTGGGCGCGGCCAGCGCGCAGATCTCGGCGGCGGAGGACTTCGTCGGCACCCGCCGCGGCGCGGTCGGCGCGCAGGCCCGCACCCGGCTCGCCGAGGCCAGGCGGCACCTCGACGCGGCGGGGGCGCTGAGCACGACCGACCCGGCCGCCGCCCTGGAGCACGCCCAGCACGCCGTCACCCTGGGGCAGCAGGCCGCCGCGGCGGCGGAGTCGGACGTGCGGCGGTGGGAGAGCGCGCGGGCGCCCCGCGCGGGCGGCGACACGGGCGCGGTGCTCGGCGGCATCCTGATCGGCAGCATCCTGGGCGGCGGCGGACCCGGGCGCGGCGGCTACCGGCCGTCCTCGTTCGGCGGCTCCCGCGGCACCCGGCGCCACGGCGGCGGGCGGTTCTGACCCGGGGCACTCGGAGGGAAGGCAGCACATGACAGGACATGACGAGCAGGGCACCGCGCCGACGGGCGACTACGACGAGACGGGCGTGCCCAGCTTCGACTACGTGCGCGACCGCGTCGAGAACCGCGCCGCCACCGCGGCCGGGGCCGACGAGCTCGCCAAGGAGACCCCGGACGCCGCGGAGCTGGACAAGCGGATGGCCGAGCGCGACGAGGCGGGCCGCGACCGACTGGAGCAGATCCGCCGGTCCATGCGCGGCGAGTAACACATGATCAATTCACGGCGACACCGTGACCAGTTGCCGTGCCCGGCTTTCCCACCATCCACTCAGGACAGAAAGGGGTCGATAGCGCACTCACGAAGATGATCGGGACCGGGCACCCCGAGCATAGTCGCAGGGCGGCACACCTCTATTCACTGGAGGAATCGTGAGCCAGCCCGCACGAGAGACCACCCCCGCGGCACCCGACTCCGTGGTCGGCCCGATGACGGCGACAGCCGAGGGTTGGTCGGCACCGCTGTGGATTCCCGAGGACCACCCGTTCTTCTTCGACCACCCGCTCGACCACGTCTCCGGGATGCTGACCATCTGCGGGATGCTGGACGTGGTGACGGCGCTGGCGGGCGACCCCATCGAGCGCGGGGACCGGCGGATGCTGGTGGACCTCACCTTCCGCGGGATCTCCGACCTGGAGCGCCCCAGCGAGGTCCTGGTCAGCGAGGCGGACGACCGCTACCTCGTGCGGACCGAACAAGGCGGGGCGAGCACCTGCGACGGCTCGGTGCGCCTGGTCGACGGGATCGTGCCGCGCACCGGTCCGACCCCGGCCGGGGGGACCGAGCTGTGCCCGCCGGAGCTGGTGCACCGGCACCGGGTCGAGAACGTCATGCTGGGCGCCCCGGTCGAGACCGCCGAGGGCATCACCGCGCCGCTGCTGGCCCCGCCCCGGGGCCACTACCTCGACGGGTTCGGCGGCGCCCGCTACTCGGTGCGCGGGCTGATCGAGGCGAGCAGGCAGTTCTTCACCGTCCTGCTGCACCGGGCCGCGGACAAGCCGATGGGCACCACGACGTTCTGGATGCGCCTGGGCGCGGACCTGCCCTGCTCCCCCACCACCGAGGACGCGCTGTCCCTGCGCTGGCGGCGGGTCGGGCACAGGGGCACCCGGATCACGGTGGCCTTCGACCTCGTCGCCACCGGGTCCGGCGCGGTGCTGGGCTCCTTCGAGTACCACGCGGTCGCGGTGAGCGCGGTGGCGTACCAGCGGTTCAGGGCCCGGTCAGCGGCATGAGCGCGCCGCTGATGTCGAAGCAGGTGCCGCAGGTGCTGTTCACCCTCGCCGTCGTCGTGCTGGCGGCGGGGCTGGTGTGGCACGTCGTCGGGGCGCGGTGGATGGCGGGCGGCTTCACGCTGGCGTACCTGGCGTGGATGCTGGCCGAGGCCCGGGTCACCTTCAGCCGCGGCGGCGGCAGCGCGCCGGACCCGACGGTGGCGCCGTACGGGCTGGCCCGGCTGGCGGTGATCACCGCGGCGGTGTTCGGCCCGGCCCCGTGGACCGGGTGGGCCTGGTGGATGGCGCTGCCCGCGGTGGTGTTCCTCGGCGGGATGGCGCTGCGGCTGTGGGCGATCCAGGTGCTCGGCCGCTTCTACTCCCACCTCGTCGTGCGCCAGGCCGAGCACGGGGTCGTGACGACGGGCCCGTACGCCTGGGTGCGCCACCCCGCGTACACCGGCATGGTCGTGGCGAACGCGGGGTTCGTGGTGTTCTTCGCCGGGGTCCTCAGCGTGACGGCGTTCGCGCTGCTGGTCGCGGCCATCGCCTGGCGGATCAAGGCCGAGGAGGCGATGCTCGACATGGTGCCCGGCTACAGCCAGTACAGCGCGGGAAAGCCGCGGCTGATCCCGGCGGTGTGGTAGCCGTGCCCCTGCCCGCGTTCCCCTTCCCCGAGGGACCCGAACTGCGGCCGCCCGCCGAGTACGACGGTGTGCACGAGCGGACCGAGCCGCGGAGGGTGCGGCTGCCCGGCGGCGAGACCGCGCTGCTGGCCTGCCGCCACCAGGACGTGCGGGCGGTGCTGGGGGACCAGCGCTTCAGCCGCGCGGCCTTCGCCAGCGGGTCGCTGTTCTCCCGCGAGCCCGAGTCGCTGGCGCTGATGCAGACCGACGCCCCGGTGCACACCCGGCGCCGGAGCGCGGTCGCGGGCTACTTCACCGCGCGGGCCGCGCACCGCGTGGCGCCCGAGCTGACCGCGCTGGCCGCGCGGCTGGTGGACGACATGCGGGCCGCGGGGCCGGTCGCCGACCTGGTCGAGGACTACGCCGTGCCGCTGACCCTGACGGTGATGACCGACCTGATCGGCGTGCCCGCCGCGGACCGGTGGCGCTTCCGGCCGTGGGTCAACGTGATGATGTCGAGTTCGGGGCACACCGCGGACGAGGTCGCCGACGCGCACGCCAAGACGCACGCCTACTTCGCCGACCTGGTCGACGAGACCTGGCGGGACGGCACGGCCCAAGGGCTGATCGCCGATCTCGGCCGGGTGCCGGAGGCCGCGCGGGCGCTCAGCCGGGACGAGACGATCGTGATGTCCCTCGGCCTGCTCGTGGCGGGCTACGAGTCGACGGCGAACCAGCTGGCGGCCTTCGTGTACCTCCTGCTGCGCGAGCGGGAGCGCTGGGAGCGCCTGCTCGCCCACCCGGAGTGCCTCGACACCGCGATCGAGGAGATGCTGCGGTGGACGTCGGTCACCACCACCGGCGGCGTCGCGCACGTGGCCACCGCCGACATCGCGCTGTCCGGCGGCGTGGTCCGCGCCGGGGAGGTCGTCGTGCCGGTGACCCAGACCGCCGACCGCGACCCCGCGGTGTTCGCCGACCCGGACACCCTGGACCTGGACCGCGCGGACAACCCGCACGTGGCCTTCGGGCACGGCAGGCACCGGTGCCTCGGCGCCGAGCTGGCCAGGGTCGAGCTGCGGGTGGGCATCGGCACGCTGCTGCGGGAGCTGCCGGGGCTGCGGCTGACCGGCGCCGAAGCGCGCTGGCGGCGGGGTATGCAGGTCAGCGGGCTGTGGAACCTGCCGGTGTGCTGGGAGGGCTGATGATGGTGAGCGTGCCGGACGTGTACTTCTCCGCCGAGCAGCGCGCTGCCGTGGACGTGGTCGTGCACCGCGACCTCGGCGGGCCGGACGCCGTCGGGCTGGCGTACCTGGGCGGCAGCCTGGCCGTCGGCCTCGGCCACGCCGCCTCCGACGTCGACCTCTACGCCGTCGGCGACCTGCCTTTCCAGGACCGGGTGTACGAGTCCGGCGGCGTCACCGTCCACGTCTCGGCCTTGCGCGCGGACTCGGTGCGCGGGCTCGTCGAGCTGACCGCCGACTACCGGGCCACCGGCCTGGTGCGCGACCAGATCTACCTGGACCAGAAGAGCCTGCTGGCGCTGGTGCGCCTGACCACCGGCCTGCCCGTGCTGATCACTCCGGAGTGGACGGCCATTCTGGACACGCTGCGGCGGGACACGGTCCGCAAGATCTTCATGGCCCGCAACACCAACATGTTCGTCGCCTACGCCGAGGACGTCGCGGGCTCGCTGGCCAGCGGCGACCTGCTCACCGCGACCAGCACCTCCGCGCTGGCCCTGGAGACGGCCGGGGAGGTGGCGCTGGCCAGTGCCGACGACCTCTACTTCGGTCCGAAGTTCCTGGTGCGCCGCCTGTCCAGGACCCCGGCGACCGCGGCGTGGGCGCCGGTGGTGTGGCGGCTGCTCAACCACGCGTTCTCGACGCCGCACCCGGACGAGGCCGAGGTGCGCCGGGTCGCCGAACGCCGCCTGTACGCCGCGAACCTGCTGGTCTCGGCCTGCGCGCTGCACGGCTGGGACCGTCCCCTGGCGGACCTGCCCGCCCCGACCGACGCGACCCCGCCGCGCAGCCCCTACTTCGCGCCGGTCCGGTTCGCCGACGGGTGGGCGCTGATGGGCCCCGAGCACGCCTACGAGGTGACCGAGGCGCTGGTCCGGCGGTGGTTCGACCTCACGGAACGGGACACCGGGCCGGAGGTGGCGGCGCTGGCGGCCGTCGGCGCGCTCGGCACGAACCCGCCCCTGCCGGGCACGCCGCACCCGCCGGACGCCGAGCTGCCCGAGGGCCTGCGGCTGCGCTGGGCCCCGCGGTTCACGATCCACCCCCGCGCCGAGCCCGCGGCGACGGGCGGGACGGCGTGAGCGGGCCGGTCGTCGCGGTGGTCGGCGCCGACGGGGCGGGCAAGTCCACGGTCACCGCCCTGCTCGCCGACCGCCTGGCCGCCGCGGGCGTGCCCGCGCGGCGCGGCGACCGGTGGGACATCGTCGACAGCCCGCTCTACCCCACCGCGGCGTGCCTCGGCCCGTCGGTCCCGGCGGCCCGCTCGTGCGCGGCGCGGATGTCGAGCACGCCCCGGCTGCTGTTCCTGCTGTGGGCGAGCACCCTGGCGCTGACCGACCGCGCGGGCGAGCCGGAGGACGGCGTGGTGCTGCTCGACGGGTACTGGATGAAGCACGCCGCCAGCGAGATCGCCTACGGCGCGGACCCGGAGTGGGTGCACGCGGTGGCCTCCGGGCTGCCGGAAGCGGATCTCGTGTGCTACCTGCGGGTCGCCCCCGAGGAGGCGTGGCGGCGCAAGGAGGGCGGGGCGCTGCCGTACGAGTGCGGGATGGACTTCACCTGCTCCCGGGAGAGTTTCCTCGCCCACCAGGGTGTCATCGGTTCCGTGCTCGACGACTGGGCCGGGCGGCACGGCTGGCTGGTCGTGGACGCCCACCAGCCGGTCGACGCGCTCACCGCGCGGCTGAGCGCCGCTCTGGGGGGCCGGACGTGAAACTGGGCCTGTGCTACTTCCCCACCGACTACGGAATGGGGCCCGGCGACGTCGCCGAGGCCGCGGAGGAGCGGGGCTTCGAATCGCTGTTCTTCTGCGAGCACACCCACATCCCGGTCAGCAGGCGGACCCCGTTCCCCCGCGGTGGCGACCTGCCGGAGATGTACCGCCGCTCCCACGACCTGTTCGTCGCCCTGACCGCCGCCGCGATGGCGACGAGCACCCTGCGCGTCGGCAGCGGGGTGTGCCTGCTCGTCCAGCGCGACCCGATCACCACGGCCAAAGCCGTGGCCTCCCTCGACCGGCTGTCCGGCGGCCGCTTGGACTTCGGCGTCGGCGCGGGCTGGAACCGCGAGGAGATGGCCAACCACGGCACCGACCCCACCACCCGCATGCGCCTGCTCGGCGAACGCGTGCGCGCCATGCGCCAGATCTGGGCCCACGACGAGGCCGAGTTCCACGGCGAGTTCGTCGACTTCGACCCGATCTGGAGCTGGCCCAAGCCGACGCGGCCCGCGGGCCCGCCGGTCCTGGTCGGCGGCATGGGCCCGACCGTGGAGTCCCGCGTCCTGGCCTGGGGCGACGGCTGGCTGGCCCAGAGCGTGGACCGCCCCACCCTGCCCGCCTTCACCACCCGCGTCGCCGACCTCCAGCGCCGCGCCGCCGACGCGGGCCGTCCCCCGGTCCCGGTCACCCTGTTCGCCGCGAACCCCGAACTCGTGCCCCAGTACGCCGAGGCGGGTGTCGACCGCTGCCTGTTCCTCCTGCCCGACGCCGACGCCGCGACGGTCACCGCGGCCATGGACCGCCTGCCCTCGCCCTGAGACCCGACCTGAGACCTGAGACCTCGCGCCGTCTCAGTGCCAGACCAGGGTGGCCGCGCCCGCGGAGAGCCCGCCGCCCGCGCCCGCGAGCACCAGCCGCTCGCCGCGCTGGATGGGGCGGCGGCGGTGGGAGGCGTGCAGGGTCAGCGGGATCGAGGCCGCCGCGGTGTTGCCGTAGTGGGTGGCGGTGATCTCCACCCGCTCGGCGGGCACGCCCATCTGCCGGGCCAGCGCCGCCAGCATCCGGCCGTTGGCCTGGTGGACGATGTAGCGGTCCACATCGGAGGGATCGATGCGGGAGTCGGCCAGCACGCCGTCGATGAGCTTGGGCATGGTGGTGAACACGTAGTCCTTGGCCGCCCGGCCGTCCATGTGGAAGTGGTGCTCGCCCGCGGCGATGGCGCGCGCGTCCAGCGGGGTCCTGGTGCCGCCCGCGTCGACGCCGACGACCCGGTGCCCGTCGCCGTCGGTCACGATCGCGGTGGCCTGGAAGCCGTACCCGGCGGGCACCTCGCCGAGCAGCACCGCGCCCGCGCCGTCGCCGAACAGGCTCACCGTGCGGCGGTCGCCGCGGTCCATCAGGACCGAGAACATGTCGGCGCCCACGACCAGCCCGTACCCGCCCCGGTACGACGTCCGCAGCATGCTGATCGCGACGTCCACGGCGAACAGGAACCCGGTGCACACGGAGTTGACGTCGAAGGCGGGGATCGACCTGACGCCCAGCTTGTGCTGCAGGATCGCCGCGGTGGCGGGCTGCGGGACGTCCGGGGTGCAGGTGGCCACGATCAGCAGCGCCAGCCTGCCGCGGGCGTCCGGGTGGGCGTCGAGCGCCTGCCGGGCGGCGTGCCAGGCCAGGTCCGACGTCGCCGTGCCCGGTTCGGCGTAGCGGCGCTCACGGATGCCGGTGCGCTCCCACACCCAGTCCTCGGTCACGCCCGTCCACGCGCTGATCTGCCGGTTGGTGATCACCCGCGAGGGCACGTGCGAGCCGAGGCCGATCACTCCGATGGGCACGGCGGTCCTCCCCTGCGTCTAGGCCGGGTTTCGGATGTGGAGCACGGCCTAGCCCGGCGGCGCAGCGCGCCAGCCGCTCGTACTGGGCCGGGTAGTCGGCGGCGGCCGGGAACAGCACGAGGCGGTCCGCCCCGGCGTCGGCGAACGCCCGCAGCCCGGCCGCCACCTCGTCCTCGGTGCCCGCCACCACGTGCCGCGCCGCCTGCTCGGGCGCGAGCCCGTACTGGGCCCGCAGGAACCCCGTGGCCTCCCGCCTGGCCGATTCCGGGTCGCTGTCGTCGGCGTTGGCGAAGACCATGACACCGGCCCGGGGCATGGGCCGCTCCAGCCGCATCGCCAACCCGGCCAGCTGCGCCCGGCGGCGGACGACGCCGTCGGGGTGGACGAACAGGCCCAGCCAGCCCTCACCGTGGCGCACGGTCCTGGCCATCGCCGCGGCCCCGCGCCCGCCGACCCACACCGGCGGCACGCTCCCGTGTGGACAGAGCGCGGGCACCTCGACGTCCCACGGCTTGGGCAGCCTGCCCGGCTGCCCGCTCACCAGCCGGGGCAGCGCGTCGAGGAACGCGTCCGTCCGCGCGCCCCGCTCGCCGACCGGCACGCCCGCCGCCGTCCACTCCCGCGGGTTCTCCCCGCCGACACCGATCCCCAGCACGACCCGGTCGTGCGACAGCGCTTGCAGCGAACTGATCTGCTTGGCGATCAGCGCGGGGTGGCGCAGCGCGGCCAGCAGCACCCCGAACGCGAGCCGGACCCTGCTGGTGACCGCCGCCGCGGCCGACAGCGCGACCACCGGCTCGACGATGCCGGTGTGGAAGGCCAGGTGGTCGACCGTCCACACCGAGTCGAACCCCAGTTCCTCCGCCCGCACGGCCGATTCCGCGATCCCGTACCGCCCGGCGTTGGCCGCGCTGGTCGAGGGCAGCATGACCCCGATGTCGGTCATGCCGCCTCCCGCCTCTCGACTTCGACCTCGATCAGCCGGACCGTCCCCGCCGCCCCGTCCAGCTCGACCCACGCCCCGTCGGGAATCCGGGTGGTCGCCTCGCGCACCGCGACGACGGTCGGCACGCCGAGCAGCCTGCCGGTGATGGCCGTGTGCGAGAGCAGCGTGCCCCGCTCGACCACCAGCCCCTTGGCGACGGTCATCAGGAACAGCCAGCCCGGGTCGGTCTCGCGGGCGATGAGGACGCGGTCGCGGCACTCCTCGGGCGGCACGGACGGGTGCAGCACGACCTTGGCCCGCGCCCGGACCACCCCGGCGCACGACGCCAGCCCCCTGAGCACGTCCTCGTCCGGCCCGGCCGCCACCGCCAGCGGCCGGGGCTCGGCCAACGGTGTGTCCACAGTGGTCACCTGCTGGGCGGGCGGCTCGGGCAGCGTCGTGTAGCGGTCGCGGTCGGCGCGCCTGATGGCCACCAGGCCGCGCAGGTCCGAGCCCGGCAGCGTGCCCTCGAACGCCCCCAGCACCTCCTCCACCGTCAGGTCCACGACGTCCTCGGGCCGATCGAGGTGGCCCGCGTCGGTCAGGTGCGCGCCCAGGCGCAGGAACACCCTCCGGGACAGGCCGTACAGCTCCGTGCGGCAGAACCTGGTGTCCTCCCTGGCCTTCACGAGAAGGCGCAGCACCGCGGCCAGCCCGCCCAGCACCGCCCGCTTGGTCCTGCCAGGACAGGCGGCGCGCAACGCCGCCTCGGTCTCGCGCCGGGCCCGGCGCTCCCCCGCGCGACTGGCCCGCACCGTCTGCCCCTGGCGGACGAACGGCCGGATCATGTCCACCACCAGCCCCGGCCGCTGCCGTGGGGTCGGCTGCTCCAGCTTGAGGTCGCCCGCGGCCCGGTCACCGAAGCGGCGCAGGTGCTCCGCGGCCGCGGCGGCCACCCGCGGCCCGTGGCGGCCCTCGACCACCTCCGTCCACAGCAGATCCGCGTCGGCGCTGAGCACCCGCTCGCGCAGTCCGCGGTCCCGGCCCACCAGCTCGGCCAGCGCGATGGCCGAGCGCAGCGACGCCAGGGACCGGTTCTCGGGCCCGCCGGAGAGCAGCCCGAGCATCAGCGCGTGGTCCTCCTGGCCCGCCCACCGCCGCAGCAAGGCGTCCAGCGCCCGGGTGACCAGGATGGTGTGGATGCTGTTGGTGAGGGTGATCCCCCACCGGGTGCCGACCTGCCCCCACAACTCCCGGTAGAACCGCACCAGCTCGTCGGGACCGCGCTCGTCGACCCGCGCCGCCGCCGCCGTGCGGTCCCACCACCGCAGGAAATCCCGCACCTGCCCCGGATGCGCGAGGAAGCCCGCTACGAGCCGTGGCGCGGCGCGCAGGGCCCGCAGCCGCCTGCCGGGCCGACTCGGCGGGCCCGCCGGGGTCTCGGCCAGGCCCATGCCCAGCTCCCACCAGCCCCGGATGAACTCGAATGCCCGCATCTGGCTGTGCAGGGCGAGCCAGGCGTCCAACCGGTAGTAGACCCGCCCGTCGATCAGCCCGATCATGCGCCCGAGGTGGTGGGCGTTCGCCCGGAGCCGGTGCTCGGGGACCCCGACGCGGCGGTAGAGGTCGGTGAAGATCAGCCGGTAGAAGTCGCGCGCCACCGTGTAGGTCAGCGCGCTGGAGACACCCGGGTAGCTTTCGGTGACGTTGTGGTTGCTCCAGGGGACCGTGGCCTTCTCGGCGGCGGCCGCCACCATCGGCCGCGCCTGGACGATGTGCACCGCACCGTCCTCGGTCACCGTCCCCTCGATGTCCTGCGGACCCCCGAAGTACTCCTCGATGCGTTCCGCGATGGCCACGACGCGGGCGATCAGCGCGTCGTCGAGCACCGGAACGTCGGCCAGTTCCCCGGGCACGGCCGGTGATCCGCCCGCAGGCGGCCCCACCATCCGCCGCTTGGTCACCAGTTCGGCCCGCACGGCGCCGTCCTCGACGAAGAAGTGGTCGACGTCCGCCTTCTCCTGCACCACGCCTTCCCCGATGCCGTACGCCGCGGCGATCACGTGCCGCGCGACGCCGTCGCGGGGATCGCGGGTGAACGCCACGAACGAGCGCACCCCCAACACCATGCGCTGCACGCCGACCGCGACCCGCGCCGCCGCCGGGTCGCCGCCCCGCCGCAGCCGGTACAGCACCGCCTCGGCCTTGTACGCCGACGCCCAGCACTGCCGCACGCGCTCGACCACGTCCTCGCGCGGCACGTACAGGAAGCTCTCGCTCATCCCGGCGAACGGGTCACCGGCATCGTCCTCGCCGGGCTGCCCCGGGGCGGGGACCACGCACGCCCGCACCGCCACCAGCCCGTCCGGCCCGACCAGGTCGTCGAACGCCGCCAACACCTCTCGGGCCAGCGGGCCACCCACCGCGCCGACCGACGCCGCGGCCCGCTCGCTCCACGCCCGGATGTCGGCGCTCGGCGCGGGCAGGCCACCGGGCGCCTTGGCGGCGTCGAAGGCGTCGGCGGTGAGGCAGAACAGCGGCGGCACCGGCAGCCCGGCCCTGCGCATGGACTCCAGCCGCGCGAACTTGTGCCCGACCGCGACCGGGTCGAGCAGCCGGTCCCCACGCGCCACCAGCACCGAGCCCTCCTCGCCACGAAGACCCTTCGATCTTCCAGCGCGGTGAGCGGCCGACACCAGTCGCGGCCTCACCGAACGGGGATGACCAGGTCACCCGGGTCCGGGCCCGAGTGGGGTCAGCGGGTCAGGTAGTGCGCGAGGTCGGCACGCTCGCGGTCGGCGATGAAGACCGACGGCACGCACACGATGACCTCCTCGACGTGGGGCAGGCAGCCCCAGGCGCAGTCGCCCCACGAGTCGGCGACCTTCAGCTCCGCGGCGGCGAAGCAGGGCTGCGTCACGCCGAGCTGGCAGGTGGTCGGGTGGGGGGTCTCGGCGTGGCGCAGGGCGGCGTGGCGCAGTTGTGCCGCGAGGGTCGCCGAGTGCGCGGCCTTGCCGTCGGTCTCGGCGGGCAGCCCCTGCTCGGCGCGCAGGGCCAGCAGGGCCGCCAGGCGCAGTTCCAGGTGCTCGGCGACGATCCCGGCCAGGATCGTGAGCATGCCCGCCTGGTCCGGGCTCGCCTCGCGGGGTTCGGTGTCCATCACGTTGACCGTGCCCAGCCGGTGCCCGTCGGGGCTGGTGATCGGGGCCGCGGCGTAGAAGCGCACACCCCATTCGCCGCGCACGAGGGGATGGCCTGCGGTCCGGGGGTCCGTGGTGGCGTCGGTGACGACGTAGGGCTCGTCCCGCAGGATCACCGACGCGCAGAACCCGGGCTCCACACCGACCTCGCACACACCGTCGAGTCCCGCGCTGCCCGCGAACCACACCCGGTCCTCGTCGACGATGCTCACCGAGCCGATCGGGGCCGCGAACAGCGCCGCCGCCATCTCCGCGACCCGTTGGACCGCGCCGTCGCCGGGCGCGTCGCGGATCTCGTAGCGGCGGACCGCGGCAAGCCTGCCGGGTTCGGCGTGCGGCAGTTCCCGGTCGCGGAATTCGGTGTCGGACACAGGCGGAGTCTAGGCGGCCGCCCAGACCCGGCGCCGCACCAAACCTCAGCAGCGCCGGGTATGGGCGGACGCCGTCCAGACGTGCGAGGATGCGCGACTTATGCGCCGTCAGACCCGAGCCGCGTACGCCACCGGCTCCTTCGTCACCGGGGCCTTCGGCACGGTTCCCGGGTTGCTCATGCTGCCGTACCTGACCGACTCGCTGGCCGTGCCCGCCGGGGTGGCCGGGCTGCTGGTGCTGGCGCCCAAGGCCTGGGACGTGCTGTTCAACCCGGTCGCCGGGCGGATCAGCGACCGGGCGGGCACCAGGGCGCCGTTCCTGCTGGCGGGCGGGGTCGCGCTGGCCGTGCTGTTCGCGGCGCTGTTCGCCGGGCCGTTCACCGGGGACGCGGCCATCGTCTACGTGACGCTGGTGTTCCTCGGCTGCGCGACGGCGTTCGCGTTCTTCCAGGTCCCGTACGTGGCGATGGCCGCGGAGATCACCGACGACCACCACGAGCGCACCCGGCTGATGACGTGGCGGATGGCGTTCCTGGCGCTGGCGATCCTGGTCTCCGGGGCCGGGGCGCCCGCGGTGCGCGACGCGGTCGGCGAGTACTGGGCGGTGGGGCTGGCCGTCGGGGCGCTGATCCTCGTGGGCACCCTGGTCACCGTGGCGGGCACCCGGGGGCTGCCCGCGCCGATCAGGCCGACGGCCGAGGCCACGCCCCGGCAGCTGGTGCGGGCCGTGCGGGAGAGCAAGGCGTTCCGGTCGCTGCTGGCGGTGTTCGTCGTCCAGGCCGTCGGGCTGGGCACCATGCTGGCCGGGGTCGACTACTTCGCCCGGCTCGTGCTGGAGGAGCCGGGCACCCAGGCGGCCCTGTTCGCCGGGTTCGTCGGGCCCGCGCTGCTGGTCATGCCGCTGTGGCAGCGGGTGGGCAGGACCAGGGGGAAGCGGTTCGGGCTGGTGGTGGCGTCGCTGCTGTTCGGGGCGGCGGCGGCCGGGCTCGGCGCGGCGCGGGTGCTGCCGACCGCGGCGGTGTTCGCGCTGATGGCCGTGGTCGGGATCGGGTACGCCGGGATGCAGGTCTTCCCGCTGGCGCTGCTGCCGGACATGATCAGCGCCGCGGAGCGGGCCACCGGCACCGCGCGCGCCGGGCTGTTCTCGGGGGTGTGGACCGCGGGGGAGACCCTCGGGCTGGCTCTCGGACCCGGGCTGTACGGGGTGGTGCTGATGCTCGGCGGGTACGTGGCCAGCAGCGGCGGCGCGGCCCAGCCCCCGGGCGCGGTGGTGGCCGCGTTGATCGGGTTCACTGTCGTCCCGGCCGTGCTGGCCGTTGTCGCCCTGCCCCTGCTCCCCCGGGAGGACACCCCGTGACCGACGTCTTGGCGGAACTGGCCGCGCTCCGCGACGGCGACCTGCCCACCCACGGCGGGCGGACCCTGGCCTACGTCTACGACAGCGCCCTGCCCGGCCTGGACGAGCTGGCCGCCAAGGCGCACGCGCTGGCGTCGTCGGTCAACGGGCTGGACCCGACGGCCTTCCCCAGCCTGCTGCGGCTGGAGAACGACGTGGTCGCCACGGCGGTGCGGCTGCTGGGCGGCGGTCCGGCGGCCGTCGGCACGGTCACCTCGGGGGGAACGGAGTCCTGCCTGCTGGCCGTGCAGGCCGCGCGGGACAGCCGCCCGGACGTCACCGCCCCGGAGATGGTGCTGCCGGAGACGGTGCACGCGGCCTTCCACAAGGCGGCGCACTACTTCGGCGTCCGCGCGGTCGTCGTCCCGGTGGACCCCGCGACGTTCCGGGCCGACCCGGCCGCCATGGCCGCGGCGATCACCGACCGCACGGTGCTGGTGGTGGCCAGCGCGCCGTCCTACGCGCACGGGGTGGTCGACCCGGTCGCGGAGATCGCCGCGGCGGCGCTGGCCGCCGGGGTGCGCTGCCACGTGGACGCCTGCATCGGCGGCTGGGTCCTGCCGTTCGCCTCGGTCGGGCCGTTCGACCTGTCGGTGCCGGGGGTGACGTCGCTGTCGGTCGACCTGCACAAGTACGCCTACTGCCCCAAGGGGACCTCGGTTCTCCTGCACGCCTCGGCCGACCTGCGGCGGCCCCAGTACTTCGCCAGCGCGGCGTGGCCGGGGTACACGATGCTCAATTCCACGACCCAGTCCACGCGGTCGGGCGGGCCGCTCGCCGCGGCGTGGGCGGTGCTGCGCCACATTGGACCGCGGGGCTACCAATCGCTGGCCGAGCAGGCGCTGGGGAGCACGCGGCTGATCGTGGCGGGGATCAGGGAGATCCCGGGGCTTCGGGTGCTCGGCGATCCGGAGTCGACGCTGGTGGCGTTCGCCGGGGTGGACGTGGACGTGTTCGTGGTGGCCGACGAGATGCGGGCGGCGGGGTGGTACGTGCAGCCGCAGTTCGCGTTCGGGTCCTCGCCCGCCAACCTGCACGCGACGGTGACCGCGGCCAACGCCGGGCACGAGGCCGACTTCCTGTCCGACCTGGACACCGCGGTGGCGGCCGCGCGGGCGGCGGGGCCGGTCGACGTCGCCCCCGAGGTCGTGGCGTTCGTCGCGGGGCTGGACCCGGACGCCCTCTCGCCCGAGGAGTTCGCCGGACTCCTGGCCGCGGCCGGGATGGGCTCGGGCGAGCAGGTGCTGCCCACCCGGATGGCCACGGTGAACACGTTGCTGGCCGCCGCGAGCCCTCGGCTGCGCGAACGGCTCCTGGTCGAATTCCTCGGCCTGCTCTACACCCCTTCGCGCTAGCCAATTCCCGCGTGGGCCATTCGGCGGCGGCCGTCCGCCGATCTTGACGGCCGTGGGTCGCCGTGCTGAGATCCATAAAAGTCTTCACGTCTTGGCGAGGAGAAACCATGTCCCTGCTCCGGCGTTCCCTCGCCGCGCTCGTGGTCCTGCCCGTCACCCTCGGGCTCGTCACGGCCCCCACCGCCGCGGCGGCCCTTCCCACGGCCGCCATCGCCCTCGGCGACAGCTTCATCAGCGGGGAAGGGGCGGGCGACTACCTGCCGGTCGCCGACATCAACGGCGTGCCGCAAGGCTTCCCGGGATGGTCGGCGGCGAACAGCAACCCGTACTTCTGCCACCGCTCCGCCAACGCGTCCCTGCTGCGGGCGTCGCTGCCCGGCATCTCGGCCCGGTTCAACCTCGCCTGCTCCGGCGGTCAGCCGCACGACATCGCCAACGCCTCGGCCAACCGCGCCAAGGGCCGCACGGTGGCCTCCCAGCTCGACCAGCTGCGCGCCGTCGCCCAGACGCACGACATCGACATCGTCCTGGTCGGACTCGGCTCGAACAACAGCCAGTTCACCTTCGGCGACGCGGCGTCGATCTGCGCCAACCGCTTCATCGCCGACGCCTGGACCGGCTGGTGGGAGTTCTGGGCCTACCTCGGCGGCCCCGTCCCGCAGACGCCCTGCACCGCGGCGGACCTGGCCACCGAGGCCGAGCTGGCCGCGGCGGGCACGGAGACCACGGCCGCCCTGCGCACCCTGCTCAACACCCTCGCCCAGGTCGACGCCGACGGCCAGCACCGCATCGTCTTCCAGGACTACACCAACCCGCTGCCCTTCGACTACGCCGCCGAGTACCACACCCAGGACGGCCGGGCCGACGACCGCGACAAGTTCCGCGACCTGGGCGCCGAGCGCTACGCCGCGGGCTGCCCCGCCCACCGCGCGAGCCTGGCCGCGGGCCACGTCTTCTCCACCGGCCTCGGCACCCTGGTCCGCAACACCCACGCCACCCTGTCCGCGGAGTACCCCGGCCGCGACCTGGTCTACCTCAACGTCCAGCGCGCCTTCGACGGCGCCCGCCTGTGCGAGAACCCGGGCAGCCCCGCCAACACCCTGGCTACGCCGGTCCGCCTCCACGAGGGCACCTCGGGCAACGTCATCACCAGCCTGTCCGGAATGGACAAGATCGCCATTCAGCGCGTCGCCAACAACTGCGTGACCTACTTCCAGACCTGCCAGGAGTCCTGGCACCCCAACAGCAGCGGCCACGCCGTCCTGGCCCAGTGCCTCACCGGCGCCGCCACCAGCGCGAACCGCGCGGTCAGCTGTGTCCGTGACGCGGGCACCGGCGCCATCAGGGTCGGCTGAGAATCCCAGCGACGACCGGGGGTGCCGCGGCACGTCGGCATCCCCGGTCGTGTCCATCCCCCTCGTTCGCCTGTCGGACCCTCTCGGGGCTCCGGCAGGCGATCGGTGTCAACGGGTCCGACTACAGCCACCAGTTCAGCGGGGTCGTGTCGTCGGCGGGGTCGTAGACGTTGACGTAGTACCACTCCCCCGCGGGGACCCTGGCCTGGTATCCGTTCATCGCCGCCTCGATGGCCGACCAGCCCGCGCTGAGCGGGATGGTGAATACCGACAGCGAGGCCGAGCGGTCGCGCGTCCAGCCGATGCCGTCGCAGCGGCCGCCGACGCGCTCGACCTCGACGCGCAGGTCGTCCAGCTCGGCGCGGGCCGCGGCCGGGGCGCTGACGTGCACGGCGATGTTGCCGCCGCGCTCCACCACGGTGAACGCGTGATCCGGCTTGACGGTCAGCAGGTCACCCGCCGCCGCGCCCAAGGCCAGGCCAGGGGAGGCGACGAGGCGCCAGCCGGACCCCTCCGGGACGGCGGGCACGTCCTCGTGCACCGGTCTGCCGGAGGGACCCTTCTGGACCAGAAGTCGCACCATGCTCACAGCGGGTGATCCTAGTCTGTTCGTCCGTATGGAGCGCCGCAGCTTCCGCGTTCGGCGCAGGACATCCCCGGTCTCGGCGCGCCGCGGTTGCCCGCGCTGAGGTTGCATGCCGCGCCTTCCAAGCACACGTTGGGTCTGGAGAGGTTGCCGCCCTGCGAGGTCGGCACGTTGCGGTGACCCAGGTGCACGTTCGACGGGTTGGTCGTGGTCTGGCCGCAGCGCCAGCAGGTGTAGGGCCCGCCCGCCTGGTCGGCCTCGTCGATCAGCGCTTGGCGCACGGTCTGCTGGCCCGCGCGGGAGCCGCCGCCGGGGCCGCCGGCGCTGGCCGCGATCTCGGCCGCCGTGGCGCCCTGCCCGTCGCGCAGGACCTGGCCACCACCGCCCATCGGCTGCTGAGTGGCGGGTCGCACCGTGGGTGTCGTGGGCGCCGCTGCCGGGGGTGGTGGGCTGCCGCGCAGCGATCGCACGATCGCGCCGCCGCCCTTGACCACCCCGAAGGTGACCCCGGAGACGACCGCGTCGGTGGCGACGGCGCCCGCGGTCTGCTCCTCACCGGAGATGGCCCGGGAGACGACACCGCCGGTGACGCCCGCGCCGACCGCCGCCGTGCCCTGCACGACCAGGGAGGCGCCCATCGTGGCCCCGGCGACCGCGCCGGAGATCACCCCGGCCCCGGCGGCACCCGCCAGCCTGCCCGCGTTGAACTCGCCGGTCACGGCCTGCCGGACGCCCTCGATGCCTGCGCCAACCACCAGCCCGATGCCCGCGCCGACGACCACGTTGAGCCAGCGGCCGTTGGGATCGTTGAGCCGGATCGGGTTGTGGCCCGCGTAGCTGTAGGACGCCAGGTTCACCGAGCTGTAGACGCCGCCTGCCGGAGAACCGTCCAGGTAGGACTCCATGGCCGGGTCCGGGCTCTGCCACAGCTGGGTGCGCGGGTCGTAGTAGCGCGCCCCGAAGTAGTACAGCCCGGTCTCGGGGTCGATCTCCTTGCCGGTGTACTGGTGCGGCACCGGCTGCGACGGGTGCTCGCTGACCCAGGTCTCCCCCGCCGCGAAGTACTTGGCGTGCTCGGCGAGGCCGCCTTGGTCGTTGGTGACGAACGAGGTGGAGCCCAGGTGGTCGCCGTGGGAGAAGTACTGCCGGTCCTCGGGGCGGTGCTCGGGCTCAACGGCCTTGGTCACCATCTTGGTCTGGCCGACGTAGACGTGCTTGAAGTCGTGGTTGCCGCGCGTGGAGTAGTTCTGGTTCGGGTAGAGGTGGAACTGGGCGCCGTCCTTGACCACCCGGTTGCCCTGGTCGTCGTAGCGGTGCCGGGCGCGGTTGGCGGTGCCGCCCGCGTTGTCGCACGAGGTCGGGACCTGCGGCAGGACCTGCTGCTGCACGTTCTCGTGCGTGCAGGCGAGGCGGTTCTCCTCGTCCCAGATCAACTGCCGGGTGGGCTTGGGCTGCTGCGAGCGGCTGATCTGGTTGCCGTTGGCGTCGTAGGCGATGGTGAAGGGCCCGAGCCGGTCCGGCGCGTGCGGCTTGGAACCGCCGTAGTTGTAGGCGTGGTTGTAGGTGGTCTTGTGCTGGGCGATGGCGTTGCCGCCGCTGACCAGCTCGTGGACCTGGTTCTTGTTGGTGATGTTGTGGACGGAGTCGTAGACCAGGTCCACGGTGTACCGGTCGGTCCTCGGGGTGCGGGGCTGGTAGGTGCCCTCGGCCCGGGTGAGGCGGTACAGGTCGTCGTAGACGAAGGTCTGCGTGCTCGGGCCGCCGACCTGCCTGCCGACCTCGGGGCCGCCGGGCACTGGCGCGGTATCCTGGATCGAGGTCACGTTGCCCACGGCGTCGTAGCCGTAGGCAACGTCCTGGAACACGTGGTTGCCGTGGTCGGCGTCGAGGCGGGCGTGCAGGCCGGTGAGCCTGCGCGTGGAGTCCTCGTAGCGGTAGGTGGTGCGGGTGCCGTTGCCGGTGTCGAGCAGGGCGCGCTGCTCGAACTTGTCGTAGTCCAAGCGGCTCAGGTAGGTGTAGTCGAAGCCGTTCTTGGTGCCGGTGGCCCCGTCGACCAGCCCGCCGCTGTTGTACCGGTAGGACAGGACCTCCCCGTCGGGGTAGGTCATGCCGAGCACGCGGTTCCACGTGTCGTAGCGGTACTCCGTCGTGAAGTCGCGCGTCTTGCCGCCCTGGATCGCCACGGTGCGGGTCTCGCTGGTCACCTCGCCGAGCGGCCCGTACTCACGGGCGACGGTGCCCGCGCCGTCGGTCATCGCCACCACGCGGCTCGCCCCGTTGTGCGGAGCGCCGGGCGCGCCGTAGGTGTAGGTGACGTCGTTGGCGGTGAACAGCGGGTAGCGGATCTTGCTGAGCCGGTTGAACTCGTAGTCGTACTCGATGGCGTGGCCGGACTGGGCCAGCTTGGCGGTGACCTTGCGGACCGGGTTGTCCGTCAGGTCGAACTCGGTGACCGTGCGGCCCGAGTCCGGGCTGGTGGCGACCGTGCGCCTGCCGAGGTTGTCGTACTCGGCTGTGGTGGCGTTGCCGCGGTCATCGGTCACCGTCGTGATCTGGCCCAGCGGGTCGAAGGCGTAGCTGGTCCAGATGACCGGCTGGCCACCCGCCGGGTTGAACTCCTTCACGGCGGTGGTCAGCTGGCGCACGTTGTCGTAGGTGCGCTTGGATTTGCCGTTGGCGTCGGTGGTGACCATCTGGAAGCGGGTCGCCCCCGAGCGGTCCGGGCCGAAGCCGTACTCGGTGGTGTCGACCGTGGCGTCCGGGTGGGTGGTGGACGTCTTGCGGTCGAGCACGTCGTAGGCCACCCGGGTCGGCGCCACCGGGTCGACGGCCGGGTTGAACGCGGCGTTCGCCGGGCCCTTGGGCTCGGTCACCGGGTGCGATATCGCCACCGGCCTGCCCAGGAAGTCGTACACCGTGTGCCCGGAGACCGTCATGACGTCGGCGGCGGGCGCGTCCTGCCCGGTGTGGACCGTGGCGTCCTTCTTCGTCTGGACCTGCCTGCGCAGGCCGTCGACGAAGGTGATCGTGTCGATGGTGTCGGGGCGGACCGTGCCGTCGGCCTGGCGGTCGACGTGCCGGGTGACCGCGTACGGGACCGGCGCGTCGGGATGGTACTCGAAGTCGATGGTCACCCGGTCCTCGGCGGCCTCGTAGGGCCCGGTGACGGTGTCCACCCGGCCCGCGGCGTCGTAGGTGTTGCGCACCCGCTGGCCGTTGAAGTCGGTGGTCGTCTCCACCAGGCCGAAGCGCAGGTCGTAGGTGGCCTGAGACTGGTAGCCGAAGCTGTCGGTGACGGTCTCGACGTGCACGCCGACGACCTGCTCGTAGGCGTAGTCGAGCTTGTAGCGCTGGCCGTGCTTGTTGGCCGGTTTGGTGACCGAGGCCAGGTTGCCGTCGGCACGGTAGGCCATGTCCGTGACGGCCTCGACCCCGGCCGCCAGCCGCGCCCGCACCTGGGTGATGTCGCCGGTCGCGCAGTCCACGGTGGACTCACGGTAGCGCATGAGCGCGCCGTCGCCGAAGACCTCGATGCGCTTGGGCGTGCCGATGATGTGGCCCGCCTGGCAGGCCGCGTCCTCGGCGGTGAACGCCACCCGGGTCTCGACGTCGTCGGCCGGGCCTGCGTCGGCGGTGTCCAGCCTGCGGGTCATGTTGCCCGCGCCGTCGTAGTCCATGGTCACGAATGTGGACAGGCCCGGGTTGGGCGCGCCCTCGAAGTAGCGGCGGTCGGTGCGCACCAGCGCCGGGAAGATCGTGGCGGTGGTGCTGTCCGCCGCAGCCGGGGCGCCGGAGAGATCGCGCAGCTGGTAGGTGTTCTCGGTCTCGGCGAACGGCCTGCCCTCGGCGTCGAGCGTGCGCTCGGAGCGCAGCAGCCCGCGGGTGTAGTGGCTGTCGTTGTGGAAGGCGCGCACCACCGTGCGGTGCACGGCGTCGCCCGCAGCCGGGTCACGGTGCCGCTCGGTCACCGTGGCGTAGCCGAGGAACTCGCGCTCCAGCCGGTCGAACCGCCCGCCCGCGTACTCGTGGGTGACGAGCTGGACGTCCTGCCCGTCGCCGGGGTGGCCGTCGTTGACCGCGACCCGGCTCAGCACCCACCGCGACTGCGGCAGGTCGTAGGTGTTGCCGTCACGGGTGTAGTCGAAGTCCATCGACCCGCCGAGCGGGCGCTTGACCGAGCGCAGCAGGTTGGTGCGGCCGGTCTTGTTGCGCGCCACCGTCAGTTCGTCGTCCTGGGTGGACGCGAGGTGGTCGGCGAAGCCGTCGCCGTCGATGTCGCGGATGGACTTCTCGGTGCGGGCCGCCCCGGCCGAGAAGTCCGCACCGGGGTTGATCACCACGCAGATGGCGGTGAAGCAGATGCCGAAGGTGAAGTACACCCCGCCGCCGAGCTTGGCGTTCTGGTCGCCGTTGAGCCCGGAGAGGCTGCCGTGGAACGGCACGGGCGACTCGAAACCGTTGCCGGTGTTGAGCGCGACCTTGATCGGCGAGCCGTCGAACACCCGGTCCATCAGGCCGTCGCCGTTGAGGTCCATCATCGTCGCCGACGCCGAGCTGCTGCCCTCGGAGTAGGACGCGCCGCCCGCGAAGCCGTAGAAGTCGGTGTTGAACCCGACGTTGACGCCGAAGTTGTCGCCGCCGCCGTCGTTGAGCGCCGCCGGGTTGCGCCAGGTCTCCGGCGCGCCGAACCGGTAGCCGAGGTTGAGGGCCACCCGGCCGTCCTCGTAGACCCGGTCGGGCAGGTCGTCGCCGTTGATGTCGACCAGGTCGAAGGCGGCGTCGGCGTCACTGCCGCCGATGCTGCCGCCCACGCCCAGCGGTGGCATGTCGTTGCCGGACTGGGCGCCGTTGGCCGCGGCGTGCCCCGGCGGGGACGCGTGGCCGCGCCCGGTGCCGATGGTGCGCGCCGCGCTGCCCGCACTGGCGTTGCCGGAGACGGTCTCAGTGCGGCGCACCGCGCCGTCCGGCGTGCCGCCCTTGGTCGCGCCCAGGCCGCCGACCATGTCGGTGTACTGGATGCCGCCCGCGCCCACGACATCGGGGAACTGGTCGCCGTTGAGGTCGACGTAGTCCACCTCGCCGGTGCTGTCGCCGGTGGCGACGCTGCCGCCGACCGAGCCGACCCCGCCGCCAACGCTGCCGGTCAGCGAGACCTGCTCCGAGCGCGACAGCCGCGGCACCGCCGTGGCACCGGCGAAGTCCTCCGGCTTGGGCAGGCTGATCGACGCCACTCCCAGCCGGGAGCTGCTGGTCCGGTCGCGGGCGATCCAGTTGTGCTCGCCCGCGCCCCACCGCTTGGTCAGCGGCGACGGGGAGAAGGCGGCCACCTTCGGCGGGGTGACGCGCGGGTCGGCGGCGAAGGCGTCCTTCTGCGCCTGCGGGTCCACCGAGTCGGGCAGCTGGTCGGCGAAGCTGTCGTCGATGACCAGGTCGTCCTGGGCGATCGGCTGGCCCGCGCGGTCGCGGTTGCCGTTGTAGCCGATGGTCGCCCACCCGCGGTACGGCTGCGAGAACGCGCCCTCCTCGGCCGCGCTGTGGAAGGCGTGCGGGGCGTCCACGCCGTCGACGGTGACCGAGCTGCCGGTGAGCATGGCGCGCAGGGTCGGGCTGGTGGTGCTGAAGTCGAAGAACAGCTCCTCGCCCGCCACGCCGTTGACCGCGACCGGGGCGGGCGTGGTGACCTGACCCGCGACGATGTCGAAGAAACCCTTGGCGGCCAACCCGCCGCGCCGCTTGACGGTGAACGCCACCCGGGCGGTCGGGGTCTCGCCGCCGAAGTCGAAGGTCAGCCCGGGGACGACCTCAAGCTGCCCGTCGGCAGCGACGACGTGGGCCGCCTGCGGCGCGGTGAGCCCGTCGACGGGGTAGATGTCCAAGTCGTACGGCGGGTGCACGACGACGAGGGGGCTGCCGTCGGGGGCCGTGAGCCGGTCGAGGCCTTGCGCGGCGGTGTAGTGCGCCCGTGGGGTCCACTCGACCTGGTCGACATCGATCGGGGAGTCGACGCGGACGCGCCACTTGAGCTTCTGGCCCTTCTGCACCGCGATGTCGCCGGTGACCGGGACCGTGCCCGTGGTGTGCGCGGCCAAACCCTGCTCGAACACCGCCGTGCCGTCGCGGGTGATCACCACGGTGACGTCGTCGGTGGTGGCGGCCTTCTTCAGCAGGTCGCCGGAGAGCCGCATGGTGCCGGTCAGCGGCACGGTCACCTCGCCGGCGCGGCCCGCGAGGGTGAAGTCGCGCGCGGCGTCGAACGTGTGGTGCGCCAAGCCGTTGACGTCGGTGCTCGCCGCGGCGCCGACGTAGCTGACGACCGGGTTCCAGACGACCTCGTCCAAGCCGCCGTCGAAGGCCGACTGGACGCGGAAGTAGAGCCGCTGGCCGCGGGTGACGGTGATCGAGTCGACGCCGGTGGGCGTGTACTCGGCGTCGTCCTCGGCCTCGATGCGCTGCGCCCACAGCTCGGCGCCCTCGTGCTGGATCGCGACCCGGACGCCGTCGGCGCTGGTGGAGGAGTCCCGCTCGGCGGCGGTCTCCGGGGCCAGCCTGACGCCCCCGGACAGGCGCACCTGGCCGTCGTACGGGGCGACCCAGCGGCGGACGCTGTCCAGCAGCGGGAAGGAGTCGATCATCCGCTCCTGGTCGGCGGCGTAGTCGCCGAGCAGCCCGTCGGTGTCGACCTGGCCGGAGCCGATCGGCACCGGGGTGTCGCCGCTGACCCCGTACACCGGGGCGCCACCGGCGCCGACGCGTCCGAACAGGACGGTGGTGCCGTTCACCAGGTCGGTGATGCCGTCGCCATTGGCGTCGGCGAAGTACTGCGTGGTGCGGGAGAAGGTGTTGACGTAGTTCAGCTGCGCGGCGACCGCTCCCGCGTAACCCTCGACGCCCAGGGTGACGGTGTCGCTGCTCTCGTTCTGGATGCCGGGCAGGGCCAGCGGGCGCGTCTCGTCGGAGAACCGCGGCGTACCTGCCGGGCCCGCCAGGTTGCGCCGGTACTTGACCTGGCCGCCGTCGCGGAACACTTTGTCCGGCAATGAGTCGCCGTCGACGTCGATGAGCGCGAGCAGGCCGCTGTCCTCGGCGTGGTTGAAGCCGACCTTGACGCCGACGGAGCCGGACTTGGTCGGCGAGGTGCCCACGCCGACGTAGAGGTGCCCGCCGCCGCCGACGCTGGTGTTGGCGTTGAGGGCGCTGGCCTCGCCCGCCTGGTCGGGGGTCAGGTTGAGCGCGTCGCTGCCGAGGTCGTCGCCGGGGCTGGTCCAGGCGAGCTGGTCGAACGCCTGGTAGTTGCCGTCGGCGTCGCGGATGTCGTCGAAGTAGTCGAACTCGTGGGAGGTGAACTGCGCCCCTGCCGAGTCGTGCTGGTTGATCTTCTTCAACAGGGTCTTGGAGAACGCGCCGGTGGTGTAGTCGAAGGAGTAGCTGCGAATCGGCTGGTCGTCCAAGTGGACCTCGACCCGGCGCAGCAGGTCGCCGGTGACCCGCTTGAACCCGCCGCGGGCGTCGATGGTCTTGTCCGCGCGCAGCGGCTCGCCCAGCTCGCGGTCGCGGACGAAGGTGACCGAGTAGCGGCCCTCAGCCTCGCCGTGGCCGGTGTAGGTGATCCGCTTCGGGTAGAGGTTGCGGCCCGGCTCGGCGCCACCGTCCACGCCCGCGTCCTCGACCTTGGCGTGGTGGTAGCGCAGCAGGTTGCCGTTGGCGTCGCGGATCTCGCGCAGAGCCCACAGGTGCACGTTGCCCTCGGCGTCGGCCAGGGTGGCATCCGCCTCCGGGGCCGCCGCGCCCTTGACCGCGCCGTAGAAGTAGGTCGTGCCGGACTTGTCGGTGACCTCCCAGCGGTAGCTCGACGGGGAGTCGCCGCGGCGGACGATCCGGTCGAAGCCACCCTCGACGCGGGCGTGGAAGACCTTGTCGGCGGTGCGGGCCTGGAGCGGGCCGCGGTGCGCGACCGGGGTCAGCTGCTCGCCGTTGAGCAGGTAGGTCTCGGTCTCCTGGGCGTCGTCGTAGCGCGGGACGCCCCAGCGGGTCTCGGTGACGATGGCGGGCGTGGCCAGGTCCCAGCCGGTTCCCATCCAGCCGTTGCCGCCCGCGGAGGTGTAGCGGACGTCCAGCTTGGGCTGCAGGCCCTCGCGGCCCGGCGGCACCTCGATGGGATGACTGAGCCGGTTGTCGCCCTGGCTGTTCGGGCCTGGCGGGGCGATCAGCGCGACGCCCTGCGCGGGGTCGGCGGCCTGGATGTCCTTGAGCTGGTTGGGGTCGAACGAGGCGCCCTCGGCGTGCTCGGGGACGGTCACCGTGGCGTTGACCATGTTGGTGAAGTGCTCGGTGGCCGAGACGATCTGGTGGTTGGCCTCGTCGACGGCGACGCGGCGCAGGGGCTTCCAGCAGGCGCCCAGCTCGTCGTAGAAGAAGGTGAAGATGTCGTTGGCGGTGAAGTCCGCGCTGAGCAGCGCCGGGTCGTACGGCATGGTGACCGTGATCTCGGCGGAGAACGTGTGCGGCGTCGGGGTGAACCGGTAGCCCTTGTGGCGGCCGGTCACGTTCGTCATACCGGTGTCCAGCTCGGGCACGTGCCCTTTCCCCAGCGGGGTGATGCCCACGCCGATGGGCAGCCGCACGGCCTCCGGGCCGATCCGCAGCTGGGCCCCCTCGTGGGCGATGGTTCGCACGCCCGCCTCGCCTGGCCGCACCACCACCTGGTGGGCGGGCAGCCCGGCCCCGGCGCGCGCGTCGCGGTTGAAGACCTGGACAGCTCCAGTGCCACCCTCGGAGCACTGGTCGCCGACCGCGGCGGTCACCGGGGTCGTGGACGCCAAGACCGCGGCGGGCTCCGGGGGGGTGACGGAAAGGCCGGAGAAGGCCAGCGACAACACGGCAAACCCCGCCAGTGCGCGGACCATCACTGGGCGATCGACAGCGAATCCGGCCACCTGAACCACTCCCAAAAGACGAAGAGCACTCGTCACACCGGGAAGTAGTTCGCGGCGCGGGCCTCCGGCGTTGCACACGTCACCGGAATGGCGACGTCTATCCGGCAGGTTGTCCCACGTTCGTCGCAGCCCTTCTACGGAGAGCGGGTCTACGCGAGCAATCATCACTCGAACGCCTGGCACCCGAAAGGCCCACTCCCGACTGCTCACTGGGCCCTCCGGCTGGCGCACCGCGGCACCAGGTGGCGCACGTCCTGCGGTCCGGTCCCATCACGACGGTCGACTCGGTGGGCTCAAGGCCGTGGATTAGCGCAGGCCAACGCGGGGTACCTGGCTCGTACCGGCGGCTGAACCTCGTCCGACCCGCCGACGAGCCGAGAGGAGCCGGGTGGTGGGTCCGGGCGCGGTGGTCTACGCCTGCATCGGCATCGCGACCCTGATGGCCGCGCTGCTGCCGCGCGTCCTGGGCAAGGCGCCGATCTCGATGCCCATGGTGTTCCTGGGCGCGGGCGCGCTCGCGTTCACGCTCATCGACAGGCTGCCCGATCCGGACCCGATCCGGTACAACACCTTCACTCTGCACCTCGCCGAGCTGTGCGTGATCATCTCCCTGATGGGCGCGGGCCTGGCCCTGAACCGGCCGGTCGGCCTGCGGCGCTGGGCGACGACGTGGCGGCTGCTGGCCATCACGATGCCCCTGTCCGTGCTCGCCGTGGGCGCGCTGGGGTGGGGCGTGCTCGGCTGGGGCCTGGCCTCCTCGGTGCTGCTCGCGGCGGTGGTGGCCCCCACCGACCCCGTGCTCGCCAGCGAGGTCCAGGTCGCCGAGCCCGCGGAGGACCCGGACGACCCCGGCTCCACCGAGGACGAGGCGCGGTTCGCGCTGACGTCCGAGGCCGGGCTCAACGACGGGCTGGCCTTCCCCTTCACCTACGCCGCCATCGCCATCAGCGTCGTCGGCGCGGCGCCGCAGGACTGGCTGCCGCACTGGCTCGCGGTGGACGTGCTGTGGCGGCTGGCCTGCGGCCTGCTGGTCGGCCTGCTCACCGGGTGGGCGCTGCGCACGCTGTTCTTCTCGGCGCCGTCGGAGAAGTTCCGGCTGGCGGAGCACGCCGAGGGCTTCGTCGCGCTCGCGGCGACCTTCCTGGCCTACGGCCTCACCGAACTGGCCGAGGGCTACGGGTTCATCGCCGTCTTCGTCTGCGCCTGCACGATCAGGGCGGGCGAGCGGTCCCACGGCTACCACCGCGTCCTGCACCAGTACGTCGAGCAGGCCGAGCGGCTGCTCACCGTGCTGATCATCTTCCTGCTCGGTGGCGCGGCCGTGACCGGGCTGCTGGCGGGCACCGGCTGGCGGGAAGTCGTGGTGGCGCTGGTCGTCCTGCTCGTGGTCCGGCCCGTGACCGGCCTCATCGGCCTGATGAGGGGCGGGACCGGACCCCGCGAGCGAGCCGTCATCTCGTTCTTCGGCGTGCGGGGCATCGGATCGCTGTTCTACGTCGCCTACGCGCTCCAGAACGGGCAGTTCGCCGACCAGGACACGATCTGGCGCGTGGTCGCCCTGGTGGTGATCTTCTCCATCGTCATCCACGGCATCACCGCCACCCCATCCATCCGCCTGCTGGACCGCATGCGGATACGCGAGACGCGCCGCCAGCACGGCGACCCGGACCAGGCGCCGCAAACGCCCGTCTGACCTGTCTGACCCCGTTGAGTGCCGTCAGCGCAGGAGGGCGCCGAGCCGGGTGAGCCCGTCGACGATCTTGCCGTCGGGGACGCCGGAGAAGTTGAGCCGGGCGTGGTTGTGCTCGGGGGCGAGCGGGAAGAAGGACGCGCCGGGGACGTAGGCGACCCGGGCTCGCGGCAGGGCCACGTCGCGCAGGAACGCGGTGGTGTCGAAGTCCCCGGGGAAGCTCAGCCAGGTGAACAGGCCCCCGGACGGGACCGTGAACGCGGTGCTGGCGGGGAACGTGTTCCGGAGGGTCGTCAGCATGAGGTCGCGCTTGTCGCGGTACGCGTCGCGCACGGCGGCGATGTGGGCGTCGATGTCGAAGCGGTCCAGGTAGAGCGAGACGGCCGCCATGCTGAGGGTGCCGCACTGGGTGTCGGCGGCGAGCTTGAGCAGGGTCAGCTTGTCCAACATCTCCTGGGGGGCGACGGCCCAGCCCAGCCGCACGCCGGGCGCGAGGATCTTGGAGAAGGTGCCCAGGTGCAGCACGCGGCCCTCGGTGTCGAGGCTCTTCAGCGTGGGCAGCTGGTCGCCGTCGTAGCGCAGCGCGCGGTACGGGGTGTCCTCGACGACCAGCAGGTCGAACCGGTTGGCCAGGTCGATCACCTGGTGCCTGCGCTCCAGGCTCATCGTGACGCCGGTCGGGTTCTGGAAGTCCGGGACGGTGTAGAGGAGCTTGGCGCGCGGCGACCCGCGCAGGACCCGCTCCAGGTCCGCCGGGTCCATGCCGTCCTCATCGGTGCGCACGGGGGCGTAGGTCGGCTCGAACGGGTTGAACGCGATGAGCGCCCCGAGGAACGTCGGGGTCTCGGTGACGACGGTGTCGCCGGGGTCGAGCACGAGCTTCCCGGCGAGGTCGAGGCCCTGCTGGGCGCCCTGGATGACCAGCACGTCGTCGGCGTCGCAGCCGATGCCGTCGCGGCCGAGGCGGTCGGCGACGTGGGCGCGCAGCGAGGGCAGGCCGTTGGAGGGGCAGTACTGCAGGTTCGCCGGGTCCCCGGCGAGCAGCTCGTCGTAGACCGCGCGCAGGTCGGCCATGGGGAACAGCGCCGGGTCCGGGTAGCCGCCGCCGAAGGAGATGATCCCCGGGTCGGCCCCGTGCCGGAGCAGGTCGCGGATCGCCGAGGGCCCGACGCGGGCCATCCGAGCTGCGTAGCGCACAACCCCTCCTTGCAATCGCCTGCTCACACCCGCCTTGCGGCTTACGTTTGCCAGCCATATAGTGCCGATTCGCATGCCAACTGACAAGGAGTTTTCGTGCCCGAGCCGCCTCGCCTGGACGGGACGGACGTGGCGATCCTCAAGTACCTGGCCGAGGACGCCCGGCTCTCCCAGCGCGCGATCGCCCGCGCGGTCGGCATGTCGCCGCCCGCGGTCGCCGACCGCATCGCCCGGCTGGAGGCGCTCGGGGTGATCGAGGGCTACCGGGCGCGGCTCAACTACGCCCTGCTCGGCCGCACGCTGACCGTCATCGTGGGCATCACCTCCGAGCGCAGCAACGGCCAGCGCGAGCTGGCCCAGCAGATCGTGGAGATCCCCGAGGTCGAGGGCGTCGACCTGGTGACCGGCGGGCTCGACCTGCAGGTCCGGCTGCGGGTGCGCGACCAGGCCCACCTCAACGAGGTCTACTTCGAGCGGCTGCTCGCCCTGCCCGGCATCCGCCACACCGAAACCGCGCTCGTGCTCTACGCCTTCACCCCGGACAACTTCGCCGACCGCGTCCTGACCAGCCTCCCGGAGGAACCATGACCGAGCACTTCAGCACCGAGGCGGGCGGGACCCCGACCGCGCCCGGCCGCTACGTCACCGTCGGCGACATCGACCCCGTCGAGTTCGTCGCGGGCCTGGAGTTCCGGCCCGTGCTCGGCCAGAAAACGATGGCCAACTTCGTGTCGTTCGAGCCGAACACCACCGCTCCCCTGCACGTCCACGAGGAAGAGCAGATCACCATCGTCATCGAGGGCGAGTTCGAGTTCACCCTGGACGGTGAGACGCGCACCATGCGCCCGGGCGACGTCGCGGTGATCCCGCCGTGGGTGCCGCACGGCGCGCACACCAAGGACACCACCTGCCGCCAGATCGACGTGTTCAACCCGCCGCGCACCTCGCTGCTCAACCATGCCCGCGAGCAGGCCGAGAGCTGACATGCGCGCCATCCAGGTCACCCGGTTCGGCGGCGAGGAGGTCCTCGACCACACCGACCTCCCCGTCCCCGACCCCGCCGCCGGGCAGGTGCGCGTCCGCGTGCGCGCCGCTGGCGTCAACCCCGCCGACACCTACATCCGCACCGGCCAGTACGCCTTCCACACCCCGGCGCTGCCCTACACGCCCGGGTTCGACGGCGCGGGCGTGGTGGACGCCGTCGGCGCCGGGGTCACCTCGACCAGCCCCGGCGACCGCGTCTTCGTGAGCTCCCTGGGCCGTCCGGGCGCCACCGGCACCTACGCCGAGTACGCCATCGCCGCCGCGGAGGACGTGCAGCCGCTGCCGGATTCCCTGTCCTACGCCCAAGGCGCGGCCGTCGGCGTCCCCTGCGCCACCGCCTGGCGCGCGCTGTTCCAGAAGGCCGCGCTCCAACCGGGCGAGACCGTGCTCATCCACGGCGCCAGCGGCGGCGTCGGCATCCCCGCCACCCAACTGGCCCGCGACGCGGGCGCCACCGTGATCGGCACGGCGGGAACCCCCGCGGGCGCCGAGCTGGTCCGGGCAGCGGGCGCCCACCACGTCCTGGACCACACCTCCGGCGACTACCTGGACACCCTGGCCGCCTTGGCCCCCACGGTGATCATCGAAATGCTCGCCGACGTCAACCTGGCCCACGACCTGGAGATCGTCGGCATGGGCGGCCGGATCGTCGTGGTGGGCAGCCGGGGCGCCCTCGACTTCACCCCCCGCTTGGCGATGCGCAAGGAGGCCACCATCCTCGGCACCGCCCTGTGGAACGCCACCCCCACCGAGACAGCCGCCGCCCTCCACGCCGTGGCCGCCAAACTCCGCTCAGGCACCCTCCACCCCGTCGTCGGCACCGAACTCCCCCTGACCGCCACCCAGGAAGCCCACCGCCGCGTCCTCGCCCCGGGCGCCCTCGGCAAACTCGTCCTCATCCCCTGACCGCCGCACGCCTTCTCTTCCCAACCCGTCACCGACAGTTGAAGTAGGCCATTCAGGTTAATCAACTGCGATTTTCGGCGATCCGCGGACGGGTACCGGTATGGGTAGTTCGTGATCATCGTGCCTTCGCCGCCCCCGCGTGGCTTCCACGCGCTCTTGGGGGCGGGACCGTGGCAGGCCCTGCTTGGCACCGGCGTGCGGCGGGCCTTCTCCCGTGACACGGCGTTGCTTCGGCAGGGCGACCCGGACACGCACGTGTTCGCGCTGGCACGGGGACGGGTGAAGGTGGTCGCGGGCAACGCCGACGGAGTCGGTCTGCTGACCGCGCTCCGGGGGCCAGGGGACCTCGTGGGCGAGTTGGCACGACCGGGAACTGGACGGACGGCCACCGTGGTGGCGATCGACGAGTGTGTCGCCGTCCAGGTGTCCGCGCCCGACTTCCACAGGTTCCTCGAGGCAGGCGGCCACGAGGGGAGCTTGCGGGACTACCTGGTCACGAAACTCTCCGAGACCGTGCCTTACCAGGTCCAGCTCGTCCACCTCAGCGCGCGCAGGCGCATCGCTCGCCTGCTGCTCGAACTGGTCTCGCTCACCGACCCCGCTGACCCGCACCGGCTGAGGATTCCGTTCTCGCAGGAGAAGATCGCCGAGGCGCTGGGGGTCGTGCGCAGCACGGTCAGCGAGCAGGTGGCGGTGCTGCGGGACAGCGGAGCGCTGGGCCCCGGTCCTCGGCTGGTCGTCGCCGATCTGACCGAGTTGACCGCGCACGCGGGTCTGCGCCCGTGAGAGTGGCCCGCGTCACCCTCTGAGTGTCCGATGCCGGACAGACCGCGAGCTGTTCCCCGGCGAGGCTTGTCGTGCCGGTCAAGGTCTCGCCTGCCGGAAAGCCGATGAGATGAAGGAGAACGCCTTGTCATCCGAGAATGGCCTGTGCCTGCGCGAGGCCGTCGAACTGCCGCCGTACACGGCGATCCTGGTCGTGGACGTGATGGATTTCAGCGGCAGGCCGGGCCGTGACCACGCCCGGGTCACCGAGTCCATCCCCAGCGTCCTCCGGCAGGCGTTCCGCCGCGCGGGTATGTCGGAGCACTGGGACGACAACAAGTTCGAGTTCGGCACTGGCGACGGGTACGTGGTCGGGTTCCGCCCCGCCGTCCTGCCGTTCCTGCTCAACCCGTTCCTGCCCGCGCTCCAAGAGGAACTGTTCTACCGCAACAAGGTGGCGGCGGAGACAGACCAGGGCCAGCCACTGCGGATGCGGGTCACCGTGCACGTGGGCCCGATGACGAGTTCGAGCGCGAACCCCCTCAGCGAGGGCAGCGGGGCCGCACGCGTCGAGGCGTACCGGCTCATCGACGCCCAGCCGGTACGCGACCTCCTGACCCGCTCAAGCGCGGCGACCTGTGTGGCCGCGATCGTCTCCGCGCGGGTCTTCGCCGACGCGGTCCAGCCCGGCTTCACCGGTGAGGACCCGGAGCTGTACATCCGCGCACCGGTCGAGGTGAAGAGCTACGAGGGAACCGCCTACCTGCGCGTGCCTGCCCCGTCGGGAGGTCTGCTCGCCGAAGGCTTCCGCACCACCACCCCCGAGGACGACGCGATCGCGGCCCCAGGGGACGCTCCGGTGGCCGAGCAGCACAACACCACGCGCGATGTGAACGGCAACGTCGTCCAGACGGGCACCTACACCGACAACAGGCAGGGTGGCACCGGGGACATCAGCGGCAACAACAACACCACCCTCACCGACGCCACCGGGTCCGTGCACATCGGCGACCGGTACTCGGGCGGGAGCCGCACACAGCGGCGGCCGAGGAGTTCGCGATGACCGCAGAACCGACAAGCACCACCTCGGCACACCCGCACCTGTCTCAACGGCGCGGCGGCACGGGCAACATCAGTGGTGACGGCAACGCCACGGTGACGGACCCGCAAGGGCCCGTGCATTTTGGTGACCAGATCTACCTGAGCCCGGACATGACCGACCGCTTCGCTGATCAGGTGCCCCGGCGGAGGCCGGTGAGCGAGGACCGGCTGAATCAGCTCGCCAGGCGGTTCGAACCCCCAACCGGGCCGGACTACGAGTACGCACGGGCGCGGCTCACACAGCCTGGTGCCGTGGCCATCTCGGGGGAAGTGGGAAGCGGACGGCACACGGCGGGGCTGATGCTCCTCCACCACTCAGGCAGCGGTGCGAGCTCCTTCCAGGAACTGGCGCTGGCCGATGACGGGACGCTCGAACCCGAGGCGCGCACAGTCCAAGAGGGTGAACGTCTCCTGCTGGACCTCTCGGGTGCCAGACCCGCTGAGTTCGAAGCCGCGGAGAAGGTCGTGGGGACGTTCCGCGCCGAGGTCGAGCGACGGGCCTACCTCGTGGTCGTGCTTCCCACTGCCCACGGACGGTTCTGGAAGGCCGAATTCGGTCGGGTGCTTGAACTCGGGTTCCCCAACCGCAGGTCCGCCCTTCGGCGGCACCTCGAAGCCGACGGGATCGAGCTGCCGAACGAGGCGTGGTCGATGCCCGAGCTGGCGGACTACCTGCGGACGGGTCACATGGGCGACCTCGCCGAACTGGCGCAACAGGTGCGCGCGGCGCGGGACTGGGAAGACCGCCGGGGTGATCCGTGGAAGTGGCTGGCCGCGGCGATAAAGGCGCTGGCAGGCCAGAACAAGAGCGCCAGGCAGCACGTGGAGAAGGCGGGCGACGGTGCGGGCAAGGCCCTGCTGTTCACGGTGGCCATGCTGCACGGCGCGTTGGTGGACGAGGTTTTCGAGAGTGAGCAGCACCTGCTGGCGGAGGTCAGATACCCGAAGTCCGATGTGCACTCGCTCGACGGTAAGGACTTCGCGCAGCGGCTCGCCGCCGCGGACGTCATGGTGGGCGACGACCGATGCGTGGGGTTCACCGAACTCGGCCTCGACGCCGCTCTGAGAACGTACTTCTGGAGGGCGATGCCCGGCCTGCGGCCCGCCTTCCGTGAGTGGGTGAAGCGGGTCGTGAACTCCCGGGCGTTGACTGGCCTGCACAAGCGCAACGTCGTCGAAAGGTTCGCCGAGCAGGCGCTCGCCGTCGGCGGGGTGAACGATCTGATCGAGCTGGTCCAGCAGTGGACCAGGGAGAACCTGCCGGTCAACTCCTACCACAACACCCTCGCGGACACGTTGCTCCAGCTTGGCTTGGCGCACGAGCAGTGCGGGCCGCTCTTTCGCCGCCAGTTCTACGAGTGGGCGACCAGCTCCTCCACTGCCGCCCCACTCGCCCACTTGGTGATCTCGCTGGCCAAGGACATCCTCGCCCCGACGCACGCCGACCAAGCCCTGGTGCGCCTGCACCACCTCACCCGGCACAACGACGCGTCCGTGCGATCGGCGGCGATGGACGCACTGCTGCGGCTCTCGGCGAATCCCCGATTCTGGCGCAGAGTCCTGTACCGGCTCTGCACCAACAGGAACAGCGAACAACCACCAGAAGCCGACCGTGCGATTTTCTCCGGACTGGCCGCTCCGGACCTGATGCTCCGGACGTGGACGCTCGTCGGCAGCGCACAAATCCGCGAGCAGCTCACATCCATGTGGAACCCGCTCCTGACCGACCCGCTCGACTCGACGCCGGAGCTGGTGGGGCAGTGGCTGGACACCGGGGACCCGCGTCTGCGCGCAATCCTCGTCAACGCGGGCGCCCGGGACCCCAGGTTGCTGGGCGCCCTCTACGGCATCGGCCGTCGGTGGGCAGCAGCGGCGTGGACGCCGTCCGAACGGGACGCGCGCAAGCTCGTGATCGGTGAACTCAGGGCGGCGATGGACCGCTCCCTGGAACTCCACTTCCTCGAAACCGAAGCCCGGCCGGAGGCCACCCAACGATGAACGACAACGACATGATCCGCGTCGGACTGCTCGCCGGGGCCTCGGTGCTGACGCCGCTCCTGGTGGTCCTGCTGGTCGAGCCCGCCACCTGGGTCCTGGTCTTGGTCATGATCCTGGCCGCGGTCGGACTGCTGGGAGCGGGGGCCAAGCTCATGACCGCACTGCGTTCCCAGCAAGACGAACTACGCGCCCGCAGGGCAGAGGCTTTCCAGGCGCGGCAGCCCATGCCCGCACCCCAGCCGGCCCCGGAGGAAGCCCGGTTGGAGGACACCCTTACCGGAATCCCCGTCCCGAGCTCGGAACCCGACTACCAGTTCCTCGTCTCCGCCAAAGTGCGCTGGGCCCACACCCAGAACGGCAGGCACCCGGTAGGCGATCCCGCGGCCCTGGTCAAGCGCATGGTGCTCGATCGGATCTGTGCGATCACGGCCACCCACGCCCCGGGGAACCCGGTCCTGCTCCAGCAAGAGCTCGCCGCCGACCTGAGCGTGCGCAGGCTGGACACCGGTGGCGCGCTGCTCGGTTGGGCGGAAGGCATCACCCTCACCCTGTCCAGCGAAGACAGCGAGCGCCTGGCGAAGCTGGCCGCGCTGCGCAAGGAGGTACTCGTGTGGGAGCACGAGCGGCGCTTCGAGATCAACAAGCGGGAATACCTCGGCAAGGACGTGCTCAAGTCGACCGGCAGCGCCGTGGTCTGGCGGCTCGCACAGGACCACCGCAAGATCGTCGAGACCGTCGACCTGATCGACACCATGACCCGGTTGACGGCGGCGGCGAATGACGACAGCGTCCCCAGCCCGCTGCGGAAGTGGGTGTTGGAGCAGCCTCCGATCGACATCCGGGAAGAACCCGGGCACCCCGGCCTGTGGTCGGTCCCCGATCCCGCACCCGCCCCCGAACCTCAGGTTCCGCCCGGTCTCGCGTTGATCGAGGAGATGTTCCCGGAAGCGGAGTCCGGCCAGCGCGAGCTGTTCCAGGACCAGCTGGCCGAGCTGGTGCGGAAGCACGGCAGGCCCGACATCGCCGATCAGCTGCACCCCAGGGAGGCCAACGCCGAGCCCGAAGACTCCGAGCCCCACCGCCCTGCCGACCCCGATGTGACGTCAACGGAGACGCCGACCCCGGACCGGGACCCGTTGACCGGCTGACGGGCTGTGGGCTCACCCGCCGAGGGCGGGAACGAGGCGGAGGCGGGCGATGCGGACCAGCGCGCCTGCGGCTACTCGGGCTCGGCGGGTTGGGGGGACGGTGGCTCGGCGGGTGAAGACGTCGTGGTTCTGGGTGGTGAGGCGGTCGAGGATTTCGGCGTAGAGGGTCAGAGCGGTGTCGATGCAGGGGCGGGAGGTGGGGTGGAGCATGGCGATGCCGGGCTTGGCCCGGGCGTAGACGGCGCGGGTGCGGGTGACCTGGTCGGCGATGGCGCGGCGGGTCGGGGGGTCGGCGTGGCCGCGGCGGTGGCACCAGTGGAGGCGGTCGCGGTCGACGTTGAAGGCGGCGAGTTCATCGGCGGGCAGGTAGACGCGCCCGCGGTCGAGGTCTTCGGCGACGTCGCGGAGGAAGTTGGTCAGCTGGAAGGCGGCGCCGAGGGCGGCGGCGGCCGGGGCCGCTTCGTCCCGGGTGGTGACGGTGCCGAGCACGGGCAGCATCTGCAGGCCGATGACCTCGGCGGAGCCGTACATGTAGGAGTTCAGGGCGGCGCGGTCGGGGTAGTCGCGCAGGACGAGGTCCATGCGCATGGAGCGCAGGAACGCGGCGAACAGGCCGGGGTCGATGTCGTAGCGGGCGATGGTGTCGACCACCGCGGCGATGACGGGGTGTGAGCTGGTGCCCTCGGCCAGTCCGACGCGCAGGGCGTACTCGGTGGCGTCGAGGTGGGCTTCCACCTCGTCGGTGGTGTCGCGGCCGGGCTCGTCGACGAGATCGTCGACGTAGCGGGCGAAACCGTAGAGGGCGTGCACGGCGGGGCGCTGGGCGGGGGTGAGCAGCCGGGTGGCGAGAAAGTAGGTGCGGCCGTGGCGGGCGTTGAGGGTCCGGCAGCGGGCATAGGCGCGGCGGAGGCGGAGGTCGCGGATTCCCGCGGCGTCGAGTTCGTGCTCGGTCATTGTGGACTCCTGGGGGTGCCGGTGACGCGGTCGGCGGCCAGCCGCCCGGAGATCAGGGCGGTGGGGACGCCGACGCCGGGGACGGTGCCGGACCCGGCCAGCACCACGTTGTCGGTGTGGCGGGGGAAGTTGCCCGGGCGGAACGGGCCGGTCTGGGTGAGCGAGTGGGCGTAGCTGAACGGTGTTCCCTCGACCAGCCCCATCTCCGCCCAGTCGGCCGGGGTGATCACCCGCATGGTGTGGACGGACCCGACCAGCCCCGGCAGCACCCGCCGCTCGACGGTGGCCAGGACCTCCGCGGCGTACTCCTCGCCCCGGGCCGCCCAGTCGATGCCGTGGCGCAGGTTGGGCACGGGGGCGAGGATGTAGAGCGCGTCGCGGCCCGGCGGGGCCAGGGTCGGGTCGGTGGCGGTGGGGCGGGTGATGAGCAGCGAGGGGTCGCGCATGGTGACGCCCTCGTCGATGATCTCGTCGAAGGTCGATCGCCAGGCGGCGCCGAAGCTGATGGTGTGGTGCGGGACGTCCTCCCAGGCGCGGGTGGCGCCGACGTGCAGCACGACCGCCGACGGCGCGGCGCGCAGGGGCAGCGGGCGGCGGGGCGCGGCGCCGAGCAGGCGGTAGGAGGTGTGCGGCTCGGTGGTGAGCACGACCGCGTCACAGGGGTAGGCCGCGCCCTCCGCGGTGCGGACCGCGGTGACGCGCCCGCCTTGGCGGTCCAGGCCGCTGACGGTGGCGCCGTAGCGGATCTTGACGCCCGCGTCGGACGCGGCGGCGGCGAGCGCGTCGGGCAGGGCGCGGATGCCGCCGCGGGGGAAGTAGACCCCGGCGACGGTGTCCATGTAGGCGATCACCGCGTAGAGGGCGAGCGCCCGGTGCGGGGCTTCGCCCGCGTAGAGGGACTGGAAGCTGAACACGCGGCGCAGGCGCTCGTCGCGCAGGAACCGGCCGATGCCCTTGTCGAGGCGCCCGAAACCGCGCAGGGCGACCAGCCGCGCGAGGTCGCCGCCGAGCAGGGACAGCGGGGAGTCGATGTTCGCGGCGATGAAGCGGTCGTACTCGGCGTGGTAGAGCTTGGTCAGCCAGGCGCGCAGGCGCGTGTAGCCCGCGGCGTCGGCCGCTCCGGCGAACGCCCGCACCTGCTCGGTCATCATCTCGGCGTCGGTGTGCACGGGCAGGCTGCTGCCGTCGGCGAAGCGCGCGTGGTAGGCCGGGGCGAGGGGGACCAGGTCCAGCCGGGCGGAGAGGCTGTCGCCGACGGCGGCGAAGGTCGCGTCGATGATGTCGGGCATGGTCAGCACCGTGGGCCCGGTGTCCATGCGGTACCCCTGGATGTCCAGCCTGCCCGCCCGGCCGCCGGGCACGTCCGCCCGTTCGAGCACGGTCACCTCGCGGCCGCGGCCCGCCAGGTGCAGGGCGGCGGCAAGCCCGGACAGGCCGGCGCCCACGACGACGACGCGGTCGGTACGCCCCCGGACGGTGCGCATGTCAGCGGTCCCGGTCGACGCAGGAGCGGGCCAGCCAGGCCAGGCGGGTGCGGGTGGTCGGGGGCAGTCCGGTGATCGCGGCCGTCGCCTCGTCCAGGCGGCGGTCGATGAGGTGGCGCACGTGTTCGGGGGCTCCCGTCTCGGTGATCAGGCCGAGGTAGCGGGCGATGTGGTCGTCGGTGAGGACGGGCTGGCGAGCCAGGGTGCGCAGTTCGCGGCGCTGGGCGGCGTCGGCGCGCTCCTCGGCGATCACCACGACGCTCGTGGCCTTGCCCGCGCGCAGGTCGTCGCCCACCGGTTTGCCGGTCGCCCGCGGTGACCCGAACAGCCCGAGCAGGTCGTCGCAGAGCTGGAACGCCTCGCCGACCGCCGAGCCGTAGCGGCCGAGGGCGGCCACCGTCGCCCGTGGGCAGCCCGCCAGCTCGGCGCCCAGTTCCAGGGGCCTGCGCACGGTGTAGTCGCCGGACTTGGCGCGGGCGACGGCGAGCACGTCGTCGAGGCGGGGCTGGCGCCGGGCGTCGTTGACCAGGTCGCGGAACTGGCCCACGGCCAGCTCGGCGCGCAGCGCGTCGTACCGGGGCCGCACCCGGGCCACCAGGTCCTCGCCCAGTCCGCTCTCGCGCAGCAGCCGGTCGGCCCACACCAGGCACAGGTCACCGGCGAGCACGGCCGCGGACTCCCCGAACCGCCGCGCCGAGCCGGACAGGCCCGCGGCGTGGTGCCAGCGGGCGAACCGCACGTGCGCCGACGGCGCGCCCCGCCTGGTCTCGGACTCGTCCATGACGTCGTCCTGCAGCAGGGCGAAGCCGTGGAGCAGTTCCACGCTCGCCGCTGCCCGCAGTGCCGCGGGCGACTCGGCCGCCCCGCAGCTCCACCCGGCCATGAGGAACGCCGAGCGGATGTACTTGCCGCCCGCGAGGAAGTCGGTGAGCACCTCCGCCAGCACCGCGGTGTCCGGGTGGGATGCCAGCTCCTCGGCGCAGCGGTCGCGGACGAAGGCCCGCAGCTGCGCCGCGACGGCGTCCCGGGTCCGGTGCCGCCACGCGGCTGCCGATGGGGATGTCTGGACGTCGACCGCACTGCTCACGGCGTCGGACCCTCCTTGGGAGAACGGATGTCAGCCGCCGATGGTGCGTGACGGGTCGATGGAGTGTCCGGTGCTGCCGTGGTGCCTGGCCCGTTCCTGGGCGATGCTCTCCTCCGGCGGGTCCGGGGTGAGCAGGCTGCCGGGGACCGGGTGGCCAGCGGCGCCGAGCTTGTTCATCTTCTTCGGCACGGGAGCGCCCTGGTAGGTCAGGACCGGGGTGTCGCCGTTGTGGTCGCCTGCGAGGGGCTGGTGGACCTCGATGTAGGAGCCGGACGGGAGGCGGCGGATGATGCCGGTCTCGACGCCGTGTTCGAGGACCTCCCGGTCGGAGCGCTGCAGGCCCAGGCAGACGCGGTAGGCGATGTAGTAGGCCAGGGGTGGCACGACCAGCAGCCCGATGCGCCCGGCCCACACCGTGGCGTTGAGGGAGACGTTGAAGAACAAGGCGATGACGTCGTTGACGCTGGACAGCGTCAGGATCATGTAGGTGGACAGGGCCATCGCGCCCAGCGCGGTGCGCACGGGGACGTCGCGGGGGCGTTGCAGCAGGTTGTGGTGGGCCCGGTCGCCGGAGAGCTTGCGCTCGATCCAGGGGTAGAACAGCAGCAGGCCGATCAGGATGCCCAGACCCCCGACGCCCGCGAAGAACACCGCGCCGATGGTGTAGTCGCCGAGGTAGACCTCCCACGGCGGCCAGATGCGCAGCAGGCCGTCGGCCCACATCATGTAGAAGTCCGGCGCCGACCCGGCCGAGACCTGGCTGGGGTTGTACGGGCCGAGGTGCCAGATGGGGTTGATCTGGAACAGCCCCGACATCACCACCGTGACCCCGCCGACCACGGCGAAGAACGCGCCCGCCTTGAGCGCGAAGATCGGCACGATCCGCACCCCGACGACGTTGGTCTCGGCGCGCCGGACGCCGGGGAACTGGGTGTGCTTCTGGTACCAGACCAGCGCCAGGTGCACGCCGATGAGGGCGAGCATGATGCCCGGGATGACGAGGATGTGCAGGGTGTAGAGCCTCGGGATGATCTCGACGCCGGGGAACTCCGAGCCGAACAGCAGCCAGTGCGTCCAGGTCCCGATGACCGGGAGGCTGAGCACGATGCCGGAGAGGGTGGCCCTGATCCCGGTGCCGGAGAGCAGGTCGTCGGGCAGGGAGTAGCCGAAGAACCCCTCGAACATCCCCAGCACCAGCAGCAGCACCCCGAGCACCCAGTTCAGCTCGCGGGGACGGCGGAACGCGCCGGTGAAGAAGACGCGAATCATGTGGACGATCATCGCGGCGACGAACAGCAGCGCGGCCCAGTGGTGGATCTGGCGGGCGATCAGGCCGCCGCGCACGTCGAAGGTGATCTCCAGGGTGCTCTCGTACGCCCGCGACATCTCCACGCCGCGCAGGTTGACGTAGGAGCCGTCGTAGACGACCTCCTGCATCGACGGGTCGAAGAACAGGGCGAGGTAGGTGCCGCTGAGCAGCAGGATGATGAAGGTGTACAGGGCGATCTCGCCGAGCAGGAACGACCAGTGGGTCGGGAACACCTTGTTGAACTGGCGGCGCATCCCACCGGCGAGCCGGTAGCGGTCATCGGCCCACCGCGCCGCCGAATTCGCGGCGCGGGCACTCGCGGGTGCGGGCTTGGTCGCGCTCGGAAACGCCATCACTCACCCTCCGCCGCCGCGCTGGTCCTGGCCGGTTTACCCCGATGTCGCGGTGTTGACACATTCGTCTCGGTCACCGATCGCCGCCACCTGCCCGCTCGTCGGGGTCGGCGAAAGCCCGCTCGCGCAACGCTTCCCACCTGAACGGGTGATGGTGCGGCGTCGAACAGGCCCTCGCCCCTGCTGTCGTCCACGATAGCCGGGTTTGCCGAGTGGAGCGATGCGAAACCGTTGCAGCCGTCTCAGGCGCTGTCCCGGCATGGCCGAGCCCCCTCGCGGGTACCACCTCGGGACCGTTGACGAGAGCAAGGAGCCAGGGTGAACGCGACGAAGCTCTACAGCACCGCGGCGGTGTCGCGGGCGGACACCAACCGCGTCGAGGTCGACGGCGCCGACCCGGGGTCGCTGGTGATCGCCGAGCCCGTCGAACTCGGCGGCAGCGGCGGCGGCTGGGACCCCGAACGGCTCTACGCCGCGGCCCTGGCCACGTGCCTGCACCAGAGCCTCGTGCTCGTCGCCTCCACCGGCGGGCACGACACCACCGGCAGCACGGTGCGGGCCGAGGTGTCGCTGGGCGCGTCCGGCGCCGAGGCGTACGAACTGGACGCGCACCTGGTCGTCGAGATCCCCGAGGTCGCCGGCGCCGAAGCCCGCCGCGGCCTGGTCGACCAGGCCGTGGGCCACTGCCCGCTCGCGGGCGGGTGGACAGTGACGATCGCCTGAGCGGGCTCCTCAGCGACCGATGCGACACCGTTGCACTGGCCGTCAACCGGTCGAGTGACGGCCGCTTCCCGGAGCGCCGAATCGCCGGACGGTGCCGCGGGTGTCAGCATCAGGCATGGCCCGAGTCGCGATGCCCTGGCTGCTGGACGGAAACCCACCGCCGACAACCCGGCGCGATCGGCGCGCCGTCCGGACGCCCGCGCAGGCGGGGCGGCCGGACGCGGGCGACGACGCGCCGCGGGTGGCGGTGATCGGCGGCGGTATCGCGGGCGTGGCCGCGGCCGTCGCGCTGGCCGAGCGCGGGGTGCGGGTGCGGCTGCACGAGCGCCGCGACGAGCTGGGTGGGCGGCTGCGGGGCTGGACCACCGACCACGGCGCCACGATGACGCGCGGGTTCCACGCGTTCTTCCGCCAGTACTACAACCTGCGCGCCCTGTTGCACCGGGTCGACCCGGACCTGTCCATGCTGGCCCCGATCGAGGACTACCCGCTGGTCCACGTCGACGGCGCGCGGGACAGCTTCCTCGGGCTGCCGCGCACGCCACCGTGGAACGCGGCGGGGTTCATGCTGCGCAGCTCGACGTTCTCCCTGCGCGACCTGGCGAACATGAACACCCGCGCCGCCGCCGCGCTGTTCGACGTCAGCGTCCCGCGCGTCTACCAGGAGCTGGACTCCATGGACGCCGAGACGTTCCTGCGCGAGCTGCGGTTTCCCGCGACCGCCCGGCACCTGGCCTTCGAGGTGTTCTCCCGCAGCTTCTTCGCCCACCCGAGCGCGCTCTCGGCCGCGGAGCTGGTGACCATGTTCCACATCTACTTTCTCGGGTCGAGCGAGGGCCTGCTGTTCGATGTGCCCCGCGACCCCTACCCGCGGACGCTGTGGAATCCCTTGCACACCTACCTGCTGTCCCTGGGCGCGGAGGTCGTCACCGGCCGCGAGGTCGAGCACGTCGGCCGCCGAGGCGCGGGCTACACCGTGCGCGCCGGGGAGGACCACGCCGTCGACGGGATCGTGCTGGCCGCCGACGTGCGCGGCCTGCGCGCGGTGGTGGCCGCGTCCCCGGAGCTGGGCACGCCGCGGTGGCGGCGGCAGGTCGCGGACCTGCGCACCGCCGCGCCGTTCCTGGTCAGCAGGCTGTGGCTGGACCGGCCCGCGCGCCGCGACCGCCCCGCCTTCCTGGGCACCAGCGGCTACCGCCTGCTCGACAACATCAGCGTGGTCGACCTGTTCGAGGACGAGGCCCGGCAGTGGCGGGCGCGGACCGGCGGCTCGGTGGTCGAGCTGCACGGCTACGCGCTGCCCGCCGACGCCGACCGCGAGTCCTGCGTGGCCACCCTCATCGAGGAGCTGCACTCGGTCTACCCGGAGTTGCGCGGCGCGCGCGTCCTGCACCAGGAGGACGTGCTGGAGGCCGACTGCCCGCTGTTCGCCCCCGGCGCCTTCGCCACCCGGCCAGGGGTCACCACCCCGGACCCGACCATGGCCCTCGCGGGCGACCTGGTCCGGGTCGACCTGCCGGTCGCGTTGATGGAACGGGCGGCGACCAGTGGTTTCCTCGCCGCGAACGCCCTGCTCGCGCGGTGGGGGCTGCGCGGGCACGACCTGTGGTCGGTGCCCAACCACGGCCGGTGGGCGGCGCTGCGGCGCGCTCGCGGCGTTTCCCGATAACCGCCGCGGGGACGCGTCGCCCGAATCGATCACCGCAACGCGAGTGCAACGCTACTCGCGCACCGGTGAAATCAGCCTCCACCAAGCAGAATGTCCATAGAGGAAAGGAGGGGCCGTCATCGAGCCGGGTCACGCCAAGGCCCTTAGGGTTTCGGCCATGTCCAATCGCCTCACCACCGCGCGGACCGCGTCCGGTGTCCAGGGGGTCGCGGTGGCGGCCTGGGTGTTGGGCGCGGTGGTGGTGCTGGCGCAGATCGTCTACTCGATGACCGAGCCCGGGGACCGGCTGACGACGACGGCGCTGTCGGTGGTGGCCTTCGCCGCCGCGTCGGTGCTCGACGCGGCGGCCCGGTGCGGGGCGCGGGCGGCGGTGGCGCTGGTGGCGGTCGCCGGGGGCGGCGGGCTGGTGGCCGAGGCGGTGGGCGTGCGCACGGGCTTCCCGTTCGGCTCCTACGCCTACGCCGATTCGCTCGGGCCCGCGCTGCTCGGGGTGCCGCTCCTGGTGCCCCTGGCCTGGATCATGATGGCGTGGCCCGCGGTGCTGGTCGGCCGGGCGCTGGGCCGCGGGTGGGCCGCGGTGCCGGTCGCGGGCTGGGCACTGGCGTCCTGGGACGTGTTCCTCGACCCGCAGATGGTCGACGCGGGGCACTGGACCTGGGCCGACCCCACCCCGGCGCTGCCCGGCGTCGACGGCATCCCGCTGACGAACTTCGCGGGCTGGCTGGTGGTGGCGACCCTGATCACCGGGGCGCTGCTGGCGTCCACCGGGTCGCGCGGGGACCTGCGGCTGCGGCACGGCCCGGCGCCGGTGCTGTACCTGTGGACCTACGTCTCCTCCGTCTGGGCGCACGCGGCCTTCTTCGACCGGCCGTGGGTGTCGCTGGTCGGCGGGCTGCTCATGGGGCTGGTGGCGTGGCCGTTCGCGTGGGCGCTGTGGAAGGCCCAGCGGTGAGCGGCGTGCTCGTCCGCGCCGCCGCTGCCGCCGCGGTGGCCTCGACCGCGCACGCGGTGGTCAACGCCCGGCTGATGCGCCGCCCCTCCCCCACCCCCGCCGACTGCGCCGAGCCGGTGTCGCTGCTGCTGCCGGTGCGCGACGAGGCGCACCAGGTGGCGGCGTGCCTGCGGTCGCTGCTGGCCCAGCGCGGCGTCCCCGACCTGGAGATCGTGGTGTGCGACGACGGCTCCACCGACGGCACCGCCGAGGTGGTGGCCCAGACGGCCGATGGCGACCCCCGGGTCAGGGTGATCACCGCGGGCGCCCCGCCGACCGGCCTGCCCGGCAAGCCGCACGCGTGCGACCTGCTCGCCCGGCAGGCCCGCGGCCGGGTCCTGGTGTTCGTCGACGCCGACGTCGAGTTGGCGCCGCACGCGGTGGCCGCCGCCGTGGAGCTGATGCGCGCCCACCACCTGGACGCGGTCTCGCCGTTCCCGCGCCAGCTCGCCGAGGACGCCGCGACCCGCCTGGTGCAGCCCCTGTTGCAGTGGTCGTGGCTGGTGTTCCTGCCGCTGCGCGCGGCCGAGCGCTCGCCCCGGCCGTCGCTGACCGCCGCCAACGGCCAGTTCCTGGCCATCGACGCGGCCATGCTGGCCCGCTGCGGCGGGTTCACCGCCGTCGCCGACGCGGTGCTCGACGACATCGCGCTGATGCGGGCGGTCAAGGCCGCGGGCGGGCGGGGCGTCGTCGCCGACGGCAGCACGGTGGCCGCCTGCCGCATGTACCAGGGGTGGGCGCAGGTGCGCGCGGGCTACGTGAAGTCGCTGTGGTCGGCCACCGGCAGCCCGGCGGCCGCCGCCGGGCTGGCCGTCCTGCTGGGCTGGATGTTCCTGCTGCCCCCGCTGGCCGCGCTCGCCGGGTCCCGCGCCGGCCTCCTCGGCTACGCCGCGGGCGTGCTGGGGCGGGTGGTCACCGCACGGGCCACCGGCGGCCGGGCCTGGCCCGACCCGGTGGCGCACCCGGTCTCGGTGGCCGCGCTGACGCACCTGCTGGCGAGTTCCTGGCGCGCTCGCCATCAAGGCGCGCTGGTGTGGAAGGGCCGTGCCCTGCACGGCAGCCGCTGATGGCCGCGGTCGCCGTCATCGGCGCGGGCATGGGCGGGCTGGCCGCCGCCGCGCGGCTGGCCCACGCCGGGCACGGCGTGACGGTGTTCGAGTCGGCGCCGACGTACGGCGGCAAGCTCGGCGTCGCCCGGCTCGGGGAGTTCACCTTCGATACCGGGCCGTCGCTGCTGACCCTGCCGCACCTCTACCGCGACCTGTTCGCCGAGACCGGCGGCGACCTCGACGCCGACGTCGAGATCGTGCCCGTCGACCCCACCTGCCACTACCGCTTCGCCGACGGCACCGAACTGGACGTCCCGCACGCCCACGACGAGATCCCGCACGCCCTCACCGCCGCGCTCGGACCCGAGGCCGGGACCCAGTGGGGGCGGCTGATGGCCGAGGCGGAAAGGCTCTGGGCGCTGATCGGGGAACCGGTGCTGCACCACCCGCTCGGCGGGGTGCGGGACCTGCTGCGGCACGCCGCCAACCCGCGCGACCTGATGGCCATGGCGCCGTGGCGCACGCTGCGCGGCGTGGGCTCGCGCCTCAGCGACCCGCGGCTGCGGATGCTGCTGGACCGCTACGCCACCTACACCGGGTCCGACCCCCGGCGCCTGCCCGCGCTGATGACGGTCGTGCCCTACGTAGAGCAGCGCCACGGCGGCTGGTACGTGCGCGGCGGCCTGCGCCGCCTGGCCGACGCCCTGCACGCCCACTGCGCCGGTCTCGGCGTCCGCTTCCGCTTCGACACCCCGGTCGCGGCGGTCAGCACCGACGGCTCCGGGGTGCGCGGGGTGCGGCTGGCCGACGGCGAGCCGGTCGAGGCCGACGTGGTGGTCTCCGACGCCGACGCCGAGCACCTGCACCGCGACCTGCTCACCGACCGCCGCGCCGCCCGCGCCCGCCGCGCCCTCGCCCGCGCGCAACCGTCGCTGTCGGGGTTCGTGCTGCTGCTGGCCCTGCGCGGGCGCACCACACCCCAGTACCACCACCGGGTGCTGTTCCCGGCCGACTACGACGCCGAGTTCGACGCCATCTTCGGCCCCCGCCCCCGCCCGGTCGAGGACCCGACGGTCTACGTCTGCGCCCCCGACGACCCGGCCGTCGCCCCCGCGGGCTGCGAGGCGTGGTTCGTGCTCGTCAACGCCCCGCGCCACGGCCCCGTCGACTGGACCGCGCCGGGCCTGGCCGAGGAGTACGCCGACCGGGTGCTGGCCGTCCTCGCGCGCCGCGGGCTCGACGTGCGCGACCGCGTCCTCCACCGCGCCGTGCGCACCCCGGCGGACTGGGAACGCGACACCGGCTCGGTCGGGGGCTCGCTGTACGGGCCGTCGTCCAACGGCGCCAGGGCGGCGCTGCTGCGCCCGGCCAACCGCAGCCGGGTGCCCGGCCTGTTCCTGGTCGGCGGCTCCGCGCACCCCGGCGGCGGCCTGCCGCTGGTGGCGCTCTCAGCGGCGATCGCCGCCCGGCTCATCGGCCCCGCCTGAACCGCCGAGCGCGCGCCGGATGCCCGCGACCAGCTGCGCGGCGCCGACCACCGCGACCACCACCCAGAGCCACAGCGTCACCGTCGGCCAGGCCCACCCGGTCCCCGGCGTGCCGGTCGGGGCGACTCCGGCGCCGAGGCACGTCACGGCCACCAGGATCACCCGCGTCGGGCGCTCGGCGACGGTGATCGCCCCGGCGGAGGTCATCCCCACGCCTTGCGCCCTGGCCCGCGCGTACTCGTGCAGCAGCACGGCCGCGGCGACCACCGCCGCCAGCCGCGCGTCCCCGCCCAAGGCCACCAGCACCGCGACCAGGCACAGGTCCGCGAGCCGGTCGGCCACCGCGTCGACCACCGCGCCCAGCGGCCGCGCCCGCCCGGTCCGCAGCGCCACCGCGCCGTCCACCCCGTCGAGCAGCCCCGAGACCACCACCAGGGCCAGCGCCGCCCACGCCCAGCCCGCCCACGCCGCCGCCACCGCACCCGCCGCCGCGGCCACGCCCAAGGCCGAGAGGACGTCCGGCGCGATCCACGACACCGGCCTCGCGAGGACGTGCACCAGCCTGATCCAGCCCACCGCGAGCCGGTTGCCGGAGACGTCCTCGCCGTGCAGGCGCTCCCACCCACGCACCGGATCCTCACTCGCCGAGTCCCCGCGTACCGAGTCCTCGCTCATTGGGTTCCCGCTCACCGGGTCTTCGCGCACCGAGTCCTCGCTCATTGGGTTCTCGCTCACCACACCGCCCCAAGCCGTGACTCGCGCCACCGTAAGCCCCGCCAGGGCGATCCGCAGGTGAGATCGCGGCCAACCCGGGGTATGCCCCCGCATGTCCACGGTTGCCCAGCGGGTCCGGCTCGTCCTGCGCCACACCTCCGGCGCGCTGCGCGGGCGCGATCTGGCCCTGTGGGCGGCGGGCCTGACCTTCTTCGCCTGCCTCGCCGTCGTCCCCGTGCTCCTGCTCGCCCTGCGCGGCGCGGCCGAGCTGTTCGGCGCGACGCTCGTCACCGATGGCGCCCGGAGCCTGGCCGCTGCCCTGCCCGGCGAACAGCGGGCAGGCGCGGCCGTGCTGACGGTGACCGCCGCCGCCCTGGGCGCGTCGTGGCCGGTGCTGGCCGCCGCCCTCATCCCGGCGACGCTCTACGGCGAGGGGCTGCGCCGCGCTCTCAACCAGCCCGCCGGGCAGTCTGCGGGCGGGCTGACCGGGTGGAAGGGCAGGCTGGGCTTCCTGCCCGTCCTCATCGCCTCGCCCCTGCTGCTGGCCGCGCCGCTCGCGTCAGCGCCGTTCGTCGGGTCCCTCTACTCGGCGGGCGGCTGGTCGGCGGTCCTCGGCGTGGTGGTGTCCTTCCACCTCGACTGGGTCCTGGTCTCGGTGGCGGTCGCGCTGGTGTTCACCATCACCGCCCCCACCATGGTGCCGCCGTGGGTGGCCGTCGTCGCCGCGTTCGCCGTCGGGGCCGTCCTCACCGGTTTCCTCCACGGTTTCCTGCTGTTCTTGGCCATCCCCGTGGACTGGAGCATCCCCTTCGCCGGGCTCGTCCCCGTCGGCGTCGCCACCGCGCTGGCGCTGTGGCTGTACCTGCTGCACATCGTGCTGCTGCTGGGCTACCGGGTGATGCTCAGCGCCCACAGCGTCGAGCGCCCAGCGAACTAGACCAGCGAACCAGGCCGGGAAGCTAGGCCGACATCGCCCAGCGGATCGCCTTGGTGAGGCCGTGGCCCGCCAGGCGGACGGCGGTGTTCTCGGTGATCGGCAGCAGCGGCAGCCGCAGGGGCACCCGGGTCCACGCGGGCAGCGACGCCACGGCGGCGGCGGCCAGCACGGCGTGCGGCACGCGCGCGGGCGCGGGCAGTGGGGGCGTCAGCAACAGGAACCGGGCCGCGTCCCGGGCTTGCGGGGTGCCGCGCAGTTCCGGCCGGTAGGCGGCCAGGCGCCGGGACAGCTCGGCGACGGTGGTGGGCGGGTCCACCACGCCCAGGGCGGCGGCGACCCGGGCGGTGTCGGCCACGTACCCGTCGCGGTCCGGTTCGGACAGTGGGCTCGCTCCATAGCGGAGGTGGCAGCGCAGGAAGCTGTCGATCTCGGCGAGGTGCACCCATTCGAGCAGGTGCGGGTCGGCGGCGTGGTAGGCCGCGCCGTCCGCGGTGGTGCCGCGGACGCGGGTGTGGATGCCGCGGACCCGGTCCACGGCCGCCTGCGCGTCGCTCGCGGTGCCGAAGGTGGTGACGGCGAGGAAGGTGCTGGTGCGCTGCAGCCGTCCCCACGGGTTGTCGCGGAAGTCGGAGTGCCCGGCGACCGCGGCCATCGCCAGCGGGTGCAGCGATTGCAGCAGCAGCGCTCGCAGCCCGCCGATGAACATGGCCGCGTCGGCGTGCACCCGCCGGATCGGGCGGTCAGGGGCGAACCACCGGGGTCCCGGCGAGTCGTGGACGCGGGCGCGGACCGCGGCCCCGTCCGGCCCGGCGACCCGCTCGAACACCGCGTCGGCCACGCGCTTGCGCACCGTCATGGGGACCGCCTCCGATTCGCGTCTCAGTCCTCGCGCCGCAGCGCTTGGGGCTTGTGCACCGCGTCCCGGCCACTCTTGTCGCTGCGCACCCGGTACTGCGGGTCGTCCTCGGATGCCCGCACTGTACGCCCGGCGGCCTCGGTGTCCTCAGTGATCTTTTCCTCGACCTCGCCCACCGCCTGTCCCCCGTGGCTGTTCCACCGCACCTTGTCGCCTTCGCGGAACTCGTCCTTGCTCATGTCCGGCCTCCGTCAGGTCGAGTGCGCCTGCCGGTGGGTTCCCGCTCGCGGGCGAAGTGACGCACGAACGACGCGGATTTTTCCAGGGCCGATTTCTCAGGTGACGTCGCGCAGCGCGGTGACGGCGTCGCGGAGGCTGTGGACGTGCTCGGCCCCGGCGGGGCGGCGGCGCCAGCCCGGCCCGGCGATGAGGGCGCGGACGCGGCGGCGCAGCAGGGCGCGCACGGCCTCGGGGCGGGCCGTCTCGGGGCGCTGGGACCACAGGACGACCGCGCGCGGCTCCGCCGACACCGCGGCCTGGGCCAGGGTGGCGGTGGGCACCGCGGCGCCGAGCATGCGCACCGGCGTGTCGTGTTCGGCCAGGGCGGCGGCCAGCGCCTCCAGCGGCAGGGTGTGCTGCTCGTCATCGGTGCACGTCAGCAGCACCGCGGCCGCCGCGGTGGGACGGTCCAAGCGGCGCAGGGCGGTGCTGATGGCCCAGGACAACACGTGTTCGCAGTCGATGCGCTCGGGGTCGACCGCCGCCAGCGCGGGGCGGCACACCTGCTCCCAGGCGTCGATGACACCCCACTGCCCGAGGGCGCGTTCGACCGCCCCGGCGCACTGGGCGTTGTCCAGTGCGCGCGCGGCGGCGAGCACCTCGGCCAGGATGTCGGTGGTCGGCGCGCTCTCGCCGGGGTCGGTCACCCGCCGCGCGGCCTCCGAGGGCAGGACCCCGGCCGCGATCAGGTCGCGCATCCGGCGCAGCCGGGCGATGTCGGCGCTGCTGTAGCGCCGGTACTGGCCGGGGCGGGGCGCGGCGGGCCCGAGTCCGTAGCGGCGGTGCCAGGTGCGCAGCGTCGAATCAGCGATGCGCAACTCGCGGGCCACCGCGCCCGCGGTCCACATCGGTCCCCCACCTTCCGCGCTACTCATTCCGACATTGTCACACTCCGCGACCGCCAATCCGACCGAATCCGTGGTGGCGACGTGAGATTGCTGCGTCAGGAACACGATCGAGGTCGCATCGGATCAGCGGGTACGCAGGGCGTAACGACGTTCGGCGTAGGCGAGGTCGTCGCGCCACAACCGGGCCGCCGTCCAGCGCATCAGCGGGCGCAGCACGACCGCGGCGCGGACGGCGTTGGCGAAACCCGGCCGGTCCGAAGTGGCGATCGTCGCCTCGACCACGGAGGTGCGTGCCCGTCCGTCGGGCCACGGCGCCCGGGGTGTCGCGTGGGTCTCGACCACGCTGCCCACGCCCTCGCCATCGATGATGCGCATGCACACCGTGCGCGGCTCCGGGCAGGTGAACTCGGTGCGCACCGGCACCCCCAGGCGTTTCCCGATGCGGAAGGTCACGTCGACGACGAAGCGGTCCTGCTCGGGTGTCGCGTCCTCGGGCGGGGCGCTGACGACGGTGAGCCGGGTGAAGGAGTAGGGGTGGAACCAGGCGCCGTGCCACGGGTCGAGCCGGTTGGCGACCACGTCGCCGGGCTCGCAGGTCCCGCTGAGCGTGGCCACCGCGGCCACGCGCGCGTCCACCGCCGGACGCGGCGCGAGCACCGGGGCGGGCAGGGCGGGTTCGCCGCCGAGGTCGTCGAGGCGCACCCACACCAGCAGTCCGTCGTCGTGGGTGGGCAGTGGGGTCCACCCCGGCCCGCCACCGCGGTTCAGGGCCAGGCCGTGCCAGCGGCACAGCAGCGTGCCACCGTCGAGCCTGCCGTCGGCCAGCGGGGCGCCGAGGTGCGGGCACGCGCCGGGCCCGGCCACCACCGTGCCGTCGGCGTCGCGCCAGGCCACGACCTCCCGTCGACCCACGGTGTTGCCGTAGGGCTGCCCGGCGCGGATGTCCCCGCCGGCGGCCAGCACGTACCAGTTGCCCGAGGGCAGCGCCGCCGCGCGCTTGGCCGCGGCCTCGATCACCGCGGGCCGCGCCTGTCGGTACGTCGGCTCCTGCGCTGACCAGCCGGGGGCGTCGACGGGCACCACCGGCACGTGCGCGGGCCAATGGGTTCGCAGCTGGTCGAACAATGACGCCATCGGTTCCTCTCCCCTGGTGGACGCGGCCTGATACCCCAACCTTCCCGCGCCCGCCCGCTCACCGCACCGTGAACACCCACTCCGGTCGATCTGCACCGCTCGTGCGTCGTTCCGTGATGGACGGGGTACCCCCTCCCCGACAGCCAGGTGATGAGAGAGGACGGCTGATGGGCAACATCACGAAGTCGATCGATGTCGAGGTCCCGGTGTCCACCGCGTACAACCAGTGGACCCAGTTCGAGTCGTTCCCGAACTTCATGGAGGGCGTGACCGAGATCCGCCAGATCGACGACACCCACACCCGGTGGGTCGTGGAGATCGCGGGCGTGCGCCGGGAGTTCGACGCCACGATCACCGAGCAGCACCCCGACGAGCGGGTCGCCTGGGCGGCCGACGACGGCCCCAAGCACGCGGGCGTGGTCACCTTCCACCGCATCGACGACACCACCAGCCGGGTCACGGTGCAGATGGACATCGACCCGGAGGGGTTCATCGAGAACGTCGCGGACAAGGTGGGCATCCTCGACCGCCGGGTCAAGGGCGACCTGGACCGGTTCAAGACGTTCATCGAGTCCCGCGGGCACGAGAGCGGCGCCTGGCGAGGTGACGTCCCCCGGCCCGGCGCGTAACCGGCCCCGGACCCGCGGCTGCCGATCCCGTGCGCGGAGTCGATGAGCGGCAGGTGCGGCCGCGGGGTCGAACCACGCGCCGCTGGGTCGCGGGTCCGCCCGTCGCCACGGTCGTGCCCACCCACGCGACCGGGCAGGACCGCGGTCGTTCGCCTGCCTGCTGTCCCCCGGCCTGCTGTCCACAGTGCACGGTCACGGCCAGCAGACGGGAACTGAGAACGCGAGCACTTCGCGGCGGTCCTCCGCGACCTCCTGACCGACAGGAACCGTCAGCCGACGCGGAGGTAGGCGCGGATCGTGGTGCCCAGTGGGCTGGTGTGGGTGCGGACCAAATCGGCCAGGTCGTTGATCATCAGCAGGCCGCGGCCCGAGGGGTTGTCGGGCAGCGCGGGTCTGCGGCCCGCGAGGGGGTCGGCCAGCAGGCCCTTGTCGCGTCCCTCGCAGACGACGTGGCCGTCGTCGGTCCAGATCCGCAGCTCGCACGGCGTGCCCGCGTGGATGAGGCTGTTGGTGGCCAGTTCGGTGGCGATGATCTCCACCTCCGCGACCCGGTCCGGGGACAGCCCCAGCATCCGGGCCTGGACCGCGATGCGGTGGCGCGCCGGGGGCAGGTCGGCTGCGGTGGCCACGAGGTGGACGTCCTCGCAGCCGAAGTCCGGCAGTGGCAGGTTGTAGCGGCTGACCACGCTGTCCGGGGCGTATTCCACGCTGAGGTACCGCTCATCGGCCTCCCACACCAGCGGGTGGGTGGCGCGGGCGTCGGCGATGGCGGACGGGGCCAGCCCGACGGTGTCGTACGGGCAGACGATGGTGACGTCGCGCCCGGCGAACGCCGCGTTGATCAGGGCCTCGTGCTGGGCGCAGGCCGGGTACTCGGTCTCCGAGCGGGTCGGCCAGATCGGCTCGCCGATGATCCGGACGTGCCGGTCGGGGTGAGTGTCGGCGAAGCGGCGCAGCACCGTGGCGATGATCCGCCCCGGGTTGCGGCCGACCACGGTCATGTCGAGCAGGCGCACCCGCTCGGCCGCGTCGCCGAGGGCGGCGGTCAGCAGCCGCACCTTCGGGCCGGGAACCGCCACCGCGACCGGGTGCTCGGCCGCCAGGCCGTCGGTGATGAACGGCACCAGCGCGGCCAGGTACTCCGTGTCGGAGCGGTAGAACAGCGCGGGGTGGACGAACTCACCAGTACTCGACGGCGTCGAGGTGGTCATGCGGTGCGCTCCCGTCGCTGTTCCACACGCACGTCGGCGAGCCCGAGCAACTCCACCATTCGCGTCGGACAGGGGTGTGAGGTGTGCAGCACGAGGGTGGCGGCGCGGCTGCGGGCGTGTTCCAGCAACCGCAGCACGCTGCGGTGGTCGATGAAGTCCAGACCGGTGGCGTCGATGATCAGTTCCCCGCCTCTGGGTGGCAGCTCGGCACGCCCCAAGGCGGTGGCGAACAGGTTCTCGGTGGACAGGTCGAGCTCCCCGTTCAGGGTGACGCTGTAGTCCTCGCCGGTCGCCGCGTGCAGCCGGAAACCGCCGGTGTCGAGGTTGGTGTTCGGGTGCATGCACGCGAGCTGCGCGATCGCGTCGTCACCCAGCTCCCGGACGTCGTAGGCGCACAGGGCCGAGAACTCGTGCTCGGCCATGTACCGGTCCACCAGGTGCTCATACCGGGCGAAAGCCTCGAGCTGGGCGGGGGTGCGCACCATCGGCGTGGCCTCCGCCGCGACCCGCAGGCCGGTGTACCCGGCGGCCAGCGCCTCCTCCGTCGCGGCGGCGTAGGCCCGCACCTGCGCGGCGGGCTCGACCACGGTGTCCGTCGTCGTGTAGATGTCGGCCAGCGAGGTGGCCTGCGCGGCTCCGCGGCTCAACGCCTCGTCCATGCCGTCGATCCGCCGCAGCTCGGCGAGCAGGGTCTCCTTCGGGGCGGCCCCGATGTAACAGACCCGCGCGCCGCTCGCCAGCCCTTCGCCCAGGAACTCCTGAACCCGCGACCGCAGCTCAGCCGGGTCGTCGTACTGCCAGCACAGATGGTCGTGAAGACCATAGCCCCGGGCGTTTTCGATCACTCCCGACGAACGCACCACCCGAGAGTACATCGCGGATACCGAGGGCAACGTGGGCCGACGGTGATCTCTCAAGCGACAGGCACCCTGATCACAGCGCGTGCTCGGCTCTGCACCGCGTGAGTTCGACAGCCCCGGGGACGCCGGACCGGGAACTCCCGTCCCGACGCCCCGAAGCCCTCAGCTCTCGCACTCGTTGAAGAAGACGATGTCCTCGGTCACCTCGTCCGCCTTCGCACAGGTGTACGCGGTGCCCTCGACACCCACGAGCGTGACCCGGTGCGCGGCCCCCGCGATGCGGCCCGCCACCGTGCACCCGACCCCGATCGGCCCCTCCGCCTCGGCCGGGTCGAGACCGGCGAGGGTCAGCAGGGATTCGACCTCCGGAGCCGCCGCGCCGGCCAGGGCGACGCACTCGGTCCCCTCAGCCGCAGGCATGACGGTGGGCGTGGCCGACGCGGCAACCCCACTCGCGATCACCGCGCTGATCGCGAACGCCGCGACAGCCGCCTTGCCTCTGATGCTCGCCATGAATCCACTTCCTTCGTTGAGGGCACTTGACTCCCCAACCCGGATACCCGACTCACCGCACACGATGTCGCGACCACCCGAAAGGGTTCGACACCGGAACAGCGAGCGGACTGGCGCGGGGAACCGCCACTCGATCTGCCCAGCCTGTTCAGGCTTGGCAGGGGTCCTGTTGCCAGTCGACACCGGAGGGCCTGCTCCCGGTGCGGCAGTAGTAGTCGAGGGCGGAGCGGAGACTGACGGCCGGGAACTCACAGTGCTCGGGGAAATCCACTTCGGCGTAGACGGGGCCGTCATCGTCCGGTGTGCGACCGTGGCTGTACCAGGAACCGGTTTCGTCGGTGTAATACATGGCGGCGCAGTCACCGCGGACACCGACGACGAGTTCGCTCAGCACCGTGGCGGTCTGGCCTGGTGCGGTCGCGAGGAGACGGATGCCGAAGGGAGCTTTGGTGGCGAGGAGGGTGAGCACCTCGTCGGTGCTGCCAGGAGTGATCTCGGCGGATTCCTCGCTGACTCGCTCATCGATGAGGATGCGGTAATGGGCCTGAATGATCATGGATCTGCGGTTCCCCGGTAGATGTGGCGGTTGCCGTCTCGGTCGATGACGATCAGTGTGGCACCGGGTGGAAGCCAGTCGGCGAGCGTGGCATCGCAGGTCCACTCGGCCGGGGCGGCAGTGCCACAAGGTGGGCGGTCGATAACGATGGTTTCGCTGAGCGGCGGGTCTCCGGGCCGCCGCCGGTCATGGCGGTCACGCAGGCGCATGGCGAACTTCACCTCGATGTGACGAGCCAAGCCGAGCACTGCTCGCCCCTTCACCCAGCCGCGTTCCCTGCCGTAGTCAGCAGCGGCGACGAACCACTGGTCCCGGTTGCCGCTGACCAGGTCGTGAACCTCTCCGTCGCAGTCGATCCACGCGCCGTAAGTACGCGCACCGGGCACCGGCGGTTTCAACCGCGCACGAGCAGCTTCGACCAACTCCTCCTGAGACCGGGCTCCCGGTTTGTCATCGGGGGAACCCGCAGCCACACCAAATGGTCCGGAAGTTGTTTCCACTTGGCCAACTACTGGGCTTGTCAGGCGTGCGCGGTAGTCCGCCAGTATGGAGTGAGCCGCGTCGATGGCCTGCAAGGCTCGGTCGATCGCCTCACGCGCGACGCCGAGGTGCGCGACGGCCTGCCCAAGTTCGATTCGACTGGACTCCAGGGCGAGTCCGTACAAGGTCGGACCGGCCTGGATGTCAATCCACTGCGTCACCGAGTGCAGAGCCACCTGTGGGGTATCGAGTCGCCTATCGATGGCCGCGAGGACCTCATCCATGCCCACGGTGGGCTACACATTCGCGACGTATGCGTGGCACATGCTCTGCGCGGAGACCACAGCGGCATGTGCATGTCGGACCTGGTCAGCAGCGACCATCAGGAGGTCGACTGCGGCCAGGACGTCCGGCCTGCTCGTTCCCCGCGTCAATCTCCGCAGTTCAGCGGTGTCCTCCTGGATGAGAGCGGCTTCCGTAATCAACACGGCGATGGGCATCTCGTCGGCGATTCCCGTGACCTGGGCGCGCACTTCACCGATGGACATGTCCTCCCTCCGCCTCCATCGCGCCGCTCGCTCGGCCGTCGAGCCAGAGGAGGTGGGCGGTGGCGTTGTCGTCGCAGCCGAGGATGTCGCAGGCGCGTTCGGCGCTGCTGAGGGCCATGCGGCACCGGCCGTCGGAGTCGACGACCTCGACGTGGTCGTCGAAGGCCATGCCCCAGGCGGCGACCCAGGCGTCCTCGCGGTGGCCCACCTCGTGCAGGATCGCGAACAGCCGGGGCGCCTGGCCGAACACCAGGGTGTGGACGGCGTCGGCGAACACCGGGGCGTCGGCGAACGTGGCCCTGAGGCCCTCGACGGCGTCGCCCGATCGCGCCTGGCCTGCGTTGACTAGCATTTGGGCCTCCTACAGCCTGTGGTGTTGCGGTCACTGCCCGCACAGCTAAACTGACTTGCAACTCTCACTCTGGAAACTGGAGTCGCAAACTTTCATCCGATCGGAGGACCATGAGCCGGGACCCGAGTCGTGCGAACCACGTCGTCCGACAGTGGCAGCTCGTCGAGATCCTCCGGGAGCTGAGGGCCAAGTCGGGCCTGACGATGGAGCAGGCAGCGGAGCGGTTGAAACCCCTGGGCGGCACGTGGTCCAAGGCGAAGATCAGCCGGATCGAGGGCCGCGAGTCGGGCGTGAAGTCCGCCGACGCGGCCCGGATGCTCGACGTCTACGGGGTCACCGACGCCACCGAGCGGGCATGGGTCCTGGAGTTGGCGACCAAACCGGCCGAGCGCGGGTACTGGCACTCGATCCGCCCGGACCTCCCCGAGGACTTCCACCTCCTGCTCAACGTGGAAGCGGCTTTGCTGTCGGAACGCCAACTCGCGACCCTCGTCGTCCCGGGACTGCTCCAAACTCCCGAGTACGCAAGGGCGGTGATCTCAGGATCATGTCCCGGGATCTCGCAAGACGTGGTCGAGCGGCGGGTCTTGGCCCGCACTGCCCGTCAACGGGTGCTGGCAGGCCCTGATCCCATGCGCTATCACGTGATCCTTGAGGAAACCATGCTCACCCGGACCATCGGCGGTCCCGAGACCATGTTCGGGCAGCTCACCAAGCTCCGCACCGCCGCCAAGGCGGAGAACATCACGATCCAGGTGCTTCCCAAGGACTGCGGCGCGACCCCGATGATCTACGGCCCGTTCTCGCTGTTGACACTTCCCGACCCGATCCCGGACTTCGGCTACACAGAGGGGCCGGGCGGAGCGGTCTACATCGAGGACAAGGCGAAGGTCCGCACCTGCACCGAGCGCTGGGGCATCCTCACCCGCTTCGCACTCCCCCCTGACGAGTCGATGCGGCTGATCAACGAGGCTGGTAAGACATACGAGTGATCCCCACCGAAAGGAACCCCGAGATGTCGACCAACCCGGTGACCTGGCGAAAAAGCAGCTTCTCCGGGGGCGGCGACTCCGGGGGCGGCGACTGCGTCGAGGCGGCGAGGTTTGCCGCCGATCAGTTCGCCCTCCGCGACAGCAAAGCTCCGGATGCGGGCACACTGCGGCTCCCCCGCTCCGGCATGACGGCCCTGCTGACCGCGATCACCGCCTAGCATCAGCGCTAATGAGAGTCTTGTCTCATAGTGGCCGATAGGGGTTTCCTTTTGACCACGCCTATCGCGGAATAGGGGTTATCGACCATCGCGGCTCGCCATCACGATTAGGAGTTGACGGGTGGCCGGACCCGGCGGACCATCAGTGCCATCCCGGATATTCCTCCGATGGGCGGCGGCATGACCACGTACTTCGATTTCGACGACCCCATGCTGCGGGCCGACCGGTTCGAGTACTACCGGCGCTTCCGGGAGACCGACCCGGTCCACAGGACCCCGCACGGCTACTGGATGCTGTTCCGCTACGACGACGCGGAGACCCTGCTCAAGGCGGCGGGCGCGTCCAGCAACTTCCCGGCGAACGCGAACTGGGCCAAGGCCCGGGGCGGGCCGACCAGCCCGGTGATCAAGGCGTCCGGCAAGTGGCTGCTGATGCAGGACGACAACGCGCACAAGCGGCTGCGCCGGGTGATCGCCAAGCTGTTCACCCCGAGGGTGATCGAGCGGATGCGGGAACGGGTGCCCCAGATCGTCGACGCGCTCCTGGCGCGCGTTGACGACACCGGCGAGGTCGACCTGATGAGCACCGTGGCCTTCCCGCTGCCGATCACCGTGGTGAGCGAGCTGATCGGCATTCCCGAGGCCGACCGGGAGTCGCTGCGGGTCTGGAGCGAGGCGCTCGGGCACGTCATCGACCGGTCCATCACCCCGCAGCGGCTCATCGCCATGAACAAGGCCGAGCCGAAGATCCGCGCGTACGTCACCGAGAAGACGCGGTCGGTCCGCGCGAGCGAGCCCGACGACACCATGATCTCGCTGATGACCCACTCCGAGGCGGGCTTCACCGACGAGGAGATCGCGGCGAACGTCGGGCTGGTCTTCAACGCGGGCCACGAGACGACGGCCAACCTGATCGGCAACGGCATGCTGGCGCTGCTGCGCGACCCCGAGGCCATGCGGCAGCTGCGCGAGGACCCGTCGCTGATGACCACGGCGGTCGAGGAGCTGTCCCGGTTCGACCCGTCCGCCCGGTTCGCCTGCCGCATCCTCACCGAGGACCTGGAGGTCGGCGGCACGCTGATCCCCAGTGGCGAGGCGGTGTTCGTCGCCTTCGACTCCGTCGGCCGCGACCCGCAGCGCTACCGCGACCCCGACCGGCTCGACCTGGCCCGCACCGGGGTGCGGTCACTGGCCTTCAGTGCTGGCCCGCACCACTGCGTCGGCAAGATGCTGGCCTCGGTGGAGGCGGGCACCCTGTTCCGGACGCTGCTCGAGCGCTATCCGAAAATCGAGTTGGCCACGGACGACCCGCCCTACCACGAGCACTTCAATCTCCGGATGCTGGCGAACCTGCCGCTGCGCCTGTCGAGATAAACGCGAATCGGAGAACCCGGCACCGCGCCCTGATCGGGTTCGGCGCCTGTTCTCCCGCGCGTATCAGCGGGATAACGCGAGGCGGTGCGCCGCGATACGCCGCTCGATGGCGTCGGCGGCTTTTCCGGGACCACCCGCCTGCGCGATATCGCGCCGCATTTTCAGCACCCGGTTCTTGGTGAGCTGGTCCGCGGCGACGTCCTCGACGGCGGTGCGCAGCTTGGCCGGGGACAGGACCTCCTCCCGCACGACGCGGCCGAGGCCGAGTTCGGCGACCCGCTGGGCGTTGACCTTGTGCTCCGGCGAGGTCGGCACGAGCACCAGCGGCACGCCCTTGTAGAGCCCGCCCATGAGGCTGCCGAGACCGGCGTGCGAGACGAACACCGCGGCGTGCTCGAGCACGGCCAGGTGCGGAATCCAGGCGTGGGCCTCGATGTTGGGCGGCAGTGGGGCCAGGTCGGCGGGGTCGACGGAGTTGTGCACCGCGAGCACGATGTGCCACGGCGTGCCCGCGAAGGTCTCCACGCACATCCGGAAGAAGTCCGGCTGGCGGTGCACGCTGGTGCCGAGCGAGATCAGCACCACCGGCCTGCCGTCCCCCGGCGGGGTCCACGGGGGCTCGCTCTGGTCGACGTAGTCCAGGCACGGCCCCATGAAGCAGTGCCGGTCGTCGAAGGTGGCCCCCGCGGGCTGGAACGACCGCGGGTAGAAGACCAGGTTCAGCTCGTCCGTCTGGCCCATGATCTGCTCGATCGCGCGGTCGGGCTGGCCGTGCTCGGCCATCAGCCGGGTGAGCCTGCCGAAGAACGCCTGGAGCGCGGGATGGAGCAGGGTGCCCTTGTCGGGCATCTTCTCCAGCATCCTGTCCAGGAAGGAGAAGTGCTCGTTGGAGGCGAACGACGGGAAGCACTCGACGCTGGGCACGTCCCACTTGCGGGCGAGGATGCGGCCCGCGTGGTAAACGGTCATGTCGAACGCGATGAGGTCGGGGCGGTCGGCGGCCAGCACCGGCTCCGCCACGGCGAGGATGTCCACGCCCTCCTGGAGGTAGATGCCCGGCATCCGGGAGGTCGCGTCCGCGGTGACCATCTCGGACAGGTCGACGTGCACGAGCTGGGAGTCGTAGCCGAGCACCCGGGCGCCGGTGGCCGCGACGGTGTCCACGAGCCGGTCGCCGGTCACGTAGGTGACCCGGTGCCCGCGGCGGACCAGTTCCTCCACCACGCCGAGGGTCGGGATCACGTGGCCGTAGCCGGAGTTGTTGAAGAAGGCGATGTGGCTCATCGGGCCACCGCCTCCGACACCGTCGCGCCCGCCAGCGCGGCGACCGTGCTGATCAGGCCGTCGCGCAGGGACAGCCGCGGCCGCCAGCCGGTCACCGCGTGGAACCGGGACGGGTCGACGTCGACGTCGACCAGGTCGGTGGAGAAGGAGTTCGCGGGCGGGGGCACCCTCGTCACCGCCACCGCGGGCTCGCCGGTGTGGTCGGCGACGATCTGGGAGATCTCGGCGAACAGCTTGCCCAGCGGCTCGCCCTGGCCGGTGCCGACCAGCCAGTAGGAGCCGGTGAGCGCCTCGAAGTGGTCGAGGGTGTCGAGGATCGCCGCGGTCACGTCGTCGATGTGCACGAGGTCCCTGCGGACCGTGCCGTCGTGCCACAGGGTGAGCGCGTCGCCCGCCAGCGCCTTGCGGGCCATCGTCTCGACCACGTTGGGGCGGGTGCCCGGCTCGTACCCGAACACCGGCGGCAGCCGCAGCGACACCGCGCGCAGCACCCCGTCGGCGGTGGCCTGCTCCAGCACCCGCTCGGCGGACAGCTTCTGCCTGCAGTACGCGCTGCGCAGCCGGTCGGGCGGCGTGTCGGTGCTGTCGTCGCCGTTCAGCGCGGTGCCCGTGAACAGGACGGCCGGGACCGTGCCCCCCGCCCGGCAGACGTCGGCCAGGTCCCGCACCAGCCCCACGTTCACCTTCTCCGCTGCGGCGGCGTCGCCGTCGGCGGCCCCGTCGGCGGACCGCCAGGAGGGCGCGACGAGGTGGATCACGGTGTCGGCGCCCGCGATCGCCCGCGCCATCGCGCCGGGCTCGGTCAGGTCGACGGTGCTCACCTCGATGTCGGCGACCGCGTCGCACGGCACGGGGGGAAGGCGCCGCGACACCAGCCGCAGCCGCACCGGCCGGGCGGCCAGCGCCCGGCTGACCGCGGTGCCGATGAAGCCCGAGGCGCCGAGGACGACGATGAGCGGTCGCCCGCTGTCTTCAGTCATGTCCGATCACATTCCCCACTGGCCCCTGGCCCGTCCGGTCGGCCGAGCGCTTGATGAAGTCCTCGATCGCGTCCGCCCCGTGCGCGCCGCCCCCGGTCCGGAGGATGTCCGCCCGCATGGCCGCGACCCGTTCGCGCACCGCCGGGTCGGCGTGCACCTCCTCCACCGCGCGGCGCAGGGCCTGCCCGGTGGCCGCCTGCTGGGCGAGCACCTGACCGAGCCCGAGTTCGACCACCCGGTCGCCGTTGAGCATTTGCTCCCCGGAGTTCGGCACCACGACGACCGGCGTGGCCTTGGCGAACGCGGCCATCAGGGTGCCCATCCCGCCGTGGCACACGAGCACGTCGGTGTGCTCGAGCACCGCGAGGTGCGGCAGCCAGCGGTGCACCTCGACGTTGGGCGGCAGCTCGCCGATGTCGGCGAGGTCCAGGCCCGCGTGCGCGTGCAGGACGAGGTGCCAGTCGCTGCCCCGGAACGCCTCGACGCACCCCCGGAAGAAGTCCGGCCTGCGGTGGACGCTGGTGCCCAGGGAGATCATCAGCACCGGGCGGCCGTCGGCGGGCGGCGCCCACTCCCCCGGGTCGGTCCCCTCGGTGAGGTTGGGACCGACGAAGACGTTCTTGTCGTCGAAGGTGTCCCCGGCGAACTGGAACGACCGGGGGTAGAAGGCCAGGTACAGCCCCTCCTGGGCGCGGTAGAACTCCTCCAGCGTCCGGTCGCTCTGCCCGTGCGCGGCGAGCAGCGACACCAGGTTCCGCAGCGCCTTCGCGGCGTGCTGGCGGCGCCTGGGCACGGCGGCCTTCTTCGCCTCCACCCGCTCGTGGAAGGAGAAGTGCTCGTTGGAGAGCAGCACCGTGCAGAACGCCGCGATCGGCACGTTCCACTTGCGGCCGAGGATGCGGCCGACGGCGAACCGCGTCGCGTCGGAGATGACCAGGTCGGGGCGGTCGTGCGCGGCGTACTCCTCCACCGCGGCGATCAGCCGCCTGTCCTCCTCGACCCCGAGGACCATGAGGCGGTCCATCTCCTCGACGGTGTCCATCACGGCGAGGTCGACCCCGGTCAGCGCCGAGTCGTACTCGACGATGTTCGCGCCGGTGGTGGCCAGCTTGGCCGCGGGGATGCCCGTGGTCACGCAGGTCACCCGGTGGCCGCGGCCGACCAGGTGGGTGACGGTGTCCAGGGTCGGGATCGCGTGGCCGACCCCCGGGTAGCCCGCGATGACGATGTGGCTCATCGGTCTCCTCTCCTCAGGCCGTCGCCCGCGGTCTTCAGGTGGCCCTCGATGGCGTCGGCGCCGCGCGACCCGCCGCCCGCCGCGCGGATGTCCTCGCGCATGGCCGCGGCCGCCTCGCGGATCTCCGGGTCGGTCGCGACCTCGCGGACGGCGCCGCGCAGCCGCTCGGGGGTCAGCGCCGCCTCCGCGACCGCGCGGCCGAGCCCGAGTTCCTCGACGCGGGCCGCGTTGGCCATCCGCTCCGGGGAGTCGGGCACGACGACGACCGGGGTCCCCTGCGCGAGGGAGACCATGATGCTGCCGAGCCCGCCGTGGCACAGGAAGACGTCCGCGTGGGCGAGCACCTCGTGCAGCGGCAGCCAGCCGTGCGCCTCGACGTTGGGCGGCAGCGGCCCGAGGTCGGCCACGTCCACACCACTGTGGACGGTCATCAGCACCCGCCACGGCAGCTCCGCGAGCGCTTGGGCGCACGTGCGGAAGAACCCGGGCCTGCGGTTGGACGAGGTGCCCAGGGACACCACGAGCAGCGGTTCGCCGCCCCCGGGCGGGGTCCACGTCGGCGGGGCGGCGGTGTCGCCGACGTACGGGCCGACGAACACGTGCCGGTCGTCGAAGGTGTCGCCCGCGAACTGGAAGGACCGCGGGTAGAACCCGAGGTGCAGGCCCTCGGGGCGGCCGATGAACTCCTCCAGCGAGAGGTCGCTCTGCCCGTGGGCGGCGAGCAGCCTGAGCAGCCGGGTCCCGAACTCCCTGAGCACCGGGTGGTTGGGGGGCAGCGCGCTTCCGGTGGCCTCGACGAACTTGTCCATCAGCGAGAAGTGCTCGTTGGAGGACAGGGTCGCGCAGAGGGCCACCGCGGGCACGCCCCACTTCCGGGACAGGATGCGACCGGCGTGGTAGACGGTGGTGTCGTAGGCGACGAGGTCCGCCGTGCCGGACCCGAAACGCGCGTCCACCGCGCGCAGGATCGCCTCGCTCTCGCGCACCTGCAGCGGCAGCAGCCGGTGCGACTCGCCCATGGTGTCGACGGCGGCCAGGTCGACCCCCGCCAGGACCGAGTCGAACTCCAGGACGTCGGCCCCGGTGGCCGCCACCCGCTCCGCGGCCGCCCCCGCCGTGGCGTAGGTGACCCGGTGGCCCCTGCGGACGAGCTCGGCGACCACGTCGAGGGTCGGCAGGACGTGCCCGAACCCGGGGTTGTTGACGATCGTGATGTGACTGCTCACGCTGACTCCCAGCTCAGGCGAACCGCTTGCCCTCGTCGTTGCGGTAGGCGCGGTAGGCCCAGAACGCGAAGACCGCCGTCCACAGGACGAACGTGACCATCGAGATCAGGTTCGGCGAGTAGCCGCCGACCGCGGCCCACACCAGCTCGGCGGGCCCCCGGGTCGGCAGGAACTGGGTGGCCGTGGCCATGAACCCCTCGGTCTCGTTGGGATTGGTGAAGAACCCGCCGAGGAAGGCGAGCAGCAGCGGGGCGATGCTGGTCAGCGGGCCGATCGCCATGGGGGTGACCGAGTAGCCGACCGCGGTCATGAACAGGCCGAACGGGATGACGGCCAGCATCAGCGCGCCGAAGCCCGCGGCGACGGCCCCGGCCGAGGCGGTGGCCTCGGTGGCGAAGGCCGAGATCACGACCAGCGGGACGCAGGAGAACACCACGAGCACGGTGCTGAACACCAGCATGCTGACGATCCTGGGCATGGGCCCGCCGGGCAGGGTCCGCACATAGCCGCCCCACGGCCGAATCCGGCCGATCGAGATGGCCATGCCGTATTGGGCCGAGCAGATGGTCAGCACGGCGAACAGGCACATGGACGCCGTGGCCATGGCCGCGGCCAGCGGGTCGTCGCCGACCGCGGGGATGACGAACAGCACCATGCCGACGCTGGGCATGAACAGCAGCGCGACGTACACCATCGGGATGCGCATCGCCTGCAGGAGTTCGAACTTCGAGTAGACCAGGATCGATTTCATCTCAGGGGCTCCGTGGTGTGGTCAGGCGGCCGGGGTCTTGGCGGTCAGGGCGAGGAAGGCGTCCTCAAGGGACCCCGCGCGGATCTCCAGGTCGCTGAAGGCGACGCCGGAGCCGACCAGGTCGCGCACCAGCTGGTCGGGGTCGTGGGTGATCAGGTGCGTGCGGTCGCCGTCGCGCTCGACGCCCTCCACCCCGGGCAGGGACGGCACCTCGGGGACGGTGACGCTGACCCGCTGCAGGCCGCTGAGCCTGCGCAGCGACTCGACGCTGTCGTCGGCGACGCACCGGCCGCGGTCGATGATGATGACCCGCTGGGCCAGCTGCTCGACCTCCTCCAGGTAGTGGCTGGTGAGCACGACCGTGCCGCCGGTGCGGTTGAACTCGCGGATGCCCGTCCACAGCGTGTGCCTGCCCTCGACGTCGAGCCCGGTGGTGGGCTCGTCGAGGAAGACCAGGTCCGGCCTGCCGACGAAGGCGAGCGCGACGGCCAGCCTGCGCATCTGGCCGCCGGAGAGGCCGCCGGTCTGCCTGCGGACCAGCTCGGTGAGGGAGAACTGCTCCAGCAGCTCGGCCCGGTCGATCGGGTCGGGGAAGTGCGAGGAGACGAAGTCGACGACCTCGCCGACCTGCACGGTCTCCGGCAGCCCCGTCTCCTGCGGGGTCATGCCCATGCGCCTGCGCGCCTTCATGTCGCGCGGGTTGTGGCCGAACAGCTCGACCGTGCCCTCGGTCGGGCGGCGCAGCCCGACGAACATGTTGATGATCGTCGATTTGCCCGCCCCGTTCGGGCCGAGCAGGCCGAGCACCTGCCCGGCCGGGATGTCGATGCTCACGTTGTCGACCGCGGTGACGTCGCCGTAGCGGCGGGTCACCCCGATGGCGCGGGCCAAGACCTCGTTCATCGTTTCCTCTTCCTCTTTCTCATCGGGCGAATCCAGGCCCAGGCCCGGGGTCACAGGGACTCCTCGATCCAGGTGTCGATGGCCAGCGCGGTGGCCTCGGCGTGGTCGAGCACCATCGAGAAGTGGTTGCCGGGCACGTCGACGGCGGTCTTGGCGAACTCCCACGAGCTCTGCCACTCTCGGCCGTCCGCAACCGGGCCAAGCGGCTCGCTGGCCCGCAGCAGCAGGGTGGGCGCGGCCGTGCCGACCTGCTCCCACTGCCAGAAGATCGTGGCGTACCAGGCCATCGCCGTGAGCCGCAGGTCGTCCATCGGCACGTAGTCGTCCTCGCGGGCGAAGGCGCCCTCGGACAGCTCGGTGTCCCACTCGGTCATCATCGACTCGCCCGGCGGGTACAGGTCGCCGAGGACGAGCCCGGCGGGGCCCGCGCCGACCGATTCGAGGTGGCGGGTGAGCGCGTGCGCCACGATCGCGCCCGCCGAGTGTCCATAGAGGACGAATGGTCGGCCGTCGGCGTAGCGCAGGACCGCCTCGGCCTGCCAGCGCAGCGCGAGGTCCATGGTGGCCGGGAGCAGTTCGCCGCGGCCGTAGCCGAGCAGCGGGACGGCGGCGACGTCGCGGACGCCGCGCAGCCCGGCGGCGATCCTGGCGAACTCGTGCGGCCCGCCGAGCGCGGTCATGCCGCTGCACCCGATGAGGACCGGCTCGGCGGGGCCGCGGGCCAGCCGGGTCACCGTGGCCGCGACGCCCACCTCGTCCAGGGTCTCGGCCACGGGACGGAACTTGGCGGCGTCGCCGAGGAACTCCACGAACTCAGTGACCGTCCGGTTCTTGATCGCCACCTGGTACAGGGAGTTGAGCAGGCCGACCGGGTCGCGGTCCTCAGGGGACACACCGAGCACCACCTCCTCCTCGGCGGCGGGGACGCCGAGCAGCGCGGCGCGCAGGTGCCGGACGAGCGCGTCGACGGTGGGGTACTCGAAGATCAGGTTGGCGGGCAGCCGGACCCCGGTCGCCGCGCGCAGGCGGTCGCGGAACTCCAGGGTGGTCAGGGAGTCGAAGCCCAGTTCGAGGAAGCCGCTGCCGGGCTCGACCAGCCCGATGTCCTGGTAGCCGAGCACGGCGGCGGCCTCGGCGCGCACGAGGGTGGCCACATCGGTGTCGGAGGTGACCGGGGCGGCGGGCTCGGGCTCCGGGCGGGCCTCGGGGAGGGCGTCGAACAGCGGTCGTGGCCGGACGCCGGTGACCGCGGGGAGAAAGCGGTCCCAGCGAACGTCGGCGACGGTGACGGCGGTGTGCCCGGTGGGGACGGCGGTGGGCGCGGTGGTGCCGACGGCGGCGGCCATCGCGGTGAGGGCGCGGTCGGGGTCGAGCGCGGGCAGTCCCATGCGGTCGAACCGCTCGGCGACGCCGTTGCCGCCGGAGAGGCCCGCGGGCTCGGCCCAGGGGCCCCAGGCGATCGAGGTCGCGGGCAGCCCCAGCGCCCCGCGGTGGGCGGCGAGCGCGTCCAGGCCCGCGCAGGCGGCGGCGTGCGCGGCCTGTCCGGCGCCGCCCCAGACGCCCGCCGCGGAGGAGAAGAGCACGCACGCCTCCAGCGGGTGACCCGCGGTCAGCTCGTGCAGGTGCCACGCGCCGGTCACCTTCGGGGCGAGCACTTCGGCGAGCCGGTCGTCGGTCAGGGCGGGCAGCTCCGCGCCCCCGGCGACGCCCGCGGCGTGGACGACCGCCGTCAGCGGGCCGGTGGCCTCGATCAGCGCGGCGAGGCGGTCCCGGTCGGTGACGTCGCAGGCGGCGATGGTCACCGCGGCGCCCTCGGCGCGCAGCCGCTCGGCGAGTTCGCAGGCACCCGGCGCGTGGGGGCCGGTGCGGCTGACCAGGACCAGCGATTCGGCGCCGTGGCGGGCGAGCCAGTGGGCGACGCGGGCGCCGAGCGCGCCGGTCCCGCCGGTGACGAGCACCGTGCCGTGGGGCCGCCAGGCGCCGGTGGCGGGCTCGGCGCGCACGAGCCTGCGGACGAACAGCCCCGCGGCGCGGAGGGCGACCTCGTCCTCCCGGCCCCCGAGCACGGCGACCAAGCGGTCGACCGTGCGCCGGTCGAGGGTTTCGGGCAGGTCGACCAGGCCGCCCCAGCGGTGCGGGGCCTCCATGGCGAGGGCCCGCCCGAAACCCCAGATCAGGGCCTGGCCGGGGGCGCGAACCGGGTCGGAGCCACCGACCGAGACCGCGCCACTGGTCAGGCACCACAGCGGGGCCTCGACGCCGCGCTCGGCGAGCGCCTGCGCCAGCGCCGCGGTCCGCTCGACGGCGTCCACAAGGGACAGCACACCGGAGATGGGAAGACCGGGATCGAGGTCATCGAGCGAGGTGACGACCTCGACGCCGCGGTCCCTGAGGAGGTCGGCGAGACCCAGGTCAGAGAGGTCCCGGTCGCCGAGGCCCTGACCAGCGAGATCCCAGCTGGCGAGAGGCCGGGCACCGAGGCTCTGGTCGGCGAGGTTCAGGTCGGCGGGGCTTTGGTTGGTGATGACGAGCCAGCGGCCTGGGAGGTGGGGGCGGTCGGGCTCGGTGGCGGCCTGCCAGCTCACCCGGTAGCGCCAGGCGTCGACCTCGGCCTGCTCGGCCCGGCCCGCGCGCCACCGGGACAGGGCGGGCAGGATCGTGTCGAGGGCGGCGGTGTCGGGCTCGGTGAGGTCGAGGGCGCCCGCGATCGCGGCGCTGTCGTGGGACTCGACGGCGGCCCAGAAGCCGTCGTCGGGGCGTGACCGCGCCCAGTCGGGGTCGAAGTGGAGCCAGTACGGCGCGCGCTGGAAGGCGTAGGTGGGCAGGGCGATCCGCCTGCCGCCCCAGGGTGCGAAGACCGCCGACCAGTCGACGCCGACACCGCGCGCCCACGCGGCGCCGACGGCGGACAGGAGCGTCTCGACCTCGGGGCGGTCGCGGCGCAGCAGCGGTGTCGCGTCGTCCACGTGCGCCGAGAGCGCGGCGTCCGGGCCCAGTTCCAGGAAGGTGGTGACGTTCTCCTCGCGCAGGCGCCGGACGGCGTCGGCGAACCGGACGGTGTCGCGGACCTGGCGGACCCAGTAGTCCGGGTCGGTGACCTCGCCCGGCATCGGGATGCGCGGCTGCTGGTAGGTGAGGACCCTGGCGACGGCGGCGAACTCGTCGAGCATCGGCTCCATCAGCCGGGAGTGGAACGCGTGCGACACCGCCAGCGGCGTGACCCTGCGGCCCTCGGCGCGCCACGTCCTCTCCAGGGCGGAGATGTCGGCGCGCGGGCCGGAGACCACCAGCGAGGTCGGGCTGTTGACCGCCGCGATGTCGACGCCCGCCGGGACGTCGGCCTCGGTGGCCTCGACCGCGAGCATCGCGCCACCGGCGGGCAGCGCCCGCATCAGCCTGCCCCGGGCGGCGACGAGGGCGCAGGCGTCCTCCAGCGAGAGCACCCCCGCGACGTGGGCGGCGGCGACCTCGCCGATGGAGTGGCCCACCAGGTGGTCCGGGGTGATCCCCCACGACTCCAGCAGGCGGAACAGCGCCACCTCCAGCGCGAACAGGGCCGCCTGCGCGCCGTCGGTCCAGCCGAGCCGCGCCTCGTCGTCGAAGGGCAGGTCGACGGACAGGGCGGCGAACCCGCCGCGGACCTGGTCGAGCGCGGCGGCGAAGACCGGGAACGCCGCGGACAGCTCGCGGCCCATCCCGACCCGCTGGGCGCCCTGGCCGGTGAACAGCAACGCCAGGCCCCCGGTCGTGCCGCCGGTGCCCGGCGCCGCGCGGGCGACCTCGGCGAGGCCGCGCAGCAGCCCGTCCCGGTCAGCGGCGAGGACGACCGCGCGGTGCGGCAGGGCCGCCCGGGTGGTCGCCAGCGAGAAGCCCGCGTCGACCAGGTCGAGCGCGGGCTCGGCCGCCACGAAGTTCCGCAGCCGCTCCGCCTGCGCGCGCAGGGCGTCCGCGGAGCGGCCGGAGACCACGCACGGGACGAGGACGGGGTCGCCCGAGCGCGGTTGCCGCTCCTCGGGCCGCTGCGGGGACTCCTCGATGATGGTGTGGGCGTTGGTGCCGCTGATGCCGAACGAGGAGACCCCGGCCCGCCGCGGCGTCGTCCCGGCGGGCCACGGCCGGGGCTCGGTGAGCAGCGACACCGCGCCGGACTCCCAGTCGACCAGCGGGGTCGGCGCGTCGACGTGCAGGGTCGCGGGCAGTTGCCCGTGCCGCAGCGCGAGCACCGTCTTGATGACGCCCGCGAGGCCGGACGCCGCCTGGGTGTGGCCGAGGTTGGACTTCAGCGAGCCCAGCCACAGCGGCCGGTCCCGGTCCTGGCCGTAGGTGGCCAGCAGGGCGGCGGCCTCGATGGGGTCGCCGAGCGCGGTGCCGGTGCCGTGCGCCTCGACGGCGTCCACGTCCGCGGGTTCGAGCCGGGCGTCGGCGAGGGCGGCGCGCAGGACCCGCTGCTGGGAGCGCCGGTTGGGGGCGGTGAGGCCGTTGGAGGCGCCGTCGGAGTTCACCGCGGAGCCGCGCACGACGGCGAGCACGTCGTGGCCGAGGCGGCGGGCGTCGCCCAACCGCTCGACCAGCAGCACGGCGACGCCCTCGGCCCAGCCGGTGCCGTCGGCGGCGGCGGCGAAGGACTTGCACCGCCCGTCGCCCGCCAGCCCGTTCTGCCGGTCGAACTCGACGAACGCGGCGGGCGTGGTCATCACGGTCACGCCCGCGACGAGCGCGGCCGAGCACTCCCCCGCGCGCAGCGCCGCGGTGGCCTGGTGCAGGGCGACCAGGGAGGACGAGCAGGCGGTGTCGATGGTGACCGCGGGCCCCTCCAGGCCGAAGACGTAGGCGATGCGGCCGGAGAGCACGCTGTCGGCCGTGCCGGTGACGGCGTGGCCCGCGACCTCCGGCGTCAGCGGCACGCCGGTTCCGTAGCCGGAGTGCGACGCGCCGACGAACACCCCGGTGCGGCTGCCGCGCAGCGTCTCCGGCGCGATCCCGGCCCGTTCCAGCGCCTCCCAGCTCGCCTCCAGCAGCAGGCGCTGCTGCGGGTCCATCGCCAGGGCCTCGCGGGGGGAGATGCCGAACAGCCCGGCGTCGAACTCGGTGGCGTCGTAGACGAACCCGCCGACCTTGGTGAAGCCCGCGCCGCCCACCTCCCAGCCGCGGTCGGTGGGGAACTCCGAGAGCCCGTCGGCGCCGGAGGCCACGACCTGCCACAGGTCCTCCGGCGAGCGCACCCCGCCGGGCAGCCTGCAGCTCATGCCGACGATGGCGACGGGCTCCGGCGCGCGCGACTCGGCCTCGGTCAGCCGCTGCCTGGTCTGGTCGAGCTCGGCGATCACGCGCCTGAGGTAGCCGCGCAGCTTGTCCTCAGTGGACATCGGGTCTGCCATCACGCCACCCCAAGGTCTTGGTCGACGAGGGCGAACAGCTCGCTGTCGCTGGCCTCGTCGAGGTTGCGGAAGGCGGACTGCGCCGACCGCGCGGACTGCTCCGGGTCGCCGGTCAGCTTCGCGAGGATGGTCCGCAGGCGCAGGGTGATCCGCGCCCGGTCGTCCAGCCCGATCGCGGTGGCGATCGCGACCTCCCACTTGGCGAGGTCGGCGAGCAGCGGCTCGACCGGGTCGCCGTCGGACTCGCCGGTCACCCGGCGCAGCAGCTCGGCGGCGAGGGCGGTCGGGGTCGGGTGGTCGAACACCACCGTCGCCTGCAGGCCCTCCTGGATCAGCGCCTGGAGCCGGTTGCGCAGCTCCACCGCGGTCAGCGAGTCGAACCCGAGGTCGCGGAACGCGCGGTCGGGCTCGACCGCGGCGGTGTCCGGGTGCCCGAGCACGGTCGCGGCCTCGGACCGGACCACCTCCAGCAGGATCGCGGGCCACTCGGCGGGCGCGGCGGCGTCGAGCCGCTCGCGCAGGCCCGTGGAACCGGCGGCGGGCCCCGGCCGCCCGGGATCGGCGACCTCCGGCAGCTCGTCCAGCATGTGCCGGTGGCTGGCCAGGGTGTACACGTCGGCGAACACCGTCCAGTCCACATCGGACACCACGACGGTGCTCTCCCGGCGGGTGACCGCCTGGGTGAGCGCGGACACCGCCCGGTCGACGGCCATCGGCCGCAAACCCTGGCGGCGCAGCAGGGCGCTCGCGCCGTCGGCCATGCCGCCCTGCGCCCACGGCCCCCAGGCGATCGACGTGGCCGCCAGGCCGCGGGCCACCCGGTGCTCGGCCAGCGCGTCGAGGTGGGCGTTCGCCGCGGCGTAGGCGGGCTGGCCCGCGCTGCCCCACACCCCGGAGATCGAGGAGAACAGCACGAACGCGTCCAGCGGGGTGTCGCCGAGCAGTTCGTCCAGGTGCTGGGCGCCGGAGACCTTCGGGGCGAGGACCGCGGCGAAGTCGGCGAGGCCGACCTCGTCGAACGGGGCGAGCTGGCCCACGCCCGCGGCGTGCAGCACCGCGGTCAGCGCGGGGCCCTCCGCCGCGATCGACGCCAGCAGCGCGGCCACCGCGGCCCGGTCGGCGACGTCGCACTCGGCGACGGCCACCTCCGCGCCCAGCGCCCGCAGCTCGCCGACCAGGTCGGCGGCGCCGGGTGCGCTGAGCCCGCGCCTGCTGGTGAGCACCAGCCGCTCTGCGCCGTTGGCCGCGGCGTAGCGGGCGGCGTGGGCGCCGAGGGCGCCGGTCCCGCCGGTGATGAGCACGGTGCCCCGGGGCCGCCAGTCCGGCGCGGGCCCGGCCGGGGCGTGGACGAGCCTGCGGACGAACACCCCCGCCGTGCGGATCGCGAACGCCTCGTCGGCGATGCCGCCCGCGAGGATGCCGCGCAGCCGGGCCGCGGTCGGGCCGTCGAGGTCGTCGGGCAGGTCGACGAGCCCGCCCCAGCGGTCGGGCCGCTCCAGCCCGATGACCCGGCCGAGACCCCAGACCTGGGCTTGGATGGGGCCCGCCAGCCGCTCGGCCGCGCCGATCGAGACCGCCCGCCGGGTGAGCGCCCACAGCGGCGCGCCGACCCCGAGGTCGCCGAGCGCCTGGGCGAGGAACAGCGTGGCCGCCACGCCCGAGGCGACCGAGGGCGCCTGCGGGTGCGGGCGCTCGTCCACCGCGACCAGCGACACGACCCCGTCGATGTGCGGGTGCTCGTCCAGGACGGACCGGAGCTGCCGGACGAGGTGGGCGCGGTCGGTGCCCGCGGTCAGCTCGACCGGGATGACGGCGGCGCCGTCCTCGGCGAGGCCCGCGAGCACGGCGCGGCTCCACCGCTGCCCGCCCGCGGCGGTCACGGCCAGCCAGGTGCCCCGCAGCAGCGGCCCGGCGGGCGCGTCGGCGGCCTGCCAGCGCACCCGGTAGCGCAGGGCGTCGAGCGCGCTCTGCTCGTCCTGCCGCGCCCGCCAGGCGGACATCGCCGGGACGAGGGCGTCGAGGTGCACCCGGTCGAGGTCGAGCAGGTCGGCGAGGGTGTCGACGTCCTGGCGCTCGAAGGCGCGCCAGAGCTGGTCGTCGGCGGCGGGGGCCGCCGCGGTCCTGGCGGGCCCGGTGGTGGCGCCGAGCCAGAAGCGGCTGCGCTGGAAGGCGTAGGTGGGCAGCTCGACGGCGGACGCGCCGCGGCCCGCGAAGAAGGCCGACCAGTCGACGCCGACACCGTGGGCGTGCAGCGCGCCGAGTGCAGCGGTCAGCGTCTCCTCCTCCGCCTTGTCCCGGCGCAGCGCAGGGGCGAACACGGCGGTCTCGTCGTCGGGCAGGCATTCCTGCGCCATGGCGGTGAGCACGCCGTCGGGGCCGAGTTCCAGGAACCGGGCCGCGTCGGCCGCGATGACGCCGTCGTGGAAGCGGACCGGCCTGCGCACGTGGGAGACCCAGTAGTCCGGCGAGCACGCCTGCTCCGCGGTGAGCCGCCGCCCGGTCACGTTGGAGATGATCGGCAGACGCGGCGGGGTGAGCGCGAGGCCCGCGACGACAGCGCGGAACTCCGCCAGCATCGGCTCCACCAGCGCCGAGTGGAAGGCGTGCGAGACGGTCAGGCGCTTGACCCTGCGGCCCCGCAGCGCGAACTCCTCCGCGGCGCGGGTCACGGCCTCCTCCGCGCCGGACAGCACCACCGACATCGGCCCGTTGACCGCGGCGAGCGACACCTCCGCCAGGTCGGTGACCTCGTCCTCGGCGGCCTCCACCGCGTACATCACGCCGCCGCCGGGCAGGGCGCCCATCAGCTCGCCGCGGGCGGCGACCATCGCGCACGCGTCGTCCAGGGACAGCACGCCCGCGACGTGGGCGGCGGCCAGCTCGCCGATGGAGTGTCCGATGAGGACGTCCGGGCGCACGCCGAAGTGCTCGACGAGGCGGAACAGGGCGACCTCGACGGCGAACAGCGCCGCCTGCGCGTAGGCGGTGTCGTGCAGCAGCGCCGCGTGCTCGGGCTCGAAGACAACCTCGCGCAGCGGGACCGCGAGCGCGCCGTCCATCCGCGCGCACACCGCGTCGAAGGACTCGGCGAACACCGGGTGCGCGGCGTGGAGCTCCCGGCCCATGCCGGTGCGCTGGGCGCCCTGGCCGGTGAACAGGAAGGCGAGCGCCTCATCCGGCCGTGCCCGGCCGGTGATCGGGGCCGTGCCCGCGGTGACGGCGGCGAGGCCGATGCGCAGCTCGTCCTCGTCGCGCCCGAGGACGACCGCCCGGCGCTCCAGGGCGGACCTGGTGGTGGCCAGGGAGAACGCGACGTCCACGGGGGACAGCCCGGGGTGGGTGTCGAGGTGGGCGCGCAGGCGGGCGGCCTGCTCGCGCAGCGCCTCCTCGGTCTTCCCGGAGACGAGCCAGGGCAGGACGCCAGTGTCAGCGCCGGATTCCGGACGTGTGTCCTCATCGGACGCCTGCTCGAAGATGGCGTGGACGTTGGTGCCGCTGATCCCGAACGCGGACACCCCGGCCCGGCGCGGCCTGCCGGTCTCCGGCCACGGCAGCGCCTCGGTCAGCAGCTCCACCGCCCCGGCGGTCCAGTCGACGTGCGGGGTCGGCTTGGTGATGTGCAGGGTCTTGGGCATCACCCCGTGCCGCAGCGCCAGCACCGTCTTGATGACGCCCGCGATCCCGGCGGCGGCCTGGGTGTGGCCGATGTTAGACTTCAGCGACCCCAGGCGCAGCGGCAGCTCCCGGTCCTGGCCGTACGCGGCGAGCAGCGCCTGCGCCTCGATCGGGTCGCCGAGCGCGGTCCCGGTCCCGTGCGCCTCCACCGCGTCCACATCGGACGCGCTCAGCCCCGCGTTGGCCAGGGCCTGGCGGATCACCCGCTGCTGGGCCGCGCCGCTGGGCGCGGTGAGCCCGTTGGACGCGCCGTCGGAGTTCACCGCGGAGCCGCGGAGCACGGCGAGGACGGGGTGGCCGTTGCGGCGGGCGTCGGAGAGGCGCTCCAGCACCACCACTCCCGCGCCCTCGCCCCAGCCGGTGCCGTCGGCGGTGGCGTCGAAGGTCTTGCACCGGCCGTCCACGGCGAGGCCGCGCTGCCTGCTGAAGTTGATGAACATCCCGGGGGTGCACATGATCGTCGCGCCGCCCGCGATGGCCAGCCCGCACTCGCCCTGCCGCAGCGACTGCGCCGCGAGGTGCAGCGCGACCAGGGAGGCCGAGCAGGCGGTGTCGACGGTGACCGCGGGGCCCTCGAAGCCGAAGGCGTAGGCGATCCGGCCGGACAGCACGCTGCCCGCGTTGCCGGTCATCAGGTGCCCCTCGACGCCGTCCGGCTTGCCCGACAGGGAGCTGTAGTCCTGGTAGTTGATGCCCGCGAACACCCCGGTCGCGGTGCCCCGCAGCGACGTCGGGGCGATCCGGGCGCGTTCGAGGGCTTCCCAGGAGGTCTCCAGCAGCAGCCGCTGCTGCGGGTCCATCGCGATCGCCTCGCGCGGGGAGATCCCGAAGAAGCCGGGGTCGAACTCGCCCGCGCCGTGGACGAACCCGCCCTCGCGGACGTAGAAGGTGCCCTCCTTGTCCGGATCGGGGTCGTAGCCCGCCTCGACGTCCCAGCCGCGGTCGGCGGGCAGCACCGACACCGCGTCCTGCTCGGCGAGCAGCAGCCGCCACAGGTCGTCGGGGTCGGAGACCCCGCCGGGGAACCGGCAGCCCATGCCGACGACCACCACCGGGTCGTCGTCCTCGGCCTTGGTGGGCGCGGCAGCCGGAGCTGTGGCATTCGGGGCTGTGGCATTCGGGGCTGTGGCATTCGGGGCTGTGGCGCGCGGGGAGCCGAGCAGTTCGGCGCGGAGGTGGGCGGCGAGCGCGGCCGGGGTCGGGTGGTCGAAGACCACGGTGGAGGGCAGGCGCAGGCCGGTCGCGGCGGCGACGAGGTTGCGGAACTCGATCGCGGTGAGCGAGTCGAAACCAAGGTCCCGGAACGGCTTGCCGGACTCCACCGCGTCGGCGGACTCGTGCCGCAGCACGGTCGCGGCGCGGTCGCGCACCAGGTCGAGCAGGGCGCGGTCGCGCTCGGTGTCGGTGAGGTCGGCGAGCCGGTCCCGCAGCGACCCGGGCTCGTGGTGCTTGGTGGTCGGGTGCGGGGCGGCGTCGGGCAGCTCGTCGAACAGGGTGGTCGGCCGCACGGCGGTGAACGCGGGGCGGAAGCGGGCCCAGTCGATGTCGGCGACCACCAGCACCGGATCGGTTCCAGGAGTCGCCCTTGCCATCGCCCTGTCGAGCGCGGCGACGGCCAGATCGGGGCGCATCGGGCGGAACCCGCCGCCGCGCACCCGCCCCTCGCGCACGTCGCCGTCGGCGGCCAGGCCGTCGCCGTCCCAGGCGCCCCACGCGATCGACGTCGCGGGCAGGCCGTCGGCGGCCCGCTGCTCGGCGAGCGCGTCCAGGTAGGCGTTGGCGGCGGCGTAGTTGCCCTGCCCCGCGTTGCCGAGGGTGCCCACGGCGGAGGAGAACAGGACGAACGCGGTCAGGTCGACGCCCTCGGTCAGCTCGTGCAGGTGCCGGGCGGCGTCGGCCTTGGACCGCCAGACGGCGGCCAGGCGCTCGGGGGTCATCGCGTCGAGGACGCCGTCGTCCAGGACGCAGGCGGTGTGCACGACGGTGGTGAGGTCGGGGATGTCCGCGATCACGGCGGCGAGGGCGGCGCGGTCCGCCACGTCGCAGGCGAGCACGCTCACCGCGGTGCCCGCGCGGCCCAGTTCCTCGGCGAGTTCGGCGGCGCCGGGCGCGGCCGGGCCGCCGCGGCTGAGCAGCACCAGCTTCTCGGCGCCGCGCTCGGCGAGCATCCGGGCGGTGTGCGCGCCGAGTGCCCCGGTCCCGCCGGTGACCAGCGCGGTTCCCCGCAGGTCGCTTCGCCGCGGGCCTGCGGGGGCGAGGCGCGCCAGGCGCCTGCCGAACACGCCGGAGGCGCGGACCGCGACCTGGTCCTCGGCGCCGCCGAGGGCGCGGGCCAGGCGGGCCGCCGCCCGCTCGTCCGGCTCGGCGGGCAGGTCGACCAGGCCGCCCCAGCGCTCGGGGTGTTCGAGGGCGGCGACCCGGCCCAGGCCCCACACCGCCGCCTGCTCGGGGTCGCGCAGCGGGTCGGAGCGCCCGATGGACACCGCGCCGCTGGTCGCGCACCACAGCCGCAGGTCCGGCGCGACCGCGCCGAGTGCCTGCAGCAGCGCCAGCGAGCCGTCGCGGTCGGTGAAGGCGAGGACCGCGCGGGGTGAGCCGCCGTCCAGCGCGGTGAGCAGCGCCAGCTCGGCGTCGTCGCGGCCCGCCGTCTCGGGCAGGTCGACGCGGCGGCCGTCGAGCGCCGCGCAGGCCGCGGCGGCCCAGCGGTGCCCGGCGGGCGCGAGGACGAGCCAGCCGCCGCCCGCGGTGTCCGCCTCGGCGACCGGGCGCCACACGGTCCGGTAGCCCCAATTGTCCACAGTGGTCTTGTCGTGCCCGCGGCGGCGCCACGCCGACAGCGCGGGCAGGACGTCGCCCAGCGTGGCGGCGGGGTCGACGGCCAGCTCCCCGGCGAGCACGGCGAGGTCGCCCGCCTCGACCGCGGACCAGAAGTCCGCGTCGTCCGCGCCGGTGGCCGGGGACGGTTTGGGGGCGCTCGGCCAGAACCGCTCGTGCTGGAAGGCGTAGGTGGGCAGCTCGACCGGTCGGGCGCCGGTCCCGGCGAACACCGAGGACCAGTCCGGCCGGACGCCGTGGACGTGCAGCTGGGCGAGCGAGCCGAGCAGCCGCTCGACGCCGCCGTCGTCGCGGCGCAGCGAGCCCACCACGACCGCGGGGACATCCGCGGCGTCGATGGTCTCCTGCACGCCGACGGCGAGCACCGGGTGCGGGCCGCACTCGACCAGCGCGCGGACCCCGGCGGCGAGCGCGGCGCGGGTGGCGTCCTCGAACCTGACGGGGGCCCGCAGGCCGCGGTACCAGTACTCCGCGTCCAGCTCGGCGCCGTCGATCAGCTCGCCGGTCACCGTGGAGTAGATCGGGATGTCGCCCGAGCGCGGCCGGATCGGGGCCAGGGCCTCGCGCAGGTGCTCGCGCAGCGCCTCGACCTGCGCGGAGTGCGAGGCGTAGTCCACCGCGACCCGCCGCGCGCGGACGTCGTCGGCGGCGCAGGCGGCCAGCAGCGCGTCCAGCGCGGCGGGCTCGCCGGAGACGACCACCGACGAGGGCCCGTTGACCGCGGCGACCGACAGCCGGGGGCCGAAGGCGGCGATCCGCTCCCGCACCCGGTCCACCGGCAGCGGCACGGACACCATGCCGCCCTTGCCCGCGAGCGCGACCAGGGCCCGGCTGCGCAGCGCGACCACGCGCGCGGCGTCATCGAGTGACAGCGCGCCCGCGGCGGCGGCGGCGGCGATCTCGCCCTGGGAGTGGCCGAGCACCGCGGCGACCGGGACGCCGAAGGAGCGCCAGGTCTGCGCCAGCGACACCATCACCGCCCACACCGCGGGCTGCACGACGTCCACCCGGTCGAGGGCGGCCGCGTCGTCGAGGACGTCGAACAGGTCCCAGTCCGCGAACGGGGCGAGGGCGGCGGCGCACGCGCGCATCCGCTCGGCGAACACGGGCGACTCGCCCAGCAGGCGGCGGGCCATGCCGACCCACTGCGAGCCCTGGCCGGGGAACACCAGCGCGACCGCGTCGGCGGCGCCCGCGACCCCCTCGGCCACCGTGGCGCGGTGCCTGCCCGCGGCGACCGCGTCGAGCCCGGCGAGCAGGTCGGCGCGGCTGGTGCCGGTGATCGCCGCGCGGTGCTCGAGCGCGGGCCGGGTGGTCGCCAGCGAGAGCGCGACGTCGGCGGGCGGGAGGTCGGGCCGGTCGGCCACGTGGGCGCGCAGGCGGGCGGCCTGGGCGCGCAGGGCGGCGGGGGACGCGCCCGACAGCACCCACAGCACCGGCCGGTCGGTCCGCTCCGGCTCCGGCTCGACCTCCTCCGGCGCCTGTTCGATGATCACGTGGGCGTTGGTGCCGCTGACGCCGAAGGAGGACACCCCGGCGCGGCGCGGGCGCCCGGTCTCCGGCCAGGGGCGGGTCTCGGTGAGCAGGTCGACCGAGCCGCCTGCCCAGTCCACGTGCGGGGACGGCGCGTCGACGTGCAGGGTCTTCGGCAGGGTGCCCGCGCGCAGCGCCAGCACCGTCTTGATCACCCCTGCCGCGCCCGAGGCGGCCTGGGTGTGGCCGATGTTCGACTTGACCGAGCCGAGCAGCAGCGGGCGCTCGCGGTCCTGGCCGTAGGTGGCGAGCAGGGCGGTGGCCTCGATCGGGTCGCCGAGGGAGGTGCCGGTGCCGTGCGCCTCCACCGCGTCCACATCGGACGCGGACAGCCCGGCGTTCGCCAGGGCCTGGCGGATCACCCGCTGCTGGGCCGCGCCACTGGGTGCGGTGAGCCCGTTGGAGGCACCGTCGGAGTTGATGGCCGAGCCGCGGACGACGGCGAGCACCCGGCGGCCGTTGCGGCGGGCGTCGGCGAGCCGCTCGACCAGGATGACCCCGACCCCCTCGCCCCAGCCCGCGCCGTCGGCGGCGGCGGCGAAGGACTTGCAGCGGCCGTCGGCGGACATGCCGCGCTGGCGGGAGAACTCGACGAAGATGCTCGGGCTGGACAGCACGGTGACCCCGCCCGCGAGCGCGAGGTCGCAGTCGCCCTGGCGCAGCGACTGGGCCGCGAGGTGCAGCGCGACCAGGGAGGACGAGCAGGCGGTGTCGACGGTGACCGCGGGGCCTTCGAGCCCGAGGGTGTAGGCGATGCGGCCGGACACCACCGAGGGCGACCCGCCGATGGCCAGGTAGCCCTCGGCGCCCTCCTGGGACGCGGCGAGCAGGGCCGAGTACTCCTGTCCCCCGGTGCCCGCGTAGACGCCGGTGCGGCTTCCGCGCAGCGACAGCGGATCGATGCCCGCGCGCTCGACCGCCTCCCAGGCGGCCTCCAGCAGCAGCCGCTGCTGCGGGTCCATGGCCAGGGCCTCGCGGGGCGAGATGCCGAACAGGCCGGGGTCGAACGCGGTCGCCTCGGGCACGAACCCGCCTTCGCGGGCGTAGCTGGTGCCCGCGTGGTCGGGGTCGGGGTGGTACAGCGCGTCGGTGTCCCAGCCGCGGTCGGCGGGGAAGGGCGCGATGGCGTCAGTGCCCTCACTGACGAGCCGCCACAGGTCCTCCGGCGAGGACACGCCGCCAGGGAAGCGGCAGCTCATCCCGATGATGGCGATGGGCTCGTCGGCGGAGGCGGAGGCGGAGACCACGGCCGGGGCGGCGGCGGGCTCCGCGCCGCCGGTCAGCTCGGTGGCCAGGAGGCGGGCGAGCGCGGCGGCGGTGGGGTGGTCGAACACCACGGTCGCCGGGACGCGCAGCCCCAGCAGCAGGGTGAGCCGGTTGCGCAGCTCGACCGAGCCCGCCGAGGACAGCCCGAGGTCGGAGAAGGCGCGGCCCGGCTCGACCTCGTCGACCGACCGGTAGCCGAGGACCTGCTGGACCTGCTCGCGGACCAGCGCGAGGAGACCGCGGTTGCGCTCGGCCTCCGGCGCCCTGGCCAGCGACACGGCCAGCGGGGTGCGGTCGGTGCCGGTCCGGTCGGTGCCGGTCAGGGCCGCGGCGGGCGGGGCCTTCGGGGCCAGCTCGTCGAGCAGGCGCGTGTGGTGGGTGGCGGTGAAGAAGTAGGCGAAGGTGTCCCAGTCCAGGTGGGCGACGGCGACCGCGGTGTCGTCGTGGTCGAGGACCTGCTGGAGCCCGGCGACGCCGAGGGTGGGGTCCATCCTCGGGATGCCGTGCCTGCCCATGGCGTCGCCGATGGCGCCATCGGCCATGCCCGCCCCGGCCCAGGCGCCCCAGGCGATCGAGGTGGCGGGCAGGCCGAGGTCGCGGCGGTGCTGGGCGAGCGCGTCGAGGAAGGCGTTGCCGGGGCCGTAGTTGCCCTCCCCCGCGGCGCCGAACACGCCCGCGAGCGAGGAGAACAGCACGAACGCGGACAGGTCCAGGTCGCGGGTCAGCTCGTGCAGGGTGAGCGCGGCCCGGAACTTGGGGCGCAGCGCGGCGTCCATCCGGTCGACGGTCAGCGAGTCGACGATGCTGGAGTCGACCACGCCCGCGGCGTGGAAGACGGCGGTCAGCGGGTGCTCGGCCGGGATGTCGCCGAGCAGCCCGGCGAGGACGCCCTCGTCGGCGGGGTCGGCGGCGGCGATGGTGACCGCGGCGCCGAGGTCGGCCAGCTCGGCGGCGAGTTCGGCGGCGCCGGGCGCGGCCATGCCCCTGCGGCTGACCAGGAGCAGGTGCTCGGCCCCGGAGCGGGCCAGCCAGCGCGCCACGTGGGTGCCGATGCCGCCGGTGCCGCCGGTGACCAGGACGGTGCCCGAGGGCCGCCAGTCCCGCGCCGGGGGCGCGTCCCCGGTGCCCGCCCGGACCAGGCGGGCGGCGGTGACGCCGTCCGCGCGGAGGGCGACCTGGTTCTCGTGCGAGGCGCCCGCGAGGATGCCGGTGAGCCGGGCGTCAGGCGGCCCGTCGATGTCGACGAGGCCGCCCCAGGCGGGGTTCTCGTGCGCCACGACCCGGCCGAGGCCCCACAGCAGCGCCTGCTCGGGGTGGTCGAGCCGGTCGGCGGGCCCGGTGCTCACCGCGCGCTCGGTCACGCACCAGAGGGGCGCGGTGATCCCGGCGTCGCGCAGCCCGTGCAGCAGGGCGAGGGTGTCGGCCAGGCCCGCGGTGACGTTCGGGTGCGCCGGGCGGGTGGAGCCGTTCAGCGCCAGCAGGGACAGGACGCCGGTCACATCCGCTGTGTCGGCCAGGGAGTCGGTGAGCCGGGTGGCGAGGGCGGCGCGGTCGCCGTCGGCCTCGGTCAGCTCGACCGGGACCACGGCGGCGCCGCCTGCCTCCAGCACCGCGCGGCAGGCGCGCACGCGGTCGTCGTCGGCCATGCCCTCGGGGACCGGCAGCAGCCAGGCGCCGTGGAGCGCGGCCTGCCCGACAGCCACCGGCCGCCAGTCGATGCGGTAGCGCCAGGAGTCCACAGTAGACTGGTCGCGGTCCTTGCGGCGCCAGGCGGCCAGCGTCGGGAGCAGGGTGTGCAGCGGGGTGTCGTCGGTGACGTCGAGCAGGCCGGTGAGGGCGTCGAGGTCGGCCCGGTCGACGGCGTCCCAGAACCGGGCGGGGCCCGCGTCGCCCGCCGGAGGCGCGAACTCGGCGGTGTCCAACCAGAACCGCCTGCGCTGGAAGGCGTAGGACGGCAGGTCGACCGCTTGGCCGCCCCAGGGGGCGGACACCGCGGTCCAGTCCACCGCCACGCCGTGGACGTGGGCCTCGGCGAGGGCGGTCAGCCAGCGGGCGGGCCCGCCCTCGTCGCGGCGCAGGGTCGCCAGCACCGCGGCCCTGGCCCCGCACGCGTCGACGGTCTCGGTGATCCCGCCGGTCAGCACCGGGTGCGGGCTCACCTCCAGGAACGACGAGCGGCCCGCGGCCAGCAGGGCGCGGATGGTCCGCTCGAAGCGGACGGTCCGGCGCAGGTTGGCGAACCAGTAGTCGGCGTCGAGACCGGTGGTGTCGAGGCCGGTGGTGTCAAGGGACTGGCCGGTGACCGTCGAGTGGAAGGGGATCTCGGCGGGCCGCGGCGTGATGGGGGCGAGGTCGGCGCGCAGCCGCTCGCCGAGCCGCTCGACCTGGGCCGAGTGCGAGGCGTAGTCCACCGCGATGCCCTTGGCGCGCAGGCCGCGCTCGGCGCAGGCGGCCAGCAGCCCGGCCAGCGCCTCGGGGTCCCCGGAGACGACGGTGGAGCGCGGGCCGTTCTCGGCGGCCAGCGACAGCCCGGCGCTCCAGGGCGCGATGAGGTCGGCGACCTCGGCGGCGGGGGCGGCCACGGACACCATGGCGCCCCGGCCGGACAGCTCGGCGCCGATGGCCGCGCTGCGCAGGGCGACGACGCGGGCGCCGTCCTCGACGCTCAGCGCGCCCGCCACCACGGCGGCGGCGATCTCGCCCTGGGAGTGGCCGACGACCGCGTCGGGGGTGACGCCCGCCGACCGCCAGAGCGCGGCGAGGGAGACCATGACCGCCCAGGACGCGGGCTGCACCACCTCGACCCGGTCCAGCGGGTCGTGGCGCAGCACGTCGACCAGCGACCAGCCCACGTGCGGGGCGAGCGCGGCGGCGCACTCCTCGATCCGGGCGCGGAAGACCGGCGCGGTGTCGAGCAGGTCGGCGGCCATGCCCGCCCACTGGGCGCCCTGGCCGGGGAAGACGAACACGACCCCGCCGTGCCCGGCGTCCCCGGTGCGGCGGACCACGCCGGGCGGCGCGGCCCCCTCCGCGAGGGCGGCGAGGCCGGCGCGGAGCTCGTCGGCGTCGGCGCCGATGACCACGGCCCGGTGGTCGAGGGTGGCTCGGGTGGTGATGAGCGCGTGGCCGACGTCGACCGGGTCGAGGCCGGGACGGGCGTCGACGTGGGCGAGCAGGCGGGCGGCCTGGCCGGTGAGCGCGTCGGCGGTCTTGCCGGAGACGACCCACGGCAGCACCGAGGGCCGGGTGCCCGCGTGGCTCCGCGCCGCGGTCTCGGCCGGGGCCTCCTCGATGATGGCGTGCGCGTTGGTGCCGCTGACGCCGAAGGAGGACACCCCGGCCCGGCGGGGCTCCTCGCCCCTGGGCCACGCCCGCGCCTCGGCCAGCAGCTCGACAGCGCCCGCGGCCCAGTCGACGTGCGGGGTGGGCTCGTCGACGTGCAGGGTCTTGGGCAGGGACTCGTTGCGCAGCGCCATCACCATCTTGATGACGCCGCCGACGCCCGCGGCGGCCTGGGCGTGGCCGATGTTGGACTTCACCGAGCCCAGCCACAGCGGCCGGTCCCGGTCCTGCCCGTAGGTCGCCAGCAGGGCCTGCGCCTCGATCGGGTCGCCGAGCGAGGTGCCGGTGCCGTGCGCCTCGACGGCGTCGACGTCGCGCGGGGCCAGCCGGGCGCTGCGCAGCGCGGACTGGATGACCCGCTGCTGCGAAGGTCCATTGGGGACGGTCAGGCCGCTGGACGCGCCGTCGGAGTTGACCGCGGTGCCGCGGATGACGGCGAGCACCCGGCGGCCGTTGCGCCGCGCGTCGGAAAGCCGCTCCAGCAGGAGCATGCCGACGCCCTCGGCCCAGATCGCCCCGTCGGCCGACGCGGCGAACGACTTGCACCGGCCGTCCTCGGCGAGCCCGCCGGAAGCGGCGAAGTCGATGAACGTGTTCGGGGTGACCAGTGCGGAGACGCCACCCGCGAGCGCGAGCGAGCACTCCCCCGACCGCAGCGCCTGCCCGGCCAGGTGCAGCGCCACCAGCGACGACGAGCACGCGGTGTCGACGGTGACCGAGGGGCCTTCGAGCCCGAGGGTGTAGGAGACGCGCCCGGAGATGACGCTGCCCGCGCTGCCGGTGCCGAGGTAGGCGCCGACGCCGTCGGGAACGGCCAGGGTCCGGCCGATGTACTCGCTGTACATCGCGCCCGCGAACACGCCGGTCCGGCTGCCGCGCAGGGACAGCGGGTCGACGCGGGCGCGCTCGACGGCCTCCCAGGCGGCCTCCAGCACCAGCCGCTGCTGCGGGTCCATCGCCTGCGCCTCGTGCGGGCTGATCCCGAACGGCGCGGGGTCGAAGTCGGCGAGGTCGGGCAGGAAGCCGCCCGCGCGGCGGAACCGCGCGCCGGGGCCGTCGAAGAACCCCAGGTCCCACCCGCGGTCGGTGGGGAACGGGGTGGTCGCGTCGGCGCCGTCGGCCACCAGGCGCCACAGCGCCTCGGGCGAGTCGGCCCCGCCGGGGTAGCGGCAGCTCATCCCGATGATGGCGATGGGCTCCCGGTCGGCGGCCTCGGCCGCGCGCAGCCGCTTGCGGACCTGGCTGAGGTCCGCTGTCGCGCGCTTGAGGTAGTCGCGCAACTGCTCCTCATTCGCCATCGGAGCCTCCGTCGATCAACGCGAACATCTGCTCATCGGTGGCCAGGTCGAGGTCGTCGACGACCTCCTCGAAGGTGCTGAGGCCGGTGTCGTACCTGGCGATCAGCGCGTGCAGGCGGTCGAGCACGCGGACCCTGGTCTCGTCCCCGGCGTCGGTGAGCGTCAGGCCCGCCTCGAGGCGGTCCAGCTCGGCGGTCAGCGGCGGCGCGCCCGCGACCGCGTCGACGGCCAGGGCCGTGCGCAGGTGCTCGGCGAGCTTGGCCGCGGTCGGGCGGTCGAAGATCAGCGTGCTCGGCAGCCGCAGCCCGGTCGCCGCGGCGAGCCGGTTGCGGATCTCGATCGCGGTCAGGGAGCTGAAGCCGAGTTCCATGAACCCGCGCTCGGGGTCGATCGCGGCGGGCGAGGCGTGGCCGAGCACGGTGGCCGCCGCGCCGAGGACGAGGTCCAGCAGCAGCCTGCGCTGTTCCAGCTCGGAGAGCCCGGCCAGCCGGGTGAGCAGGTCGGGGCCGCTGTCGGAGCCGGTGCCCGCCACGCGCCACACCGGTCCGCGGACCATGCCGCGCAGCAGCGCGGGCACCGGCTCGGAGCCCGCGCGGGCCCGCAGGGCCGCGATGTCGAGCCGGGTGGCGACCAGGTGCGCGCTGCCCGACAGCAGCGCGGCGTCGAACAGCGCGAGACCGTCCTCATCGGACAGAGCCGCGCCCGCCCTGGTGGCCCTGGCCAGGTCGGCGGCGTCGAGGTGGGCGCTCATCGCGCTGGCCCGCTCCCACATGCCCCAGCCGATGGCGAGGCCGGGCAGGCCCGCGGCGCGGCGGCGGTGGGCGAGCGCGTCGAGGGCGCTGTTGGCCGCGGCGTAGTTGCCCTGGCCCACCGAGCCCATCGCCGCCGCGGCCGAGGAGAACATCGCGAACAGCGCGAGCGGCATCCCCTCGGTCAGCTCGTGCAGGTGCGCCGCGGTGTCCAGCTTGGGCCGCAGCACGGTGTCGAACTGCTCGGGGGTCAGCGACCCGATCACGCCGTCGTCGAGGGCGCCCGCCGCGTGCACCACGCCCGCGAGGACGCGGTCGCCGATGGCGGCGGCGAGGTCGGCGCGGTCGGCGGTGTCGCAGGCCAGCACCTCGGCGGTCGCGCCGAGCGCGGCGAGGTCGGCGACCAGGCGGGCGGCGTCCGGGGCCGCCGGGCCGCTGCGGGAGAGCAGCAGCAGCTCACGCGCGCCGTACCGGGCGGCGAGGTGCCGGGCGACCAGGCCGCCGATCATGCCGGTGCCCCCGGTGATCAGCACCGGTCCGTCCAGCACCGGGGCGGGCTCGGCGGAGTGGGCGGCGCGGGCCAGGCGCGGTACGAGGACGGCGCCTCCGCGCAGCGCCACCTGGTCCTCGCCGAGCGCGGCGACCTCGGCGAGCTTGGCCGAGGACGCGTCGGCGGCGTCGATGTCGACCAGCACGAACCGGTCCGGGTTCTCGCTCTGCGCGCTGCGGACGAGGCCGCGCACCGCGGCGGCGGCCAGGTCGGCGACGCCCTCGGTGTCGGTGGTGGCGACCGCGCCCCGGGTCAGCACGACCATGGTGGCCTCGCCGAACACCGGGTCCTCAAGCCAGATCTGCAGCGTGGTCAGCACGTCGTCGAGCAGTTCGCGGGTGGCCTCGGGCAGGGTGCCGGACGGGGTGTCCCCGGACCACACCACCACCTCGGGCGCGGGCCTGCCCGCGGCGACGGCGTCGGCCAGCGCGTCGAGGTCGGTGTGCCAGTCGACGGACGGCACGTGCTCGACCAGCCGCTCCGCGATGCCCCAGGAGTCCTCGCCGATCACCGCCCAGGAGGCGGGGACCGCGCCGGGGGCCGCGGCGCCGGGGTCGACCCAGCCGATGTGGAACAGGGAGTCCTCGGGGCCGCTGGTGGCGGCGCGCAGGTCGTCGGTGGACACCGGGCGGGTCACCATCGACTCGGCGGTGAGCACCGGGGCCCCGGCCGGGTCGGTGATGTCGATGCGCACGGCGTCGGCCCCGTCGGCCCGCGTGAGCCGGACCCGCAGGCCGGTCGCGCCGACCGCGTGGATGTCGACCCCGCGCCAGGCGAAGGGCAGCCGCACGGCCTCGCCGCCGGCGACCAGGCCGCCGACCTCGATGGCGTGCAGCGCGGCGTCGAGCAGGGCCGGGTGCACGCCGAACCAGCGGGCTTCGGCGTGGTTGCGCTCCGGCAGGGCGACCTCGGCGAACACCGCGCCGTCCGCGGCGCGCCAGACGCCCCGCAGCCCCCGGAAGGTGGGCCCGTAGGCGTAGCCCGCGGCGGCGGCGCCGTCGTAGAAGTGGTCGATGGGGACCGGCTCGGCGGACGCGGGCGGCCACTGCGCCAGCTCCAGCGGCTCGCCCGCCGACCGGCCGTCCAGGACGTGGCCGACGGCGTGGGTGGTCCAGGGCAGGTCGGGGTCGGCGGACTCGGGGCGGGAGAACACGGTCACCGCCCGCGAGCCGCCCGCCTCCGCCGCGCCGACGGAGACCTGCAGCCGCACGCCGTCGCGCTCGGGGATGGCCAGCGGCGCCTGCAGAGTCAGCTCCTCCACGCGGGTGCAGCCGACCTGGGCGCCCGCGAGGAGCGCCATCTCGACGAACGCGGTGCCGGGCAGCAGGTTGGTGCCGCGCAGGACGTGCTCGGCCAGCCAGGGGTGGGTGGCGGCGGAGAGCCTGCCGGTGAGCAGGACGCCCTGTTCGCCCGCGACCTGCACGGCGGCGCCGAGCAGCGGGTGGGCGGTGGCGCCGAGCCCGACGCCCGCGACGTCGTTGACGACGTGCCCGCGCTCCGGCCAGTACCGGGTGCGCTGGAAGGCATAGGTGGGCAGCTCGACTGTGCGGCCTGCGGGCAGGACGGCGGTCCAGTCCACAGCCACACCGTGGACGTAGGCGTCGGCCATCGCGGTGAGCCACCGGTCCTGGCCGCCGTCGTCGCGGCGCAGCGTGCCCAGGACGACGCCCGCGGTGTCGACCGCGTCGATGGTCTCCTCGATGGCGGTGGCCAGGACAGGGTGGGCGCTGACCTCGACGAACGTCGACCGGCCGTCGGCGATGAGCGCGCGGGTCGCCTGCTCGAACAGCACCGGCTCACGCAAGTTCCGGTACCAGTACGCGGCATCCAGCGACTCGGTGTCCAGGATGGCGCCGGTGACCGCCGAGTAGAACGGGATCTCCGCCCGGCGCGGGCTGACCGGGGCCAACACCTCCAGCAGCCGCCCACGGACCTGGTCGGCCTGCCGCGAATGCCCGGCGCAGTCCGTCGGAACCCGCCGCGCCCGCACACCACGCCGCTCACACTCGGCCAACAACTCCTCCACCGCCGCGATGTCACCTGACACCACCGACGACAGCGGACCCGACAGCCCGGCCAGGCTCAACGCGCCGTCCCAAGGGGCGATCAACCGCTCCGCCGCCTCCGCCGACACCGGAAGCGACACCATCCCGCCCCGACCCGCCATGAACTCCGCCAACAGCAGACTGCGCAGGGCGACAACCCGCGCACCGTCCTCCAAGCTCAACCCACCACACACCACCGCGGCGGCGATCTCGCCCTGCGAATGCCCCACCACCGCCGAGGGCACCACCCCGACCGAACGCCACAACGCCGCCAGCGCGACGTTCACCGCCCACAGCGTCGGCTGCACCACGTCGACCCGCTCCAACGACGGCGCACCAGGCACATCCCGCAGCACATCAAGCAACGACCAGTCGGTGTGAGCGCTCAGCGCCTCAGCACACTCCTCAACCCGGGCGCGGAACACCGGCTCGACGTCCAGCAGACCCGCCGCCATGCCCACCCACTGCGAACCCTGACCCGGGAACACCAGCGCGATCCCGCCCCGGCCCGCGACGCCGGTCAGGACACCGGTCCCGGGGCGACCGGCCGCGAGCGCGGCGAGCGCCTCGGCGAAGTCCGCCCGGTCGTCGGCGAGCACGACGGCCCGGTGCTCCAGCGCGGCCCGCGACCGCACCAGGGCGGCGGCGACGTCACGCGGGTCGAGGTCCTGGTGCTCGTCGGCGAAGGCGGCGAGCCGGGCGGCCTGGCCCCGCAGCGCGTCCTCGGTCTTGGCCGACAGCACCCACGGGACCAGGCCCGGCCGGTCGTCCGAGGCCGGTGCGGGGACCGCGCCCGGGTACTGCTCGACGATCACGTGGGCGTTCGTGCCGCTCACGCCGAACGACGAGACGCCCGCCCGGCGCGGGCGGCCGGTCTCGGGCCACGGCCGCGCCTCGGTCAGCAGCGACACCTCGCCCGCGGACCAGTCCACCTCCGGCGTCGGCTCGTCCACGTGCAGGGTCTTGGGCAGCACGCCGTGGCGCATCGCCATCACCATCTTGATCACCCCGCCGATGCCCGCGGCGGCCTGGCTGTGCCCGATGTTGGACTTCAGCGAGCCCAGCCACAGCGGCTCGCCCGCGCGGTCCTGGCCGTAGGTGGCCAGCAGGGCCTGCGCCTCGATCGGGTCGCCGAGCGTGGTCCCGGTGCCGTGCGCCTCCACGGCGTCGACGTCGGCGGGCCGCAGCCCGGCGCCCGCCAGCGCGGTGCGGATGACCCGCTCCTGCGACGGGCCGTTCGGGGCGGTGAGGCCGTTGGACGCGCCGTCCTGGTTCACCGCGGTGCCCCGGACGACCGCCATGATCGGGTGGCCCGCCCGCAGCGCGTCGGAGAGCCGGGCGACCAGGACCATGCCGATGCCCTCGGCCCAGCCGGTGCCGTTGGCCGCGCCCGCGAACGCCTTGCACCGGCCGTCCGGCGACAGCGCCCGCTGCCTGCTGAACTCGACGAACACCGCAGGCGTGGACAGCACCGTCACCCCGCCCGCGAGCGCGAGGTCGCACTCGCCCGCGCGCAGGGCCTGGGCCGCCAGGTGCAGGGTGACCAGCGACGACGAGCACGCGGTGTCCACCGTCATCGCGGGCCCTTCCAGCCCGAAGGTGTAGGACACCCGGCCCGCGAGCACGCTGCCCGACGTGCCGGTGCCGATGAACCCCTCGACGCCCTCCGGGAGGACGGACATGGTGGCGGCGTAGTCGTAGTACATCAAGCCCGCGAACACCCCGGTCCGGCTGCCGCGCATCGAGGTCGGGTCGATCCCGGCGCGCTCGAACGCCTCCCAGGACGCCTCCAGGATCAGGCGCTGCTGGGGGTCCATCGCCAGGGCCTCGCGCGGGCTGATCCCGAACAGGGCCGGGTCGAAGGTGTCCGCGTCGTGCACGAACCCGCCTTCGACCACATAGGACTTGCCGGAGCTGTCGGGGTCCGGGTCGTAGAGCCCGTCGAGCTGCCAGCCGCGGTTGGTCGGCAGCGGCGAGATGGCGTCGGTCCCGGTGGACACCAGCTGCCACAGGGCATCGGGGCTGTCGACGCCGCCCGGGTAGCGGCAGCTCATCCCGATGATGGCGATGGGCTCGTCGGCCGAGGCGCGGGGGGCGACGGTGGTCGCGGGGCGGTCGATGCCGAGCAGGCGGACCCGCAGGTGCTCGGCGAGCACTTCCGGCGACGGGTAGTCGAACACCAGGGTGGCGGGCAGCCTGAGCCCGGTCGCCGAGGCGAGGCGGTTGCGCAGTTCGACGGCGGTCAGCGAGTCGAAGCCGAGTTCCTTGAACGGGCGGCGCGGTTCCACGGCGTCGGCCGACGGGTGGCCGAGGACGGTGGCCGCCTCGGTGCGGACCAGGTCGACCAGCACGCGCAGTTGCTCGGCGTCGGCCAGGGCCGCGAGCCGGGCGCCGAGACCGGTCGGGGCCGCGGTGGCGGCGCCCGCGCGGCGGACCCGCTGCCGCACGAGGCCGCGCAGCAGCGGCGGGACCGGGGTGTCGGGGTCGCGGTCGTGCTGGGCGCGCAGCAGGTCGAGGTCCAGCGGCATGGCGATGACGTGGGCCTGGCCTGCCCCGCACGCCCGGTCGAGCATGGCGAGGGCGTCCTCAGTGGACAGCGCGCCGCCCGCCCTGGTGATCCGGACCAGGTCGGTGTCGTCGAGGTGGGCGGTGATGCCGCTGCGCTGCTCCCACAGGCCCCAGCCGATCGACACCGCGGGCAGGCCTGCGGCGGCGCGGTGCCGGGCGAGGCCGTCGAGGAAGCCGTTGGCGGCGGCGTAGTTGGCCTGGCCCGCCGCGCCGAAGGTGGCCGACGCGGAGGAGAACAGCACGAACAGGGCGAGGTCGGCGGTCAGCTCGTGCAGGAGGGCGGCGGCGGTCGCCTTCGGCCCCAGCACGCCGTCGACGCGCTCCGGGGTCAGCGACTCGGTGATGCCGTCGTCGACGACCCCGGCGGCGTGCACGACCGCGGTGAGCGGGTGCTCGGCCGGGATGGCGGCGAGCACCCCGGTGAGCGCGGCCCGGTCGGCGGCGTCCGCGGCGACGATGGTGACCTCGGCGTCGAGGCAGGCCAGCTCGGCCGCGCCGGGCGCGTCCGGGCCGCCGCGGCTGACCAGCACGAGGTGCCGGACGCCGTGGCGGGTGACCAGGTGGCGCGCGACCTGCCTGCCGAGGGCGCCGGTGCCGCCGGTGATCAGCACGGTGCCGTTCGGGTCCAGCGGTGTCCCGGCGCCGCCCGCGGTCCTGGCCAGGCGGGGCACGAGGACCTGCCCGTCGCGGACGCGCAGGTGCGGCTCGCCGTGGGCGAGCGCGGCGTCGATGTCGAGGGTGCCGTCGGTGTCGACGACGACGAAGCGGTCGGGGTTCTCCAACTGGGCGGCGCGGACCAGGCCCCACACCGCGTCCGCGGCGACTCCCCCGGTGGTGACGACCGCGAGGTCGGTGTCGGTGGCGAGGGCGTGCTGCACGGCGGCGAGGGCGGCGTGGGTGGCCGACCGGGTGACCGCCACGAGGTCGGTCGCGGTGCTGTCGGAGTTGGTGGGGATCTCGGCCAGGGCGATGCCCTCGCGCGCGGTTCCTGCTGGGCCGGCGGGAACCCAGTCCACTGTGAACAGGGAGTGGCGCGGGCCCGCGGTCGGGTCTGCCGGGCGGAGCACCAGGCGTTCGACGGTGGCGACGGGGGCGCCGGTGGGGTCGGCGACGGTCAGGGCGACCGCGTCCTCGCCCGCGGCGGTCAGCCTGACGCGCAGCGCGCCCGCGCCCGCGGCGTGCAGGTGGACGCCGGTCCAGGAGAAGGGGAGCCGGACGCCGCCGGTGACCAGGCCGCCGAGGCCCGCCGCGTGCAGGGCGGCGTCGAGCAGCGCGGGGTGCAGGCCGAACGGCTCGGCGTGGGCCGCGTCGGGAAGGGCGACCTCGGCGTAGACGGCGTCGCGGCCGCGCCAGGCGGCGGTGAGGCCCTGGAACGTCGGGCCGTAGGCGAGCCCGGCCTCGGCGGCGGTGGCGTACCAGTCGTCGACGGGCAGCGGTTCCGCGTCCTCGGGCGGCCAGGCGGTGAGGTCCGCGCCCGTGGCGGTCTCGGCGGAGAGGACGCCCTCCGCGTGCCGGACCCAGTCGCCGTCGGCGCGGGAGAAGATCGCGACCGTGCGCCTGCCCTCGGCGTCGGGCGCGCCGACGGCGATCTGGACCGCGACGCCGCCGGTCTCGGGCAGGGCGAGCGGGGTCCGCAGGGTCAGCTCGTCCAGCGCGGGGCACCCGGCGAACTCTCCGGCGCGCAGCGCGAGTTCCACGAACGCGGTGCCGGGGACGAGGACCGAGCCGAGGACGACGTGCTCGGCCAGCCAGGGGTGGGTGGTGCTCGACAGCCTGCCGGTGAGCAGCGCGCCGTCGCCGGTGGCGAGCGAGACGGCGGCGCCCAGCAGCGGGTGGTTGGCGCCCGCGAGCCCGGCGGCGGCCACGTCGGCCCGGGGGGCGTGCGCGGGCCAGTACCGCTCGCGCTGGAAGGCGTAGGTGGGCAGCGGGATTCGCCTGCCGCCGGGCAGGACCCGGCCCCAGTCGACGTCGACGCCGCGGACCCACGCGGCGCTGACAGCGGCCATGAGCGTCTCGGCCTCGGCGCGGCCCGCCCGCAGCGTCGGCACGGAGTCGTCCACGTGCGTGGAGAGCGCGGCGTCGGGGCCGAGTTCGAGGAAGGTGGTGACGTTCTCCGCGCGCAGCCGGGCGATGCCGTCGGCGAAGCGGACCGTGTCGCGGACCTGCCGCACCCAGTAGGTGGGATCGGTCACCGCGCCGAGCATCGGGATCGCGGGCTGTTGGTAGGTAAGGGATTGCGCGACCTTCGCGAACTCCGCCAGCATCGGCTCCATCAGCCGCGAGTGGAACGCGTGCGACACCGCGAGCCGCTTCACCCGGCGGCCTTCCGCGCGCCACCGCGCCTCCAGGGCCGTGATCTCGCCCTCAGCACCGGAGACCACCAGCGAAGTCGGGCTGTTGACCGCCGCGATGTCAATGCCCGCGGGCACATCGGCCTCGGTGGCCTCGACAGCGAGCATCGCCCCACCAGTGGGCAGCGCCTGCATCAACCGGCCCCGCGCCGCGACCAGCGCGCACGCGTCGTCAAGGGACAGCACACCGGCGACGTGCGCCGCGGCCACCTCGCCGATCGAATGCCCCGCCAGGTAGTCCGGGGTGAGGCCCCAGGACTCCAGCAGCCGGAACAGCGCCACTTCCAGCGCGAACAGCGCCGCCTGCGCGTGTTGGGTCTGGTCCAGCTTCTCCTGGTCGTCCCACGGCACCTCACCCAGCCGCTCGCACACCGCGTCCAGCGCCTCGGCGAACACCGGGAACGCCGCCGACAGCTCCCGACCCATCCCGGCCCGCTGCGAACCCTGGCCGGTGAACAGGAAGGCCGTCAGGCCGGGCTCGGTGCGACCGCGGAGATAGCGGTGCTGCACCAGGTCCGCGCGCATCTGGTCCACAGTGGACGCGATGATGGCGGCGCGGTGCTCGAAGTGGGTGCGGGTCGTGGCCAGCGAGTGGCCGAGGTCGAGCAGGTTCGGGTCGACGGCCTCCGCCAGCCGGTCGGCCTGAGCGCGCAGGGCCGCCTCGGTGCGGGCCGAGAACAACACCGGGACCACCGGCGGGCGTGCCGCGGCGGGCGGTGCGGCGGGCTCTGGGGCGTCTTCGATGATGACGTGGGCGTTGGTGCCGCTGATGCCGAACGACGAGACGCCGATCCGGTGCGGCTCGGCGCCCTTGGGCCACGGCCGGGCCTCGGTCAGCAGCGACATCGCGCCCGCCGACCAGTCGACGTGCGGGGTCGCGTCGGCGGCGTGCAGGGTCTTGGGCAGCACGCCGTGCCGCAGCGCCAGCACCGACTTGATCACGCTGGCCATGCCCGCCGCGGCCTGGGTGTGGCCGATGTTCGACTTCAGCGAGCCCAGCCACAGTGGACGGTCGCGGTGCCCGCCGTACACGGCGAGCAGGGCCTGCGCCTCGATGGGGTCGCCGAGCCGGGTGCCGGTGCCGTGCGCCTCGACGGCGTCGACCTGCTCGGGGCCCAGCCGCGCGTTCGCCAGCGCCGCCGCGATGACCCGCTGCTGCGACGGCCCGTTCGGCGCGGTCAGCCCGTTGGAGCCGCCGTCGGAGTTCACCGCGGACCCGCGCACCACGGCCAGCACCGGCAGGCCGTCGGCGAGCGCGCGGGACAGCGTGGTCACCAGCACCATCGCCGCGCCCTCGGCCATGCCCATGCCGTCGGCCGCCGAGGAGAACGCCTTGCACCGGCCGTCGGAGGCGAGCCCGCGCTGCTGGTCGAACTCGTGGAACAGGGTCGGGTGGGGCATGACGGTGACGCCGCCGACCAGGGCGTGGGTGCAGTCGCCGTTGCGCAGCGCGTGGCCCGCGACGTGCAGGGCGACCAGCGAGGACGAGCAGGCCGAGTCCACGGTGATCGCGGGGCCCTCCAGGCCGAGGGCGTAGGCGATCCGGCCGGAGACCACCGAGGTGGCGCTGCCGGTCATCACGTAGCCCTCCGAGCCCGTGGCGCCGCCTGCCAGGGCCACGTCGTAGCCCTGGCCGTTGGCGCCGACGAACACGCCGGTCCGGCTGCCGCGCAGCGTGTGCGGGGCGATCCCGGCGCGCTCGACGGCCTCCCACGCGACTTCGAGCGCGAGCCGCTGCTGCGGGTCCATCGCGACCGCCTCGCGCGGGTTGATCTCGAAGAAGCCCGGGTCGAACCAGGCCGCGTCGTGCAGGAACCCGCCGAAGGCGCGGCCCCGCAGGTCCTCGGGGTGCCAGCCGCGGTCGGCGGGGAACTCGGTGATCGCGTCGCCGCCGCGCTCGAGCAACCGCCACAGGTCTTCCGGGCTGCTCACCCCGCCGGGCAGCCTGCAGCTCATCGCGACGACGGCGATCGGCTCCTGCCCGCCGGACTCGGCCTCGCGCAGGCGCTGACGGGTCTCGTGCAGTTCGGCGATCACTCGGCCGAGGTAGTCCCGGAGTTTCTTCTCGTCAGCCATCGTGTCCAGTCGCTCCTTCACCACCGGCGAGGTCACTTGACCCCGAGATCCCGGTCAACCAGGTCGAACAGCTCGTCATTGGAGGCGGTGCCCAACCGCGCCAGAAGGTCGTCGCCGGTGTGCCCGCGCTGCTTGACCAGCAGCGCCTCCAGCCGCATCACCACGCGGACCCTGGCGAAGTCGTCGTCCGCCCTGGCCGACAGCGCGCTGTCGAGCCGGTCGAGGTCCTCGATCGTCGGGAGGTCGTCGGCGGTGGGCTCGGGCTCCAGCCGGGCGAGCAGGTGCCGGGCGAGCACCACCGGGGTCGGGTGGTCGAACACCAGCGTCACGGGCAGCCGGAGCCCGGTCGCCGAGGCGAGGCGGTTGCGCAGCTCGACCGCGGTCAGCGAGTCGAACCCGAACTCCCGGAACGGCCTGCCCGCCGGGACGTCGTCCGCGCCCTCGTGGCGCAGCACCGCGGCGGCGTTCGCGCGCACCAGGTGCACGACCGTCCGTTCGCGCTCGGCGGGCGACTGGCCCGCGAGGGACGCGCGCAGGCCGTTCGCGCCGTCGGCCCGGGTGTCCTCGGTCGGCGTCGCCGCTGCCGCCCGCCTGACCTCGGGCAGCTCGCCGATCAGCGGGCTGGGCCGCATGACGGTGAAGGCGGGGGTGAACCGCTCCCAGTCGACCTCGGCCGCGGCGACGAACGCGTCGTCGTGGTCGAGGGCCTGCTGGAGCGCGAGCATCGCCGCGGCCGGCTTGATCAGGGGGACGCCGCGGCGCAGCATGGGCTCCACCTCGGCCTGGGCGACCATGCCGCCGCCGTCCCACGGGCCCCACGCCACGGACAGCGCCGGGACGCCGTCGGCTCTCCTGCGCTGCGCGAGCGCGTCAAGGTAGGCGTTGCCCGCCGCGTAGCCGCCGTGCCTGCCGACGCCCCACACGCCCGCGATCGAGGAGAAGTACACGACCGCGTCCAGCTGGGCCGGGTCGATCAGCTCGTCGAGGTTGCGCGCGCCCGCGACCTTGCCCGCGAGCAGAGCGGCCAGGTCGGCGACGCCGGTGTGCTCCAGCCGTTCCAGGGTGCTCGCGCCCGCGGTGTGCATGACCGCGCGGATGGTCACGCCCTGCTCGCGCAGGCCGGTGAGCAGCGCGGCGACGTCGGCGCGGTCGGCGACGTCGCAGGCGGCGACCGTCACCCGGGCACCGCGCGCGGCCAGCTCCGCCTCCAGCTCCGGCGCGCCGGGCGCGGCCGGGCCGCGCCTGCTCACCAGCACCAGGTGCTCGGCGCCGTGCCCGGCGAGCCAGCGGGCGACGTGCCCGCCGATCGCGCCGGTCCCCCCGGTGACCAGGACGGCGCCGCGCGGGCGCCAGGTGCGGACCGGTCCGGTGTCCTCGGCGCGGACGAGCCTGCGGGCCAGCACCCCGGCCGGTCGCAGCGCGAGCTGGTCCTCGCCGTCGGCGCGGGCCAGCACGCCCGCCAGCCGCTCGGCGGTCCGCGCGTCCACGACCTCGGGCAGGTCGATGAGACCGCCCCAGTGCCGGGGGTGTTCGAGGGCGGCGACCCGGCCCATGCCCCACACCTGGGCCTGCTCGGGGCTGGCGGGCGCCTCGGTGCCCACCGCGCCCTGGGTGACGCACCACAGCGGGGCGCCGGGGTCGGCGTCGAGCACCGCGTGCAGCAGGGACAGGGTCGCGGCCAGGCCCACCGGGAGCACGCCGTGCTCGGGGTGCGCGGAGGTGTCGAGCGCGAGCAGCGAGAGGATGCCGGTCCAGGCGCCCCCGCGCAGGTGCTCGGCCAGCGCCGCCGCGTCCGCGCTCGCCGGGTCCACGGCCAGGGTGTCGACCTCGGCGAGCCGGGCCCGCAGCGCGGTCGCGCAGGCGAGGGTGACCGGGTCGTCCGGGTTCGCGGTGATCAGCAGCCAGCGGCCGGACAGGACCGGGGACGCCGGTTCGGTGATCGCGTGCCAGCGCACCGCGTAGCGCCAGGAGTCCACTGTGGAACGCTCGCGCAGCTTGCGGCGCCACGCGGACAGCGCGGGCAGCAGGGGCGCGATGCCGGTGTCCGACGGCAGGTCGAGGACGGTGGCGGCCAGCGTGGCGTCGCCGGTCTCGACCGCGGACCAGAACCGGCCCTCCTGAACCGAACCCGCCGGGGGTGCGAAGTCCGCCGGGTCGTGCGGCCTGGGCCAGTACCGCGTGCGCTGGAAGGCGTAGGTGGGCAGGTCGACGCGCCTGGCACCGGGGAACACCGCGGCCCAGTCGGGGGTGACGCCGTGGACGTGCGCCTCGGCGAGGCTGGTGAGGAAGCGGCGCGGGCCTGCGTCGTCACGGCGCAGGGTGCCGACGACGTGGGCCGTGACGTCGGGGACGTCCGCGGCGGTCTCCTGGACGGCCATGGCGAGGACCGGGTGCGGGCTCACCTCGATGAAGACCCGGTGGCCGTGCCCGATCAGCGCGGCGGTGGCCACGTCGAATCGCACAGTCTCGCGCAGGTTGGTGTACCAGTAGTCGGCGTCGAGGCCCGCGGCGTCCATCGGCTTGCCGGTGACCGCGGAGTAGAACGGGATGGCGGAGGAGCGCGGGGTGATGCCCGCGAGGGTGCGGCGCAGCCGGTCGCGGATCGCCTCGACCTGGCGGGAGTGCGAGGCGTAGTCGACCGGGATGTGCTTGGCCCGCACGCCTTCCGCGGTCATCGCGGCGACCAGTTCGGCGAGGGCGCCGGGCGGGCCGGAGACGACGACCGACGCGGGACCGTTGACGGCGGCCAGTTCCAGCGCGCCCGCCCAGTCGGCGATGCGGGCGCTGACCCGCTCGGCGGGCAGCGCCACCGAGACCATGCCGCCCCGGCCGGACAGCTCCTCGGCGATGGCCCGGCTGCGCGAGGCGACCACGGCGGCGGCGTCGGGCAGCGACAGCGCGCCGCAGACCACGGCCGCGGCCAGTTCGCCCTGGCTGTGCCCGACGACGGCGGCGGGCTCCACGCCGTGGGCCCGCCACAGCGCCGCGAGCGAGACCATCACCGCGAACAGCAGCGGCTGGACGACCTCGACGCGGTCGAACCGGTCGTCCTGCTGACGCAGGACATCCGTCGGGGAGAAGTCGATGTGCGGGGAGAGCGCGTGCTCGCAGGACTGGAACGCCGCGCGGAACACCGGGGACTCGTCGAGCAGGTCCAGGGCCATGCCCGGCCACTGCGACCCCTGGCCGGGGAAGACGAACACGGCCTTGCCCCCGGCGCCGTCGCCGGTCACCACGGCCGCGGACGGCCTGCCGGTGGCGAGGGCCGCGAGGCCGTCGAGCACCTCGTCCCGATCGCCGACGACCACGGCGCGGTGCTCGAACGTGGCGCGCGCGGTCGCCAGGGAGTACCCGGCGTCCTCGGCGCGCACGTCCGGGCGGGCGGCCAGGTGGGTGTGCAGGCGCTGGGCCTGGGCGCGCAGCGCCTGCTCGCTTGCCGCGGAGAGCACCAGCGGCACCAGCCCGTCGGACGGCGTGGCTGGTTCCCCGGCTGGTTCCCCGGCTGATTCCTGCGGGGACTCCTCGATGATCACGTGGGCGTTGGTGCCGCTGGCGCCGAAGGACGACACGCCCGCGCGGCGCGGCCGGCCGGCGCGGGGCCACGGCACCGGCTCGGTGAGCAGGGCGACCTCGCCCGCGGTCCAGTCGACGCTGGTGCTGGCCCGGTCGACGTGCAGGGTCCTCGGCAGCAGCCCGTTGCGCAGCGCCAGCACCACCTTGATCACGCCCGCGACGCCCGCGGCGGCCTGCGTGTGGCCGATGTTCGACTTGACAGCGCCCAGCCACAGCGGCCGGTCCCGGTCCTGCCCGTAGGTCGCCAGCAGTGCCTGCGCCTCGATCGGGTCGCCCAGTTCGGTACCGGTCCCGTGCCCCTCCACCGCGTCCACATCGGACGGGTCGAGCCCCGCGCCCGCGAGCGCCGCGCGGATGACGCGCTGCTGGGACGGCCCGTTGGGCGCGGTGAGCCCGTTGGACGCGCCATCGGAATTGACCGCCGAACCCCGCACCACCGCCAGCACCGGATGCCCGTTGCGACGCGCGTCGGACAGCCGCTCCACCAACAGGACACCGACGCCCTCACCCCAGCCGGTGCCGTCGGCGGCGTCGGAGAACGCCTTGCACCGGCCGTCCTCGCTGAGCCCGGACAGGGTGCTGAACTCGACGAACGGGCCGGGCGTGGACATCACCGTCACCCCGCAGGCCAGCGCCAGCGAGCACTCCCCCGCCCGCAGCGCCTGCCCGGCCAGGTGCAGGGCCACCAGCGACGACGAGCACGCCGTGTCGACGGTGACCGCGGGGCCCTCCAGGCCGAAGGTGTAGGCGAGCCTGCCGGAGAGGATGCCCGCCGTCGTGCCCCCGACGAGCTGGCCCGCCACGTCCTCGGCCGATGAGGTCAGCACGTAGGCGTAGTCCTGGGCGTTGCTGCCCACGAACACGCCGGTCCGGCTGCCCGTCAGCGACCGGGGGTCGATGCCCGCCCGCTCGAACACCTCCCACGTGGTCTCCAGCAGCAGCCGCTGCTGCGGGTCCATCGCGACGGCCTCGCGCGGGCTGATGCCGAAGAAGGCGGCGTCGAAGTCGGCGGCCTCGGCCAGGAACCCGCCCGCCTGGACGTAGGAGGTGCCGCGGTCGCGGCCGAAGAGCTGGTCGAGGTTCCACCCCCGGTCGGCGGGGAACGGCGAGAGCGCCTCGCCGCCGTCGGCGAGCAGCCGCCACAGCTGCTCGGGGGTCTGGATGCCGCCGGGGTACCGGCAGGCCATGCCGACGATCGCGATGTCATCGGAGTCGGTGGGCGCGGTGGTGGCCGGGGTGGCGGGAAGCGCGGTCTGTTCGCCCGCCAGCTCGGCGAGCAGGTGCGCGGCCAGCGCGGTCGGCGTCGGGTAGTCGAAGGCCAGGCTCGCGGGCAGCCGCAGACCGGTCGCGGCGCCCAGCCGGTCGCGGACCTCGATCGCGGTCAGCGAGTCGATGCCGAGGTCCTTGAACGAGAGCCGCGGGGCGATGTCGGCGGCCGAGCGGTGGCCGAGCACGGCGGCGACCTCGGCGCGCACGAGGTCGAGCAGCACCTCGGCGCGGTCGGCGGCGGGCAGCGCGGCGAGCCGCTCGGCCCAACCGCCGCGCACGTCCCCCTGGGCCGCGTCGGCGGTGGTCGCGGTGAGGACGGCGGCGGCCTCGGGGATCGCGGCGATCAGCGGGCTGCGCCGGGAGGTGCAGAAGACCGGGGCGAAGGTGGCCCAGTCCACAGCAGACACGACGAGCGCGGTCTCGCCCCCGTCGATGGCCTGGCCGAGCGCGGTCAGGCCGAGGTCGGGCGCCATCGGGGCCAGCCCCCACCTGGCGATGTGCTCGGCGGTCTCCCCCGCCGCCATGCCCGCACCGGCCCACGGGCCCCAGGCGACGGCCGTCGCGGCCAGGCCCCGGGCCCGCCGGTGCTCGGCGAGCGCGTCGAGGAAGGTGTTGGCCGCGCCGTAGGCGGCGGCGTTGCCGCTGCCCCACACCCCGCCGATGGAGGAGAACAGCACGAACGCGTCGGCGTCGGGCAGCAGCGCGTCGAGGTTGCGCGCGCCGCCGACCTTGGCGCGCAGCACGTCGGCGAACTCCGCCATGCCGGTCTCCCCGAGCGGCACCGACTCGGCGACGCCCGCGGTGTGCATCACGGCGGTCACCGGGTGCTCGGCCAGCAGCCGGGCGAGGGCGTCGCGGTCGGCGACGTCGCAGGCCACGACCGTGGCGGTGACGCCGAGGTCCGCCAGTTCGCCGACCAGCGCTGCCGCGCCCGCCGCCGAGGGGCCGGAGCGGCTGGTGATCAGGATGTCGGTCGCGCCGCGTCCGGCGAGCCACCGGGCCACGCGGGTGCCGAGCGCCCCGGTGCCGCCGGTGATGAGCACGGGACCGGTGGGCCGCCAGGCGCCGCCCAGCGCGGGGTCGGTCAGCGAGGGGCCGGTCAGCGAGGGGTCAGCGAGGGGGGCGCGCTGGAGCCTGCGGCCGAACGCCCCGGTGGCGCGCACGGCGACCTGGTCCTCGCCGCCGCCCGCGATGACGGACACCAGCGCAGCGGCGCTCCGGTCGTCCATGACCTCCGGCAGGTCGACCAGGCCGCCCCAGCGGGCGGGGAACTCCAGGGCCGCGACACGGCCGTAGCCCCAGATCTGGGCGGGCATGGGGTTCGGGGCCGCGTCGGCGCGCCCGACCGCGACGGCGCCGCGGGTGCAGGTCCACAGGGGAGCGTCGATCTGGGCGTCGCCGAGGGCTTGGAGCAGCAGGACGTTGGCCACCAGGCCGGTCGCCATCGGGGCGTACTCGGCGTGCGGCTCGGCGTGCGGTCCGTCTTGGGTGCCGAGCAGCGAGAGCACGCCATCGACGCCGCCCGCCTCCGTGGCGGCGTCGAGGACCAGGCCCGCGACGTCCCACCGGTCGGTCGCGTCCGCGGGCAGCCGCAGCTCGACGACCTGGGCGCCGTGCGCCCGCAGCGCGGCGACGGCCGGGTCGGCTTCCGCTGGACCGGATTCTGCTGGACCGGATTCTGTTGGACTGGATTCTGCTGGACCGGATTCTGCTGGACCGGATTCTGCTGGGCCGGAGGGCAGGACCGCCAGCCAGGTGCCGAGTACGCGCGGGGCCTGCAGGTCGGTCAGTGGCTGCCAGGTGACGCGGTAGCGCCAGGAGTCCACGGTGGCGTTGTCGCGGCGGCCCCTGCGCCAGGCGGAGAGCGCGGGCAGCACGGTGCTCAGGCCGTTGCCGGGGTCGAGTCCCAGGGTGGTGGCGACGGCGGCGGTGTCCCCGGTCTCCACGGCCCGCCAGAAGCGGTCCTCGGCCGGGTCGGTCCGCGGGCCGTCCTGGCGTTCCGGCAGCCAGTAGCGCTCACCCGCGAAGGGGTAGGTGGGCAGGTCGAGGCTTTGACCGCCCCAGGTGGCGAAGACCGAGGTCCAGTCCACCCGCACGCCCGCGACGTGGGCGGCGGCGAGCGCTCCGAGCACGGCCCGCGGCTCGTCCCGCCCCCGGCGCAGCAGCGGGATGGCTTGGTCGACGTGGGCCGACAGCGCGTTCTCCGGGCCGAGTTCGAGGAAGGTGGTGACGTTCTCCGCGCGCAGCCGGGCGATCCCCTCGGCGAAGCGGACCGTGTCGCGAACCTGCCGCACCCAGTACCCGGGATCGGTCACCGCGCCCAGCATCCGGATCGCGGGCTGGTGGTAGGCAAGGGATTGCGCGACCTCGGCGAACTCCGCCAGCATCGGCTCCATCAGCCGCGAGTGGAACGCGTGCGACACCGCGAGCCGCTTCACCCGGCGGCCTTCCGCGCGCCACCCGGCCTCCAACGCCGCGATCTCACCCTCAGCACCCGATACCACCAACGACGTCGGGCTGTTCACCGCCGCGACGTCAATCCCGGCAGGCACATCAGCCTCGGTGCCCTCAACAGCCAGCATCGCCCCACCAGCGGGCAGCGCCTGCATCAACCGGCCCCGCGCGGCGACCAGCGCGCACGCGTCGTCCAACGAGAGCACACCAGCCACGTGCGCGGCCGCGACCTCGCCGATCGAATGCCCCATCACGTAGTCCGGGGCCAGGCCCCACGACTCCACGAGCCTGAACAGGGCCACCTCGAACGCGAACAGCGCGGCCTGCGCGTGCCGGGTCTGGTCCAGCTTCTCCTGGTCGTCCCACGGCACCTCACCCAGCCGCTCGCACACCGCGTCCAGCGCCTCGGCGAACACCGGGAACGCCGCCGACAGCTCCCGGCCCATCCCGACCCGCTGCGAACCCTGGCCGGTGAACAGGAACGCGAGGCGCCCGTCGCCCGCGACGCCCTGGACCCGGCCGCCGTCGGCGGCGATCTCGCGCAGGCCGCGCAGCAGGTCGGCGCGGTCCTCGGCGAGCACGACGGCGCGGTGCTCCAGCGCGGCCCGGCTGGTCGCCAGCGAGTGGGCCACGTCCAGCAGGCCCAGCCTCGGCCGGGAGTCGAGGTGGGACACCAGCCGATCGGCCTGCTCCCGCAGCGCCGCGGCGGTGCGGGCGGAAACCAGGCACGGCACCAGGTGCGGCGCCAAGCTCGGCGCCAGGACGGGCTGCGCGGCCTCGGGCACGGCCCGGTCGACGGCGGGGGCCTGCTCGACGATCGCGTGGGCGTTGGTGCCGCTCATGCCGAACGAGGACACCCCGGCCCGGCGCGGCCGGTCGGTCTCCGGCCACACCTGGGTCTCGGTGAGCAGCCGCACCGCGCCCGCCGACCAGTCGATGTGCGAGGACGGCGCGTCGACGTGCAGGGTCGGCGGCAGGAGCCGGTGGCGCAGCGCGAGCACGGTCTTGATCACGCCCGCGACGCCGGCGGCGGCCTGGGTGTGGCCGATGTTGGACTTCACCGAGCCCAGCCACAGCGGCCGGTCCCGGTCCTGCCCATAGGTCTCGATCAGGGCTTGGGCCTCGATCGGGTCGCCGAGCCGGGTGCCGGTGCCGTGCGCCTCCACGGCGTCCACATCGGACGGTGCGAGGCCCGCCGAGTCGAGCGCGCGCTCGATGACCTTGCGCTGGGACGGGCCGTTCGGGGCGGTGAGCCCGCTGGAGGCGCCGTCGGAGTTGACCGCCGAGCCGCGGATCACCGCGAGCACCCTGTGCCCGTCGCGGATCGCGTCGGAGAGCCGCGCCAGGACCAGCACGCCCGCGCCCTCGCCCCAGCCGGTCCCGTCGGCCGCGTCGGCGAACGCCTTGCACCGGCCGTCACCGGCCAGGCCGCCCTGCTTGCTGAACTCGCTGAACAGCCCGAGGCCCGCCATCACCGACACGCCGCCCGCGACCGCCATCGCGCATTCGCCCGCGCGCAGCGACTGGCAGGCGAGGTGGATCGCGACCAGGGAGGAGGAGCACGCGGTGTCGACGGTGATCGCCGGGCCCTTGAGCCCGAACACGTAGGCCACCCGGCCGGACACCACGCTGCCCGCGCTGCCGGTGAGCAGGTGCCCCTCGGCGCTGTCGGGCAGGTCGGCGGACATGGCGTAGTGGGAGGCGCCCGCGCCGAGGAACACCCCGGTCTGGTGCCCGCGCAGCGACAGCGGGTCGATGCGGGCGTCCTCGAAGGCCGCCCACGAGGACTCCAGGGCGAGGCGCTGCTGCGGGTCCATGGTCAGCGCCTCGCGCGGGCTGATCCCGAACAGCGCGGCGTCGAAGCGGTCGGCGTCGGCGACGAACCCGCCGCGGATGCCCATGGCGTCGCCCGCCGCGGTGTCCCAGCCCCGGCCCCCCGGCAGCCCGGTGATGGCGTCGGCGCCGCTGATCACCAGTCGCCAGAGGTCCTCGGGCGCGGCCACCCCGCCGGGGTAGCGGCAGCCCATCCCGATGACGGCGACCGGCTCGGGCGCCGCGGACCGCGCCTGGTGCAGCTGCCCGCGGGTCTCGGCGAGGTCGGCGGTGACCTTCTTCAGGTACCGCAGCAGTTTCGCTTCGTTGGTCACGACACACCAAGCTCTCTGTCGATGTAGTCGAAGACGTCGTCGGCCGAGGCGGTCTCCAGCCGCTCGGCCACCCTGTCGCCCGCCACCCCGTCGCCAGGCGCCTCGGCGCCGGGCAGCCGCGCGGTGAACCGCTGGAGCCGGGCCGCCAGCGCGGTCGGGTCGACCCCGCCCGCCAGCAGCGCCTCCAGGTCGGCCGCCAGCCGGTCGAGCGGGTCGCTCGGCGGGGCCTGCGCGCCGAGGCGCTCCAGCAGCCGGGTGGTCAGGTCGTTCGGGGTCGGGTGGTCGAACACGAGCGTCGCGGGCAGCCGGACGCCGGTCGTGGCCGCCAGCCGGTTGCGCAGCTCGACCGCGGTGAGCGAGTCGAACCCGAGGTCCTTGAACGACTTGTCCGGCCCGATGGCGTCGGCGTCGCGGTGGCCGAGGACGGCGGCGGCGTGCGAGCGGACGCGGTCGAGGACCGTGCGGCGCTGTTCGGGTTCCGGCAGCCGGGCGAGGTGGTCGGCCAGCGACACCTCACCGGCCCCGGCTGCCGCGGCGGTCGTCCGCCGGGCGGGGGTGCGCACGAGTCCGCGCAGCAGCGGCGGGACCGTCTCGGACCCGCGCAGCGCGGCGAGGTCGAGGTGGACCGGCACCAGGTGCGCCTGCGGCAGCCCGAGGACCGCGTCGAACAGGGCCATGCCCTGCGCGGAGGAGATCCGGGCGCCCGCGCGGGCCCGGTCGCGGTCGGACAGGTGCCCGGTCATCGCGCTGGCCTCCGCCCACAGCCCCCAGCCGAGCGAGACGGCCGGGAGCCCGAGGGCGCGGCGGTGCTGGGCGAGCGCGTCGAGGTAGGCGTTGGCGGCGGCGTAGTTGGCCTGGCCGGGCGCGCCGATGGTGGCCGACGCCGAGGAGAACAGGACGAACATCGCGAGGTCGGCGTGCCGGGTCAGCTCGTGCAGGACGGCGGCGGCGGTGACCTTGGGCCGCAGCACCGCGTCCAGCCGCGCCGGGGTGAGGGAGTCCAGCACGCCGTCGTCGAGCACGCCCGCCGCGTGGACGACGCCGGTCAGCGGGTGCTCGGGCGGGATGCCCGCGAGCACGGCGGCGACGGCGTCGCGGTCGGCGGCGTCGCAGCGCAGGACGGTGGCCGTGGCGCCCAGGCCGGTCAGCTCGGCGACCAGCTCGGCCGCTCCCGGCGCGTCCGGCCCGCCGCGGCTGGTGAGGACCAGGTGGCGCGCGCCGTGCCGGGTCACCAGGTGCCGGGCGAGCAGACCGCCCAGCGTGCCGGTGCCGCCGGTGATCAGCACCGTGCCGTCCGGGTCGGTCGGGCGGGGGAAGGTGAGGACGTTCTTGCCGACGTGCCCGCCGCGGCCCATGTGCCGGAACGCGGCGGCGGCCTCGCGCACGTCCCAGCCGGTGACCGGCAGCACGCGCAGGGCGCCCGCGTCGAGCAGGTCGAGGACGGCCGCCAGCATCGCGGCCATCCGCTCCACGCCCGCCTCGGCGAGGTCGAACGCGCGGTAGGCGGTGCCCGGGTGGGCGGCGGCGACCTCGTCCGCGTCGCGGATGTCGGTCTTGCCCATCTCGACCAGCCTGCCGCCGGGGGCGAGCACGCCGAGCGAGGCGTCCACGAACGGCCCGGCCAGCGAGTTCAGCACGACGTCGACGCCGCGGCCGTCGGTGGCGGCGCGGAAGGCGAACTCGAAGTCGGTCGTGCGGGAGGAGGCGATGTGCTCGTCGTCGAGGCCCATGCCGCGCAGCACGTCGTGCTTGGCGGGGCTCGCCGTGGCGAACACCTCCGCGCCGAGGTGCCGGGCGATCTGCACCGCGGCCATGCCGACCCCGCCCGCCGCCGCGTGGATGAGGACCGTCTGCCCCGGCCGCAGGTCCGCGAGGTCGACCAGGCCGTAGTAGGCGGTGAGGAACACCGTCGGCACCGACGCCGCCTGGGCGAAGGTCCACTCAGGACGCATCGGGGCCAGCACCGCCCGCTCGGTGGTGGTGACCGGGCCGAAACCCTCGGCGAACAGGCCGAACACCCGGTCGCCCACGCGCAGGTCGGTCACCGCGGAGCCGACGTCGAGCACGACGCCCGCGCCCTCGGTGCCCATGCCGGACTGGTCGGGCACCATGCCGAGGGCGATGGCGACGTCGCGGAAGTTCACGCCCGCGGCGCGGACGCCGACCCGGACCTGCTCGGGGCCGAGTTCCGCCGTCGGCGCGTCGATGGGGGCGAGGTGGTCGGGCGTGGCCCCGCCCGCGACGTCGAGGCGCCACGGGGTGTCGGGGATGGTGATGCCGGTCGGGGTGGCGGTGGCCAGTCGCGGCGCGAACAGCTCGCCCGCGCGGACCGCGAGCCGCGGCTCGTCCGCCGTGCTCAGGGCGGCGAGCAGACCGGGGACCGGATCGGGGCGGCCGTCGAGGTCGATGAGCCCGAAGCGGCCGGGGTTCTCCGACTGGGCGCTGCGCACCAGGCCCTGGACCGCGGCGCCCGCGAGGTCGTCGACGTGCTCGCCGGGGTGGACGCCGACCGCGCCCCGGGTCAGCACCGCGAGGGTGGCCGTGGCGAACCGGTCGTCGGCCAGCCAGGACTGGGCGACGGCGAGCGCCTCGGCGGCGGCCTCGCCCGGCGCGTCCGACTCGCAGGCCCACAGCGCGACCTCGGGAACCGCGGCCCCGGTGTCGACCGCCTCGGCGAGCGCGGCCGGGTCCGAGTACCAGGCGACCGCGCCCAGGCGGGCGGCCAGTTCCTCGGCGAGGCCCGCGCGGTCCTCGCCGAGGACGGCGATCCGCTCCGGGGGCGGCGCGTCGGCGGTGACCGGCACCCAGGTGACCTGGAACAGCGCGTCGGTGTCGCCGGTCTTGCCGGGGTTCGCCGGGCGCAGGGTGAGGGAGTCGACGGTGGCGACCGGGTTGCCGAGGGCGTCGGCGACGACGACCGCGACGGTGTCGGCGCCCAGGGCGGTGATCCGGGCGCGCAGGACGGTGGCGCCGCTCGCGTGCAGCGACACGCCGGTCATGGTGAACGGCAGCGACTGCCCGGCCACCAGCCCGCCGATGCCCGCCGCGTGCAGCGCCGCGTCGAGCAGCGCCGGGTGCAGCCCGAACCGGGCGGCGTCGGCGTGCGCGGCCTCGGGCAGCGCCACCTCGGCGTAGACCTCCCCGCCCGCCCGCCACAGCGCCCGCAGGCCCTGGAAGGTGGGTCCGTAGCCGTAGCCCGCGGCGTCGAGGGCGGCGTAGGCGCCGGTCACGTCGACCGGCTCGGCGCCGGGGGGCGGCCACGCGGTCAGACCGGCCGGGGCGGGTGGCTCGTCGCGGGCGAGGACAGCGGTGGCGTGGCGGGTCCAGTCGGCGTCGGGGTCGCCCGCCGGTCGGGAGTGGACGGTGAACCGGTCGTCCTCGACGCGCACCTGCACGGTGACCGCGCCGGTCTCGGGGATGGCGAGCGGGGTCTCCAGGGTCAGGTCGGCGACCTGGCTGAAGCCCAGGTGCCCGCCCGCGCAGAGCGCGAGGTCCACGAACGCGGTCCCGGGCAGCAGCGCGGCGCCGAAGACGGCGTGGTCGCCCAGCCACGGATGGGTGGCCAGCGACAGCGTGCCGAGCCACAGCACACCGGCGTCGGCCACCGGGACCGCGGCGTCGAGCAGCGGGTGGTCGGCGCTGTCGAGCGCGACCTCGCCCTTGGGGCGCGGCCAGTAGCGCTCGCGGTCGAAGGCGTAGGTGGGCAGCGGGACGGGCAGGGCCGCGGGCAGCACCGCGGACCACTCGACCGGCAGGCCCCGCACCCACGCCTCGGCGAGCGCGGTGAGCCAGCGCTCGCGGCCGCCGGACTCCCGGCGCAGCGTGCCGAGCACGATCCCGTCGCCCGCCAGGGTTTCCTCGACGCCCGTGGTGAGCACCGGGTGCGGGCTGACCTCGATGAACGTGGACCGCCCGCGCCCGCGGGCGGCCTCGGTGGCCTGGTCGAACCGGACGGTGCGGCGCAGGTTCTCGTACCAGTACCCGGCGTCCAGGCCGGTGGTGTCGAACTCGCTGCCGGTGAGGGCGGAGAAGAACGGGACCTCGGCGGGGCCCGGGGTGATCGCGGCGAGTTCGGCGAGCAGGCCGTCGCGGATCAGCTCGACCTGGGCGGAGTGGGAGGCGTAGTCGACCGGGACGCGGCGGGCCCGGTCGGGTGCGGCCGCGAGCAGCTGATCGAGGGCGGCGTTGCTCCCGGAGACCACAGTGGACAGCGGGCCGTTGACCGCGGCGATGCCGAGCGCGTCGCCCCACGGCTCGATGAGGGCGGCGACGTCCTCGGGGCCCGCGGCGACGGACACCATGCCGCCCTTGCCGGACAGCCCGCCCGCGATGGCCTTGGCGCGCAGCGCGACGACCATCGCGCCGTCGTCGAGGCTGAGCGCCCCGGCGACGACCGCGGCGGCGATCTCGCCCTGGGAGTGGCCGATCACCGCGGCCGGGCGGACCCCGGCCGACCGCCACAGCGCGGCGAGGCCGACCATGACCGCCCAGAGCGCGGGCTGCACGACGTCCACCCGGTCGGGCACGCCGCCGCGCAGAACGTCGAGCAGCGACCAGTCCACGTGCGGGGTGAGGGCGCGCTCGCAGTCCTCGATCGCGTCCCGGAAGACCGGCTCGGCGTCGAGGAGTTCGGCGGCCATGCCCGGCCACTGGGCGCCCTGCCCGGGGAAGACGAACACCGCGCCACCAGCGGGCCGGGCCGTGCCGCGGATCAGGCCGGGGGCCTCGGCGTCCTCGGCGAGCGCGGCGAGGGCGTCGGCGCCGAGGACGACCGCGCGGTGGTCCAGGGCGGCGCGGGCGGTGGCGAGGGTCCAGGCGACGCGGGCCGGGTCGCCGTCGGCGGCGGGCAGCAGGCGGGCGGCCTGGTCGAGCAGGCTGCGGCCGGTGTTGGCCGACAGCACCCACGGCACGGGGCCCCGGGGCCGCGCGGGCGGCGCGGGCGGGACGGCGGGGGCCTGCTCGATGATCACGTGGGCGTTCGTGCCGCTGACGCCGAAGGAGGAGACGCCCGCGCGGCGGGGGCGGTCGGCGGCGGGCCAGGGGCGGGACTCGGTGAGCAGCGCGACCGCGCCCGCGGTCCAGTCCACCTCGGGGGTGGGGGCGTCGACGTGCAGGGTGGGCGGCAGGGTCTCGTGGCGCAGCGCCTGCACCATCTTGATCACGCCTGCGACGCCCGCGGCGGCCTGGGTGTGGCCGATGTTGGACTTCACCGAGCCCAGCCACAGCGGCTCGTCCCGGTCCTGGCCGTAGGTGGCCAGCAGCGCCTGGGCCTCGATCGGGTCGCCCAGCCGGGTGCCGGTGCCGTGCGCCTCCACGACATCCACGTCGGCGGGGGTCAGGCGGGCGTTGGCCAGCGCGGCGCGGATCACCCGCTGCTGCGACGGGCCGTTCGGCGCGGTGAGGCCGTTCGACGCGCCGTCCTGGTTGACCGCCGACCCGCGCACCACCGCCAGCACGCGGTGCCCGTTGCGCCGCGCGTCGGAGAGCCGCTCCAGCAGCAGGACGCCGACGCCCTCGCCCCAGCCTGCGCCGTCGGCGGACGCGGCGAAGGACTTGCACCGGCCGTCGGCGGCGACGCCGTTCTGCCTGCTGAACTCGGTGAAGATGCCGGGGCGGGCCATGACGACCACGCCACCGGCCAGGGCCATCGCGCACTCGCCGCCGCGCAGTGCCTGCGCGGCGAGGTGCAGCGCCACCAGCGACGACGAGCACGCGGTGTCGACGGTGATCGCGGGCCCTTCCAGACCGAAGGTGTAGGAGACCCGCCCGGACACGACGCTCGCGGCGCTGCCGGTGGCGACCTGGCCTTCCACGCCGTCGGCCGAGCCCGCGAGCAGGGACAGGTAGTCCTGGCTGTTGGTGCCCGCGAAGACCCCGGTCCGGCTGCCGCGCAGCGACGTCGGGTCGAGCCCGGCGTCCTCGAACACCTCCCAGGACGCCTCCAGCAGCAGCCGCTGCTGCGGGTCCATGGCGATCGCCTCGCGCGGGGAGATCCCGAACAGGCCCGCGTCGAACTCGGCGGCGGTGGCCACGAAACCGCCCTCCGCGGTGTGCGAGCTGCCCGGCCGGTCGGGGTCGGCGGCGCGCAGCCAGTCCAGCGGCCAGCCGCGGTCGGCGGGGAACGGGCCGATGCCGTCGCCGCCGGAGGCGACCAGCCGCCACAGGTCCTCCGGCGAGGTGACGCCGCCGGGGTAGCGGCAGCTCATGCCGATGATCGCGATGGGCTCGTCGTGCCCGGCCGCCGTGGTGCTGGGCTCGTCGGCGGCGGGCTCGTCGGCGGTGGGCACGGCGGGGGCGAGCAGGGTGCCGAGGTGGCCCGCGAGGACCTGGGCGCTCGGGTGGTCGAAGACCAGCGTGGCGGGCAGCGTGAGCCCGGTCAGCTCGGTGAGCCGGTCCCGCAGCTCCACCGCGGTCAGCGAGTCGAACCCGAGGTCCTTGAACGCCCGGTCCGGCTGGATGGACTCCGCCTCGGCGTGGCCCAGGACGGCGGCGGCCCCGGCGCGGACGAGGTCGAGCAGGACCTCGTCGCGGTCGCCCTCGGCGAGCTTGCGGTGCAGCTGGGCCGAGCCCACCCGCTCGGGCTCGGCGGCCGCGGTCGCCGGGCGGGCGGCCTCGGGCAGCTCCGCGAGGAGCGGGCTGGGCCGGGACGAGGTGTAGGCGGGGGCGAACCGGGTCCAGTCGACGTCGGCGACGACGACGCAGGCCAGGTCGTGGTCGACCGCATCGCCGAACGCGCCGACGGCCGAGCGCGGGTCCATGGCGGCCAGGCCGCGGCGGCGCAGCTGGTCCTCGGCGTCCTCGGCGGCGAGCATCCCCCCACCGGCCCACGGGCCCCAGGCGATGGAGGTGCCCGCGCGGCCCTCGGCCCTGCGGTGCTCGACCAGGGCGTCGAGGTGGGCGTTGGCGGCGGCGTAGGCGCCGTGGCCCGCGCTGCCCCACACCCCGGAGATCGAGGAGAAGGTGACGAACGCCTCGGCGTCGGGCAGGAGCTCGTCGAGGACGCGCGCGCCGTCGACCTTGGCGCGGAGCACGTCGGCGAGCTCGGCCAGGCCCGCGTCCGCCAGCGGCTGCTGCTCGACGACGCCCGCGGTGTGCACGACGGCGGCGACCGGGTGCTCGGCCAGCAGCGCCATGACGGCGGCGCGGTCGGCGATGTCGCAGGCGACGACCGTGACCCGGGTGCCGAGGGCGGTCAGCTCGGCGGCGAGGTCACCGGCGCCGGGGGCCGAGGGGCCGCGCCTGCTCGCGAGCAGGAGGTGCGGGGCGCCGCGCTCGGCGAGCAGCCGGGCGACCTGGGCGCCGAGGGCGCCGGTCCCGCCGGTGACGAGCACCGTCCCGGATGGACGCCACGAGGTCTTCGCGGTGCCCGTGAGGGGCGCCCGGCGCAGGCGTCGGGCGAACAGACCGGAGCCGCGCACGGCGACCTGGTCCTCCGTGCCGTCGGCGAGCAGCCCCACGAGCCGCTCCCCCACGCGCCGGTCCACGGTCGCGGGCAGGTCGACCAGACCGCCCCACAGCCGGGGCAGCTCCAGGGCCGCGACCCGGCCGAGGCCCCACACCTGGGCCTGCTCGGCGCTGGGCGGGGGGTCGAGCCTGCCGACCGAGGCCGCGCCGACGGTGGCGGTCCACAGTGGTGCGTCAATCTTGGCGGCGTTGAGCGCTTTGAGCAGGACGACGGTGGCGGCGAGCCCGGTGGTCATGCCCGGGTAGTCGGGGTGCTGGTCCTCGCCCAATCCGACCAGGGACAGCACGCCCGCGATGGTGGTGCCCGCGGTGGCCTCGGCCACCTGGCCCGCCACCGACCAGGGGTCGGTGGCGGCGGGGTCGAGGACCAGCTCGCGCAGCGAGGCGCCCGCGTCCCGCAAAGCGGCGGCGAGGTCGGGCGCGCCCGTGGGCGGGGTGACGAGCAGCCAGGTGCCCGCGAGCGGCGCGGCGGGGCGGTCCGGGATCGGCGCCCATCCGGCGCGGTAGCGCCAGCTGTCCACGATGGACTTCTCGGCGGCACGGCGGCGCCACGCGGACAGGGCGGGCAGCACGGCGGCGAGGGTGTCGGCGTCGAGCCGCAGCGCCTCGGCGACAGCGGCGGTGTCCTCGCGCTCGACGGCTGCCCAGAAGCCCGCGTGGCGGACGTCCTGGCCGCCGGTGGGCTCGGGCAGCGCGGGGGCGAAGGTGTCCAGCCAGTAGCGCTGCCGCTGGAAGGCGTAGGTCGGCAGGGCGACGGTCCGCCCGCCGGGGACCGCGCGGGACCAGTCGACGGCGACGCCGCGGACCCACGCCTTGGCCGCGGCGGTGAGCACGGTGGTGAGTTCGTCCTGGTCGCGGCGCAGCACCGGGACCGCGTCGTCGGTGTGGGCGCAGAGGGCGGCGTCGGGACCGAGTTCCAGACAGGTGGTGACGTTCTCCGCGCGCAGCCGGGCGATGCCGTCGGCGAAGCGGACCGTGTCGCGGACCTGCCGCACCCAGTAGGCGGGGTCGGTGACGTCACCGGAGGACACCACGGGAACGCGCGGCTGGTGGTAGGTCAGCGTGCGCGCGACGGCGGCGAACTCGGCGAGCATGGGCTCCATGAGCCGCGAGTGGAACGCGTGCGACACCGCGAGCCGCTTCACCCGACGCCCCTCAGCCCGCCACACCGCCTCCAGCGCCGCGATCTCGCCCTCAGCACCCGAGACCACCAACGACGTCGGGCTGTTCACCGCCGCGACGTCAATGCCCGCGGGCACATCGGCCTCAGTGGCCTCGACAGCGAGCATTGCCCCACCCGTAGGCAGAGCCTGCATCAACCGGCCCCGCGCGGCGACCAACGTGCACGCGTCATCCAGCGACAGCACCCCGGCCACGTGCGCGGCCGCGATCTCGCCGATCGAGTGCCCCACCAGGAAGTCCGGCGCGAGCCCCCAGGACTCCAGCAGCCGGAACAACGCCACTTCCAGCGCGAACAACGCCGCCTGCGCGTGCCGGGTCTGATCCAGCTTCTCCTGGTCATCCCACGGAATCTCACCCAACCGGGCGCACACCTCGTCCACCGCGCCCGCGAAGACGGGGAACGCCGCGGACAGCTCCCGGCCCATCCCGGCCCGCTGCGAACCCTGGCCCGTGAACAGGAACGCCAGCTTGCCCTCGTGGACGGTGCCGGTGACCGCGTCGGCGGGCAGGTCACCGGCCGACAGGGTGGCCAGGGCGTCGACGGCGCCCTGGGTGTCGGCGGCCAGCACGACCGCCCGGTGCGCCAGGTCGGCCCGGCCGACGGCCAGCGTGTGCGCCACGTCCAGAATGGACGGTTCAGCAGCGTCGACGTGGGCGCCGAGTGCCGCGCACTGGGCGGCCAGGCCGGTGGCGGTCCGCGCGGACACCGGCCACGGCAGCACGGCGGGCGCGGGTTCCTCGACCGGCTCCGGGACGGCCACCGCGGGCGGCGCCTCCAGGATCACGTGGGCGTTGGTGCCGCTGACGCCGAAGGAGGAGACGCCCGCCCGGCGCGGGTGGCCGTTCTGGGGCCACGGCCGGGCCTCGGTGAGCAGCTCGACCGCGCCGGAGGCCCAGTCGACGTGCGGGGTGGGCTCGTCGACGTGCAGCGTCTTCGGCAGCACGCCGTGGCGCATCGCCAGCACCATCTTGATCACCCCGGCGGCGCCGGAGGCGGCCTGGGTGTGGCCGAGGTTCGACTTGAGCGACCCGAGCCACAGCGGCCGGTCCCGGTCCCTGCCGTAGGTGGCCAGCAGTGCCTGGGCCTCGATCGGGTCGCCGAGCGTGGTGCCGGTGCCGTGCCCCTCCACCGCGTCCACATCGGACGGGTCGAGCCCCGCGCCCGCGAGCGCCGCGCGGATGACGCGCTGCTGGGACGGCCCGTTGGGCGCGGTGAGCCCGTTGGACGCGCCATCGGAGTTGACCGCCGAGCCGCGCACGACGGCGAGGACCTCGTGGCCGTGGCGGCGGGCGTCGGACAGGCGCTCGACCAGCAGGGCGCCGACGCCCTCGCCCCAGCCGGTGCCGTCCGCGGCGGCGGCGAACGAGGCGCAGCGGCCGGTGGACGCCAGCCCCCGCTGGGTGCTGAACTCGGCGAACAGGTCGGGGCTGGTGAGCACGGACACGCCCGCGACCACCGCCTTGTCGCACTCGCCGCCGCGCAGCGCCGCGGCGGCCAGGTGCAGGGCGACCAGGGAGGACGAGCAGCCGGTGTCGACGGTGATGGCCGGGCCCTCGAAGCCGAAGGTGTAGGCGAGGCGGCCGGACATGACGCTGGCCGACGTCCCGGTGATGTAGTGGCCCTCCAGGCCGGCGGCCACCCGCATGCCGACGCCGTAGCCGGAGGTCGACGCGCCGACGAACACCCCGGTGGCGCTGCCGTGCAGCGAGTGCGGGTCGATGCCCGCGCGCTCCAGCACCTCCCAGGCCGCCTCCAGCAGCAGCCGCTGCTGCGGGTCCATGGAGACGGCCTCGCGCGGGGAGATGCCGAACAGGTCGGCGTCGAACTCGGTCGCGTCGTGGACGAACCCGCCCTCGGGGGTGTAGCCGCCCGCCGGGTCGAAATCCCAGCACCGGTCGGTGGGGAAGACCGAGATCCCGTCGGTGCCCGAGGCCACGACTTCCCACAGGTCCTCGGGGGTGCGGATGCCCGCCGGGAAGCGGCAGCTCATGGCGACGATGACGATGGGGTCGTCCTGGTCGACCGCGGTGGCGGCGGCCCGGTCCTCGGTGTCGTCGGCGGTTCCGGTCAGGGTGTCGATGAGGAAGCGGGTCAGGGCCAGCGGGGTCGGGTAGTCGTAGAGCAGGGTGACCGGGAGCTTGCGGCCGATGGCGGCGGCGACCCTGTTGCGCGCCCCGACCGCGGTGAGCGAGTCGATCCCGAGGTCCTTGAACGGCCGGTTCGGCTCGACGGCGTCGGTGCCCTGGTAGCCGAGGACGGCGGCGGCAGCGCCCCGCACCAGTTCCAGGACGGCGTGCCTGCGTTCGGCGGGGGGCAGGTCCCGCAGCCGGGCCGCCTCGCCGGTGGCGGTCTCGTTGGTGGCGGTCTCGTCGGCCGCCTCGGCCCGCGCGGGCGCGGTCAGCTCGGCGATGAGCCTGCTCGGCCGGACCGCCGTGAACGTCTCGGCGAAGCGGGCCCAGTCGACGTCGACGACGGTGAGCGCGGTGTCCCCCGCGTCGACCGCCAGCGCCAGCGCGGCCACGCACCGGTCGACGGGCATCGGGCTGAAACCCCTGCGCCGCAGCGAGTCCAGCACGCCGCCACGGGTGGCCATGCCGCCGCCGTCCCAGGCGCCCCAGGCGATCGAGGTGGCGGGCAGGCCCGCGGCGGCGCGGTGCTCGGCGAGCGCGTCGAGGTAGGCGTTCGCGGCGGAGTAGGCGGCCTGGCCGCCGCTGCCCCAGATCCCGGCCACGGAGGAGAACAGCACGAACGCCTCGGCGTCCGGCACCAGCTCGTGCAGGTGGGCGGCGCCCAGGACCTTGGCGCGCACGCCGTCGGCGAAGTCGGGGAGGTCGAGGTCGGTCAGCGGCATCGACGGGTCGACGCCCGCGGCGTGCACGACGGCGGTGACCGGGTGCTCGGCCAGCAGGGCGGCGACGGCGTCGCGGTCGGCGACGTCGCAGGCCACCACCGTCGCGGCGGCGCCCAGGTCGGCGAGCCGGTCGACCAGCTCGGCCGCGCCGGGGGCGTCCGGGCCGCGGCGGCTGGTCAGGACCAGCCTCGGCGCCCCGCGCTCGGCCAGCCAGGCCGCCACCTCGGCGCCGAGGGCGCCGGTGCCGCCGGTCACCAGGACCGCGCCGCTGGGGGTCCACGGGGTGGCCGGGCGCGTGCTCGAGGGGGCGCGGCGGAGCCTGCGGGCCAGCACCCCGGTGTCGCGGACGGCGAGCTGGTCCTCGCCGTCGAGACCGCCGCCGAGGATGCCCGCCAGCCGGGCCCCGGCGCGCTCGTCGAGGGACGGGGGCAGATCGATGAGGCCGCCCCAGCGGTTGGGGTGTTCGAGCGCCGCGACCCGGCCGAGGCCCCACACCTGCGCCTGGACCGGGTTGGCGAGGGTGTCGGCGGCGGCGACCGCCCCGGTGGTGGCGCACCACAGGGGGACGTCGATGGCGGTGTCGGTGAACGCCTGGATCAGCGAGACGGTCGCGCCGACGCCGACGGGCAGCGCCGGGTCGTCGGGGTGCGGCCCCGGGTCGAGCGCGACGAGGGACAGCACACCCGCGAGGTCCGGGTGGCGGGCCGCGGCGTCCTCCAGGTGCTGGGCGATGGCCCAGCGGTCCAGTTCCGCGAGGTCGAGCTCGACCTCGCGCACCTCGGCGCCGTTGTCGCGCAGGGCCTTTAGGCAGTCCGCGGCGAGGTCGGCGCCGCTGGGCGGCAGGACGACGAGCCAGGTGCCGCGCGCGGGCCGGGGCTGGGGGTCGACTGGGTGCCACTCGACGCGGTAGCGCCAGGGGTCCTGGGTGGCGCGGTCGCGCCTGCGCCACGCGGACAGCGACGGGAGCAGGGCGCTGAGCGGGGTGTCGCCGCTGACGTCCAGCAGCGCGGCCAGTTCGCCGAGGTCGGCGCGCTCGACGGCGTCCCAGAACGCGGACGGCTCGCCGCTCTCGGCGCTGGTGTGCGTCGGGGCGTCGAGCCAGTAGCGGGTGCGCTGGAAGGCGTAGGTGGGCAGCTCGACTGTGCGGCCCTTGGGCAGGACGGCGGTCCAGTCCAGGGCCACGCCGTGGACGTAGCCGTCAGCGAGGGCGGTGAGCCACCGGTCCTGGCCGCCGTCGTCGCGGCGCAGCGTGCCCAGGACGACGCCCGCGGTGTCGACCGCGTCGATGGTCTCCTCGATGGCGGTGGTCAGCACGGGGTGGGCGCTGACCTCGACGAAGGTGGACCGCCCGTCGGCGATGAGCGCGCGGGTGGCCTGCTCGAACAGGACGGGCTCACGCAGGTTCTGGTACCAGTACGCGGCATCCAGCGACTCGGTGTCCAGGATGGCGCCGGTGACCGCCGAGTAGAACGGGATCTCTGCCCGGCGCGGGCTGACCGGGGCCAACACCTCCAGCAGCCGCCCACGGACCTGGTCGGCCTGCCGCGAATGCCCGGCGCAGTCCGTGGGGACTCGCCTGGCCCGGATGGCCCGCCGTTCGCACTCGGCCAACAACTCCTCCACCGCGGCGATGTCACCTGACACCACTGAGGACAGTGGACCGGAGAGCCCGGCCAGGCTCAGCGCACCATCCCAAGGAGCGATCAGCCGCTCCGCCGCCTCCGCCGACACCGGAAGCGACACCATGCCGCCCCGGCCCGCCATGAACTCCGCCAACAGCAGGCTGCGCAGGGCGACAACCCGGGCCCCGTCTTCCAGGGTGAGACCACCACACACCACGGCGGCGGCGATCTCACCCTGCGAGTGTCCCACCACCGCCGAGGGCACCACCCCGACCGAACGCCACAACGCCGCGAGCGCGACGTTCACGGCCCACAGCGTCGGCTGGACGACGTCGACCCGTTCCAGCGACGGCGCGTCGGGCGCGCCGCGCAGCACATCAGTCAACGACCAGTCGGTGTGAGCGCTCAGCGCCTGCGCGCATTCCCCGATCCGGGCACGGAAGACCGGTTCGGCGTCCAACAGCCCGGACGCCATGCCGACCCACTGCGAGCCCTGGCCGGGGAACACGAACGCGACCCCGCCCCGGCCGAGGTCGCCGGTCCGGCGGATCACGCCGGGGGCCTCGTCACCTCGGGCGAGGGCGGCCAGCCCGGCGCGCAGCGCGTCCTGGTCGGCGCCGAGCAGGACGGCGCGGTGGTCCAGCGCGGCCCGGGAGGTCACGAGCGAGTGGGCCACGTCGGCCGGGTCCGCCTGCCGTTCGTCCACATGGGACAGCAGGGATGCCGCTTGGGCGGTGAGCGCCGCCGCGGTCTTGCCGGAGACCACCCAGGGCAGCAGGACAGGACGAGGTCCAGGCGCCTGGTCGTCAGCGGCGACGGGCGCGGGTGCTTCCTCAAGGACGACGTGGGCGTTGGTGCCGCTGACGCCGAACGACGACACCCCGGCGCGCCGGGGTTCCCCGCCCCGGGGCCACGGCCGCTGCTCGGTGAGCAGCTCGACCGCGCCGGACGCCCAGTCGACGTGCGAGGTGGGCTGCTCGACGTGCAGGGTCTTGGGCAGGCACTCGTTGCGCAGCGCCATCACCATCTTGATGACCCCGGCCACCCCGGCGGCGCCCTGGGCGTGCCCGATGTTGGACTTGACCGACCCGAGCCACAGTGGACGGTCGACGGGGCGGTTCTGGCCGTAGGTGGCCAGCAGGGCTTGGGCCTCGATCGGGTCGCCGAGCCGGGTGCCGGTGCCGTGCGCCTCCACGGCGTCCACATCGGACGCGGCGACCCTGGCGCCCGCGAGCGCGGCGCGGATGACGCGCTCCTGGGACGGGCCGTTGGGCGCGGACAGGCCGTTGGAGGCGCCGTCCTGGTTCACCGCGGAGCCCGCGACCACGGCGAGGACCTGGCGGCCGTTGCGCTGCGCGTCGGAGAGCCGTTCGAGCACGAGGACGCCCGCGCCCTCCGACCAGCCGGTGCCGTCCGCGGTGGCGGAGAACGCCTTGCAGCGGCCGTCCTCGGCGAGCCCGCGCTGCCTGCTCAGCTCGGTGAAGATGTCCGGGTTGGTCATGACCGTGACGCCGCCCGCGAGCGCCAGCTCGCACTCGCCCGCGCGCAGCGCCTGCGCGGCCAGGTGCAGGGCGACCAGGGAGGACGAGCAGGCCGTGTCGATGGTGACCGCGGGGCCTTCGAGGCCCAGGGTGTAGGAGACGCGCCCGGAGACGACGCTGGCGGCGTTGCCGGTCAGCAGGTGCCCGGCGCCGTCGGGGAGTTCCCGCACGCCGAGGCCGTAGCCGGAGGTGGCCGCCCCAACGAACACGCCGGTCCGGCTGCCCCGCAGCGCGGTGGGGTCGATTCGCGCGCGCTCGACGGCCTCCCAGACCACCTCCAGGAGCAGGCGCTGCTGCGGGTCCATGGTGAGCGCTTCGCGGGGGCTGATCCCGAACAGCGCGGCGTCGAAGTCGGCGACGTCGCGGACGAAGTTCCCGACCCGGACGTAGCTGGTGCCCGGGTGCTCGGGGTCCGGGTGGTAGAGCCGGGCGAGGTCCCAGCCGCGGTCGGCGGGGAAGCCGCCGATGCCGTCGCGGCCCTCGGCGACCAGGTTCCAGAAGGACTCCGGGGTGGCGGCCCCACCGGGGAAGCGACAGCTCATGGCGACGATCGCGATGGGCTCGCGCTCGCGCGCCTCAGCGGCGGACAGGCGGCGCCGGGTCTGCCGGAGGTCGGCGGTCAGCCGCTTGAGGTAGTCGAGGTACTTCTGGTCGTCCGCCACTGAAACGTCACCTCTCCGGCAGGCGAAGGCTTCCCGCACCGGTCCGCGCAGCCCGGGAGCCACCGCGTTTCCGCTGCTGAAACGGGTGGCCCGGGTTCTCGGACGTTGAGGCGACGATAGGAGCGGCCCGAACCCCGAAGACACCCCTAGCGGCCCCAAGGAGGTGCCCTTACCCACCCGGTCCGCGCACCCGCCGGAACGCCACATCGGACACCCGGCGGGTCCCGATGTGGCGTTCAGGCGAGTGGCGTCCAGGCGAACGGGTCAGATGCCGAGCTCCTGCTCGATCATCCTGATCATGTCGTCGTCGGAGTCCGCGGCGAACTCCTCCAGCGGTTCCGGCGCGCTCGGGCGGCCGTCCGCCCAGCGGTCGAGGAAGGCCCGCAGCCGCACGGCGACCCTGGCCCTGGTGAGGCCGTCCGGCGCCTGCCTGCCGAACACCTCGTCCATCGCGTCGAGGCCGGCGAGCAGGGCGCCCACCCCCGAGACCCCGCCGCCCAGCGCGGCGCCCAGGTGCCGGGCGAGCTCCAGCGCGGTCGGGTAGTCGAAGGCCAGGGTGACCGGCAGGGCCAGCCCGGTGACCGCGGCGAGCCGGTTGGCCAGCTCGACGGCGGTCAGCGAGTCGAACCCCAGCTCGCCGAACGCCTGGCCGGGTTCGACGGCGCCCGCCTCGGCGTGGCCGAGCACCACGGCGACCGCGCCGGAGACCAGCTCCAGCAGCGCCGCCTCCTGCCCGGCCCGGTCCAGCCCGGCGAGCCGCTCGCGCAGCTGCCTGCCCTGGTCGGGTTCCGGCTCGGCGACCCGGGCCGCCTCGGCCAGCGCCCGCACCTCCGGCAGGTCCTCGATCAGCGGGCTGCGCCGCACGAGGGTGAAGGCGGCGGCGAACTGCTCCCACCGCACGTCGGCGACCGTCACGCAGGTCTCGTCGCCGTCGACGGCCTGGCCGAGCGCGACGAGCGCGGTCGGGCCGGGCAGGGCCCGCAGGCCCCGGCGGCGCAGGTACTCGCGGGCGGTGTCGTCGGCGGCCATGCCGGTCTCGGCCCACGGCCCCCAGGCGATGGCGGTCGCCACCCGTCCCCGGGCGCGGCGCTGCTCGGCGAGCGCGTCGAGGAAGGCGTTGCCCGCGGCGTAGGCGGACTGGCCGCCGCTGCCCCAGGTCGCGGCGATGGAGGAGAACAGCACGAACGCCGTCACGTCGGGCAGCAGCTCGTCCAGGTTCCGGGCGCCGTCGACCTTGGCCCGCAGCACCTCGGCGAACGCGGCGGGGTCGGTCTCGGCGACCGTCGCCGTCGCGGTGACGCCCGCGGCGTGGACGACCGCGGTGACGGGGGTGTCGGCCAGTAGTGCCGCGAGGGCGGCACGGTCGGCGACGTCGCAGGCCGCCACGGTCGCGGTGGTGCCGAGTTCGGCGAGTTCCGCGACGAGGTCCGCGGCGCCGGGGGCGGCCATGCCGCCGCGGGCGGTGAGGAGCAGCCTCGGCGCGCCCCGCTCGGCCAGCCACCGCGCGACCCGCGCGCCCAGCGCCCCGGTCCCACCCGTGACCAGCACGGTGCCGGTGGGGGTCCAGCGGTCGGCGGGCGGGTGCCCGAGCGGTGCGCGGGCGAGCCTGCGGGCCAGCACCCCGCGGTGCCGCACCGCCACCTGGTCCTCCCCCGTGGTCCCGGCGAGGACGGCGGCCAGCCGCTTGCCGGTCAGGGCGTCGAGCCGCTCGGGCAGGTCGACCAGCCCGCCCCAGGTCGCGGCGTGTTCGAGGGCGAGCACCCTGCCCAGGCCCCAGACCTGCGCCTGCAGGGGGCCAGTGAGCGGGTCGGACGGGCCGGTGCCGACCGCGCCCCGGGTGAGCAGCCACAGCGGCGCGGTGACGTCGGCGTCGAGCAGGGCCTGCGCCAGGGTCAGCGTCCCGGCGACACCCTGGGTGAGGCCGGGGCCGTCGGATTCGTCGAGCGCGAGCAGCGACACGACGCCGTCGACGGGCCCCACCGCCGCCAGCCGCTCGGCCAGCGCCGCCCGGCCGGTCTGCTCCATGGCCAGCGCCACGACCTCGGCGCCGTGCGTGCGCAGCGCGTCGGCGACCTCGTGATCGGACCCTGCCGCGGAGGTGACCACGAGCCAGGTGCCCGCCGCCGTCTCGGCGGGGTCGGGCACCGGCTTCCAGCCGACCCGGTAGCGCCACTGGTCGGTCAGGGTTTGGTCGTGGAACTGCCTGCGCCACGCGGACAGCGCGGGCAGCACGCTCGCGAGCCCGTTGCCGGGGTCGAGGCGCAGGGTCTCGGCGACGGACTGGACGTCCTCCTGCTCGACCGCCGCCCAGAACCGGCTTTCGACCCGGTTGGCGACCAGGCCCGTCTGCCCGCCTGCGGGGGCGGGCTCGGGCCAGAACCGTTCGTGGTCGAACGGGTAGGTCGGCAGCGGCACCGCTCGGCCGCCCCAGTCCCGCGTCATCGCGGCCCAGTCGACCGGGACGCCGCTCACGTGCAGTTCGGCGACCGCCCTCAGCAGCGACTCGGCCTCGTCGCGGCCCCGGCGCAGCGCGGCGGACGCGCCGTCGACGTGGGCGGCGAGCACGGCGTCCGGCCCCAGTTCCAGGCACGCGGTGACGCCCGCGTCCCGCAGCCGCGTGACGCCGTCGGCGAACCGGACGGTCTCGCGCACCTGCCGCACCCAGTAGCCCGGATCGGTCACCGCACCGAACATCGGGATACGCGGCTCACGGTAGGTCAACGACTCGGCGACGGCGCTGAACTCGGCCAACATCGGCTCCATCAGGTGCGAGTGAAACGCGTGCGACACCACCAGCCGCTTCACCCGCCGACCCTCAGCCCGCCAGCGCTCCTCCAGCGCCTCAATCTCGTCCTCGGTACCCGACACCACCAGCGAGGTGGCGCTGTTGACCGCCGCAATGTCAATACCCTCCGGCACATCCGCCTCGGCGCCTTCGACCGCCAGCATCGCCCCACCGGCGGGCAACGCCTGCATCAGGCGACCACGCGCGGCGACGAGCGCGCAAGCGTCCTCAAGGGATAGAACACCGGCGACATGCGCGGCCGCGATCTCACCAATCGAATGCCCCAGCAGGAAGTCCGCAATGACACCCCACGACTCCAGCAGCCGGAATTGGGCGACCTCCAGCGCGAAGATCGCCGCCTGAGCGCCTTCCGTTTGGTTCAGCAACTCCTCGTCATCGAAGGGAACCCGCTCGAACCTCGCCGTGATCTCGTCCAGAGCGGCGGCGAACACCGGGAACGACTCGGCGAGCCCACGGCCCATCCCGACCCGCTGCGAACCCTGGCCGGTGAACAGGAACGCCAGGCCGCCGCGGGACTGCCGCCCGGTCACCACGCCCGGCGCGGCGGTGCCGGAGGCGACCGCGGCCAGCCCGGCGGCCAACTCGGCCGCGTCCCGCGCCAGCACGACGGCGCGCCGGTTCAGCCCGGCCCTGGTCGTGGCCAGCGACACCGCGATGTCGACGGCGCGCTCGTCGCCGACCGTGCCCAACAGCCGTTCCGCTTGGTTGCGCAGTGCCTGCTCGGAGTTGGCCGACAGCGGGTGCGGCAGAACCGCGGGCGGCGCGGCCGGCGCGGCCGGGTGTTCCGCAGCGGGAAGGGGTTCGGGGGCCTCCTCGATGATCGTGTGCGCGTTCGTGCCGCTGATGCCGAAGGAGGACACCGCGGCCCGCCGGGGACGCTCGTCCCGCTCCCACGGCCGGGCCTCGGCGAGCACCGAGACCGCGCCCGACGCCCAGTCCACGTGCGGGGTCGGCGCGTCGACGTGCAGCGACTTCGGCATGGTCGCGTGTCGCAGCGCCATCACCATCTTGATCACCCCGGCGACGCCCGCGGCGGCCTGGGTGTGGCCGAGGTTGGACTTCACCGACCCCAGCCACAGGGGCCGGTCCCGGTCGCGGCCGTACGCGGCGAGCAGCGCGTCCGCCTCGATCGGGTCGCCGAGCGCGGTGCCCGTGCCGTGCGCCTCCACGACGTCCACATCGGACGGAACCAGCCGGGCGTCCGCCAGGGCGTCGCGGATCACCCGCTGCTGGGCGGGGCCGTTCGGGGCGGTGAGCCCGTTGGACGCGCCATCGGAGTTGACCGCCGAACCCCGCACCACCGCCAGCACCGGATGCCCGTTGCGACGCGCGTCGGACAACCTCTCCACCAACAACACACCAACGCCCTCACCCCAGCCGGTGCCGTCGGCCGCCGCGGCGAACGGCTTGCACCGCCCGTCCGGCGCGAGGCCGCGCTGCCTGCTGAACTCGATGAACGCGCTCGGCGTGGACATCACGGTCACGCCGCCCGCCAGCGCCAGCGAGCACTCGCCCCGCCGCAGCGCCTGCACGGCCAGGTGCAGGGCCACCAGCGACGACGAGCACGCGGTGTCGACGGTCATGGCCGGGCCCGCGAGCCCGAAGGCGTAGGCGAGCCTGCCGGACAGCACGCTCGCCGCGTTGCCGGTGCCGAGGTGGCCCTCCAGGTCGGCGTCCGAGCGCAGCAGCAAGCCGAGGTAGTCCTGCCCGTTGGTGCCCGCGAACACGCCGGTCCGGCTGCCGCGCACCGAGTGCGGGTCGATCCCGGCCCGCTCGAACGCCTCCCAGGCCGCCTCCAGCAGCAGGCGCTGCTGCGGGTCCATGGCCAGCGCCTCGCGGGGGGAGATCCCGAACAGGCGGGCGTCGAACCCGCCCGCGTCGTGCAGGAAGCCGCCTTCCCGCGCGTAGGTCGTGCCCGGCCGGTCGGGGTCGGGGTCGTGGAGGGAGTCGAGCGGCCAGCCGCGGTCGGTGGGGAACGGGGACATGGCGTCGGCGCCGACCCGCACCAGCTCCCACAGCTCCTCCGGCGAGGACACGCCGCCGGGGAAGCGGCAGCTCATGGCGACAATGGCGATCGGTTCGTCGTCAACGGGGCCAAGAGCGGCCGTGACGACGGCGGGTGGGCGCGCGGTGTCGGCGAGCAGGCCGGTGAGGAACGCCGCCAGCGCGGCGGGGGTGGGGTGGTCGAACACCAGGCCCGCGGGCAGGGGCAGCCCGGTGGCCGCGCCGAGCAGGTTGCGCAGCTCGACCGCGGTCAGCGAGTCGAACCCGAGGTCGCGGAAGGCCCGGCCGTCCTCGACGGCGCTCGGCGAGCCGTGCCCGAGCACTGCGGCGACCTGGCCGCGCACGAGGTCGCGGACCGCCCGGTCGCGTTCGGCGGGCGTGAGGCGGGCCAGCCGCTCGCGCCTGCCCTCAGTCGGGGTGTCCTCGCGTGGGCCCGCGAGGTCGGTGAGCAGCGGGCTCGGGCGGGCGCTGGTGAACCCGGCGGCGAAGCGCGCCCAGTCGATGTCGGCCACCAGGGTGGGCGCACCGCCGTCACCGTCGCCGTCGAGCGCCGAGGCGAGCGCGGCCAGCGCCCGCTCGGGCGCCATCGGCCGCACCCCGCCGCGGCGCAGCCGCTCAGTGAGCTGGTCGCCCGCGGCCATGCCGCCGTTCGCCCAGGGGCCCCAGGCGATCGCGGTCCCCGCCAGGCCCGCGGCCCTGCGCCGTTCGACCAGCGCGTCCAGCCAGGCGTTCGCGGCGGCGTAGTTGGCCTGGCCGGGGCTGCCGAGGGTGCCCGCGAGCGAGGAGAACACCACGAACAGGTCGAGGCCGCCGGCCAGCTCGTCCAGTGTGGACGCCGCGATCGCCTTGGCGCGCAGCACTTCGTCCAGTTGTCCGGGGGTCAGCGATTCGAGCACCCCGTCGGCGACGACCCCGGCGGCGTGGACGACGCCGGTCACCGGGTGCTCGGCCAGCAGCGCCGCGAGCGCGGCCCGGTCGGCGACGTCGCAGGAGACGACGACGGCCTCGGCGCCCGCCTCGGCGAGCCGCGCGACCAGGTCGGCCGCGCCCGGCGCGTCCATCCCGGACCGGCTGGCCAGCACCAGTTTCGGCGCGCCGCGGCGGGCGAGCCAGACGGCGACCTCGGCGCCCAGCGCCCCGGTGCCGCCGGTGACCAGGACCGGGCCGGTCGGCGCCCATGCCCGCCCGGTCGGGGCGGGCCGGGCCCGCTCCAGCCGCCTGCCGAACGCCCCCGCGCCCCGCAGGGCGACCTGGTCCTCGGCGAACGCCCCGGACAGGACCGCGACGAGCCTGCGGGCCGACGCCGGGTCGAGGTCGGCGGGCAGGTCGACCAGGCCGCCCCAGCGGTGGGGCAGTTCGAGAGCGGCCACCCGCCCGAGGCCCCACACGGCGGCCTGCGCGGGATCTGGTGCTGAATCGGCCGCGCCGGTCGACACCGCGCCCCGGGTGGCGCACCACAGCGGCGCGTCGATCCCGGTGTCGCCCAGCGCCTGGATCAGGGGCACGGTGTCGGCGAGCGAGGCGGTCGACAGGACGCCGCTGACCGGTCCCGTCGGGAGCCGCTGGGCCAGGGCGGCGCGGTCGGAACCGTCGACCGCGCACTCGACCACCTCGGCGCCGCCTGCCCGCAGCGCGGCGCGCAGCGGTTCGTCCGCGGGCCCGGCGACGAGCCAGGTCCCGCTCAGCGTGCCGGAGGTGTCCGGCGCGGGCCGCCACTGGACCCGGTACCGCCACGAGTCCTCCGCGGACGGGCCGGGCCGGGCGGCGATGGTGGGCCAGTAGCGCTCGCGCTGGAAGGCGTAGGTCGGCAGGTCGACGGCCCGCCCGCCGGGGAACAGCCGCGCCCAGTCGACCTCGGCGCCGCGCACCCAGGCGGCGCCGACGGCGGCCAGCGCGGTCTCGACCTCGCCGCGCCCGCCGCGCAGCAGCGGTGTCGCGGTGTCGACCAGGGCGGACAGCACGGCGTCGGGGCCGAGTTCGATGGCGGTGGTCACGTGCTCGGCGGCGAGCCGCCGCACGCCGTCGGCGAACCGGACGGTGTCGCGGACCTGGCGCACCCAGTGGTCCGGGTCGGTGAGGTCGCCCGCGGCGATCACCCGGACGCGCGGCTGGTGGTAGGTGAGGGTCGCGGCGACGGCGGCGAAGTCGGCCAGCATCGGTTCCATGCGGTGGGAGTGGAAGGCGTGCGAGACGGTGAGCCGCTTGACCCGGCGGCCCTGCCACAGCGCCGCCACCCGGGTGATGGCGTCCTCGTCGCCGGAGACGACGACCGACCGCGGCCCGTTGACCGCGGCGATGTCCGCCCCCACGGGCAGGGTCTCGACGACCTCGGCTTCCGTGCCCTCGACCGCGAGCATCGCCCCGCCCTCGGGCAACGCCTGCATCAGCCTGCCCCGCGCGGCGACCAATGTGCACGCGTCGTCCAGCGACAACACCCCGGCCACGTGCGCGGCCGCGATCTCGCCAACCGAGTGGCCCAGCAACACATCGGGGACGACGCCCCAGGACTCCAGCAGCCGGAACAGCGCCACTTCCAGCGCGAACAGCGCCGCCTGCGCGTGCGCGGTCTGGTTCAGCTTCTCCTGGTCGTCCCAGGGGATCTCACCCAGCCGAGCGCACACCTCGTCCAGCGCGTTGGCGAAGACGGGGAACGCCGCCGACAGCTCCCGACCCATCCCGGCCCGCTGCGAACCCTGGCCCGTGAACAGGAACGCCAGCCTGCCCTCGGCGGCCGTGCCCCGGAGCAGGCCGGGGGCCGCGCTGTCGGTGGCCAGGGCGGTGAGCCCGCGGGCCAGGTCGTCGCCATCGCGGCCGAGGAGCACGGCCCGGTGCTCCAGCCGGGCGCGGGTCGCGGCCAGCGACCAGCCGACGTGCCCGAGGGCGTCGGTGCCCGCCGCGCGCAGCCGCGCCGCTTGGCCCCGCAGGGCCGCGGCGCTGCGGGCGGAGAGGACCCACGGCAGGACCGGTGGGGTGACCACCGGGTTCGGTGCGGTTGGTCGCGTGGGGGGTTCCTCGATGATGGCGTGCGCGTTGGTGCCGCTGATGCCGAACGAGGAGACGCCCACCCGGCGCGGGCGCCCGTCGCGCCGCCACGGCCGCGCCTCGGTCAGCAGCTCCACCTTCCCCGATGACCAGTCCACGTGCCTGCTCGGCTCGTCGACGTGCAGGCTCGCGGGCAGCGCTTCGTGGTGCAGCGCCTGCACCATCTTGATCACGCCCGCCACGCCGGACGCGGCCTGGGTGTGCCCGATGTTCGATTTGAGCGAGCCCAGCAACAGCGGCCGGTCCCGGTCCTGGCCGTAGGTGGACAGGACCGCCGTGGCCTCGATCGGGTCGCCGAGGGCGGTGCCGGTGCCGTGCGCCTCCACGGCGTCCACATCGGACGGCACCAGTCCGCCGGCGGCGAGCGCGGCCCGGATCACCCGCTGCTGGGACGGCCCGTTCGGCGCGGTGAGCCCGTTGGACGCGCCGTCGGAGTTGACCGCCGACCCGCGCAGGACCGCGAGGACGCTGTGCCCGTTGCGCCGCGCGTCGGACAGCCGCTCCACCAACAGCATCCCGACGCCTTCGGCCCAGCCGGTGCCGTCGGCGGCGTCGGCGAAGGGCTTGCAGCGGCCGTCGGCGGCGAGGCCGCCCTGGCGGGCGAACTCGGCGAACCCGGCCTGGGTGGCGAGCACGGCGACGCCGCCCGCGATGGCGAGGTCGCACTCGCCGGACCGCAGCGCCTGGGCCGCCCAGTGCAGCGCCACCAGCGACGACGAGCACGCGGTGTCCACTGTGACCGCTGGTCCTTCCAGGCCCAGGGCGTAGGCGACCCGGCCGGACACGACGCTGTTCGCGGTGCCGGTGAGGAAGTGGCCCTCCAGCTCGCTGGAGAGCATCTCGCCCATGCCGTAGAAGGAGTGCGACGCGCCGACGAAGACGCCGGTGCGGCTGCCGCGCAGGGCGTGCGGGTCGATGCCCGCCCGCTCGACGACCTCCCACGACGCCTCCAGGACGAGCCGCTGCTGCGGGTCCATCGCCACGGCCTCCCTCGGGGAGATGCCGAACATGCCCGCGTCGAACGCCGTGGCGTCGTGGACGAACCCACCGACGGCCGCGTAGCCCTGGGGTGAGAGGTCCCAGCCCCGGTCGGTCGGGAACGTCGAGATGGCGTCGGTCCCGGACGCGACCAGGTTCCACAGGTCCTCCGGCGAGGACACCCCGCCCGGGTAGCGGCAGCTCATGCCCACGATGGCGATGGGCTCGTCCACGGCGACCGTGGTGACCGGCCGGTGACCGGCAAGCCCGGCAGGCTCTGCGGGTTCGCCGGTGAGTCGGGTCAGCAGGTGGGCGCTGAGCGCCGACGCGGACGGGTAGTCGAACACCAGGCTTCCCGGCAGGGTCAAGCCGGTGGCGGCGGCGAGCCGGTCGCGCAGGTCGAGCGCGGTGAGCGAGTCGAAGCCGAGGTCGGTGAACGCGCGGGCGCTGTCGACGGCCGTGCCGTCCGGGTGGCCGAGCACCGCAGCGGCCTGGGTGCGGACCAGGTCCAGCAGGGCGCCGGGCCGGGCGGCCTCCGGAAGGCCTGCGAACAGGCCGACGGGTGCCGCGGGTGTCGGAGCGGGCGCGACGAGGTCGCTGAGCAGCGGGCTCGGGCGCACGGCGGTGAACGCGGCGGCGAACCGCTCCCACCGCACGTCGGCGACCGCCACGCACGTCTCACCGGCGTCGACCGCGTCGTCCAGCGCGGCTAGGGCGAGGTCCGGGCGCATGCCCGCCAGGCCGCGGCGGCCGAGGTAGTCGGCGGCCCCGTCCTCGACGGCCATCCCGGCGTCCGCCCACGGCCCCCACGCGACCGCGGTGGCCGCGCGGCCCTGGGCGCGGCGCCACCGGGCGAAGGCGTCCAGGAACGCGTTGCCCGCGGCGTAGGCGGCCTGGCCGCCGCTGCCCCAGGTGCCCGCGACCGATGAGAACAGCACGAACAGCTCGGCCTCCGGCAGCAGCTCGTCCAGGTGAACGGCGCCGAGCACCTTCGCCTGGGTCGCCGCGGCCAGCTCCGCTCCCGACAGTGCCGCCAGCGCGGTCATCCCGCTCACGCCTGCGGCGTGCACCACGCCGGTGACGGGGTGCGCGGCCAGCAGCGCGGCCAGCGCGTCGCGGTCCCCCACGTCGCACGGCACCACGACCGCCTCCACGCCCGCCGCCACGAGTGCTTCCGGGACCTCCCCGCCCCGACGGCTCGCGAGCACCACCTTCCGCACGCCGCGCCCGACGAGCCACCGGGCGACCTCGGCGCCCAGCGCCCCGGTGCCGCCGGTAACCAGGACCGGGCCGGTCGGCACCCAGGTCTGGCCGGTCGGTTCCCGGGTCTGACCAGTCGGTTCCCCAGGCTGGCCGGTCGCCCTAGGCGCGCGCCGCAGCCTGCGGCCGAACGCGCCGCTCCCCCGCACCGCGACCTGGTCCTCGCCACGGCCCGCCAGCACGGACACCAGCCGGTCACCGCACAGCGCGTCGACCACCTCGGGGACGTCGACCAGCCCGCCCCAGCGGTCCGGCGCCTCCAGGGCCGCCACCCGGCCAACACCCCACACCTGCGCGGCCTCGGGCCGCGTCACGGCGTCGGAGCCGCCGACCGAGACCGCGCCCCGGGTCACCGCCCAGATCGGCCCGCCCACCTCCGACCGCAGCAGCTCGACGGTGGCGGGGGCGTCGGCCATCGACACCACGCCTGCCCACTCGCCCGGCACCGGGGTGTCGGCGTGGACGACTTCCGCGCCACCGGCCCGCAGGGCGGCGGCCACGTCGTCACCCCCGCCGACCACCAGCCAGGTGCCGCTGAGCGATCCGGTCGCCGGGGGCAACGGCTGCCACGCCTCGACGTAGCGCCACGCGTCCACAGTGGACTTCTCCCGCCGCCCGCGCCGCCAGGAGGTCAGGGCGGGCAGGACGGTGCCGAGCCCGTCGTCGGGGTCGAGCCGCAGCGTCGTGGCGAGCCGGTCGACGTCCTCGGCGTCGACGGCGGCCCAGAAATCAGCCTCGGACGGGTCACCGGTCGGCTGCGCGGGTGTCGGGGTCAGCCAGAACCGCTGCCGTTGGAAGGGATACGTCGGCAGGGGAACCCGCCTGCCTCCCCACGGCGCGAACACGGTGGGCCAGTCCACTGTGGCGCCGCGCACCCAGGAGGAGGCGACGGCGGTGAACAGCGTCTCGGTTTCGCCGCGCCCCCGGCGCAGCACGGGCACGGCCGTGTCGACGTGCGCGGACAGCGCGGCGTCGGGGCCGAGTTCGACGAAGCGGGTGGCCCCCTGGTCCCGCAGTCGCTGGACGCCGTCGACGAACCGGACGGTGTCGCGCACCTGCCGCACCCAGTGGGCCGGGTCGGCCACCTCGCCGAGCATCGGAATCGTCGGCTCGTGGTAGGTCAGCGATGCGGCGAACTCGGCGAACTCGGCGAGCATCGGTTCCATCAACCGCGAGTGGAAGGCGTGGGAGACCACGAGCCGCTTGACCCTGCGCCCTTCGGCCCGCCAGGCCGATTCCAGCGCCGCGACCTCGTCCTCGCCGCCCGACACCACCAGCGACGTGGCACTGTTGACCGCCGCGATGTCAATGCCCTCCGGCACCTCAGCCTCAGTGCCCTCAACAGCTAACATCGCCCCGCCAGCGGGCAACGCCTGCATCAACCGGCCACGCGCCGCCACCAAGCTGCACGCGTCCTCAAGCGACAACACACCGGCCACATGCGCGGCCGCGATCTCACCGATCGAGTGCCCCAACACGAAGTCCGGCGTCAACCCCCACGACTCCAGCAGCCGGAACAACGCCACTTCCAGCGCGAAGATCGCCGCCTGAGCACCCTCGGTCTGGTTCAGCAACTCCTCATCGTCAAACGGAACCCGCTCGAACCGCGCGGTGACCTCGTCCAGAGCGGCGGCGAACACCGGGAACGACTCGTACAGCTCCCGGCCCATCCCGACCCGCTGCGAGCCCTGACCGGTGAACAGGAACGCCGTGCGTCCGCTGATGGCCGAACCGGTGACACAGGTGTCGCCCAGGAGGACTGCCCGGTGGTCCAGCGTCGCCCTGGCAGTGGCCAGCGTGTGCCCGATGTCGACCGGGGAACCGGGCAGGCCGCTGACGCGGTCGAGCTGCGCGCGGAGCGCGGCCTCGGACTTGGCCGAGAAGACCAGCGGCACGACGGCGGGCGCGGTCTCCGTGACCGGGCCGGCCGGCTCGGCCTGCGCCTCCTCGATGATCACGTGCGCGTTGGTGCCGCTCACCCCGAAGGACGACACCCCGGCCCGGCGGGGCCGTCCCGGCGACTCCCAGGGCCGTGCCTCGGTCAGCACCTCCACCGCACCGCTCGACCAGTCCACATGGGACGAGCGCTCAGCCGCGTGCAGGGTCTTCGGCAGCACCCCGGCCCGCATGGCCATCACCATCTTGATGAGCCCCGCGACACCGGCGGCGGTCTGCGCGTGCCCGATGTTGGACTTGATCGACCCGAGCCACAACGGCCGCTCGCGGTCCTGACCGTAGGTGGCGAGAACAGCCTGCGCCTCGATCGGGTCGCCGAGCGTGGTGCCGGTGCCGTGCGCCTCGACCGCGTCGACATCGGCCGGACGCAGTCCAGCGGCGTCGAGGGCCGCCCGGATCACCCGCTGCTGGGAAGGGCCGTTCGGAGCGGTCAACCCATTCGACGCACCGTCCTGGTTGACGGCGGAAGCACGGACAACGGCCAGCACCTCATGGCCGTTGCGCCGGGCGTCGGACAGCCGCTCCACCAGCAGCACGCCGACGCCCTCGGACCAGCCAGTGCCGTCCGCATCCGCCGCGAAGGACTTGCAGCGGCCATCGGCGGCCACGCCGTTCTGCCGGGTGAACTCGGTGAAGATCCCGGGCGTCGCCATGACGTTGACCCCGCCCGCGACCGCCATGACGCAGTCACCGGAGCGCAGCGCCTGGATGGCCAGGTGCAGGGCGACCAGCGAGGACGAGCAGGCCGTGTCGACGGTGACCGCGGGCCCCTCGAGCCCGAAGGTGTAGGCGATCCGGCCGGACGCGACACTCGTGGACGTGCCGGTGAGGGACAGCCCGACGATCTCGTCGGGGATCTCCCCGCTCAGCCCGTAGAGCGAGTTGGCCGCGCCGACGAACACCCCGACCGGGGTGCCGCGCAGTGACATCGGCGCGATCCCGGCGCGCTCGAAGACCTCCCAGGTCGCCTCCAGCAGGAGGCGCTGCTGCGGGTCCATGGCCAGCGCCTCGCGAGGCGAGATGCCGAACAGGTCCGCGTCGAAGTCGCCCGCGTCGTGGACGAAGCCGCCTTCAGCCGTCCGGCTGCCCGCTTGGTCGCCGAGGAGCGCGCCGAGGTCCCAGCCCCGGTCGGTGGGGAACGCGCCGATGGCGTCCGCTCCGGAGGCCACGAGCCGCCACAGGTCCTCGGGCGAGGCGATCCCGCCGGGGTAGCGGCAGCTCATGCCGACGATGACGATGGGGTCGTCGTCGGTTGCCGTGGTGCGCGTGACCTGGGCGACGGCCGTCTCGCCGACCAGCTCCGTCCGCAGCCGCTCGGCGAGGGCGTCCGGGGTGGGGTGGTCGAACACCACGGTCGCGGGCAGCCGCAGCCCGGTGACGGCGCCGAGTCGGTTCCGCAGTTCCACCGAGGTGAGCGAGTCGAACCCGAGGTCCCGGAACGCCCGTCCCGGCTCGATCGCCTCGGCCGAGCCGTGCCCGAGCACGGCCGCGACCTCGACCCGGACCACGTCGACCAGCACGCGCCGCGCGTCCTCGGCCCGTATGCCCGCGAGCCGGTCGGCGAGGCTGTCGGCGCTCCCGGCCGCCGCCTGCGCCCGTCGCGGCCCGGACCGCACCAGGTTACGCAGCAGCGGCGGGACGGTGGCGTGCCTGCCCGCGCCAAGCCGGGTCGGCACGACATACGCCAACCCGCTGCGATGCGCCAGATCAAACAGCGCGAGCCCGTCCGCGCTGGACAACGGCGTCCCAAGCCGCGCACGGTCGACCGCACTCAGATCACCGCTGATGGCACTGGCTTCCTCCCACAACCCCCAACCCAACGCCACCGCCGACAACCCGACCGCCCGCCGCTGATGCGCAAGACCGTCGAGCACGGCGTTGGCAGCCGCGTAATTGGCCTGACCAGGCGTGCCGAACAACGCCGACGCCGACGAGTAGAGCGCGAACACCGCCAGATCAAGGTCTTTGGTGAGTTCGTGCAATGCGAGGGCCGCGCCCGCTTTCGGCGCGAACACGTGATCGATCCGCTCGGGCGTCATCGACTCGACCAGACCGTCATCGGCCACGCCCGCCGCGTGCACCACACCCGTCAACGGGTGCTCAGCCGGAATCCCCGCCAGCACCGCCGCCAGCGCATCCCGATCGGTCACATCACAAGCCACCACACGGACATCGGCATCCAGATCAGGAATCGGACCACCACTGCGGCTCACCAACACCAGATGCCGCACCCCGTGCGAATTCACCAAGTGCTCGGCCAGCAGTCCACCCAGGACACCGGTGCCGCCGGTGATGAGGACCGTGCCGTCCGGATCGAGCGCGCGCGGCATCGTGAGCACGTTCTTCCCCACGTGCTTGCCCTGGCCGAGGAACCGGAACGCCGACTTCGCATCCCGCACGTCCCACACCCGAACAGGCGGCAGACGCAGCACTCCACGCTCGAACAAGCCCAGCAACTCGACCAGCATCTCCTGAAGCCGGTCATGACCAGCCTCACTCAAATCGAACGCACGGTAAGCAACACCCTCCGGTGTCCGCAGGTCCGCCTTCCCCATCTCGATGAACCGACCACCAGGCCGCAACAAACCCAACGACGCGTCAATGAACTCACCCGTCAGCGAGTTCACCACCACATCCACCTGGTCGAACCGACCAGCAAACCCCGTGTCTCGAGACGACGCCAACCGCTCCTCAGGCAGTCCCGTCGCCGCCCACTTGCTAGGACTCGCCGTCCCCCACACCTCCGCGCCCAGATGACGGGCCACCTGCGTAGCCGCCATCCCCACACCACCAGCAGCGGCGTGCACCAACACCGACTCACCCAAACGCAGCCCAGCCAAATCCACCAGCGCGTAATACGCGGTCAGGAATGCCATCGGCACCGACGCCGCCTCAGCGAACGACCACCCCGACGGCATCAGCGCAACCAACCGCCGATCCGTCACCGCCTGCGGCCCGAACCCACCCGGCACCAAACCAAACACCCGGTCACCGGGAACCAGATCCGCTACACCCGACCCCACCTCAAGCACGTACCCAGATGCCTCCGAGCCCATCAGGGCGGCCTCCGGATACGTGCCCAAGGCGATCAGCACATCCCGGAAGTTCACCCCAGCGGCGCGAACCTCCAGACGGACATCCAGCGGCCCCAAGACCGCAGGCTCCGACTCCACCAGCGCCAAGTCGTCCAACGACCCGGGTTCGGTCGAGTCGAGCCGCCACTGCGGGCATCCCGGCAGCGGCAGCGCCCCCACCGACGCGGCCCGCACCAGCCTAGGTACCAGCACCTCTCCCCCGCGCACCGCCACCTGCGGCTCGCCCGACTCCACGACTCCCGACCACGTCTCAACCGGCGAGTCGTCCACGTCGACCAGGACGAACCGACCCGGGTGCTCCGACTGCGCCGACCGCACCAGGCCCCACGCCCCCGCAGCGGCCACGTCCACGGACTCGCCGGCCACAGCGACCGCACCGCGCGACACCAGCACCACCGGTTCGTCCCCACCCGAGGCCAGCCGTTGCCGCACGATCTCCAGCGTCCGGTGCGCGACCTCACGGGCCGGGCCGGTCGGCAGCCACACCAGCTCCGGCGCCCCGGCGGCGTGCGGCGGTGCCGTCGGGGTCCACTGCACGGTGAACAGGGCGTCGTCGACTCGGCGGGACGCCTCGGCGGACAGGGGCCGCAGGGCGAGCGAGTCCACGGTCAACACCGGTCCACCGGTGGCGTCGGTGGCGGAGACGGCGACGGCGTCCGCGCCGACCGAGGTCAGGCGCACCCGCAGGGCCGTCGCACCCGTGGCGTGGAGGGTGACCCCGGACCAGGCGAACGGCAGCCGAGCGGCGCCCTCGATCAGCCCGCTCGCGGCGATCGCGTGCAGGGCCGCGTCCAACAAGGCCGGGTGCACACCAAACCCTGACGCCAAACCGGGATCGGGCAGCACCACCTCAGCGAACACCTCACCACCCGCGCGCCACACCGACCGCAGCCCCCGGAACCCGGGCCCGTAACGGAGACCGGCCTCGGCCAGTCCCTCATACAGCCCGTCCAGCGGGACGGGCACGGCGTGAGCCGGGGGCCAGGTCTCGCCGTCCCTCGCCGGTGGCGGGCCGTCCGGGACCAGCACCCCGGCGGCGTGCCTGACCCAGTCCACGCCGCCGTCCGGGCGGGCGTAGACCTCGACCGCCCGCTCCCCGGTCACGACCACCTGCACCTCGACGGCACCGCGCTCGGGCAGCACCAGCGGCGCCTCCAGGGTCAGCTCCTCGACGGTCGAGCAGCCCACCTGGTCACCCGCGTGCCGGACCATCTCGACCAGCGCCGTCCCCGGCACCACCACCTGCCCCGCCACCACGTGGTCCCTGAGCCAGGGCTGCGCCGACACCGACAGCCGCCCGGTGAGCACCACGCCATCGCCGGTCGCGAGTGACACCGGAGCGCCGAGCAACGGCTCCTGGACCGCCGCCCAATACCGCTCACGCTGGAATGCGTAGGTCGGAACCTCCACAACCCGAGCGCCCCACGTACCAAAAACCGCAGCCCAGTCGACGTCAACGCCCCGCGTCCACAGTGCTCCCACAGCGGCGAACAGGGTTTCCGCCTCATCGCGTCCGCGACGCAGCACCGCCACCGCGTCCTCGACGTGCGCCGACAACACCGGGTCTGGCCCCAGCTCCAGGAACCTGGTGACCCCACGCTCCCGCAGACGCCCAACCCCCTCACCGAACCGCACCGTGTCGCGGACCTGCCGCACCCAGTACCCCGGATCGGTCACCGCACCGAACATCGGGATACGCGGCTCGTGATAGGTCAGCGATCCAGCGACGGCGGCGAACTCAGCCAGCATCGGCTCCATCAACCGCGAGTGGAACGCGTGCGACACCACCAAGCACTTCACCCGACGTCCCTCAGCCCGCCACGCAGCCTCCAGCGCCGCGATCTCGCCCTCAGCCCCCGACACCACCAGCGAATTCGGGCTGTTGACCGCAGCGATGTCGATGCCCTCCGGCACATCCTCCTCAGTGCCCTCAACCGCCAGCATCGCCCCACCAGCGGGCAACGCCTGCATCAACCGGCCACGCGCCGCCACCAAGGAGCACGCGTCCTCAACGGACAAAACACCCGCGACATGCGCGGCCGCGATCTCACCAATCGAATGCCCCAGCACGAAGTCCGGAGTCACACCCCACGACTCCAGCAACCGGAACAGTGCGACCTCCACCGCGAAGATCGCCGCCTGGGCACCCTCCGTCTGGTTCAGCAACTCCGCATCATCAAACGGAACTCGCTCAAAACGCGCGGTCACCTCATCCAGAGCAGCGGCGAACACCGGGAACGACTCGTAAAGCCCACGACCCATACCGACCCGCTGCGAACCCTGACCGGTGAACAGAAACGCCGTACGACCCTCAGTCATGGACCCCTGAAGCACCGACTCCCCGAGCAAAACAGCACGATGCTCCAACCCGGCCCGGGTCGTCGCCAACGACAAACCAACGTCGACCAATCGAACAGCCGCATTGTTGTCTAAAAAGTACTTTACGCGGTCGACCTGAGCGGAAACGCCAGTTGCGGACTGGGCGGACACCAACAGGGGAACAATCGGCGCGTCCGGTGTCTCCGAAACCACGGCATCGATCGCAGGCGCTTCCTCGATGATGACGTGGGCATTGGTGCCACTCATCCCGAACGACGACACCCCGGCACGGCGCGGCCTGTCCGACTCCGGCCATTCCCTGGCGTTGTTGAGCAGGTTCACCGCACCGGTCGACCAGTCGACGTGCGGGGACGGCTCATCGGCGCGCAATGACGCGGGCAGCGCCTGGTGCCGCATCGCCTGCACCATCTTGATCACGCCAGCCACACCCGCAGCCGCCTGCGTGTGCCCGAGGTTCGACTTCACCGACCCCAACCACAACGGCTCGTCCCGACCCTGACCGTAGGTGGCCAACAAAGCCTGCGCCTCAATCGGATCGCCCAACCGAGTGCCAGTCCCGTGCGCCTCCACGACATCCACATCGGCAGGCGTCAGCCCAGCACTGGCCAACGCGGCACGAATGACCCTCTGCTGAGATGGGCCATTCGGCGCGGTAAGCCCATTCGACGCCCCATCCTGGTTCACCGCCGACCCACGTACGACCGCCAACACGCTGTGCCCGTTGCGCCGCGCGTCAGACAGCCGCTCCACCAACAGCACACCGACACCTTCTGACCACGCCGTGCCGTCCGCGCCGGCCGAGAACGGCTTGCACCGCCCATCGACGGCCAGCCCGCGCTGCCTGCTGAACTCCACGAACGCCCCAGGAGTCGCCATCACCGTGACACCACCGGCCACAGCGAGCGAGCACTCCCCCGCCCGCAGCGCCTGCACCGCCAAGTGCAACGCCACCAACGACGACGAACACGCTGTGTCCACCGTCACCGCCGGACCTTCCAGCCCGAACGCGTACGCGACGCGGCCCGACATCACGCTCGCGGCCGTGCCGGTCCCGAGGTGCCCCTCAAGCGCGTCGGCGTTGAGCAGGGTCAGCCGCGTGTAGTCCTGCCCATTGGTGCCCGTGAACACCCCAGTCCGACTCCCCCGCAACGACCGAGGATCAATCCCCGCCCGCTCGAACACCTCCCACGTCGACTCCAACAACAACCGCTGCTGCGGGTCCATCGCAGTGGCCTCCCGAGGAGAGATCCCGAACAGACCCGCGTCGAACTCGGACACGGCATCCAGGAATCCACCCACACGCACATAGCACGTGCCATGCCGGTCCTGGTCCTCATCGAACAAGGCGTCAAGGTCCCAGCCACGGTCGGCCGGGAACGGCCCCATCACATCCCCACCCGAAGACACCAACTCCCACAACGCCTCCGGCGAATCCACCCCACCCGGAAAACGACAACTCATCCCCACAATCACGACCGGCTCATCGTCCACAACAGACGCGACCGAGACCGGCGCGGTCACGACTTCGCCACCGAACAGCCGCGACATGAGGTGGTCGACCAGCACGGCAGCGGTCGGGTAGTCGAACACGAGACTCGCAGGCAGGGCCAGCCCAGTCGCCACCACCAACCGATCCCGCAACTCCACCGCCGTCAACGAATCAAAACCCAGATCACGGAAAGGCCGGTCTACATCGAGCGCGACGGAGTCCGGGTACCCGAGCACCGTGGCCGCCTCGGCGCGCACGGTGTCGGTGACGGCCCGCCGCCGCTCGTCGGCGGACAGCTCCGCCCACTGCCCGACCAGCCCGGCGGTGGAGTCGGCCTGGTCGACCACGGCTTCCACCAGCCCGCTCAGCAGCGGGCTGGGCCTGCCCGAGGTGAACGCGGCGGCGAACCGCTCCCACTCGACATCGGCAACCGCCACACACGCCTCGCCACGGTCCACCGCACCACCCAAGGCGGCGACCGCCAACGCAGGGTCCATCGCGATCAGGCCGCGACGCCGAAAATACTCCTCAGCATCCTCCGAATCCCCCAACATCCCCGCCCCAGACCACGGACCCCACGCCACCGACGTCCCGGCCAGCCCCCGACCCCGCCGAGACTCCACAAGCGCGTCCAGATAAGCATTGGCCGCCGAATAAGCCGCCTGCCCACCACTACCCCACACCCCGGCAATCGAGGAGAACACCACAAACGCCTCAACACCAGGCAACAACTCATCAAGATGCCGAGCACCAACCACCTTCGCCGCCAACACCTCAACGAAATCCGCCTCAGTCAAATCAGCGAGACGAGCAGGCCGATCAACCCCCGCCGTGTGCACGACAGCGACAACCGGATGCTCCGAAAGCACCCCCGCCAACGACTCCCGATCAGCCACATCACAGGCCACCACCACCGCCTCAACACCCAACTCCCCAAGCTCCCCCACCAACTCCGCAACACCAAGCGCATCCGGACCACGCCGACTCACCAACACCAAACGCCGCGCACCCCGCCCAGCCAACCACCGAGCGACATGAGCACCCAACGCCCCGGTCCCCCCAGTCACCAACACCGGCCCCGACGGCACCCACTCCGGCACGACACCACTCGGCCGTGGAGCACGCACCAGCCGCCGAGCCCACACCCCCGACCCGCGCACCGCCACCTGGTCCTCGCGGCCACCCGCCAGCACCCCCACCAGACCGGCGGCGGCCCGCTCGTCCAACACCTCAGGAAGATCGATCAACCCACCCCACGCATTCGGGCACTCCAACGCCGCGACCCGGCCCAACCCCCACACCAACGCACCATCCGGCACCACGACATCCGAGCCGTCCACCGACACCGCACCCCGAGTCACGCACCACACCGGAGCCCCGGTGCCGGAGTTGACCAGATCGATCGCGCCCGAGGCGTCCAGCAGCGACACCACACCCGCCCAGTCGCCGGGCACCGGCCGCTCGGCCTGGACGACTTCGGCGCCGCCTGCCCGCAGGGCGTCCGCCACGGCGTCGTCATCGCCGATGACGAGCCAGGTGCCCGAGAGCGTCCCGGACACGCCGGTGAGCGGCTGCCAGGACACCCGGTAGCGCCATCCGTCCACAGTCGACTGCGCGCGCCTGCCCCGGCGCCACGCCGACAGGGCGGTCAGCACCGGGTCGAGACCGTCGGGCGCGGCGCCGATGGTATCGGCGACCGCGTCGGCGTCGCCGGACTCGACAGCGGCCCAGAACCGCTCCTCCCCCGGATCGGCGGACAGCGTGGTCCTCGGTGGGTCGATCCAGTAGCGCTGACGCTGGAACGGGTAGGTCGGCAGGTCAACCCGCCTGCCCCCAGGCGCCAGCTCCGCCCAGTCGACGTCGGCGCCCCGGACGTAAGCGTTGGCGAGCGCGGTCAGCAGGGTGTCCGGCTCGTCGCGGTCGCGCCGCAGCAGCGGGAACGCGTTGTCGGCGAGGGCGGACAGCACGCCGTCCGGCCCCAGCTCCAGGCACGTGGTGACGCCCTCGTCCCGCAGCGTCCGCACCCCGTCGGCGAACCGGACGGTCTGGCGGACCTGCCGCACCCAGTACGCCGGATCGGTCACGTCCGCCCCGACGACCGGGATCTCTGGCGACCGGTACGTCAGCGACTGGGCGACCTCGGCGAACTCGGCCAACATCGGCTCCATCAGCCGCGAGTGGAACGCGTGCGACACCGCCAGGCGCTTCACCCGCCGACCCTCGGCCCGCCACCGGTCCGCCAGCGCCTCGATCTCGTCCTCGGCACCCGAGACCACCAGCGACGTGGCGCTGTTGACCGCCGCGATGTCAATGCCCTCCGGCACATCGGCCTCGACGCCGTCGGCGGCCAGCATCGCCCCACCGGCGGGCAGCGCCTGCATCAGGCGACCGCGAGCCGCCACCAGGGCACAGGCGTCCTCAAGGGACAGCACACCCGCCACGTGTGCTGCCGCCAACTCGCCGATCGAGTGCCCCAGCAGGTAGTCCGGGGTCACGCCCCAGGACTCCAGCAGGCGGAACAGCGCCACCTCAAGGGCGAACAGCCCGGCCTGCGCGCCCTCGGTCTGGTTCAGCGACACCGCGTCATCGAACGGAACCCGCTCGAACCGCGCGCACACCTCGTCCAGAGCGGCGGCGAACACCGGGAACGAGCGGTAGAGCCCACGCCCCATGCCGACCCGCTGCGATCCCTGGCCGGTGAACAGGAACGCGGTCCGGCCGCCCTTGGCCACCCCGGTGACGGGCATCCGGTCGCCCAGGAGCACCGCGCGGTGCTCCAGCCGCGCCCGGGTGGTGGCAAGGGAAAACCCGATGTCCACGGCCGAGGAGGGCAGCGCGCGGACGGCGTCCACCTGGGCCCGCAGCGCGTCGGCAGAGCGAGCGGACACCACCCACGGGACGGTCCCCCACGGAACGGTATCCGGGGACGGCTCGACGGGCCGCTCTTCCGGCGCCTCCTCGACGATGACGTGGGCGTTGGTGCCGCTGATGCCGAACGACGACACCCCGGCCCGGCGCGGGCGGCCGTCCACGGCCCAGTCCCGCGCCTCGGTCAGCAGCGACACCGCGCCGCGCGACCAGGGCACGTGTGGTGTCGGCTCATCCACGTGCGCGGTCATCGGCAGCCTGCGGTGGCGCATGGCCTGCACCATCTTGATCACACCGGCCAGCCCCGACGCCGCCTGCGTGTGACCGATGTTCGACTTCAACGACCCCAACCACAACGGCCGATCCCGACCCTGCCCGTACACCGCCAGCAACGCCGACGCCTCGATCGGGTCGCCGAGCCGGGTGCCGGTGCCGTGGCCCTCCACGACGTCGACGTCGGCCGGGGCGAGCCGGGCGCTCGCCAGCGCGGACCTGATGACCCGCTGCTGCGACGGCCCGTTCGGCGCGGTGAGGCCGTTGGACGCGCCGTCGGAGTTGACCGCGGAGCCCCGGACCACGGCGAGGATCGTGTGCCCATGGCGCTGCGCGTCGGACAGCCGCTCCACCAGCAGCACGGCGACGCCCTCGGACCACCCGGTGCCGTCCGCGGCGGCCGCGAACGACTTGCACCGGCCGTCCGCGGCGATCCCGCCCTGCCGGGCGAACTCGGCGTAGGTGGCCGGGGACGGCATCACCGTCACCCCGCCCACGAGCGCGGTGTCGCACTCCCCGGCGCGCAGTGCCTGCGCGGCCATGTGCAGCGCGACGAGCGACGACGAGCACGCGGTGTCGACCGTCACCGCGGGCCCCTCGAAACCGAACACGTACGCCAGCCGACCGGAGATCACGCTGTTCGCGGTGCCGGTGAGCGCGTGCCCGGCCACCTCGTCCGGAACGTCGGCGCCCGCGCCGTACCCCGCGTTGGACGCCCCGATGAACACCCCGGTCCTGCTGCCGCGCAGCGACTCCGGGGCGATCCCGGCCCGCTCGAGGGCTTCCCAGCTCGCTTCCAGCAGCACGCGCTGCTGCGGGTCCATCGCGGTGGCTTCCCGGGGCGAGATCCCGAACAGGCCCGCGTCGAACCCGGTCGCGTGGTCGATGAAGCCGCCGACCCGCGCGTAGTCCGCGGGCGAGAGGTCCCAGCCCCGGTCGGTCGGGAAGCCGGTGATCGCGTCGCCGCCCGCCTCGACCAGGCGCCACAGGTCGTCGGGGGACGCGACGCCGCCAGGCAGCCCGCAGCTCATCCCGACGATCGCGATGGGCTCGCGGGCCGCGGCGACCAGCTGCCGGTTCTGCTCCCGCAGCCGCTCGGCCTCCTTCAAGGACGCGCGCAACGCCTCGACGGTCCGTTCCTCGCGTGTGGTCATGGTTCAGCTCCGAGTCATCGGGTGGCGTCAGGAGTCGAGGTTGTCGAGCGCGGCCTTGATCAGCGCGTCGACGTCCATCAGATCGATCGGGTCGGCGTCGGCCGAGGGGGCGGGCTCGTCGGCTTCCAGGCCCGCGAGGCGCAGCATCACGTCGAGGACGCCCGCGTCGCGGAACCGGGACAGCGGGACAGCGGCGAACGCCTGCCGGATTCGGGTCTCGTCGGGTTCGCCGTCGTTGGCGGCGATCTCCGCGCCCAGGTGCCCGGCCAGGGCGGCCGGGGTCGGGTAGTCGAAGACCAGCGCCGACGACAGCGGCAGGCCGGTGGCCTCTGCGACCCGGTTGCGCAGGTCCACGGCGGTCAGCGAGTCGAAGCCGAGCGCGCTGAACGGGGTGGTCTCCGCGACGGCGGCGGTGCCGTCATGGCCGAGGACGGCGGCGACGTGGGTGCGGACCAGGTCGAGCAGGGCCCGCTCGCGGTCAGCCGCGGTGGCGGTGGTGAGCCGCCTGGCGAACTCGGTGAGCCCTTCCGGTTCGGTGGGCTGCTCGGCCTCCCGCAGGCCCCGGACCTCGGGCAACTCGCCGAACAGCGCGCTGGGCCGGGCGGCGGTGAACGCGGGGGCGAACCGGGACCAGTCCACGTCGGCCACGGTCAGGCAGGTCTCACCGGCGTCAACGGCCTGCGCCAGCGCCGCGACCGCCCGTTCGGGGGCGAGTGCCCGCAACCCCCGGCGCCGCAGGTAGTCCCCCGCCTCGCCCGAGGCCATCCCGCCATCCGCCCACGGACCCCACGCCACCGAGGTGGCCGCGCGCCCTTGGCCCCTGCGCCGCTGCGCGAGCGCGTCCAGATAGGCGTTCGCCGCGGCATAGGCACCTTGGCCACCACTGCCCCACACCCCGGCGATCGAGGAGAACAGCACGAACGCCTCGGCGTCCGGCAACAGCTCGTCCAAATACCGGGCACCGGAGACCTTCGCGCGCACGACCTCGGCGAACGCCTCCCCGCTCAGGTCGGCGATGCGGGCTCCGTCGTCCACCCCTGCCGCGTGGACGACAGCGGTCACCGGGTGCGCGGCCAACAGCGCGGCCAGCGCGTCGCGGTCGGCCACATCGCAGGCCGCGACGGTGGCGTGCGCGCCCAGGTCGGCCAGCTCGGCCACCAGTTGGGCCGCGCCCGGCGCCGCCATCCCCCGGCGGCCTGCCAGCACCAGCTCGCGGGCGCCGCGACCGGCGAGCCAGCGGGCGACCCTGGCCCCCAGCACCCCGGTGCCGCCGGTGACCAGCACCGCGCCGGACGGGGTCCACGGCGTGGCTGGTTCGGCGGGCACGCCGTGGACGAGCCTGCGGGCGAAGGTGCCCGCGTCCCGCACCGCGACCTGGTCCTCGGTGCGGTCGAGCAGCGCGGAGACCAGCAGCGCGGCGCTCCGGTCGTCGAGGTGTCGGGGGAGGTCGACGAGCCCGCCCCAGCGGTCCGGGTGTTCCAGCGCCGCGACGCGGCCGAGCCCCCAGACCATGGCCTGGTGCGGGTCGGGCAGCGGATCGGCGTCCCCGGTGGCGACCGCGCCCCGGGTCACGCACCACACCGGCGCGCCGAGGTCGGTCCCGATCACGTCGACCGTGGCGGCGGCGTCCAGTGAGGACACCACGCCCGCCCAGTCGCCGGGGACCGCCGCCGGGGACTGGACGACCTCAGCGCCGCCTGCCCGCAGTGCCTGGGCGATGTCCTCGTCCTCGCCGACGACCAGCCAGGTGCCCGTCAGCGCGCCGGGCAGCGCGGTCAGCGGGCGCCACGACACCTGGTAGCGCCAGCCGTCGAGGACGGAGCGGTCGTGGCGGTCCTTGCGCCAGGCGGAGAGCGCGGGTAGGACGGTGCTCAGCCCGTTGCCGGGGTCGAGCCGCAGGGTCTGGGCGAGCTGCTGGACGTCGCTGTTGTCGACGGCGGCCCAGAACTCGGCCTCGGCCCGGTCGGCCGTGGCCGCCGGTGTGGCGGTCAGCCAGTAGCGCTCGCGTTGGAAGGCGTAGGTGGGCAGGTCGACCCGGGCTCCGGGCACCACCCGCGCCCAGTCGACTTCGGCGCCCCGCGTCCACACGGCACCGACCGCGCCGAGCAGCGTCTCGACCTCGTCCCGTCCGCGACGCAACACCGACACCGCGCCGTCGACATGCGCCGACAGCGCCGGGTCCGGTCCCAGCTCCATGAAGGTGGTGACGCCGTGGTCCCGCAGCCGCTGAACCCCGTCAGCAAACCGCACGGTCTCCCGCACCTGCCGCACCCAGTAGTCAGGCTCGGTCACCGCACCCAGCATCGGGATGCGCGGCTCGTGATAGGTCAACGACTCGGCGACGGACGCGAACTCCGCCAACATCGGCTCCATCAACCGCGAGTGGAACGCGTGCGACACCACCAGCCGCTTCACCCGCCGACCCTCGGCCCGCCACGCGGCCTCCAGCGCCTCGATCTCGTCCTCGATACCCGAAACAACCAGCGAAGTGGCGCTGTTGACCGCCGCGATGTCGATACCCGCAGGCACCTCAGCCTCAGTGGCCTCCACGGCCAGCATCGCCCCGCCAGCGGGCAACGCCTGCATCAGCCGACCACGTGCCGCAACGAGCGTGCAGGCGTCCTCAAGGGACAATACCCCGGCGACATGGGCGGCAGCCAGCTCGCCGATCGAATGTCCGAGCAGGAAGTCCGGCGCGAGTCCCCAGGACTCCAGCAGCCGGAACACCGCGACCTCCAGGGCGAAGATCGCCGCCTGAGCACCTTCCGTCTGGTGCAGCAGCTCCTCGTCATCCAGCGGAACCCGCTCGAACCGCGCGGTGACCTCATCCCACGCCGCCGCGAACACCGGATAGGCCGCGGACAACTCTCGGCCCATCCCCACCCGCTGCGACCCCTGACCGGTGAACAGGAACGCCAGGCCACCGCTTCCCGCGGTGCCCTGGAGGAGCGCGGAGAAGTCGGCCAGGGCGCACAGGGCGCTGTCGCGGTCAGAGGCCAGCAGAACCGCCCGGTGCCCGAGCCGCGCCTTCGCCGCCAGGGAGTGGCCCACCCCGGCCACATCCAGTTCCGGCCGCTCGGCGACATGGCTTTCCAGCCGGACCGCCTGGGCTCGCAGCGCCTTCGCCGACCCGGCCGAGAGCACCCACGGCACCGGAGTCGGCGCGGTGGCCCGCTCGGCCGGGGAGACCGAAGACGGCGCCTGTTCCAGCACGATGTGCGCGTTGGTGCCGCTGACCCCGAAGGACGACACGCCCGCGCGGCGGGGCCGCCCCTGCGTCTCCCACGGCCGCGCCTCGGTCAACAGCTCCACCGCCCCGACCGACCAGTCCACATGCGACGACGGCTCGTCAACGTGCAGGGTGCGCGGCAGAACTCCATGCCGCATCGCCATCACCATCTTGATGAGCCCCGCAACCCCAGCCGCAGCCTGCGCGTGCCCGATGTTGGACTTGACCGACCCCAGCCACAACGGCCGCTCACGATCCTGCCCATACGTCGCCAGAACAGCCTGCGCCTCAATCGGATCACCCAGCGCGGTACCAGTGCCGTGCGCCTCCACCACATCCACATCAGCCGCACGCAGACCAGCACTGTCAAGAGCGGCCCGGATCACCCGCTGCTGCGACGGACCATTCGGCGCCGTCAACCCATTCGACGCACCATCCTGGTTCACCGCAGAACCACGAACCACAGCCAGGACATCATGTCCGTTGCGCCGAGCATCCGACAACCGCTCGACCAGCAGCACGCCGACACCCTCGGACCACCCGGTACCGTCCGCATTCGCGGCGAAGGACTTGCAGCGGCCATCGGCAGCCAGCCCGCGCTGCCTGCTGAACTCCGTGAAGATGCCCGGAGTCACCATCACCGTCGCCCCACCGGCCAACGCCATGGAGCACTCACCGCTGCGAACGGCCTGAACCGCCAAGTGCAGCGCCACCAACGACGACGAACACGCCGTGTCCACCGTCACCGCAGGCCCTTCCAGACCGAACGCGTACGCGATCCGGCCCGAGGCGACGCTGGTCGCGCTGCCGGTCAGCAGGTGTCCTTCGACTTCCTCCACCGCTCCCGACAGCGGCAGCCCGATGCCGTAGTTGGACGAGGCGACCCCGACGAACACCCCGGCCTTGCTGCCGCGCACCGACCGAGGATCAACCCCGGCCCGCTCGAACACCTCCCACGCCGCCTCCAACAACAGGCGCTGCTGCGGGTCCATCGCCAACGCCTCACGCGGCGAGATACCGAACAGCCCCGCGTCGAACTCGGCCGCGTCGTGGACGAAGCCGCCTTCCCGGGCGTAGGTCGTGCCCACGCGGTCGTGGGCGGGGTGGAACAGCGCGGGGAGGTCCCAGCCCCGGTCGGTGGGGAACGCGCCGATGGCGTCCGCTCCGGAGGCCACGAGCCGCCACAGGTCCTCGGGCGAGGCGATCCCGCCGGGGTAGCGGCAGCTCATGCCGACGATCACGACCGGGTCGTCGTCCTGGCCGCGCACCTGGACGGCGTGGTCCCGAGTCGTGCCAACGAGTTCGTCCAGCAGGTGCTCGGCCAGCGCGGCGGGCGTCGGGTGGTCGAACACCAGCGTCGCGGGCAACCGCAGACCGGTGGCGGAGTTGACCCGGTTCCGCAGCTCGACCGAGGTCAGCGAGTCGAACCCGAGATCCTTGAACGCCTTCCCCGGCTCGACGGTGTCCCCCGACGAGTGCCCGAGAACCGTGGCGACCTCGGCGCGGACCAGCGCGACCAAGAACCGCGTGCGTTCCGCCACGGGCAGCCCGGCGACCCGGTCCGCCAGCGACGACGAGCCGACACCTGCCGCAGCCTTGCGGATCGGCGCTCGGAGGAGCTTCCGCAGCAGCGGCGGGACGGTGGCGTGCTTGCCCGCGCCGAGCCGGGTCGGCACGACATACGCCAACCCGCTGCGGCGGGCCAAGTCGAACAGCGCGAGCCCGTCCGCGCTGGACAACGGCGGCCCGAGCCGGGCCCGGTCGACGGCGCTGAGGTCCCCGCTGATGGCGCTGGCTTGCTCCCACAGCCCCCAGCCCAAGGCCAGCGCGGGCAATCCAGCTGCCCGCCGCTGGTGGGCGAGCCCGTCGAGCACGGCGTTGGCGGCGGCGTAGTTGGCCTGACCAGGCGTGCCGAACAACGCCGACGCCGAGGAGTAGAGCGCGAACATCGCCAGGTCAAGATCGGCGGTCAGCTCGTGCAGGGCGAGGACCGCGTCCACCTTCGGGGCGAAGACGGTGTCGATCCGTGCCGGTGTCATGGCCTCGACCAAGCCGTCATCGACCACGCCCGCCGCGTGCACCACACCCGTCAACGGGTGTTCGGCCGGGATCTCGGCCAGCACCGCCGCCAGCGCGTCCCGGTCAGCCACGTCGCAGGCCACCACGCGGACATCGGCGTCGAGGTCGGGGACCGGTCCGCCGCTGCGGTTGAGCAACACCAGCCGCCGCACGCCGTGCGAGGTGACCAGGTGCTCGGCCAGCAGGCCCCCGAGGACGCCGGTCCCGCCGGTGATCAGGACGGTGCCGTCGGGGTCGAGCGCGCGCGGCATCGTGAGCACGTTCTTCCCGACGTGCTTGCCCTGGCGGATGAACCGGAACGCCGACTTCGCGTCCCGGATGTCCCAGGCCCGAACGGGCGGCAGCCGCAGTGCTCCTCGCTCGAACAGGCCCAGCAACTCGACCAACATCTCCTGAAGCCGGTCATGACCAGCCTCACTCAGGTCGAACGCGCGGTAAGCGACACCGTGCGGTGTCCGCAGATCCGCCTTGCCCATCTCGATGAACCGGCCACCAGGCCGGAGCAGGCCGAAGGAGGCGTCGATGAACTCGCCCGTCAGGGAGTTCAGCACCACGTCCACCTGGTCGAACCGCTCGGCGAACCCGGTGTCCCGCGACGACGCCAGTCGCTCCACGGGCAAACCTGTGGCCACCCACTTGCTTGGGCTGGCGGTCCCCCACACCTCCGCACTGAGATGACGGGCCACCTGGGTGGCCGCCATCCCCACGCCTCCGGCAGCGGCGTGCACCAACACCGACTCACCCGAGCGCAGTCCGGCCAGATCGACCAGCGCGTAGTACGCGGTCAGGAACGCCATCGGCACCGACGCCGCCTCAGCGAACGACCACCCCGGAGGCATTGGCGCCACAAGCCTGCGATCCGTCACCGCCTGCGGCCCGAACCCACCCGACACCAGACCCAACACCCGGTCGCCAGGCACCAGGTCAACCACATCAGACCCGACCTCGACCACCACACCGGAGGCTTCCGAACCCATCAGGGCGGCCTCCGGGTAGGTGCCCAAGGCGATCAGCACGTCCCGGAAGTTCACCCCAGCGGCGCGGACTTCCAGGCGGACATCCAGCGGTCCCAAGACCGCAGGTTCCAACTCCACGGGGGCCAGGTTTTCCAGCGAGCCCTGCTCTAGCGCGTCGAGCCGCCAGGCGAGGTGGTCCGGCAGCGGCAGGGGGGTGGCTCGCACCAGCCGGGGCACCAAGACCTCACCGCCGCGAACCGCCGCTTGTGGCTCGCCCGAGGCGAGCAGCCCGGCCACCGCGTCCAGCGGCGAGTCGTCCACGTCGATTAGGACGAACCGGCCCGGGTGCTCCGACTGCGCCGACCGCACCAGGCCCCAGGCCGCAGCGGCGGCCAGATCCGACACCGACTCCTCGGGGCCGACCGCGACCGCACCCCGTGACGCCAGCACCAGCGGTTCACCGGCACCGGAGGCCAACCGCTCCCGCACCGTTCCCAGCGCCCAGCAGGTGACTTCCCGCACGGACCCGGTCGGCAGCCACACCACCTCCGGGTGGCCCGTCGCCGTGGACGGCTCCACGGGCACCCATTCCAGTGCCAGCAGCGCGTCCGCGACCTGGGTGGAGGCATCAGCGGAGACCGGTCGCAGCACCAGCGAGTCGACGGAAAGCACCGGCGCCCCGGTGTGGTCCCAGGTGTCCACCCGCACCGCGTCCGCCCCGACGGAGGCCAGGCGCACCCGCACCGAGGCAGCACCCGTCGCGTGCAGCGTCACGCCGGACCACGAGAACGGCACCCGGGGCACGCCGTCGCCGATGAGGCCGCTCGCGGCGATCGCGTGCAGCGCCGCGTCCAACAACGCCGGGTGCACACCAAACCCTGACGCCAGAACAAGATCAGGCAACACCACCTCAGCGAACACCTCACCACCCGCGCGCCACACCGACCGCAGCCCCCGGAACCCCGGCCCATAGTGAAGACCGACGTCGGACAGGCGGTCGTAGAGGTCATCGGTGGCGACCGGCTCCGCATCGGCGGGCGGCCAGGCGGCCAGGTCGAACGGCCGGCCGGGAGCCGGGGTGTCGGCCACGAACCCGGTCGCGTGCCGGGTCCACGGCGCGTCGGCGCGGTCCGGCCGGGCGTAGACCCCGACCGCCTGATCGCCGGACACCGTCACCTGGACCTGGACGGCACCCCGGTCGGGCAGGACGAGCGGCGACTCCATGGTCAGCTCGGTCACCTGCGGGTACCCGAACCTCAGTGCCAGCTCAACCAGCGCGGTCCCCGGCACCACCACCTGCCCCGCCACCACGTGATCCGCGAGCCACGGCTGCGCCGACACCGACAACCGCCCAGTCGCCACCGCCCCGTCACCGGAAGCCAGCGGCACCGGAGCGCCCAACAACGGCTCCTGGACCGCCGCCCAGTACCGCTCACGCTGGAAGGCATAAGTCGGCACCTCCACAACCCGAGCCCCCCACGTACCAAAAACCGCAGCCCAGTCAACGGCCACACCCCGCGTCCACACCGCCCCCACAGCCCCGAGCAACGTCGCGACCTCGTCCCGACCGCCGCGCAACACGGGAACCGCGTCCTCGACGTGCGCCGACAGGACGGGGTCCGGACCGAGTTCGGCGAACGACGTGACACCCTGGTCGCGCAGCGCTGTGACGCCGTCAGCGAACCGCACGGTCCCCCGCACCTGCCGCACCCAGTACCCCGGATCGGTCACCGCACCGAACATCGGAATACGCGGCTCGTGATAGGTCAACGACTCGGCGACCGTGGCGAACTCCGCCAACATCGGCTCCATCAACCGCGAGTGGAACGCGTGCGACACAACGAGCCGCTTCACCCGACGGCCCTCGGCCCGCCACGCGGCCTCCAGCGCCGCGATCTCATCCTCAGCCCCCGACACCACCAGTGACGTCGGGCTGTTGACCGCCGCGATATCGATGCCAGCGGGCACGTCAGCCTCAGTGCCCTCAACCGCCAGCATCGCCCCACCCGACGGCAGCGCCTGCATCAGGCGACCCCGGGCCGCGACCAACGCACAGGCATCCTCAAGGGACAGCACACCCGCGACATGCGCAGCCGCGATCTCACCAATCGAATGCCCCAACACAAAGTCCGGCGTCACACCCCACGACTCCATTAGACGAAACAACGCCACTTCCAGGGCAAAAATCGCCGTCTGGGCACCCTCCGTCTGGTTCAGCAGCTCCTGATCATCGAACGGAACCCGCTCGAACCGCGCGGTCACCTCATCCAGAGCAGCGGCGAACACCGGGAACGATTCGTAGAGCCCACGGCCCATACCGACCCGCTGCGAACCCTGACCGGTGAACAGGAAAGCCGTACGACCCTCAGTGATGGACCCCTGAAGCACCGACTCCCCGAGCAACACAGCACGATGCTCCAACCCGGCCCGGGTCGTCGCCAACGACAAACCGACATCCGCCGACCGGACCGCCGGGTGACTATCCAGGTAGGACTTGATCTGGTCGACCTGGGCGGCCAAACCTGTAGCAGACTGCGCCGAGACCACCAGTGGCACAACCGGAGCGTCAGCGACGGGATCACTTACCGGTTCGGTCGCGGGCGCTTCCTCGATGATGACGTGGGCGTTGGTGCCGCTCATCCCGAACGACGACACCCCGGCTAGCCGGGGGCGGCCGTCCGGCTCCCACGGCCGCGCCTCGGTCAACAGCGACACGGCACCAGTCGACCAGTCCACCTGGGACGAGGGCTGGTCCACGTGAACCGTTCGCGGCAGCACACCGGACCGCATCGCCTGCACCATTTTGATCACGCCAGCCACACCCGCAGCCGCCTGCGTATGACCAATATTCGACTTCACCGACCCCAACCACAACGGCTCGTCCCGACCCTGACCGTAGGTGGCCAACAAAGCCTGCGCCTCGATCGGGTCGCCCAGCCGGGTGCCGGTTCCGTGCGCCTCCACCACATCCACGTCCCGGGCGTCGATGCCCGCCGCCCCCAGCGCCTGCCGGATCACCCTCTGCTGAGACGGTCCGTTCGGCGCGGTGAGCCCGTTGGACGCGCCGTCCTGGTTCACCGCCGACCCGCGCACCACCGCCAACACGCGGTGCCCATTGCGCCGCGCGTCGGACAGCCGCTCCACCAACAGCACGCCGACGCCCTCGGACCACGCGGTGCCGTCGGCCCCATCAGCGAAGGGCTTGCACCGGCCGTCCGACGCGAGGCCGCGCTGCCTGCTGAACTCCACGAACGCCCCAGGGGTCGCCATCACCGTGACACCGCTCGCCACCGCCAGCGAGCACTCCCCCGCCCGCAGCGCCTGCACAGCCAGGTGCAACGCCACCAGGGAAGACGAACACGCCGTGTCCACCGTGACCGCCGGGCCCTCCAGCCCGAACGCGTACGCGACGCGACCGGACATCACGCTGGCCGCAGCACCGGTCGCGACGTGACCTTCCCGGGCGTCGGAGGCGATGACCGACAACCGGGCGTAGTCCTGCCCGTTGGTGCCCGTGAACACCCCCGTCCGACTCCCCCGCAACGACCGAGGATCAACCCCCGCCCGCTCGAACACCTCCCACGTCGACTCCAACAACAACCGCTGCTGCGGGTCCATCGCAGTGGCCTCCCGAGGAGAGATCCCGAACAGCCCCGCATCGAAGTCCGCCGCGCCGTCGAGGAACCCGCCGACGTGGACGTAGGACGTGCCGACGGTGTCAGGGTCGCTGTCGAACAGGGCATCGAGGTCCCAGCCACGGTCGGCCGGGAACGACCCCATCACATCCCCACCCGAAGACACCAAATCCCACAACGCCTCCGGCGAATCCACCCCACCCGGAAAACGACAACTCATCCCCACAATCACGATCGGCTCATCGGTGGCGGCGAGGGTGACGGGGGCTGCTGGGGCGTCGGTCCCGACGCCTGTGAGCTGCCCGGACAGGTGCTCGGCGAGGACGGTCGCGGTCGGGTAGTCGAACACGAGACTCGCGGGCAGGACAAGCCCAGTCGCCACCACCAACCGATCCCGCAACTCCACCGCCGTCAACGAATCAAAACCCAAATCACGGAAAGGCCGGTCGACGTCGAGCGCGACGGGATCGCCGTGTCCGAGGATGACCGCGGCTTCGGCGCGGATCACCGCGCACAGGGCTCGCGTGCGTTCGGCGGGCGTGTGGTGGGCAAGCCGGGCGGCCAACTCCGGCGCGTCGTCGGTCATCAGTGGTTCAGCCCTGGTGACCAGTTCCGCCAGCAGGGGGCTCGGCCGGGCAGCGGTGAACGCGGCGGCGAACCGCTCCCACTCGACATCAGCGACCGCCACACACGCCTCGCCACGGTCCACCGCACCACCCAAAGCGGCGACCGCCAACACCGGGTCCATACCGACAAGTCCACGACGCCGGAAATACTCCTCGGCATCCTTCGAATCACCGAGCATCCCCGCCCCGGCCCACGGACCCCACGCCACCGACGTCCCGCTCAGCCCTCGTCCGCGCCGGGACTCCACAAGAGCATCGAGGTAGGCATTGGCGGCGGAGTAGGCGGCCTGCCCACCACTGCCCCACACCCCGGCAATCGAGGAGAACACCACAAACGCCTCAACACCAGGCAACAACTCATCAAGATGCCGAGCACCAACCACCTTCGCCGCCAACACCTCAGCGAAATCCGCCTCAGTCAGGTCGGCGAGGCGGGCAGGCCGGTCGAGGCCCGACGTGTGCACGACAGCGGCAACCGGGTGCTCCGAAAGCACCCCCGCCAACGACTCCCGATCAGCCACATCACAGGCCACCACCACCGCCTCAACACCCAACTCCCCAAGCTCCCCCACCAACTCCACAGCACCAGGCGCATCCGGACCACGCCTGCTCACCAACACCAGCCTGCGCGCACCCCGCCCGGCCAACCACCGAGCGACATGAGCACCCAACGCCCCCGTGCCACCGGTCACCAGCACCGGCCCCGACGGCACCCACTCGGGCACGACGTCATCACCAGCCGGAGCGGGCACCAGCCGCCGGGCGAACACCCCAGATGGCCGGACCGCGACCTGGTCCTCCGACCCGTCCGCCAGCACCCCCACCAGCCCGGCGGCGGCCCGCTCGTCCAGAACCTCGGGCAGATCGATCAACCCACCCCACGCACCCGGGCACTCCAACGCCGCGACCCGCCCCAGCCCCCACACCAACGCGCCATCCGGCACCACGTCCACATCACCCACCGGCACCGCACCCCGAGTCACGCACCACACCGGAGCCCCGATCCCGGCCCGGAGCAGCGCCACGAGGTCGAGCGCGGACACCTCCGCCAGCACCCCGGCGTAGTCGCCCTGGGGAGCCTCGGCCACCGCGTCCACGGCAACGACGCCCGCGCCCCCGTCGAGCAGCGCCTGCCGCACAGCGTCGTCGCACCCGACCGCGAGCCAGGTCCCCGACAAGACCGCGTTCCCGCCGCTCACCGGCCGCCACACGACGCGATGCCGCCACCCGTCCACAGTGGATCGCGCACGGCGACCGCGACGCCACGCCGACAGCGCGTGCAGCACCCGGTCCATCCCGGCGGGGTCCGTGCGCAGCGTGCGCGCCACCGCGTCGACGTCGCCGGAGTCCACCGCGGCCCAGAAGCGGACCTCGCCCGGGTCGGCGGCCGGGGTGTCGGACTCCATCCAGTAGCGCTGCCGCTGGAACGGGTAGGTCGGCAGGTCGACCCGCCTGCCGCCCCACGCGGCGAGCAGCGGCGCCCAGTCCACCGCGACCCCGCGGACGTGGGCGGCGGCGACGGCGTCGAGCAGGGTCCGCACCTCGGGCCTGGCGGTCCGCTGCGCCGGGATCGCCGTGAGGTCGGCGCAGCGCCGAGCCAGAGCGGTGAGCACGCCGTCCGGGCCGAGTTCGACCAGCGTCGTCGCGCCCGCGTCGCGCAGGGTGGTGACGCCGTCGGCGAAGCGGACCGCGGCGCGCACGTGCCGCACCCAGTAGTCGGCCGTGGTGATCACGTCGGGGTCGATGAGCCCGCCGGTCACGTTGGACACGATCGGCACGGTGGGCGGGTGGAACGCGAGGGTGCCGACGACCGAGGCGAACTCGGCCAGCATGGCGTCCATCCTCGGCGAGTGGAACGCGTGCGAGACCCGCAGCCGCGTGGCCTTGCGGCCCGCCGCGCGGCAGGTGATCTCCAGTTCGACGATCACGTCCTCGTCGCCGGAGACCACGACCGACTCGGGTCCGTTGACCGCGGCGATGCCCACGGCGTCGGCGCGCCCGGCGAGCAGTTCGGTGACCTGCGGCTCGCCGAGGTCGACCGCGAGCATGGCCCCGCCCGGGGGCAGCGCCTGCATGAGCCTGCCGCGCGCGGACACCAGCGCGCACGCGTCGTCCAGCGAGAGCACGTCCGCGACGTGCGCGGCGGCCACCTCGCCGATGGAGTGGCCGAGCAGCAGGTCCGGGCGCATCCCCCAGGACTCCATGAGCCGGAACAGCGCGACCTCGAAGGTGAACAGCGCGGCCTGGGTGAACACGGTCTGGTCCAGCAGTTCCGCCTCCGGGGTCCCCGGGTCGGCGAACAGGACGGTGCGCAGCGGGTGGTCGAGGTCGGTGTCGAGCCGGGCGCACACGGCGTCGAGCGCGTCGGCGAAGACCGGGAACGCCCGGTACAGCTCGCGGCCCATGCCCGCGCGCTGCGCTCCCTGCCCGGCGAACAGGTAGGCCACCCGGCCGTGAGAGGCGACGCCGCGATGGGTGTCCGCTCCGCCACCGCCCGCCGCGAGGGCGGCAAGCGCGCCGCTCAACTCCTCGACGCTGGCGCCGAAGACGACGGCGCGGTGGTCGAGCGCGGCGCGGCCTGCCGCGAGCGAGTACCCGATGTCGACCGGTCGGGCGGCGCTCAGGGTGGCACTGCCCAGAGCGGCGCGGAGGCGGTCGGCCTGGGCGCGCAGGGCATCGGCGGTCCGGGCGGAGAGCACCAGGGGAACCGGTCCGTCTGGTCCGGCCTGGGGCGCGGGGGCCTCGGCGGGCTCGGCGGCCTCGATGACGACGTGGGCGTTGGTGCCGCTGATCCCGAAGGACGACACGCCCGCGCGGCGCGGCCGGTCACCACCGGCCCACTCCTCGTCGCCGACGAGCAGGGAGACCGCGCCGGAGGCCCAGTCCACGTGGGGTGTCGGGTCCTCGGCGTGCAGGGTGCGGGGCAGGACGCCGTGCCGCATGGCCTGCACCATCTTGATCACACCGGCCAGCCCCGACGCCGCCTGCGTGTGACCGATGTTCGACTTCAACGAGCCCAACCACAGTGGACGATCCCGACCCTGCCCGTACACCGCCAACAACGCCGACGCCTCGATCGGGTCGCCGAGGGCCGTTCCGGTGCCGTGCGCCTCGACGGCGTCGATGTCACCGGGCGCCAGGCCCGCGTCGGCCAGGGCGTGCCGGATCACCCGCTGCTGCGCGGGGCCGTTGGGAGCGGTCAGCCCGTTCGAGGCGCCGTCGGCGTTCATGGCGGTGCCGCGCACGATGGCGAGCACGTCGTGCCCGTTGCGGCGGGCGTCGGACAGCCGCTCCACGAGCAGCACGGCGACGCCCTCCGACCAGCCGGTGCCGTCGGCGCTCGCGGCGAACGCCTTGCAGCGGCCGTCGGCGGCGAGCCCGCCCTGCCTGCCGAACTCGGCGAACGCCACCGGCGTCGGCAGCACCGCCACGCCGCCCGCGACGGCCAGGTCGCACTCGCCGTCGCGCAGCGCCTTCGCCGCCAGGTGCAGGGCGACCAGCGACGACGAGCACGCCGTGTCGACGGTGAGCACCGGGCCTTCCAGGCCGAAGGTGTAGGCGAGCCTGCCGGAGATGACGCTGTTCGCGCTGCCGGTGATCAGGTGCCCGGCCAGCTCGGCGGGAACGCCGGTGGTGCTGCCGTAGCCGGAGTTGGAGGCCCCGACGAACACGCCGGTGCTGCTGCCGCGCAGGGCGTGCGGGGCGATCCCGGCCCGCTCGAACACCTCCCAGCCCGCTTCGAGCAGCAGCCGCTGCTGGGGGTCCATCGCCGTGGCCTCGCGCGGGGAGATCCCGAACAGGTCGGCGTCGAAGTCGGTCGCGTCGTGGAGGAAGCCGCCGAGGCGGGCGACGTCGGGGTCGAGCCCGGACAGGTCCCAGCCCCGGTCGGCCGGGAAGCCGCCGATGGCGTCGGCGCCGGAGCTGACCAGCCGCCACAGGTCCTCCGGCGAGGCGACCCCGCCGGGCAGCCTGCAGCTCATCCCGACAATGGCGATCGGGTCGTCGTGGCCTGCCGCGATGCCGGCAGGGGTGTCCCGCGGAAGGGTGCCGACGAGCAGGGCGCGGAGGTGGTCGGCGAGCGCGGCGGCGTTCGGGTGGTCGAACACCAGGGTGGTGCGCAGGTCGAGGCCGGTGGCCCTGGCGAGGCGGTTGCGCAGGTCGACGGCGGTCAGCGAGTCGAACCCGAGATCGGCGAACGGGGTGGTGGCGGCGAAACCCCGCGAGTCGGCGTGGCCGAGCACGGCGGCGACGCTGCGGCGGACCAGGTCGGGCAGGTCGCGCGTGCGTTCGGCGGCGGGCCGCTGTGTGCCGGCGGGCTCCTGCGCACGGGTCAGGTCGCCGAGGAGGCGGCTGGGCCGGGTCGAGGTGAAGGACGCGGCGAACCGGGACCAGTCCACGTCGGCCACGGTCAGGCAGGTCTCACCGGCGTCAACGGCCTGCGCCAGCGCGGTGACCGCCCGCTCGGGCGGCAGCGCCCGCAGTCCGCGCCGCCGCAGGTAGTCGGCGGCCTCGCCCGAGGCCATGCCACCGTCGGCCCACGGACCCCAGGCCACCGATGTCGCCGCGCGCCTTTGGGTCCTGCGCCGCTGCGCGAGCGCGTCCAGATAGGCGTTCGCCGCAGCGTAAGCGCCCTGCCCGCCACTGCCCCACACCCCGGCGATCGAGGAGAACAGCACGAACGCCTCGGCGTCTGGCAGCAGCTCGTCCAGATGCCGGGCTCCGGAGACCTTCGCGCGCAGGGCGGCGGCGAACGCCTCGGCGTCCAGCTCGGCGATCGGCGCCCCGTCGTCCACGCCCGCCGCGTGGATGACGGCGGTCACCGGGTGCTGGGACAGCAGCCCGGCCAGCGCGTCCCGGTCGGCCACATCGCAGGCGGCGATGGTGACGTCGGCGCCCAGCCCGGCCAGGTCGTCGGCCAGGTCCTGGGCCCCGGCGGCGGCCATTCCGGAGCGGCTGGCCAGCACCAGGCGGGTGGCCCCCCGGGAGACCAGCCAGCGGGCGGCCCTGGCGCCGAGCGCGCCCGTGCCGCCGGTCACCAGCACCGCCCCGGACGGCGTCCACCGGGCGGGCCTGCCGGTCGCGGGGGCGGCCCGGCGCAGCCTGCGCGCGAACACCCCGGAACCCCGGATCGCCACCTGGTCCTCGACACCGCTCGCCAGCACGGCGGCGAAGCGGGCGGCGGCCCGGTCGTCGACCTGCTCGGGCAGGTCGACCAGCCCGCCCCAGCGCCGTGGGTGCTCCAAGGCGGCGACGCGGCCGAGCCCCCACACCATCGCCTGGTCGGGGTCGGTGAGCGGGTCGGAGCGGCCGACCGACACCGCACCCCGGGTCACGCACCACACGGGCGCGTCGAGCCCGGCCTTGATCAGGTCGACGGTGGCGGCGGCGTCCAGGGTGGACACCACGCCCGCCCACTCACCGGGGATGGCCGTCGGGGTGCGGACGACCTCGGCACCGGCCAAGCGCAGCGCCCGCGCGACGTCGTCGTCACCGCCGACCACCAGCCAGGTGCCCGTGACGGCGCCCTGGGGGTCGGGCACGGGCTGCCAGGACACGCGGTAGCGCCAGCTGTCGAGCGCGGAGCGGTCCCGGCGGTCCTTGCGCCAGCCGGACAGGGCGGGCAGGACCGCGTGCAGGCCCTCGTCGGTCGGCAGCCCGAGGGTGTCGGCGACCGAGTCGACGTCACCGGACTCGACGGCCGTCCAGAAGCGCTCCTCGGCGGGGTCGGTCTCGGCCGCGGGGCGGGCGGGCTCCAGCCAGTACCGCTCCCGCTGGAACGGGTAGGTCGGCAGGTCCACGACCCGCCCGCCGGGGACCACGCGCGCCCAGTCGACGTCGGTCCCCCGCACCCAGGCCGCGCTGACGGCGGTGAGCAGGGTGGTGGCCTCGTCCCGGTCGCGGCGCAGAACGGCGACGGCGTTCTCCACGTGCGCGGAGAGCGCCGCGTCCGGTCCCAGCTCGATGAAGCGGGTGACACCCCGCTCCCGCAGCTGCCGGACCCCGTCGGCGAACCGCACGGTCTCCCGCACCTGCCGCACCCAGTACCCAGCCTCGGTCACCGCACCCAGCATCGGGATACGCGGCTCGTGGTAAGTCAATGACTCGGCGACCGTGGCGAACTCCGCCAGCATCGGCTCCATCAGCCGCGAGTGAAACGCGTGCGACACCACCAGCCGCTTCACCCGCCGACCCTCAGCCCGCCACACGGCTTCCAGCGCCGCGATCTCATCCTCATCACCTGAGACCACCAGCGATGTGAGGCTGTTGACAGCAGCGATATCAATGCCCTCCGGCACCTCAGACTCAGTGGCCTCCACCGCCAGCATCGCTCCACCAGCGGGCAACGCCTGCATCAACCGACCCCGCGCCGCCACCAACGCGCAAGCGTCCTCAAGGGACAGAACACCCGCGACATGCGCGGCCGCGATCTCACCAATCGAATGCCCCAGCAGGAAGTCCGGAATGACACCCCAGGACTCCAGCAGCCGGAATTGGGCGACCTCCAGCGCGAAGATCGCCGCCTGCGCACCCTCGGTCTGGTTCAGCAACTCCTCATCATCAAACGGAACCCGCTCGAACCTCGCCGTGATCTCGTCCAGAGCGGCGGCGAACACCGGGAACGACTCGGCGAGCCCACGGCCCATCCCGACCCGCTGCGAACCCTGACCGGTGAACAGGAACGCCAGTCCACCCGATTCGACGGAGCCCTCAACGAGGTCGTCCCCCAGGAGAACGGCCCGGTGCTCCAGCGCGGCCCTGGTGGTCGCCAGCGAGTGGGCCACGTCCACCGGGGATTTGGACAGCTCACGCACCCGCCGCACCTGCGCCCGCAAAGCGGCCTCGGACCGTGCCGACACCACCAGCGGCACCACGGCGGGAACCTCGACCGGCTCGACCGACGCGGCCCGCGCGGCGAACTCCTCGACGATCAGGTGCACATTGGTGCCGCTGACCCCGAAGGACGACACCCCGGCCCGGCGGGGCCGCCCCAGCGACTCCCACGGCCGCGCCTCGGTCAACAGCTCCACCGCCCCGACCGACCAGTCCACATGCGACGACGGCTCGTCAACGTGCAGGGTGCGCGGCAGAACTCCATGCCGCATCGCCATCACCATCTTGATGAGCCCCGCAACCCCAGCCGCAGCCTGCGCGTGCCCGATGTTGGACTTGACCGACCCCAGCCACAACGGCCGCTCACGATCCTGCCCATACGTCGCCAGAACAGCCTGCGCCTCAATCGGATCACCCAGCGCGGTACCAGTGCCGTGCGCCTCCACCACATCCACATCAGCCGCACGCAGACCAGCACTGTCAAGAGCGGCCCGGATCACCCGCTGCTGCGACGGACCATTCGGCGCCGTCAACCCATTCGACGCACCATCCTGGTTCACCGCAGAACCACGAACCACAGCCAGGACCCGGTGCCCTTGGCGGACAGCGTCGGACAGCCGCTCCACGAGCAGCACACCGACACCTTCAGACCACCCGGTGCCGTCAGCGGCCGAGGCGAACGACTTGCAGCGGCCGTCCACGGCCAACCCGCGCTGCCTGCTGAACTCCGTGAAGATCCCCGGAGTCACCATCACCGTCGCCCCACCGGCCAACGCCATCGAACACTCACCACCGCGCACCGCCTGAACCGCCAAGTGCAGCGCCACCAACGACGACGAACACGCCGTGTCCACCGTCACCGCAGGCCCCTCCAACCCGAAGGCGTAGGCGATCCGGCCTGAAGCGACGCTGGTGGAGCTGCCGGTCAGGTAGTGCCCCTCGACTCCTTCCGGGAGCCGGATTCCCGCGCCGTAGCCGGAAGCCGCGACCCCGACGAACACCCCGGCCTTGCTGCCGCGCACCGACCGGGGGTCGATCCCGGCCCGCTCGAAGACCTCCCAGGCCGCCTCCAACAAGAGGCGCTGCTGCGGGTCCATCGCCAGTGCCTCACGCGGCGAAATCCCGAACAGCCCCGCGTCGAACTCGGCGGCGTCGCGCAGGAAGCCGCCCGCGCGGGCGTAGCTGGTGCCCGGCTGGTCCGGGTCGGGGTCGTAGAGCGAGTCGAGGTCCCAGCCCCGGTCCGCCGGGAACTCCCCCACGGTGTCGGTCTCGGAGACCACCAGCCGCCAGAGGTCTTCCGGCGAGTCGATCCCGCCGGGGAACCGGCAGCTCATCCCGACGATCGCGATGAGGTCGTCGTCGGTGGCGGCGGCGGGCAGCGCCACCGGCACCGCCGTCCGCCCCCCGATGAGTTCGCCCAGCAGGTGCTCGGCCAGCGCGGCGGGCGACGGGTGGTCGAACACCAGCGTCGTGGGCAACCGCAGACCGGTGGCGGAGTTGACCCGGTTGCGCAACTCCACCGAGGTCAGCGAGTCGAACCCCAGATCCTTGAACGCCTTCCCCGGCTCGACCGCCGCCGACGACGAGTGCCCCAGGGCGGCGGCGGCCTCGGCGCGGACCAGGTCCACGAGCAGGCGCCTGCGCTCCGCCTCGGGCAGACCTGCCACGCGCTGGGCGAGGGACTGGCCGCCGTGGGCGGCCCGCCGCAGCGGGGCGCGCACCAGGCCGCGCAGCAGCGCGGGCACCGGAGTCCGGTTGCGCAGCGCCGCCAGGTCCAGCCGGATCGGCACCGCGTGCCCGAGGCCGCAGGACAGCGCCGAGTCGAACAGCGCCATGCCCTGCTCGACGGACAGCGCGCCGCCGATGCGGGCGAGGCCTGCGCGGTCCAGGCCCGCGCTGATCGTGCTTTCCCTGGCCCACAGCCCCCAGCCCAGCGAGGCCGCCGGGAGGCCGAGCGCGCGGCGCTGTGAAGCGAGCCCGTCGAGGACCGCGTTGGCGGCGGCGTAGTTGGCCTGGCCGGGCGAGCCGAAGGTGGCCGCGGCCGAGGAGTAGAGGACGAACCAGGCGAGGTCGAGGTCGGCGGTCAGCTCGTGCAGGGTGAGCGCGGCGTCCGCCTTCGGGGCGAACACCGCGTCGACCCGGTGCGGGGTGAGCGATTCGACGATGCCGTCGTCGACCACCCCAGCGGCGTGCACCACCGCGGTCAGCGGGTGGTCGGCGGGCACGGAGGCGAGCAGGTCGGCGACGGCGGCCCGGTCGGTCAGGTCGCAGGCGATGACCCGCACGTCGGCGTCGATGCCCGCGAGGTCGGCGACGCCCGAGCGGCCCGTGAGGACCAGGTGCCGCACGCCGTGCCGGGCGACGAGGTGCCGGGCGAGCAGGCCGCCGAGGACCCCGGTGCCGCCGGTGATGAGCACGGTGCCGTTCGGGTCGAGCGGGCGCGGGATGGTGAGGACGTTCTTGCCGATGTGCCTGCCCTGCCCGATGAACCGGAACGCGGGCACGGCCTCGCGCACGTCCCACGCCCGGGTCGGCAGCGGGCGCAGGACGCCCTTGGCGAACAGGTCGAGCAGCGCGGCCAGCATTTCCTGCACGCGGTCGGGCCCGGCCTCGCCGAGGTCGAACGCCCGGTAGCGGATGCGCGGGTACCGGTCGGCCTCGCGCAGGTCGGCCTTGCCCATCTCCAGGAACCGGCCGCCGGGGGTGAGCAGGTCCACCGAGGCGTCGATGAACTCGCCGGTCAGCGCGTTGAGGACCACGTCGACGCCGTGCCCGCGGAACTGGCGGGCGAAGTCGAGGTCCCGGGAGGAGGCGAGCCGGTCCAGCGGCACGCCAAGTTCCCGCACGGCCGCCCACTTGCCCGCGCTGGCCGTGGCGAACACATCGGCGCCGAGGTGGCGGGCGATCTGCACCGCGGCCATACCGACCCCGCCCGCCGCCGCGTGGACCAGCACGGACTCGCCCGAGCGCAACCCGGCCAAGTCCACCAGCGCGTAATAGGCGGTCAGGAACGCCATCGGCACCGAAGCAGCGTCCACAAAGGACCAGTCGGCGGGCACGGGAGCGAGGAATCGCCGGTCGGTCACGGCGACCGGCCCGAACGCGCCCGCGAACAGCCCGAACACCCGGTCTCCCGGGACCAGGTCGGTGACGCCGTCGCCGACCTCCAGCACGACGCCCGCCGCCTCCGAGCCCATGAGGGCGGCCTCGGGGTAGCTGCCGAGGGCGATGAGGACGTCGCGGAAGTTGACGCCCGCCGCGCGGACCGCGACCCGCACCTGGCCGGGGCCGAGTTCGGCGCACGGCTCGGTCTCGCGGAGCACGAGGTGTTCCAGGGCGCCCTCGCCGTCCACGTCGAGCCGCCACTGCCGGGCGTCGGGGACGCTCAGCGCCTGCGTCGCGGACGCGCGCACCAGGCGCGGCACCACGACCTCGCCGCCGCGGACCGCGACCTGGGGCTCGTCCAGCGCGAGCACCGACGGCAGGTCGAGCGCGGCGTCGTCGTCCACGTCGACCAGCACGAACCGGCCGGGGTGCTCCGACTGGGCGGACCGGACCAGGCCCCACGCCCCGGCGGCGGCGAGGTCGGTGACGACGTCACCCGGGCGGGCCACGACAGCCCCCCGGGAGACCAGCACGAGCCGAGAGCCCCCGAACCGCTCGTCGGCGAGCCACGTCTGCACGACCGACAACACCTGGTGCGCGGTCTCCCGCACCGAGCCGGACTCGGTGATCCGGTGCACGACCACCGCGTCCGCGCCCGCCGGGTCCACGCCGTCCACCTCGTCGAACCGGTGGACCGGCAGGTCGACAGCCCCGGTGGCCGTCACCGGGATCCACTCGACGGCGAACAGCGAGTCGGCCGTGCGCGGCCCGCCCGCGCTGACCGGGCGCAGGACGAGCGACTCGACCGAGGCGACGGGCGCACCGGTGCCGTCGGCGAGGCGCAGCGCGTACCCGCCGGACGCGGCGGGCGTGATCCGCACCCGCAGCGCCGCGGCGCCCGTGGCGTGGAGGCGGACACCGGTCCAGGCGAAGGGCATGCCCGCCTGGTCCGGCGCCAGCCCGGTGGGGTGCAGGGCGGCGTCCAGCAGCGCGGGGTGCAGCCCGAACCCGGCGGCGTCGCGCCGGGCGGACTCGGGCAGCTCGACCTCGGCGAAGATCTCCTCGCCCGAGCGCCAGGCCGCGCGCAGGCCCTGGAACACCGGCCCGTAGTGGAAGCCCTCGGCCTCGGCCGCCGCGTAGAACCCGCCGAGGTCGACCGGCTGGGCGCCGGGCGGGGGCCAGGCGGCGAGGTCGAACGGCTCGGCGGGGAGGTCGTCGGTCAGCAGGCCCACCGCGTGGCGCACCCACTCGGTCTCGCCGCCGACGACACGGCTGTGGATCTCCACGGCGCGGGCGGCGTCCTCGCGGGGCGGGCCGACGCTCACCTGGAGGTGAACCGCGCCGCGCTCGGGCAGCACCAGCGGGCTGTGCAGGGTCAGCTCGGCGAGGCCGCGGCAGCCGACCTGCTCGCCCGCGCGGACCGCCAGCTCCACGAACGCGGTGCCGGGCAGCAGGACGCTGCCCGCCACCCGGTGTTCGGCGAGCCAGCCGTGGGTGGTCGCGGACAGCCTGCCGGTGAGCAGCACGCCGTCGCCCGCCGCGAGCGACACCGCAGCGGCCAGCAGCGGGTGATCAGCAGCGCCCAACCCGGCGGCGCCCAACCCGGCAGCGGCGAGGTCGCCCGCGCCGATGCGGCCCTTCGGCCAGTACGACCGCCGCTCGAAGGCGTAGGTGGGCAGTGCGACGCGCCGCGGCGCGAATGGGGCGAACAATGCGGTCCAGTCGACCTGGCCGCCGCGGGTGTGGACCTCCGCGACCGCGCGCAGCAGGGTCTCGTTCTCGTCCCGGCCCGCGCGCAGCACGGGCACCGCGGGCGTCGGGGCCTCGACCAGCGGCGACAGCACCGCGTCGGGGCCGACCTCGACGAACCGGGTCACCCCGGCCCGGTGCAGCGCGGCCACGCCGTCGGCGAACCGGACCGTCTCGCGCACCTGCCGGACCCAGTACTCCGCGGTCGCGACACCGGCGGCCGAGGACGCGGCGGGGATGACCGGGATGGTGGGCTGGTGGTAGGTCAGGGATGCGGCGACAGCGGCGAAGTCGGCCAGCATCGGCTCCATCAGCCGCGAGTGGAACGCGTGCGAGACCGCCAACCGCTTGACCCGCTTGCCCTCCGCCCGCCACACGGCCTCCAGCGCGCCGATCTCGTCCTCGGTCCCGGACACCACGACCGATGTCGGACCGTTGACGGCGGCGACATCAATCCCGGCGGGCACGTCCTCCACGCGCGCCTCGACCGCGAGCATCGCCCCGCCATTGGGCAGCGCCTGCATCAACCGGCCCCGAGCCGCGACCAGCGCGCAGGCGTCCACAAGAGACAGAACACCCGCGACATGGGCAGCCGCGATCTCACCGATCGAGTGGCCCAACACGAAGTCCGGGACGACACCCCAGGACTCCAGCAGCCGGAACAGCGCGACTTCCAGCGCGAACAGCGCCGCCTGGGCGTACCGCGTCTGGTGCAGCAGATCCGACTCGCCGAACATGACCTGCCGCAACGGCTGGTCGAGCCCGCGGTCGAAGTGCGCGCAGGCGGCGTCGACGGCCTGGGCGAACACCGGGTGGGCCGCGTAGAGCGCCCGACCCATGCCGGGGCGCTGCGAGCCCTGGCCGGTGAACAGGAACGCCTGCTTACCGGGTGTCGCGACACCGGTGACGGTGCCCACGAGGTCGGCGCCTGCGAGGTCGGCGAGGCGCGTCAGGGCGTCGGCGTGGTCGGCGGCGAGCACGACGGCCCGGTGCTCCAGCGCGGCGCGGGTCGTGGCCAGCGAATGGCCGACGTCGGCCAGCGGGCGCTCCGGCCGGTCGGCGAGGAAGGCCCGCAGGCTCTCCGCCTGGCGTGACAGGCCCTCGGCCGAGCAGGACGACAGCACGAGCGGGGTCGTGGACGGCACAGTCCTGCCGGTGGGCGCGTCCTCGGCCGCGCGGGCGGGGGCCTGCTCCAGGATGGTGTGCGCGTTGGTGCCGCTGACCCCGAACGACGACACCGCCGCCCGCCTCGGCCTGCCGGTCTCGGGCCACGGCCGGTTCCCGGTGAGCACCGACACCGCGCCCGAGGACCAGTCGACGTGGGGTGTCGGCTCGTCGGCGTGCAGGGTGCGCGGCAGCACGCCGTGCCGCATGGCCTGCACCATCTTGATGACGCCCGCGATCCCGGCCGCGGCCTGGGTGTGGCCGATGTTCGACTTGACCGACCCGATCCACAGCGGGCGCTCGGGCGTGTGGTGCAGGCCGTAGGTGGCCAGGAGCGCGCCCGCCTCGATCGGGTCGCCCAGGGCGGTCCCGGTGCCGTGCGCCTCCACTGCGTCCACATCGGACAGCGTGAGCCGGGCGTCGGCGAGCGCGTCGCGGATCACCCGCTGCTGCGACGGGCCGTTCGGGGCGGTCAGCCCGTTGGACGCGCCGTCGGAGTTGACCGCCGAGCCGCGGACCACGGCGAGCACGTCGTGCCCGTTGCGGATCGCGTCTGAGAGCCGCTCGACCAGCAGGACCCCGACGCCCTCACCCCAGCCGGTCCCGTCGGCGCCCGCGCCGAACGCCTTGCACCGGCCGTCCGGCGCGAGCCCGCGCTGGCGGCTGAACTCCACGAACGCGGTGGGGGTCGACATGACCGTGACGCCGCAGGCGAGCGCGAGGCCGCACTCGCCGTCGCGCAGCGCCCGCACGGCCAGGTGCAGGGCGACGAGCGAGGACGAGCACGCGGTGTCGACGGTGACCGCGGGCCCTTCGAGCCCGAAGGTGTAGGCGACGCGGCCGGAGAGCACGCTCGCGACGCTGCCGGTGCCGAGGTAGCCGTCGGAGACCTCCCGGTCGGCCAGCATCAGCTGGGCGTAGTCCTGGCCGTTGGTGCCGGTGAAGACGCCGGTCCGGCTGCCGCGCAGCGACAGCGGGTCGATTCCCGCGCGCTCCAGCGCCTCCCACCCGGCCCGCAGCAGCAGCCGCTGCTGCGGGTCCATGGCCAGCGCCTCGCGCGGGGAGATGCCGAACAGCTCGGCGTCGAACTCGGCCGCGTCGGGCAGGAACCCGCCCGAGCGGCCGTAGGAGGTGCCAGGGCGGTCCGGGTCGTCGTCGAAGAGGGTGTCGAGGTCCCAGCCGCGGTCGGTCGGGAAGTCGCCGATCGCGTCCGTGCCCGCCGCGACCAGCCGCCACAGCTCGTCCGGGTCGCTCGCACCGCCCGGGAAGCGGCAGCTCATGCCGACGATGGCGATGGGCTCGGCCTGCCGCTCCTCCAGCTCGGACAGCCGCGCCCTGGTCTGCCGCAGTTCCCCGGTCACCCACCTGAGGTTCTCGAGCAGCTTCTCTTCGTTCGCCATCAGGCTCTCCCGGGCACGTCAGGACTTGCCGAATTCGTTCTGGATGATCTGGAACAGGTCATCGGCACTGGCCGTGCCGAGTTGGTCCGCCTCGCCGGGCGCCGCGGCGCCCTTGCCATCCACAGTGGACACGAGGTGGCGCAGCCTGGTGGCGATCGCGGCCAGCTGCGCCGAGCCGGGCGGCAGGTCGGCGAGCGCCGCCTCGAACCGGTCGAGGGTGGTGATCGCGGCGACCGCGTCCGGGCCGCGGAGTTCGGCGTCGATGAGGTCGGCGACCGCGGCCGGGGTCGGGTGGTCGAACACCAGGCTCGACGGCAGGCTCAAGCCCGTGCCCGCGGCGAGCAGGTTGCGCAGCTCGACCGCGGTCAGCGAGGTGAGGCCCAGTTCGCGGAAGGGCCGCCGCGCGTCGATCGCCGCGCCGCCGCGGTGGCCCAGCAGGGCGGCGGACTGCCCGAGGACGAAGTCGAGCACGATCCCCTCCCGTTCCGCCGCGGGGGCCGCGGCGATCCGGTCGCGCAGGGGCGTGGTCCGCTCCGGCGCGGCGGCCTCCGGGATCTCGGCCAGCAGCGGGCTCGGCCTGCTCGCGGTGAAGCCGGGCCCGAACGCGGCCCAGTCGATGTCGGCGACCGCGGTGACCGCCTCGCCCCGGTCCACGGCGCGGCCGAGCGCGGTCAGCGCCGACGCGGGCGTCATCGGGGACACGCCCGCCCGGCCGGTGCCGGTCATCCCGGCGGCCCACGGCCCGAAGGCCACCGACGTCGCGGGCAGGCCCTCGGCCGCGCGCCGCTCGGCGATGGCGTCGAGGTGGGCGTTGGCCGCGGCGTAGTTGGCCTGGCCGGGGTTGCCGAGCACCCCGGCGAAGGAGGAGAGCAGCACGAACGCCGAGAGGTCCATCCCCCTGGTCAGCTCGTCGAGGTTCGCCGCACCGCCCGCCTTGCCGCGCAGCACCTCGGCGAGGCGCCCGGGGGTGAGCGCGTCGACGGTGCTGTCGGCGAGGACGCCCGCCGCGTGCACCACGGCGGTCACCGGGTGCTCGGCGAGCAGCCGGGCCAGGGCGCCGCGGTCGGCGGCGTCACAGGCGACGATGGCCACGTCGGTGCCGAGCGCGGTCAGCTCCTCGGCGAGTTCGCGGGCGCCGGGGGCGTCCGGGCCGCGCCGGGAGGTCAGCAGCAGGCGGGGCGCACCCCGCGTGGCGAGCCAGCGGGCGGCATGGGCGCCCAGCGCCCCGGTGCCGCCGGTGACCAGAGTGGTGCCCTCAGGCCGCCAGCCCGGCCCGGCTGTCGGGGTGGCGGGCGCGCGGCGCAGGCGCCTGCCGAACGTGCCGGTGCCGCGGATGGCGACCTGGTCCTCGGTTCCACTGAGGACCGACGCCAGCCGCGCCCCGGTGCCCTCGTCCAGCGTCGGGGGCAGGTCGATGAGACCGCCCCAGCGGTCGGGATGTTCGAGGGCGGCGACCCGGCCGAAGCCCCAGATCCGCGACTGGAGCGGGTCGGCGGCCGGGTCTGCGTCGCCAGTGCGCACGGCGCCCCGGGTGGCGCACCACAGCGGCGCGGCGTGCCCGGCGTCGCCGAGGGCTTGGACCAGCGCGACAGTCGCCTCCAGCGGCTGGTCGGCGGCGAGGACCCCGCTGATGCCGGGTGGAAGCGCGCGCAGTCGTTCGGCGAGCACCGCGCGGTCCGCCGCGCCGTCGACGGTGATGACGTCGACTCCGGCGAACACCATCGCGTCCATGAGGTCGGCGGGCGGGCTGACGAGCAGCCAGGTGCCCGGGGGCGGCGGCGTGTCGCGGTCGGGCAGCCCGCGCCAGCCCACCTGGTAGCGCCACCCGTCTGACGGGTCGCGCGGGCCGGAGGTGCCCTGGGGCCAGTAGCGCTCCTCCTGGAAGGCATAGGTGGGCAGCGGCACGCGCCTGCCGCCCCAGCCCGCGAAGACCGCCTCCCACCGGGGCCGGGCACCGCGGACGTAGGTCTCGGCGACGGCCCGCAGCACCGCCTCGGTGTCGTCGCGGTCGGCGCGCAGGGCGGGCACGGCGCCGTCCACGAAGGCGGAGAGCACCCCGTCCGGGCCGAGTTCGATGACGGCGCCGACGTTCTCCTCGCGCAGGCGCCGGACCCCGTCGGCGAAGCGGACCGTCTGGCGGACCTGCCGCACCCAGTAACCGGGGTCGGTCGGGTCGCCGTCGATGATCATGCGAATGCGCGGCTCGTGGTATTCCACCGATTCGGCCACCGCGGCGAACTCCGCCAGCATCGGCTCCATCAGCCGCGAGTGGAACGCGTGCGAGACCACCAGCCGCTTGACCCGGCGACCCTCCGCCCGCCACACGGCCTCCAACGCGCCGATCTCGTCCTCGGCACCGGACACCACCAGTGAGGTGGCGCTGTTGACCGCCGCGATGTCGATGCCCTCCGGCACATCAGCCTCAGTGCCCTCGACGGCGAGCATCGCCCCACCCCCAGGCAGCGCCTGCATCAACCGGCCCCGCGCCGCGACCAACAGGCAAGCGTCCACAAGGGACAGAACGTCCGCGACATGGGCAGCCGCGATCTCACCGATCGAATGGCCCAAAACGAAGTCCGGTGTCACGCCCCACGACTCGAACAGCCGGAACAGCGCCACTTCCACCGCGAACAGCGCCGCCTGGGCGTACCGCGTCTGGTGCAGCAGATCCGACTCGCCGAACACCACCGCCTTCAGCGGGCGGTCCAGTTCCGGGTCGATCCGGGCGCAGACGGCGTCGAACGCGTCGGCGAACACCGGGAACGCCCGGTAGAGCCCCTGCCCCATGCCGGGCCGCTGCGCGCCTTGGCCGGTGAACAGGAACGCGGTCGGCCCGCCCGCCACCTCGGAGCCGTGCACGACGGCGGGCGACGGCGTCCCGCCCGCGATCGCGTCAAGGCCCGCGCGGAACCCGTCGGGGTCGGCGGCGAGCACGACGGCGCGGTGCGGCAGCCCGGCCCGGGTCGTGGCCAGGGTCCAGCCGATGTCCACCACCGACCCCTCGACGGGCAGGGCACGCGCCTGGGCGCGCAGGGCGCGCTCGGACGCCGCGGACAGCGGCCAGGGCAGGGGGCCGTCGTAGCCGGGTGCGGGGGGCGGACCGCTCTCGCGCTCCCCCTGCTCGATGATCACGTGGGCGTTGGTGCCGCTGATGCCGAACGCGGACACCCCGGCCCGCCGGGCCGTGCCGGTGACCGGCCACGGCGTGCGCTCGGCCAGCGGCTCCACCGCGCCCGCGGCCCAGTCCACGTGCGGTGACCGCTCGCCGAGGTGCAGGCTGGCGGGCAGGACGCCGTGCCGCATGGCGAGCACCATCTTGATCACGCCCGCGATGCCCGCCGCCGCCTGCGTGTGCCCGATGTTGGACTTCACCGAGCCCAGCCACAGGGGGCGGTCCCGGTCCTGCCCGTAGGTCGCCAGCAGGGCCTGCGCCTCGATCGGGTCGCCGAGTTCCGTGCCGGTGCCGTGCGCCTCCACCGCGTCGACATCGCGCGGACGCAGACCGGCGGCGGCGAGGGCGCGGTGGATGACCCGCTGCTGGGAGGGCCCGTTCGGCGCGGTCAGCCCGTTGGAGGCGCCGTCGGAGTTCACCGCCGAGCCCCGGACGACGGCGAGGATCTCGTGGCCGTTGCGCCGGGCGTCGGACACCCGCTCCAGGAGGACCATGCCGACGCCTTCGCCCCAGCCGGTGCCGTCGGCGTCGGCGGAGAACGGCTTGCACCGGCCGTCGCCGGCCAGCCCGCGCTGGCGGCTGAACTCCATGAACGCGGTCGGCGTGGCCATGACCGTGGCCCCGCCCGCGAAGGCGAGCGAGCACTCGCCCGCCCGCAGGGCCTGCGCGGCGAGGTGCAGGGCGACCAGGGACGACGAGCAGGCGGTGTCGACGGTGACCGCGGGGCCTTCCAGCCCGAGGGCGTAGGCGACCCGGCCGGACATCACCGCCGCCGCGTTGCCGGTGGCGATGTGGTCGCCGACGCCGCCGACGCCGCCGACGCCGCCGTCGACCCCGGCGAGCAGGGCCGGGTAGTCCTGGCCGTTCGTGCCCGCGAACACCCCGGTCTGGCTGCCGCGCAGCGACGTCGGGTCGATGCCCGCGCTCTCGACGGCCTCCCAGCACACCTGGAGCAGCAGGCGCTGCTGCGGGTCCATCGCCAGCGCCTCGTGCGGGGAGATGCCGAACAGCTCGGCGTCGAAGTCCGCGGCGCCGTCGAGGAACCCGCCGCGGCGGGCGAACGGCACGTCGGCTGGCAGGTCCCAGCCCCGGTCGGCGGGGAAGTCGCCGACCGCGTCGACCCCGCCCGCGACGAGCCGCCAGAAGTCGTCGGGGGTGCGCACCCCGCCGGGGAACCGGCAGCTCATCGCCACGATCGCGATGTCGGTGGTGTCCGGTGCCGGCGTGGGCGCGGCGGTCTCGGGTTCGGGGGCCGCGCCGGACAGCGCGGCGTGGAGGTGGCCCGCGATGGCGGCCGGGGTCGGGTAGTCGAACACCAGGCTCGCGGGCAGCCGCAGGCCGGTGGCGGCCCCGAGCCGGGTGCGCAGCTCGACCGCGGTGAGCGAGTCGAAGCCGATGTCGCGGAACGCCCGTCCGGGGTCGACCGCGCCCGGCGAGGCCAGGCCGAGGACGCCTGCCGCGGTGGCCCGCACCAGCTCCTCCAGTTCCGGCAGCGTGACGCCCGCCAGGGCCACCGGGTCCGGTTCCGCCGGGGTGACCAGCTCGGCGAGCAGACCGCTCTGGCGGGCGGAGGTGAACCCCGCGCCGAAGCGGTCCCAGTCGACGTCGGCGACCGCGACCACCGGGTCGGGCCGCGCGACGGCGTCGGTCAGCGCGGCGAGCGCCAGCTCCGGGTCCATCGGCGGCATGCCGACGTGGCGCAGGCGGCGGGTGACCAGCTCGTCGTCGGCCATGCCCGCCGCGCCCCACGGGCCCCACGCGATCGAGGTCGCGGGCAGGCCCCGGGCGGCGCGGGCCTGCGCGAGGGCGTCCAGGTGGGCGTTGGCGGCGGCGTAGTTGGCCTGGCCGGGCGAGCCGATGGTGCCCGCGACCGAGGAGAACAGGACGAACGCGCTGAGGTCGCGGTCCCTGGTCAGCTCGTCCAGGTTCGCGGCTGCGACGGCCTTGGCCCGCAGGACGCCCGCGAACCGGTCCGGGGTGAGGGCGCTCAGCACGCCGTCGTCGAGGACCCCGGCGACGTGCAGGACCCCGGTGAGGTCGGGCAGGTCGGAGATGACCTCGGCGAGGGCGGCGCGGTCGGCCGCGTCGCAGGCGCGCACGGTCGCCTCGGTGCCGAGCGCGGCCAGGTCGGCCACCAGTTCCGTGGCGCCAGGGGCGTCCGGGCCGCGGCGGCTGAGCAGCACCAGCCGTCGTGCCCCCTGACGGGCGGCCCAGCGGGCGACGTGGGCGCCGAGCGCGCCCGTGCCACCGGTGATCAGCACCGAGCCGTCCGGCTCCCACGGGGTGCCTTCGGCGCGGCTCGGGGCGCGGCGCAGGCGCCGGGTGAAGGCCCCGGAGTCGCGGATGGCGAGCTGGTCGCCCGCGCCGCCCGCGAGGACGGACACGAGCCGGGCGCCCGCGCGCTCGTCCAGCACCTCGGGGAGGTCGACCAGACCGCCCCACCATTGCGGGCACTCCAGCGCCGCGACGAGGCCGAAACCCCACACCTGCGCCGCTTCCGGGGTGGTGACCGGGTCCGAGCGGCCGGTCGAGACCGCGCCACGGGTGAGGCACCACATCGGCACCGTGCCCCGGGCGTCGAGCGCTTGGGCGATGGCGACGCTGCCCGTGAGGTCGAGCCCGGACACCACGCCCGCGACCTCGGCGGGCAGGTCGTCGGCGGTGGCGATCTCGACCACGTCCGCGCCGCCCGCGCGCAGGGCATGGGCGACGGCGGCGTCCGCTCCGGCGAGCGCCCAGGTGCCCGACAGCGTCCCGGCGGGTGGGGTGACCGGCCGCCAGGCGACGGCGTACCGCCATTCGTCCACTGTGGACGCGGTGCGCCTGCGCTCGCGCCAGGAGGTCAGGGCGGGCAGGACGGCGTTGAGGGCGTCGCTGTCATCGAGCCGCAGCTCACCGGCGAGCGCGGCGAGGTCGCCTGCCTCCACCGCCCGCCAGAAGCCGGCGTCGGCGCCATCGGCACTGGCCGGGAGGGCGTCGGGGGCGTCGACCCAGTAGCGCTCGCGCTGGAAGGCGTAGGTCGGCAGGTCGACCCGCACGCCGGGGACCACCCGCGCCCAGTCGACCTCGGCGCCCCGCGTCCACGCCGTGCCGACAGCGGCCAGCAGGGTCTCGACTTCGTCACGCCCACCGCGCAACACCGGCACCGCGCCATCGACGTGCGCCGACAACACCGGGTCCGGCCCCAGCTCCAGGAACCCGGTGACCCCTTGCGACCGCAACCGCTCCACCCCGTCGCCGAACCGCACGGTGTCGCGGACCTGCCGCACCCAGTACCCCGGATCGGCCACCGCACCGGACATCGGGATACGCGGCTCGTGGAAGGTCAACGACTCGGCGACGGCGGCGAACTCCGCCAGCATCGGCTCCATCAGCCGCGAGTGGAACGCGTGCGAGACCACCAGCCGCTTCACCCGGCGACCCTCAGCCCGCCAGACAGCCTCCAGCGCCGCGATGTCGGTTTCGGCACCAGACACCACCAAGGATGTCGGACTGTTGATCGCGGCGATGTCGATGCCCTCCGGCACATCCGCCTCGGCGCCTTCGACCGCCAGCATCGCCCCACCAGCGGGCAGCGTCCGCATCAGGCGACCACGCGCGGCGACGAGCGCGCAAGCGTCCTCAAGGGACAGAACACCCGCGACGTGCGCCGCCGCGATCTCACCGATCGAGTGGCCCAGCACGAAGTCCGGGGTCACGCCCCAGGACTCCAGCAGCCGGAACAACGCCACTTCCAGCGCGAAGATCGCCGCCTGAGCGCCCTCGGTCTGGTTCAGCAACTCCTCATCGTCAAACGGAACCCGCTCGAACCGCGCGGTGATCTCGTCCAGGGCGGCGGCGAACACCGGATATGCGGCGAACAGCTCCCGGCCCATCCCGACCCGTTGCGAGCCCTGGCCGGTGAACAGGAACGCGAGCTTGCCCGGTGCGGCCTTGCCCTCGACTCGGCGGTCGCCGAGCAGTACCGCCCGGTGGGTCAGCGCGGCCCGGGTGGTGGCCAGCGAGAACCCGACATCGGCCGGGCTTGGACCATCCACCATGGACAGCACCCGGTCGATCTGGGCCGCCAAAGCCGGTTCGCTGCTCGCGGACACGACCCAGGGCACCAGAGGGGGTGCGGGATCGCCGGCGGGCTCCGGGACGGGCGCCGGGGCGGCTTCCTCGATGACGGCGTGGGCGTTGGTGCCGCTGATGCCGAAGGAGGACACCCCGGCCCGGCGCGGGCGGTCGCCGGGCCGCCACGGCCGTGCCTCGGTCAGCAGCCGCACCGCGCCCGCCGTCCAGTCGACGTGCGGCGACGGCTCGTCCACGTGCAGGGTCCTCGGCAGCAGGCCGCCGCGCATGGCCATGACCACCTTGATGATCCCGCCGACCCCGGCGGCGGCCTGGGTGTGGCCGAGGTTGGACTTCAGCGACCCCAGCCACAGCGGCTCGCCGGGGCGGTCCTGGCCGTAGGCGGCCAGCACGGCGTGCGCCTCGATCGGGTCGCCGAGGGTGGTGCCGGTGCCGTGGGCCTCCACGGCGTCCACGTCCTCGGGGGCGAGGCGCGCGTCGCGCAGGGCCTGGCGGATCACCCGCTCCTGGGACAGGCCGTTCGGGGTGGTCAGGCCGTTGGAGGCGCCGTCGGAGTTCACCGCGGTGCCGCGCACGACGGCCAGGACCGGGTGGCCGTTGCGGCGCGCGTCCGACAGCCGCTCCACGAGCAGGACGCCCGCGCCCTCCGACCACGCGGTGCCGTCGGCGGCCGCCGCGAACGACTTGCACCGCCCGTCGGCCGCGAGGCCGCGCTGCCTGCTGAAGTCGACGAACGTGTTCGGCTTGGCCATCACGGTCACCCCGCCGACCAGCGCCATCACGCACTCGCCCGCGCGCAGCGAGCGGACCGCCCAGTGCAGGGCGACCAGCGACGACGAGCAGGCGGTGTCGACGGTGACCGCGGGGCCTTCCAGCCCGAAGGTGTAGGCGACGCGGCCGGACACGACGCTGGCGGCGCTGCCGGTGCCGATGTAGCCCTCCGCGTCCTGCGGCACGGCGGCCATGCTGGAGGCGTAGTCGTGGTACATGACCCCGGCGAACACGCCGGTCCTGCTGCCCCGCAACGATGTCGGGTCCAGGCCCGCCCGCTCGAAGGTCTCCCAGGACAGTTCCAGCAGCAGGCGCTGCTGCGGGTCCATGGCCAGCGCCTCGCGCGGGGAGATGCCGAAGAACGCGGCGTCGAAGCGGTCGGCGTCGTGCAGGAAGCCGCCCTCGCGGGTGTAGCTGGTGCCCGGGTGCCCCGGGTCGGGGTGGTAGAGCCGGTCGATGTCCCAGCCGCGGTTGGTGGGGAACTCGGTGATGCCCTCGCCGCCGCTCGCGACCAGCTCCCACAGCGCTTCGGGGCTGTCGGCGCCGCCGGGGTAGCGGCAGCTCATCGCGACGATCGCGATGGGGTCGTCGTCGGTGGCGGCGGCCGCGGCGGGCCGCTCGGGCACGGCGGCGGACGTCCCGGTCAGCTCGCCGAGCAGGTGGTCGGCGAGCGCGGCCGGGGTGGGGTAGCTGAAGGCCAGGGTGGACGGCAGCCGCAGCCCGGTCGCCGCGCTGATCCGGTTGCGCAGCTCGACCGCGGCCAGCGAGTCGACGCCCAGGTCGGCGAACGCCTGCCGGGGGTCGACGGCGGCGGCGGAGGTGTGGCCGAGGACGTCGGCGAGCTGGGTGCGGACGAGGTCGACGAGCCACGCGGCCTTGTCGTCCCCGGGCTTGCGGGTGGGCGGTCCCGGCCGGGTGGCCACGTCGGCGGCGCGCCGCCGCTCGGGCCGGACCAGGCCGCGCAGCACCGCGGGCACCGGCCCGCCCCTGGTGACGGCGGGCAGGTCGGCGGCCATCGGCAGGACGTGCGGGTGGTCGGCGGCGAGCGCGTGGTCGAGCAGGGCGAGGCCGGTTTCAGTCGTCAGCGCGCCGCCGAGCCGGGCCTTGTCGTCCTCACCCAGGTGGCCCGCCATGCCGTGCTCCCACAGGCCCCAGGCGAGGGCGTTCGCGGGCAGCCCGGACGCGCGGCGGTGCGCGGCGAGGCCGTCGAGGGCGGCGTTGGCGGCGGCGTAGTTGGCCTGCCCCGCCGTGCCCAAGGTCGCCGACGCCGAGGAGAACAGGGCGAACACCGACAGCGGCAGGTCCCGGGTCAGCTCGTGCAGGGCGAGCGCGGAGTCGACCTTGGCCCGCAGCACGGCGGCGACCCGTTCGGGGGTAAGAGCTTCGATGACCCCGTCGTCGAGCACGCCCGCGGTGTGGACGACACCGGTGAGCGGGTGCTCGGCGGGCATGGCGTCGAGCACCGCGGCCAGGGCGGCGCGGTCGGCGGCGTCGCAGGCGAGCACGGTCACCGTGGCGCCGAGCGCGGCGAGTTCGGCCGTGAGGTCGGCGGCGCCGGGGGCGTCCGGACCGCTCCGGCTGAGCAGGACGAGGTGCCGCACCCCGTGCCTGGTCACCAGGTGCCGGGCCACGAGCGCGCCGAGCGCCCCGGTGCCACCGGTGATCAGCCAGGTACCGGCGTCGAGCCGCACCGAGTCCACCGCGGTGGCCGACGCACGGGCCAACCGTGGCACGAGAAGCCCGCCATCACGGACAGCGAGATCCGGTTCGCCGTCAGCCGGGAGCACCGACTCAGCCGCCGGGGCCGACGCACGAGCCAGCCGGGACGCGGGCAGCCTGCCGCCACGGACCGCGAAACCCGATTGGCCGTCGGCAGGGTCCACTGCGGTGGCCGACGCGCGGACCAGCCGTGGCGCGAGGAGTCTGCCGTCGCGGGTCGCGAGGTCCGGTTCGTCGTCGGCCAGCAGTAGCGGGCCTTCTCCGTCGAGGACCACGATGCGGCCGGGGTGTTCGGTCCTGGCCGAGCGGACCAGGCCGTGGACGGCGGCGCCCGCGAGGTCGGGGACGTCCTCGTCGGGGCGGGTGGCGACCGCGCCGCTGGTGCGGACGACGAGCCTGCCGGTCACTTCGGGGGCGGCCAGCCAGGTCTGGACGGCGAGCAGGGCGGCGGTGGTGCGGCGGTGGATCTCGGCGGGGTCGGTGGTCTGCGCCTCCCGCAGGTCGACCACGGCCACGTCGTCCGCGGAGCCCGCGGGCACCTCGACCCAGTCCACGGTGAACAGGGCGCCCGCCGAGGTCTGCGGCGCGCGCAGCGCGAGCGAGGCGACCTCGATCACCGGCAGGCCCGCGCCGTCGCAGGCGAGCAGCGCGTACTCGTCGGGCCCGGTCCTGGTGATCCGGACCCGCACCGCCGTGGCGCCGGTGGCGTGGAGGGTGACGCCGGACCAGCTGAACGGCACGCGCGCGGCGCCGTCGCCGGTCACCAGGGCGGTGGCGTGCAGGGCAGTGGCGTGCAGGACTGCGTCGAGCAGCGCGGGGTGGATGCCGAAGCGGTCGGTCGCGGCGCGGGCCGCCTCGGGGAGCACGACCTCGGCGTGGGTGGTGTCGCCGGAGCGCCAGGCCGCCGAGAGGCCCTGGAAGGCCGGGCCGTAGTGCAGGCCGGTCGCGGCGAGGTCGTCGTACAGGCCGTCGACCGCGACCCGGTCCGCGTCGGCGGGCGGCCAGGTCAGCGGCTCGGCGGGGGCCTCGGCATCGGTGGCGAGCAGGCCGGTCGCGTGCCGGGTCCAGGTGTCGGCGCCGGTCGGCCGCGAGTGCACCGACACGGTGTGGTTCGGGCCTGCGATGACCTGGATGTCGACGGCGCCGTGCTCGGGCAGCACCAGCGGCGCCTCCAGCGTCAGCTCCGCCACCGACGCGCACCCGACATGCTCCCCGGCCCGCAACGCCAGTTCCACGAACGCCGTGCCCGGCAACACAACCCGGCCCGACACCACGTGATCGGCGAGCCACGGCTGGTCCATCGTGGACAGCCGCCCGGTGAGCACGTGGCCGTCGCCATCGGCGAGGGAGACGGCGGCGCCGAGCAACGGGTGATCGGTGCCGCCGAGCCCGGCTGCGGTGAGGTCGCCGACCAGTTGCCGTGGCTGGGGCCAGTAGCGGGTCCGCTGGAAGGCGTAGGTGGGCAGCTGGACGCGCCGCCCGGCCGGGACGATCCGCGCCCAGTCGACGTGGGCGCCCCGCGTCCACACGCTGCCGATCGCGCCGAGCAGGGTCTCGACCTCGCCCCGTCCGCGCCGCAGCACCGACACCGCGCCGTCGACATGCGTCGACAACACCAAGTCCGGCCCCAGCTCCAGGAAACCGGTGACCCCTTCGTCGCGCAGCCGCGTGACGCCGTCGGCGAACCGCACGGTCTGCCGGACCTGCCGAACCCAGTACCCCGGATCGGTCACCGCACCCAGCATCGGGATACGCGGCTCGTGATAGCTCAACGACTCAGCGACAGTCGCGAACTCCGCCAGCATCGGCTCCATCAGCCGCGAGTGGAAGGCGTGCGACACCACCAGCCGCTTGACCCGCCGACCCTCGGCCCGCCACGCGGCTTCCAGCGCCTCGATCTCTTCTGCCGCGCCCGAGACCACCAGCGAAGTCGGGCCGTTGACCGCCGCGATGTCGACGCCCTCCGGCACATCAGCCTCAGTGCCCTCAACAGCCAGCATCGCTCCACCAGCGGGCAACGCCTGCATCAGGCGACCACGCGCTGCCACCAACGCACAAGCGTCCTCAAGGGACATAATCCCGGCCACATGGGCAGCAGCCAACTCACCGATCGAATGCCCCAACAGGAAATCCGGCGCCAGCCCCCACGACTCCAGCAGCCGGAACAATGCCACTTCCAGCGCGAAGATCGCCGCCTGAGCGCCCTCGGTCTGGTTCAGCAACTCCTCATCATCAAACGGAACCCGCTCAAACCGCGCGGCCACCTCATCCCACGCCGCCGCGAACACCGGGTACGCCGCAGACAGCTCACGGCCCATCCCGACCCGCTGCGAACCCTGACCCGTGAACAGGAACGCCAGCCTGCCCGGCTCGACGGCGCCCGCCACCGAGGTGTCCGCGACCAGCACGGCCCGGTGCTCCAGGGTCGTGGCGCGGGTGGTGACGAGCGAGTGGCCGATATCCCCTGGTGCGGCGTCGAGGGCGCGGACCTGGTCGACCTGCGCGCGCAGCGCGGCCTCCGACCGGGCCGAGAACACCCACGGCACCACAGCAGGCGGCTCCACCGGAACCACCTCAGCCACAACAGAACGCGGCGGCTCCTCAATGATCGCGTGCGCATTGGTGCCACTGATACCGAACGACGACACCGCCCCGCGACGCGGACGTTCTCCCGGTGACCACGGCTGGGGTTCAGCCAGCAACGACACCGCGCCGGACGTCCAGTCCACATGCGACGAGGGCCCGGCCGCGTGCAGGGTCACCGGCATGGTGGCGTGCCGCATCGACATGACCGTCTTGATCACCCCGGCGATCCCCGCCGCCGCCTGCGTATGCCCGATGTTCGACTTCACCGACCCCAACCACAACGGCCGATCCCGACCTTGACCGTAGGCCGACAGCAACGCCGTCGCCTCGATCGGATCGCCCAGCCGGGTGCCCGTGCCGTGCGCCTCGACCATGTCCACATCGGACGATAAAAGTCCGGCGTCAGCCAACGCCTGGCTGATCACCCGCTCCTGGGCCGGGCCGTTGGGGGCGGTCAGGCCGTTGGAGGCCCCGTCGGAGTTGACCGCCGTGCCACGCACGACGGCCAGCACGTCGTGGCCGTTGCGCAGGGCATCGGAAAGGCGCTCCACCAGCAGCACCCCGACGCCTTCCGACCACGCGGTGCCGTCCGCCGCGTCGGAGAACGGCTTGCACCGCCCGTCCGGCGCCAAACCGTTCTGCAGCCCGAACTCGGTGAAGACGCCGGGGGTGGCCATCACGGTCACACCGCAGGCCAGCGCCATGGAGCACTCCCCGGACCGCAGCGACCGCACGGCCAAGTGCAGCGCCACCAGCGACGACGAGCACGCCGTGTCGATGGTGACCGCCGGGCCCTCCAGGCCGAAGACGTAGGCGATGCGGCCGGAGGCGACGCTGGCGGTGTTGCCGGTGAGCAGGTAGCCGCCGAAGTCGACGGGCGCCTCGTGCATGCGGGGCCCGTACTCCTGGGACATGGCGCCGACGAACACCCCGGTCCGGCTGCCGCGCAGCGACAGCGGGTCGATGCCGGACCGTTCGAGGACCTCCCACGCCGACTCCAGCAGCAGGCGCTGCTGCGGGTCCATCGCCAGGGCCTCGCGCGGGGAGATCCCGAACAGCTCGGCGTCGAACTCGGTGGCGTCGTGCAGGAACCCGCCGCGCAGGCGGTGGGCGTCCGGCAGCAGCCAGCCGCGGTCGGCGGGCAGACCGGTGATCGCCTCGGCGCCGGACTCGACGAGCCGCCACAGCTCCTCCGGGGTGCGGACACCGCCGGGGAACCGGCACCCCATGCCGACGATCGCGATGGGATCGTCCGCCGGGGAATCGGCCACCGAAAGCCCGGCCACCGGGGCGGCCGGGGTCGCGCCCGCGGCGGCGCCGTCGAACTCGACCAGCAGCCGCTGGGCCAGTTCGGCCGGGGTCGGGTAGTTGAAGATCAGGGTCGGGGGCAGGCGCAGGCCGGTGACGGCGGCGATGCGGTTGCGGAGCTCGACGGCGGTCAGCGAGTCGAAACCCAGCTCCTTGAACGTGCGGGCGGCGCGGACGGTGTCGGCGGAGCCGTGGCCGAGGACCGCGGCGACCTCGGTCTGCACCAGGGCGGTGAGCGCGCGCTCCCGGTCGGCGGCGGCCATGCCCGCCAGCCGCCCCGCCAGTCCGGAGCCACCGACCACGGCTCCGGCCGCCCGGCGCGGGAGCGGGCGGACGAGCGCCCGCAGCAGCGGTGGCGCCTCGCCCCGGGCGCCGAGGTCGAGGCGGGTCGGCAGGACGTGGGCGTGCCCGCCCGCGACGGCGCGGTCGAACAGCGCCAGGGCGTCGTCGGTGGACAGCGCGGCCCCGGTGCGTTCGAGGCGCGTGCGGTCGACGTCGGTGAGGTCGGCGCTGAGGCCGCTGGCGTCGGCCCACAGGCCCCAGCCCAGCGACAGCGCGGGCAGGCCGCGGGCCCGGCGGTGGTGGGCCAGGGCGTCCAGGACGGTGTTGGCGGCGGCGTAGTTGGCCTGCCCGGCGGTGCCGAAGGTGGCGGCGACCGAGGAGTAGAGGACGAACATCGCCAGGTCGGCGTCCTCGGTCAGCTCGTGCAGCAGCAGCGCCGCGTCGGCCTTGGGCCCGAGCACCGCGTCGAGCCGCTGCGGGGTCAGCGAGTCCAGCACGCCGTCGTCGGCGACGCCCGCGGTGTGCACGACGCCGGTCAGCGGGTGCGCGGCCGGGATCGCCGCCAGCACGGCGCCCAGGGAGTCGCGGTCGGACACGTCGCACGCGACGACGGTGACGTCCGCGGCCAGTTCGGCGACCAGCTCGGCGGCCCCGGGGGCGTCGGGACCGCGCCTGCTCGCCAGCACCAGGTGGCGGATTCCGTGCCGGGCGACGAGGTGGCGGGCCAGCCGGGCGCCGAGCGTGCCGGTGCCGCCGGTGATGAGGACGGTCCCGTCCGGGTCCGGGGCGCGCGGGATGGTGAACACGTTCTTGCCGACGTGCCTGCCCTGGCCGACGTGGCGCAGCGCGAACTGCGCGTCGCGGACGTCCCAGGCGCGGACCGGCAGCAGGGTGATCGCCCCGGCGGCGAACAGGTCGAGCAGGTCGGCCAGCATCTCCCGCAGCCGGTCGGGCCCGGCGTCGAACAGGTCGAACGCCTGGTAGTCGACACCGTCCGGGGAGCGCGGGTCGGCCTTGCCCATCTCGATGAACCGCCCGCCCGGGGCGAGCAGGCGCAGCGAGGCGTCGATGAACTCGCCGGTCAGCGAGTTGAGCACGACGTCGACGGTGGGAAAGCGCTCGGCGAAGCCGAGGTCGCGCGACGAGGCGAGCCGGTCATCGGGCAGGCCGGTGGCCGACCACTTCGCCGGGCTCGCGGTGCCGTGCACCTCGGCCCCGATGTGCCGGGCCAGCTGGACGGCGGCCATGCCGACGCCGCCCGCGGCGGAGTGCACGAGCACCGACTCCCCCGCCCGCAGCCCGGCCAGGTCGACCAGCGCGTGGTAGGCGGTCAGGAACACCACGGGCACCGAGGCCGCGTCGGTGAACGACCAGCCCGCGGGCATGGGCGCGAGCAGCCGCCGGTCGGTCACCGCGCTGGGGCCGAACCCGCCGGAGACCAGGCCGAAGACCCGGTCCCCCACCGACAGGTCCGTGACCTGGTCGCCGACCTCGACGACCACCCCGGCGGCCTCCGTGCCGAGCCGCACGCCCGGGTCCGGGTAGGTGCCCAGCGCGATCAGCACGTCGCGGAAGTTGATGCCCGCGGCGCGGACCTCGACGCGCACGTGGCCGGGCGGCAGCGGCTCGTCGGTCTCCTCGAAGCGCAGTCCGGTCAGCGCGCCGTCGTCCCCGGGGACCATGCGCCAGGCCGGGGCGCCCGGCACCGGCAGCATCGGCTCGGCCGAGGCCCGCACCAGGCGCGGCGCCAGCATCGCGCCACCGCGGATGGCGACCTGCGGCTCCCCCGTGGCCAGCACCGACGGCAGGAGGGCCATGGCGCTGTCGTCATCGATGTCGACCAGCACGAACGAGCCCGGGTTCTCCGCCTGCGCCGAGCGCACCAGCCCCCACGCCCCCGCGGCGCGCGGATCGGCGATGTCCTCGGCGGAGGTCGTGGCGACCGCGCCTCGCGAGACGAGCACCAGCGGCTCCGCGGACCGCACCAGGCTCAGCACGTCGGCCAGGTCCGCGGGCAGTCGTTCCACCCGGGGGACCTCGGCGGCCGGTGCCTCCGCGGCGGGCACCGGGGTCCAGCGCACGACGAACAGGGCGTCGTCGACCGACCGCTCGAACGCCGCGGCCGACACCGGCCGCCACACCAGCGAGTCGACCGAGACGACCGGGGCGCCCTCGGCGTCGAAGGCCACCAGCGAGACGCTGTCGGGCCCGGTCGCGGCGGCCCGCACCCGGACCGCCGAGGCGCCGACCTGGTGCTGGGTCACGCCGGACCAGGAGAAGGGCAGGTGCGGGGTGTCCGTCGGCACCAGGCCGCCCACCATGACGGCGTGCAGGGCGGCGTCGAGCAGCGCGGGGTGGATGCCGAACAGCTCGGCGTCGTCCTGGGCCTGGGCGGGCAGGGCGACCTCGGCGTACACGGCGGCGTCGCCGCGCCAGAGCGCCCGCAGGCCGCGGAAGGCGTCCCCGTAGGTGAACCCGGCGCGGGAGAGGTCGTCGTAGCACGCGGACACGTCGACCGGGGTGGCATGCGCGGGCGGCCAGACCGGCTCGCCCGGCGGGGTGGCGCCGTCGGCGGTGAGCACGCCGTCGGCGTGGCGGGTCCACGGCGCGTGGTCGGCATCGGGCCGGGAGTGGATCTCCACGGTGTTCTCGGCGGTGACGCTCACCTGGATCTGCACGGCGCCGCGCTCGGGCAGCACCAGGGGCGCCTCCAGCGTCAGCTCCGCCACCGACGCGCACCCGACATGCTCCCCGGCCCGCAGTGCCAGCTCCACGAACGCCGTGCCTGGCAGCAGCACCCGGCCGGACACCACGTGATCGGCGAGCCACGGCCGCACGGTCGCGGACAGCCGCCCGGTGAGCACCGCGCCGCCGCCGGAGGCCAGGGACACCGCGGCGCCGAGCAGCGGGTGCCCGGTCGTGTCGGTGGTGGTCCTGGTGCTCAGCCAGTAGCGCTTGCGCTGGAAGGCGTAGGTGGGCAGCTCGACGCGCCTGCCGCCGGGCAGCAGCCGGGCCCAATCGACCGCCGCGCCGCGGGTCCAGGCCGTGGCGACGGCGGTGAGCAGGGTCCCGGCCTCGTCGCGGCCCTGCCGCAGCACCGGCACGGCCTGGTCGACATGCGCGGACAGCGCGGCATCGGGGCCCAGTTCGAGGAAGCTGGTGACGCCCTTGTCCCGCAGCCGCTGGACTCCCTCGGCGAACCGCACGGTGTCGCGCACCTGCCGCACCCAGTAACCCGGATCGGTCACCGCACCGAACATCGGGATACGCGGCTGGTGATAGGTCAATGACTCGGCGACGGTGGCGAACTCGGCCAGCATCGGCTCCATCAGCCGCGAGTGGAACGCGTGCGACACAACAAGCCGCTTCACTCGTCGACCTTCGGCCCGCCACACCGCCTCCAGCGCCGCGATCTCATCCTCAGCACCGGACACCACCAGCGAAGTGGGGCTGTTGACCGCCGCGATGTCGATGCCCTGCGGCACCTCGACTTCGGTGGCCTCCACCGCCAGCATCGCCCCACCCGGCGGCAGCGCCTGCATCAGGCGACCCCGGGCCGCGACCAACGCACGGGAGTCCTCAAGGGACAGAACTCCCGCGACATGCGCCGCCGCGATCTCGCCGATCGAGTGCCCCAGCAGGAAGTCCGGCGTGAGTCCCCAGGACTCCAGCAAGCGGAACAGCGCCACTTCCAGGGCGAAGATCGCCGCCTGGGCGCCTTCGGTCTGGTTCAGCAAGTCCTCGTCATCAAACGGAACCCGCTCGAACCGCGCGGTGACCTCGTCCAGGGCAGCGGCGAACACCGGGAACGACTCGTGGAGCCCTCGGCCCATCCCCACGCGCTGCGAACCCTGACCGGTGAACAGAAAGGCCAGCTTGCCGGGCTCGACGGCGCCTTCCACCAGCCGGTCGCCCAGCAGCACGCCGCGATGCTCCAGCGTGGCCCTGGTCGTCGCGAGGGAGTACCCGATGTCCACGGGCGAGCCGTCGAGGCCGCGAACCTGGTCGACCTGGGCGCGCAGCGCGGCCTCCGACCGGGCCGAGAACACCCACGGCACCACAGCGGGCGACTCAACCGGAACCGCTTCGGCCGCAACCGGAGTCGGCGGCTCCTCGATGATCGCGTGCGCGTTGGTGCCACTGATCCCGAACGACGACACCGCCCCACGGCGGGGGCGGTCACCAGGCTCCCACGGCTGGGGCTCGGTCAAGGGGGACACCGCGCCCGCGGTCCAGTCCACGTGCGGTGAGGGCTCGTCAAAGTGCAGCAGACGCGGCAACACCCCGTGCCGCATCGACATGACCGTCTTGATCACCCCGGCGATCCCCGCCGCCGCCTGCGTGTGGCCGATATTCGACTTCACCGACCCCAACCACAGCGGCCGGGCCCGGTCCTGGCCATAGGCCGACAGCAACGCGGTCGCCTCGATCGGATCACCCAACCGCGTACCGGTGCCGTGCGCCTCGACAACGTCCACATCGGACGACGAAAGCCCGGCGTCAGCCAGCGCCTGGCGGATGACGCGCTGCTGGGCCGGGCCGTTCGGGGCGGTGAGCCCGTTGGAAGCGCCATCGGAGTTGATCGCGGTGCCGCGGACCACGGCGAGAACGTCGTGGCCGTTGCGCCGGGCGTCGGACAGCCGCTCCACCAGCAGCACGCCGACACCCTCGGCCCAGGAGGTGCCGTCCGCCGCGGCGGAGAACGGCTTGCACCGGCCGTCGGCGGCGAGCCCGTTCTGCCTGCTGAACTCGGTGAACATGCCCGGCGTCGCCATCACGGTGACACCGCAGGCCAGCGCCATCGAGCACTCACCGGACCGCAGCGAGCGCACCGCGAGGTGCAGCGCCACGAGCGACGACGAGCACGCCGTGTCGACCGTGACCGCCGGGCCCTCCAAGCCGAACGCGTAGGCGATCCGGCCGGAGGCGACACTGGCGGTGCTGCCGGTCAGCAGGTAGCCCTCGGCGTCCGCGCGCGCCTCGTGCAGGCGGGGCCCGTACTCCTGGGCCACCGCGCCGACGAACACCCCGGTCCTGCTGCCGCGCAACGAGAACGGGTCGATCCCGGCCCGCTCCAGCACCTCCCATGAGGTTTCCAACAGGAGCCGCTGCTGCGGGTCCATCGCCAGGGCCTCGCGCGGGGAGATCCCGAACAGCTCCGCGTCGAAGCGGCCCGCGTCGTGCAGGAAGCCGCCCTGGGACGGGAAGTCACGCTCGCCGAGGTCCCAGCCGCGGTCGGTGGGGAACCCGGAGATCGCGTCGACGCCCCCGGCCACCACCTCCCACAGGTCCTCCGGGGACCGCACGCCGCCGGGGAACCGGCAGCTCATGCCGACCACGACGACCGGGTCGTCGCCGTCGGGCAGCGGCACCGCGTCATCGGGAGCGAGGTCGGAGGCGCCGCGCAGGTAGTCCGCGACGGCGGTCGGGGTCGGGTAGTCGAACAGCAGCGTGGTCGGCAGCGCGGCGCCGGTCGCGGTGGCGAGGCTGTTGCGCAGCTCCACCGCCGTCATCGAGTCGAAGCCGAGTTCCTTGAAGGTGCGGTCGGCGGCGACCTGGTCGGGCGCCGCGAACTCCAGCACCGCGGCGACGTGCGCGCGGACCAGGTCCAGCGCGTCGCGCTCGGCGACCGCGGCAGGTGGGCCCTCGGGCGCCGGGATACGGAGGGGGCGGGCATCCTCCCGCCAGTACCGCTCGCGCTGGAAGGCGTAGGTCGGCAGGGGCACACGGCGCGCGCCCGCGCCGGCGAACACCGCGTCCCAGTCGACCTCGGCCCCGCCCGCGTACGCGGCCACGACCGCGGACAGGACGGTCTCGACCTCGTCGCGGTCCCGCCGCAGCGGCACGGCGGTGTTGGCCACGTGGGCGGCCAGGACCGCGTCCGGGCCGATCTCGACGTGGGTGGCCACGTCCCGCTCCGCCAGCCGGGCCATCCGGTCGGCGAAGCGGACGGTCCGCCGGACCTGGCGCACCCAGTACATCGGGTCGGTGACCTCGTCGGACACCATCGGGACGCGCGGCTCGTGGTAGGTCAGGGTCCGGGCGACGGCGGCGAAGTCGTCGAGCATCGGGTCCATCAGCTTGGAGTGCGAGGCGTGCGAGATCGGCAGCAGCCGGACCCGCCTGCCCTGCGCCCGCCAGCGCTCCGCGAGGTCGGCGACCTCGGCCTCGGCGCCGGAGATCACCAGCGCGGTCGGGCTGTTGATCGCGGCGATGTCCATGCCCGCTGGCACGTCGGCCTCGGCCGCCTCGGCGGCGAGCATCGCGCCGCCTTCGGGCAGCGCCTGCATCAGCCCGCCGCGCGCGGCGACCAGGGCGCAGGCGTCGTCCAGCGACAGCACCCCGGCCACGTGCGCCGCGGCGATCTCGCCGATGGAGTGGCCGGTGATGACATCGGGTGTGACGCCCCAGGACTCCAGCAGCCGGGAGAGGCCGACCTGGACGACGAACAGCGCGCACTGCGCGCTCCCGGTCCTGGTCATCACCGACTCGTCGTCCAGCGCCACCCCGGCGAACCGGGCGCGGGCCGCGTCGACGGCGGCCTCGTAGACGGGGAACGTCCGGTAGAGCTGTTCCCCCATCCCGGGCCGCTGGCCGCCCTGGCCGGAGAACAGGAACGCCACCTGCCCGAGCCGGGCCGGGGCGGTGGTGAGCGCGCGGGAGGGCAGGCCTGCGGCGAGCGCGTCGAGGGCGCCGAGCAGTTCGGCGCGGTCCCGCGCGACGATCCCGGCGCGGCGCTCGAACGCGGTCCGCGTGGTGGCCAGGGAGAAGCCGAGGTCGACGAGCCTGCCGTCGGAGCCGGACACGGCTTCGCGCAGCCGCGCGGCCTGGGCGCGCAGCGCGGGCTCGGTCCGTCCGGAGAGGACGATCGGCGTCGGGGCGCCCGGGTCGGGCAGCGCGGCCGGTTCCGGCCGCGGGGTGCCGGAGAGCACGACGTGGCAGTTGGTGCCGCCCACGCCGAACGAGCTGACGCCCGCGACCAGCCTGCCCCGCCACCCGGGGAAGTCGCTCAGCTCCCGGACGACGCGCAGGTTGAGCCGTTCCAGCGGGATCTCGGGGTTCGGGGTGTCGAAGTTCAGGCTGGCCGGGATTCGCCCGTGCGCGATGGCGAGCACGGTCTTGAGCAGCCCGGCGGCGCCCGCGGCGCCTTCGAGGTGGCCGATGTTGGTCTTGACCGACCCGACCGGCAGCGGCTCCTCCCGCAGCCCGCCGATGGCCGCGCCGAGCGCGGCGGCCTCGACGGGGTCGCCGAGCCGGGTGCCGGTGCCGTGCAGTTCGACGTAGCCCAGCGCGGCGGGGTCGATGCCTGCCCGCGCGTACGCCTCGCGCAGCACCGCCTCCTGGGCCCGCCTGCTCGGGGCGGTCAGGCTCGCCCCGCCGCCGTCGTTGTTCACCGCGGTGGCGTGGATGACGGCGTGGACGTGGTCGCCGTCGGCGATGGCCAGGTGCAGGGGTTTGAGCGCGACGATGACGCCGCCCTCGCCGCGGACGAAACCGTTGGCGCGGGCGTCGAAGGTGTGGCACCGGCCGTCCGGGGACAGGCCGCCGAAGCGGGCGGCGCTGATCGTGCTCTCCGCGGCGAGGTTGAGGTTCACCCCGCCCGCGAGCGCGGCGGTGGAATCGCCCCGGCGCAGGCTCTCCACCGCGAGGTGCACGGCCACCAGCGAGGAGGACTGCCCCGCGTCGACGGTCATGCTCGGGCCGCGCAGCCCCAGGGCGTAGGAGACGCGGTTGGCGATGATGCCGCGCTGCAGCCCGGTCATCGTGTGCTGGTCGATGGCGCCCGCGCGGTGCGCGAGCGTGGCGTAGTCGTCCCAGATCGCGCCGACGAACACCCCGGTGCCGGTGCCCGCCATCCGCCCCGGCACGACGTGGGCGTCCTCCAGCGCCTCCCAGGCCAGTTCCAGCACCAGGCGCTGCTGCGGGTCCATCGCCGCGGCCTCGCGCGGGGAGATGCCGAAGAAGCCGGGGTCGAACCGGTCGACGTGGTCCAGGAAGCCCCCGCGGGTCACCTCGGCGGCGGCCGCGCCCCACCGGCCCTCGGGCACGTCGCCGATGGCGTCGGTCCCGTCCCGCAGGAGCCGCCAGAACTCCTCGGGGTTCGCCGCTCCCGGCACCCGGCAGGCCAGTCCCACGATCGCGATGGCGTCGACGTCGCCGGAGCGCAATTCAGGCATGAATGTCCTCGAAACTCACTCGGCACGGGAGAGCCTGCCCAGGAACAAGCCGCGGAAAAGCGTGATCGAATTCAGTTGTCGCGCGGTGGGTTCACCGCCGCCACGCGCCCTGACCAGGACTGGTTTCACGCTAGTAATGGCCCTGGGGGCGACCAACCCCTACGGCCCCCACGCCGAATGCGCGAGGGACTCCCCCCGGACCCGTAGGTGTCCGGGGAGAGTCCCTCGGCGTTATGCGACCCCTATGCGGGGTGTCAGACGGCCAACCCCTGTTTGTCGCTCACCGACCCTTGCTCCTCGCGGGAGCGCGCGCGGCGGAGCTTGGCCCGCTCGGAGAGGAAGACCCGCACGGCGATGGTGAAGGCCACCGCGGCGATCAGGGCCATCATGGCGATGGTCGGCCACTGCCAGGGTTCGGGCAGGTGCAGGGCCAGGAACCACACCTTGGCGATGTCGCCGGTCAGCTTCATCACCGTGGGCACGAGCGCCTGGGGGAACAGGGCGATGCAACCGACGCCGAAGCTGCCCCACAGCAGCCGCCGCCTGGTCTTCGGCATGGCCGCGAACACCGAGGCGTCGGCGGCGGCGCGCTCCCGGGCCTCCTTGCCCGCGCGCATGAGGTACAGCAGCTCCGGGCCGCGGTCGGCGAGCTTGCGCACGGCGAGGCCGCCGAGCGCCGTCCAGTAGAACAGGCTGGTGATCACGCCGACGGCGACCCCGAGGACCTGGATCTCGTCGCTGCCCATCGCCGCGCCGATGGCGACCGGCACCAGCGCGGGGATGGTGAGCACCAGCGCGGCGACGAGCGTGGCGAACGCGCCGCCGACGGCGTCGCCGCGGTCCATCGGCGAGTACCGGTCGCGGTGCGGGTCGGGGCCGGGCGCGAGCTGGGTGAGCCCGATCAGCGGGACGAGGGCCACCCCCGCGCCGAGCACGGCGGTCGTCGCCGCCGACGCCCACGGCCACAGGCCGTACTGCCCGCTGAGCACCGTGCCGAGGATGGAGAACAGCACGGCCGCAGGCGCGAACAGCGTCAGCCAGGCCAGCTGCCTGCCGCGGACGTCGTCGGCCTCGGCGCCTGGCGTGACCAGGGTCAGCCACAGCGCGGTGCCGTCCTCGCCGTAGAGGTTCGCGCTCATCGCCGCGCCCATGAGCGCGGTGAGCGCGCCCGCGAACGGCAGCATCGCCGACGAGCCGAACGCCAGGGGCACCAGGCAGCTCAGCACCGCGAACACCGGGGCGGCGACGAGGATCTGCACCCGCCCCGGGCTGCGGCACCAGGTGCGCATCTCCTTGGCGTAGACCGAGCGGGTGCCCCCGATCGCCTGGGCCGGGAGGTTCGCGGTGCCGCGGACGGCGGGCCTGCCCAGCCGGGGCGGGCCCAGCAGCCTGCTCCAGGCCAGCAGGAGCACCCCGGCCAGCGCGACGAGCCCGAGCAGCGCCAGCGCGGCCACGCCCCAGTCCCGGCGGGCGGCGGCCTCGATCGCGACCAGGCCCCAGCTCGACGGCAGCGCCCGCACGACGGCCGAGAAGCCCGGCGAGAAACCGGTCGCGAGGACAACCTCGACGCCGACGAAGATGATCCAGCCCGAGGAGGCCACCACGATCATCACCGCGGTGATCACCCCGCTGATGACCGCGCCCGAGCGCGAGCGCGACAACGCCCCGAACATCCGCGCGGTGAGCCGGGACAGCAGCACCACCAGGGTGAGCTGCACCAGCGTCGCGGGCACCGCGACCACGACCGGGAGCACCCCGCCGAGGCGGGCGGCGAAGACCACCAGCGAGAGGAACGCCACCAGCGTGACCGCGGTGGTGATGCCCACGAACGCGGCGCCGAGGAGGCCGACGGCCAGGGTGGGCTTCGGGATCGGCAGCAGCGCGAAGTGCTCCGCGCGCAGCGCCGAGTCGCCGACCCACGCGGGCGCGACCATCCAGCCCAGCGTCCAGATCGCCAGCACGACCGCGAGCAGGTCGAGGACCGTGCCCAGGTCGCTGCCGAGCCCGGCCACCCCGATGGTGGCGAACGCGGCGACGATGCCCAGCAGCGCGCCGACGGCCGTCCAGTTGGCGTTGCCGCCGGTGCTCGCCCGGCGCAGAATCGCGAGCTTCATCCCGATCAGGACGCCAACCACGACAGGCCCTTCGCCTCGGCGGTGTCGGCGCCGACGAGTTCGACGAACGCCTCCTCCAGGGTCCGGCCGACGCGGACGCCGTCGACCGGCCCCTCGGCGAGGACGGTCCCCTTCGCCATGATCGCCACGGTGTCGCAGAGCTGTTCGACCAGGGCCATCACGTGGCTGGACAGCACGACGGAGCCGCCGCCCGCGACGAACCCGCGCAGGATGGCCTTGAGCTTGGCCGCCGACACCGGGTCGATGGCCTCGAACGGCTCGTCGAGCACGAGCAGCCGGGGCGCGTGCAGCAGCGCGCACGCCAGGCCGACCTTCTTCCGCATTCCGGTGGAGTAGTCGATGATCAGGGTGCGCTCGGTGTCGCCGTCGAGTTCCATCACCTCCAGCAGCTCCGCGGCGCGCTCGGTGACGGTGGCGTGGTCGAGGCCGCGCAGGCGCCCGAGGTAGGTGAGCAGTTCGCGGCCGGTGAGCTGCTCGGGCATGGCGAGGCCGTCGGGCAGCACGCCGAGCATCTGCTTGGCCTTCTCGGGCTCCTGCCACAGGTCGACGCCGAAGACCAGCGACCGGCCCTCGTCGGGCCGCAGCAGACCGGTGGCCATCGACAGCATGGTGGTCTTGCCCGCCCCGTTGGGGCCGACGAGCCCGTAGAAGGAGCCGGGAGCGACGGTGAGCTCGGCGTGCCTGACCGCGACGTGGTCGCCGAAGGTCTTGTGCAGTCCGGCTATCGCCAGTGCGGGTGGGTGGCCGGTCGCGTTCACGCGGGAACTCCTTCGGTGGGGAACTGCGTCGTCGGGTCAGGGTCCGGGGCGGGCGGTCAGTGGTGCGGGGCGAGGTCGTCGGCGAGTTCGCTGTCGATCAGGTCGAAGATGGTGTCCTCCGTGGCGTGGGCGAGGTCGTCGTCATCGGCACGGTCGTCGTCGGCCGGTGTCGACCCGGTCCACTTGGCCAGCAGCGCCTCCATCCTGGCCCGGACCTTGGCCAGGTCCTGGCCGTCCAGGTCGGGCAGCAGGGCGGCCACGCGCTCCAGGTCGTCCAGGGCGACCGCGGCGGGTGACGGCCCGGCGGGGACGACCTCGGACAACAGGAACACGGCCAGCGCGTCCGGGGTGGGGTGGTCGAACACGAGCGTGGCGGGCAGCCGGACGCCCGCCACCGCGGCCAGCCGGTTGCGCAGCTCGACCGCGGTGAGCGAGTCGATCCCGAGTTCGGTGAACGGGCGGTCGGCCCCGATCGCCTCGGGTGCGGCGTGGCCGAGCACGAGTGCGGCGTTGGCCCGGACCACGTCGACCACCACGCGGACCTGCTCCGGGCGGGGCAGGCGGGCCAGCTGGTCGGCCAGGCCCGCGGTCTTGGCCGGGTTGGCCGCGGCCCGGGTCGCCGGGCGCACCAAGGCGCGCAGCAGCGGCGGGACCGGTGCCCCCGCGGCGCGGAGCCCGGCGAGGTCAAGGTTGGCGGGCACGAGGTGGGCCGGGGACAGGGCGGTGGCCGCGTCGAACAGCGCCGTGCCCTGCGCGGTGGTGATCGCGGTGCCGCCGCGCGCCCTGTCGTGCTCGGACAGGGCGCCGGTCATGCCGCCCTCCCACATCCCCCACGCCAGGGCGGTCGCGGGCAGGCCGGCACCGCGGCGCTGGTGGGCGAGCCCGTCGAGGACGGCGTTGGCGGCGGCGTAGTTGGCCTGCCCGGGGGTGCCGAACAGCGCCGACGCCGAGGAGTACAGGGCGAACAGGGCCAGGTCGGCGTCCGCGGTGAGCTCGTGCAGGGCCAGCGCGGCGTCGGCCTTGGGCGCCAGCACGGTGTCGACGCGGTCCGGGGTGAGCGATTCGACCGTCCCGTCGTCGAGCACCCCGGCGGCGTGCACCACCCCGGTGAGCGGGTGCTCGGCGGGGATGTCGGCGAGCAGCGCGGCGAGCGCGGCGCGGTCGGCGACGTCGCAGGCCACGACCCGCACGTCCGCGTCGAGGTCGGGGGCGCCGGTCCCGCCCCGGCTGGCCAGGACCAGGTGGCGGACCCCGTGCCGGGTGACCAGGTGCTCGGCCAGCGCGCGGCCGAGCGCGCCCGTTCCGCCGGTGATCAGGACGGTGCCGCCCGGGTCGAGCGGGCGCGGGATGGTGAAGACGTTCTTGCCGGTGTGCCTGCCCTGGCCGATGTGCCGGAACGCGGCCTCGGCCTCGCGGATGTCCCAGGCCCGCACCGGCGGCAGGGTCAGCGCGCCCGCGTCGAACAGGGCGACCAGCTCGGCGAGCATCTCACCGGTGCGCTCGGGTCCCGCCTCGCTCAGGTCGAACGAGCGGTAGGCCGTGCCCGCGGGGTCGCGCAGGTCGGCCTTGCCCATCTCGATGAACCGACCGCCCTCGGCGAGCAGGCGCAGGGAGGCGTCGATGAACTCCCCGGCCAGGGAGTTCAGGACGACGTCGACAGGCGGGAACTTCTCGGCGAACGCGGTGTCGCGGGACGAGGCGACGTGCTCGGCGTCGAGCCCGGTGGCCGCCCACTTGGCGGGGCCTGCGGTGCCGAAGACCTCGGTGCCGAGGTGGCGGGCCACCTGCACCGCGGCCATCCCCACCCCGCCCGCGGCGGCGTGGACCAGCACCGACTCCCCCGACCGCAACCCGGCCAAGTCCACCAGCGCGTAGTAGGCGGTCAGGAAAGCCATCGGCACCGACGCCGCGTCCACAAAGGACCATTCCGGGGGTATCGGGGCCACGAACCGCCGGTCGGTCACGGCGACCGGCCCGAACGCGCCGGACACCAGGCCGAAGACCCGGTCGCCGGGGCGCAGGTCGGTGACGCCGTCGCCGACCTCCAGCACGACGCCCGCCGCCTCGGTGCCCATCGCCGCGGCCTCCGGGTAGGCGCCGAGGGCGATGAGGACGTCCCGGAAGTTGATGCCCGCCGCGCGGACCTGGACGCGCACCTGGTTGGCCGTCAGCGGTTCCGGCGTGCTCGGCAGCAGGTCGAGGGCGTCCAGCGTGCCGCCCGCGGGCGTGGCCAGGTGCCAGGTGGGCGCGTCGGGCACGATCAGCGCGGGCAGGGCGGCGGCGCGGACCAGCCGGGGCACGACGACCTCGCCGCCGCGCACGGCCGCCTGCGGCTCACCCGAGGCGGCGATGGCGGCGAGGAGGTCCGGCGGCGTGTCCCCGTCGGCGTCGACCAGCACGAAGCGGTCGGGGTGCTCGGTCTGCGCGGACCGGATGAGCCCCCACGCGCCCGCCGCGCCGAGGTCGGTGACGGTGTCGCCGGGGCAGGCGGCGACGGCGCCCCGGGAGAGCACGACGAGCGGTGCGCTGGCGGTGTCGTCGCCGAGGCGGTCGTGCACCAGTGCCAAGGCGTGGTGTATTACCTCGTGCACCGAACCCGTGGGCAGCCACGCCACGGCCAGGTTCTCCGCCGCTGGGTCCTCCGCCGCCGCGGGCAGCGTGATCGGGGCCCACTCGACGGCGAACAGGGCGTCGTCAACGGGCCGGGCCGGGGCGGCGGCGGGCTTGCGCACGGTGAGGGAGTCGATCAGGGCGACGGCCGCGCCCGCGGCGTCGTGGAGCCTGACGCGCAGGGTCTCCGGGCCGGTGCGGGACAGCCGCACGCGCAGCATCGAGGCGCCCGTGGCGTACAGGGAGACGCCGGACCAGGTGAACGGCAGGCGCGCGGCGCCGCCCTCGATCAGCTCGCCCGCGCCGACGGCGTGCAGGGCCGCGTCGAGCAGCGCCGGGTGCAGGCCGAACGCGCCCGGGTCGGTCCTGGCCCGGTCCTGGTCGGGCATGGCCACCTCGGCGACCACCTCGGCGCCGTCGCGCCACACCGCCCGCAGGCCGCGGAACGCCGGGCCGTAGTCGAGGCCGACCGCGGCGAGGCCGTCGTGGAGGCCGGTCAGGTCGACGGGCCGGGCGCCGGGGGGCGGCCAGGCGGTCAGGTCGAACGGCTCGGCGACGGGTGTCTCGGCGACGGTCCCGCTGGCGTGCCTGGTCCACTCGGCGGTGTCGTCGTCGGGCCGGGCGTGGATTTCCACGGCGTGGTCGGCGGTCACGACGACCTGCACCTGGACGGCGCCGTCCTCGGGCAGCACCAGCGGGGTGTGCAGGGTCAGCTCGTCGACCGAGGGGCGGCTGACCCGGGCGCCAGCCCGCAGCGCCATCTCCAGCAGCGCGGTGCCGGGCACGACCACGCGGCCGAAGACCCGGTGGTCGGCGAGCCAGGGCGCGGCGGCGGTGGAGAGCCTGCCGGACAGGACGACCCCGCCGGAGGCGAGCGGCACCTCGGTGTCGAGCAGGGGGGCCTGGCCGCCCAGCCAGTACCGCTCCCGCTGGAACGCGTAGGTCGGCAGGTCGACGGTCCGGGCGTCCCAGGTGGCGAACAGCGCGGCCCAGTCGACCGGGGTGCCGCGCGTCCACGCCGTGGCGACGGCGGTGAGCAGCGTCGAGACCTCGTCGCGGCCGTTGCGCAGCGTGGGGGTGGCCTCCTCGACGTGCGCGCAGAGCACCGGGTCGGGTCCCAGTTCGAGGAACGTCGTGACGCCGTCCTCGCGCAGCCGCGTGACGCCGTCGGCGAACCGGACCGTGTCGCGCACCTGCCGCACCCAGTAACCCGGATCGGTCACCGCACCGAACATCGGGATACGCGGCTCGTCATAGGTCAACGACTCGGCGACGGCGGCGAACTCCGCCAACATCGGCTCCATCAGCCGCGAGTGGAACGCGTGCGACACAACAAGCCGCTTCACCCGCCGACCCTCAGCCCGCCACACCGCCTCCACCGCGCCGATCTCCTCTTCGGCGCCGGACACCACCAGCGAGGTGGCGCTGTTGACCGCGGCGATGTCGATGCCCTGCGGCACCTCGGCTTCGGTGGCCTCCACCGCCAGCATCACGCCCCCTGGCGGCAGGGCCTGCATCAGCCTGCCCCGCGCGGCGACCAGGGCACAGGCGTCGTCCAACGAGAGCACACCCGCGACGTGGGCCGCGGCCAGCTCGCCGATCGAGTGCCCCAGCAGGAAGTCCGGTCGCACCCCCCAGGACTCGACCAGCCGGAACAACGCCACCTCCAGGGCGAACAGCGCCGCCTGGGCGCCCTCCGTCCGGTTCAACGACTCCGCGTCGTCCAGGGGAACGCGGTCGAACCGCGCGCACACCTCGTCCAGGGCGGCCGCGAACACCGGGAACGCCGCGCGCAGCTCCCGGCCCATCCCAACCCGCTGGGCGCCCTGGCCGGTGAACAGGAACGCGGTCCGGCCCTCGGTCGCAGTGCCGGTGAGCACAGTGCCGTTGAGCATGGGGTCGGTGAGCACGAGGCCGTTGAGGGCGGGGCCGGTGAGCGCAGAATCGTTGAGCGCGGTGCCCTCGGTTGCAGCGCCGTTGAGTGTGGGGCCAGTGAGCACAGGGTCGTTGAGCACGGGGCCGTTGAGTGTGGGGCCGGTGAGCGTGGTGTCGGTGAGCAGCACGGCCCGGTGGGCCAGCGCGGCCCGGGTCGTGGCCAGCGACAGCCCGACGTCCACCGGGCGCTTCCCGGCCACAGTGGAGCGCACCCGCTCGGCCTGGGCCATGGCGCCCTCGGCGGTCCGCGAGGACACCACCCACGGCACCACGGCGGGGCCGTCGGTGTCGGGTGGGGTGACCGGCTCCGGCGCGGGCGCTTCCTCGATGATCGCGTGGGCGTTGGTGCCGCTCATGCCGAAGGAGGAGATCCCGGCGCGGCGCGGGCGTCCGGCGCGCGGCCACGGCCTGCCCTCGGTGAGCAGCGAGACCGCGCCCGCGGTCCAGTCGACCTCGGGCGTCGGCGCGTCCACGTTCAGCGTCGGCGGCAGGTGGCCGTGCCGCATCGCCTGCACCATCTTGATCACGCCAGCCACACCCGCCGCCGCCTGGCCGTGCCCGATGTTGGACTTGACCGACCCCAGCCACAGCGGCTCGTCCCGGTCCTGCCCGTAGGTGCTGAGCAGGGCCTGCGCCTCGATCGGGTCGCCGAGGCGCGTTCCGGTGCCGTGCGCCTCCACGGCGTCCACATCGGACGGCCGCAGTCCGGCGTCGGCCAGCGCGGCCCTGATGACCCGCTGCTGGGCCGGGCCGTTGGGCGCGGTCAGCCCGTTGGAGGCGCCGTCGGAGTTGATGGCCGACCCCCGCAGGACGGCCAGGATCGTCCTGCCGTTGCGTTGCGCGTCGGACAGCCGCTCGACCAGCAGCAAGCCCACTCCCTCACTCCACCCGGTGCCGTCCGCCGCCGCCGCGAAGGACTTGCAGCGCCCGTCGGCGGCCACGCCGTTCTGCTTGCCGAACTCCACGAACGCCGCGGGCGTCGCCATCACCACGACCCCGCCCGCCAGCGCGAGGTCGCACTCGCCCCGCCGCAGCGACTGGGCCGCGAGGTGCAGCGCGACCAGCGACGACGAGCACGCGGTGTCGACCGAGACCGACGGGCCCTCCAGGCCGAGCGCGTAGGACACCCGCCCGGAGACGACGCTGGCCGAGCCGCCGGTGGCCAGGTACCCGGAGGCGGCGGGCAGCAGCGACACGTAGTCCTGCCCGCTGGTGCCCGCGAACACGCCGGTCCGGCTGCCGCGCACCGAGGTCGGGTCGATGCGGGCTCGTTCGAACACCTCCCAGGACGCCTCCAGCAACAGCCGCTGCTGGGGGTCCATCGTCACCGCCTCGCGCGGGGAGATCTCGAACAGGCCTGCATCGAAGTCCGCGGCGCCGTCGACGAACCCGCCGACGCGCGTGCGCGGCGCGTCCGGACCGGAGAGCTCCCACCCGCGGTCCGCCGGGAAGGGGCCCATCCCGTCGCCACCGGACATTACCAACCGCCACAGGTCGTCCGGAGAGGACACCCCTCCGGGGTACCGGCAGCTCATGCCGATGATCGCGACAGGCTCGTCGGCCGCCCCGCCGCCTGCTGACGTTTCCTCGACAACCGCACCGGTCAGCTCGGCCAGCAGGTGGGCGGCGAGCGCGGCCGGGGTCGGGTAGTCGAAGACCAGGGTCGCGGGCAGTGCCAGCCCGGTCGCCCCGCCGAGCGCGGTGCGCAGCTCGACCGCGGTGAGCGAGTCGAACCCGAGGTCCCTGAACGGCCTGCGGGCATCGATGGCGCCCGCGCCGGAGTGGCCGAGGACGGCGGCCGCCCTGGTCCGCACGAGGTCCAGGACGATCCGGTCCCGGTCGGCGGCGGGCAGGCCGCGCAACCGGGTGGCGAGAGCGGAAGGCGCGTTCGCCGCGGGCCGCCGCCCGCGCAGCGCGGGCAGGTCGGCGAGCAGCGGGCTGGGCCGGGACACGGTGAAGGTGCCGGCGAACCGCGGCCAGTCCACATCGGACACCGCGACGCAGCCGTCGCCGCCGTCGACGGCCGTGGCCAGCGCGCCGATCGCGCGGGCGGGGTCCATCGGGACGAGCCCGCGGCCGCGCAGGTACTCGGCGGTGGCGCCCGCGGCCACCATGCCCCCGCCCGCCCACGGCCCCCAGGCCACGGACGTGCCCGCCGCGCCGCGAACCCTGCGCCGCTGGACGATCGCGTCGACGGCGGCGTTGGCCGCGGCGTAGGCGGCCTGTCCCCCGCTGCCCCACACGCCCGCGACCGAGGAGAACACGATGAACGCCTCGGCGTCGGGCAGCAGTTCGTCGAGGTGCGCCGCTCCCGCGACCTTGGCGGCGAAGACGGCGTCGAGGTGCTCGGGGGTGATCTCGGGCAGCGCGGTGAACTCCGCCCAGCCCGCGGCGTGCACGACCGCGTCCACCGGGTGCGCGGCCAGCAGCGCGGCCAGTGCCTCCCGGTCGGCCACGTCGCAGGCGGCCACGGTGACCTCGGCGCCGAGCGCGGTCAGCTCGGCGGCCAGGCGCGCGGCGCCCGGCGCGTCGGGGCCGCGCCTGCTGGTGAGCACGAGCCGGGTGGCACCGCGGTCGGCCAGCCAGCGGGCGGCGTGGCCGCCGAGCGCGCCGGTGCCGCCGGTGACCAGCACCGTGCCGCTCGGCCGCCAGGGTCGCCCCGCCCGGGAGGCGGGCGCGGGCTGGAGCCTGCGGCCGAACGTCCCGCTCGGCCGGATCGCGACCTGGTCCTCCCCCGCGGTCCCGGCCAGCACCCTGGCGAGCCGGTCGCCCGCGCGGGCGTCGAGGTCGGCGGGCAGGTCGACCAGACCGCCCCAGCGGTCCGGCAGTTCCAGGGCGGCGACCCGGCCCAGCGCCCAGACCGCGGCCCCGGTCGGGCTGGGCCGCTCGCCGCTGACGGCGCCGCTGGTGGCCACCCACAGGGGCGCCGTGGTCCCGTCCAGCGCCTGGATGAGCGCGACGGTGTCGGTCAGCGCGGTGGTCTCGTTCAGGGCGAGCAGGGACAGCACGCCGTCGACCGGTTCGGCGGGCGGGCCGAGGGATGTCGTCCGGCGCACGGTCGCGCCGTGCGCGGCGAGCACGTCGGCGTAGGGCTCGGGGTCGAGATCGGGTGGGCTGACCAGCAGCCAGGTGCCCGACAGCGCGGCGGCCCCGGTGTCGCCGAGGGGTTTCCAGCCGACGCGATACCGCCAGGCGTCCTCGGGAGCGGTCTGGGCGGTGGGCGCGGCGGGCAGCAGCCAGTAGTGCTCGCGCTGGAAGGCGTAGGTGGGCAGGTCGACGCGCGTGCCGCCCGCGACGGACCAGTCGACGCCCGCCCCGGCGACGTGCAGCCGGTCGAGCCCGTGCCACCAGGACTCGACCTCGCCGCGCCCCGCCCGCTGCAGCGCCACGGCGCCGTCGACGAACGCGGACAGCACCGCGTCGGGCCCGATCTCCACCCAGGCGCCGACCTCGGCGTCCCGCAGCCGGGCAACCGCGTCGGCGAACCGCACGGTGTCGCGGACCTGCCGGACCCAGTACGCCGGGTCGGTCACGTCCCCGCCCACGATCCTGACCCGCGGCTGGTGGTAGGTCAGCGACTCGGCGACGGCGGCGAACTCGGCCAGCATCGGGTCCATGAGCCGGGAATGGAACGCGTGGGAGACCGCCAGCCGCTTGACCCTGCGGCCCTCGTCGCGCCAGGCCCGCTCCAGCGCCGCGATCTCGGTCTCGGGCCCGGAGACCACCAGCGAGGTCGGGCTGTTGACGGCGGCGATGTCGATTCCGGCGGGCACCTCGGCCTCGGTGGCCTGGGCCGCGAGCATGGCCCCGCCGCTGGGCAGCTCCTGCATGAGCCTGCCCCGGGCCGCCACGAGCGCGCAGGCGTCGTCCAGGGTCAGGACCCCGGCCACGTGCGCGGCGGCCAGCTCCCCGATCGAATGGCCGATGAGGTAGCGCGGGCGTACGCCCCACGACTCCAGGAGCCGGTACAGCGCGACCTCGAAGGCGAACAGGGCGGCCTGGGTGTGGCGGGTCTGCTCGAGCAGGCGCGCGTCGTCGAACGGCACGTCGCCGAGCCGCGCGCACACCTCCTCCAGCGCCGCGGCGAACACCGGGAACGCCGCGGCCAGCTCCCGGCCCATGCCCGCGCGCTGCGATCCCTGACCGGTGAACAGGACCGCGACCCCGCCGGACGCGGCGGTCCCGGTGACCACCGCGGGGTGGTGCTCGCCGAGGGCCAGCGCGCGGAGGGCGTCGCGGTCACCCGCCGGGACCACGGCGCGGTGCTCCAGCGCGGCCCTGGTGGTGGCCAGCGAGAACGCGACGTCGGCCGGGTCGGCCAGGTCGGCCGCCGGGTCGGTGGCGGCGCGCAGCCGGTCGGCCTGGGCACGCAGGGCCTGCTCGGTCTTGCCGGACAGCACCCAGGGAATACGTGCCGACGGCACGGGATGCCCGGCGAACTCGGCAGCGGAGGGCTCGGCGGGCCCAGTGACGGGAGGCCGGGCGGGTCCGGCGGGGGAAGGCTCGGCGGACTCGGCAGCGGGAGACTGGGCGGGCTCGGTGATGGCGGGCTCGGCGGGCTCGGCAGCGGGTGCCTGCTCGATGATCACGTGCGCGTTGGTGCCGCTGACCCCGAACGCCGAGACCCCGGCGCGGCGCGGGTTCCCGGTGTCGGGCCACGGCTGGGGGTCGGTCAGCAGCGACACCGCGCCCGAGGCCCAGTCCACGTGCGGTGAGGGCTGGTCGACGTGCAGGGTGCGCGGCAGCCGCCCGTGCCGGATGGCCAGCACCATCTTGATCACGCCCGCCGCGCCCGCCGCGGACTGGGTGTGGCCGATGTTGGACTTCACCGAGCCCAGCCACAGCGGGTGCCGCCGGTCCTGGCCGTAGGCGGCCAGCAGCGCGGCGGCCTCGATCGGGTCGCCCAGGGTGGTGCCGGTGCCGTGCGCCTCGACGGCGTCGACCTCCGACGGCGTGAGCCGGGCGCCTGCCAGCGCGTCGGCGATCACCCGCTGCTGGGCCGGGCCGTTGGGCGCGGTGAGGCCGTTGGAGGCCCCGTCGGAGTTGACCGCGGACCCGCGCAGGACGGCCAGCACGGTGTGCCCGTTGCGCTGGGCGTCGGAGAGCCGTTCGACGAGCAGCAGCGCCACGCCCTCGGCCCAGCCGGTGCCGTCGGCGGCGGCGGCGAAGGACTTGCACCGCCCGTCGGCGGCGAGCCCGCCCTGCCTGCCGAACTCGGCGAACGCGCCGGGGCTGGCCATCACGGTGATCCCACCGGCCAGCGCCATCGCGCACTCGCCGCGGCGCAGCGCCTGCGCGGCCAAGTGCAGGGCGACCAGCGCGGAGGAGCACGCGGTGTCGACGGTGATCGCCGGGCCCTCCAGCCCGAGGGCGTAGGCGACGCGGCCGGTGAGCACGCTCGGCGCGGCCCCGGTGCCGAGGTAGCCCTCGATCTCCTCGGTGGCGGGCGTGGCCGCGCCGTAGCCGGAGGTGGAGGAGCCGACGAACACCCCGGTGCGGCTCCCGCGCAGCGACAGCGGGTCGATGCCCGCGCGCTCGACGGTCTCCCACGCCGTTTCCAGCAGCAGCCGCTGCTGGGGGTCCATGGCCAGCGCCTCGCGCGGGGAGATGCCGAACAGGGCGGCGTCGAACTGGCCCGCGTCGGGCAGGAACCCGCCGACGGCGGCGAGGTCGGCGGGCCAGCCGCGGTCGGTCGGGGCCGCGCCGATCGCGTCGGCCCCGGTGTCGAGGAGGGTCCAGAGGTCCTCGGGCGAGGCCACCGCGCCGGGCAGCCTGCAGGCCATCCCGACGATCGCGACCGGCTCGGCGGCCGCGTCGACGAGGTCGCGGTTGAGGGCGCGCAGCCGCTCGGTCTCCTTGAGCGAGGTGCGCAGCGCCTCGACGTACTGCTCGAGCGTGGGGCTCATGACAGGTCCCTCTCCCCGGCGGTGACCAGCCGCAGCAGGCTCTCGCCGTCCATCGCGTCCAGCGGGTCGGCGCCGACGGCCGTCGTGGCGGGCTCGTCGCCGCCCGCCAGGCGCAGCAGCAGGTCGAGCACGCCCGCCTCGCGCAGCCGGGACAGCGGGATGCCCGCCAGCGCCCGGCGGATGTCCTCGTCCGGGTCGGGCTCGCCCGCGCCGTCCGGGCTCAGCAGGGTGAGCAGGTGCTCGGCGAGCAGTGCGGGCGTGGGGTGGTCGAACACCGCCGTCGCGGGCAGCGGGAGGCCGGTGGCCGCGCGGAGGCGGTCCCGCAGCCGCACCGCGGACAGCGAGTCGAACCCGAGGTCGCGGAACGGCCTGCCCGGCTCGACCTCGCCCGCGCCCGCGTGCCCGAGCACGACCGCCACCTGGGTCCTGACCACCGCGAGCACCCGGTCGCGGCGTTCGTAGTCCGGGAGGGCGGCCAGATCGGTGCGCAGCGTCTCGCCACCCGCGGCGGGTTCGGGCTCGGCGGCGCGGGCTTCCGGGAGGTCGGCCAGCAGCGGGCTGGGCCGGTGCAGGGTGAAGGTGGGGGCGAACCGCGACCAGTCGACGCAGGCGACCGTGGCGCACGGCTCGCCGGTGTCGACGGCGTGCTTCATCGCCGCGAGCGCGGGTTCGGCGGCCATGGCGAGCACGCCGCGGCGGCGCAGCGCCTCGCCGGTGCCGCCGTCGCCCATCCCGGCGCCCGCCCACGCGCCCCAGGCGATCGAGGTGGCGGGCAGGCCGCGCGCGGCACGGCCGACGGCGATCGCGTCGAGGGCGGCGTTGGCGGCGGCGTAGGCGCCCTGCCCCGACCCGCCCCACGTGGCGGCGGCCGAGGAGAACAGGACGAACGCCTCGACGTCGCCGCACAGGGCGTCCAGGTTGAGCGCTCCGCCCACCTTGGCGGCGAGGACGGCGGCGAGCCGCCCGGTGGTGGTGTCGGCCAGCGGGGTGAGGTCGCCGACCCCGGCCGCGTGCACGACGGCGGTCAGCGGGTGCTCGGCCGGGATGCCCGCGAGCAGCGCCCGCAGCGCGTCGGCGTCGGCGACGTCGCAGGCGGCGACGGTGGCCTTGGCGCCGAGCGCGTTGATCTCGGCGACCAGGTCGGCGACGCCGGGCGCCTGGTCCCCGGCGCGGCTGGCGAGCAGGAGGTGGGCGGCTCCCCGGCGGGCCAGCCAGCGGGCGGTGTGGCGGCCGAGCGCGCCGGTGCCGCCGGTGACCAGGACTGTCCCCTGTGGACGCCAGTCCCGGGGCGGTTCGGCCGCCGGGGCGCGGACGAGCCTGCGGGCGACGACCCCCTCCGGGCGGAGGGCGACCTGGTCCTCGCCGCCCGCCAGGACGGCGGCCAGTGCCGTCGGGTCGGGTGCGGCGGGCAGGCCGATCACGCCGCCCCACCGTTCGGGGTGCTCCAGGGCGGCGACCCGGCCGAGCGCGGCGACGGCCTGGGCGGTCGGGCTGTCGGCCGCGTCCGGGGTGGCGACCCACAGCTTCGCGTCGACGGCGAGGGTGCGGATCAGGGTCAGGGTGTCCGCCAGGCCGGTGGTGATGGCCGGGTGCTCGGGGTGGGCGCGCTCGTCCAGCGCCAGCAGGGACAGCACCCCGCTGGGCCGGTCGTCGCGGGCGGCGAGCCGCTCGGGTGCGTCGGTGACGCGGACGGGTGCGCCGCCGTATCGGGCGATGGCTTCCGCGCAGGCCGCGGCCAGCTCGGCGGTGCCCGGCGGTTCCACGATCCACCACGTGCCAGACAGCTGGGGCGGCGCACCCGCGGGCACCGGGCGCCACTGGGTGCGGTAGTGCCAGTCGTGGGCGGGCGGGGTCTCGCGGGCGGGCCAGAAGCGGGTGCGCTGGAAGGCGTAGGTGGGCAGGTCGACGGTCCGGCCGCCCCACGGGGCGAACACCCGGTCCCAGGCGAGGTCCACACCGCGCGCGTGCACCTCGGCCACGGCCCGCAGCGCCGACTCGGTCTCGTCCCGGCCCGCGCGCAGCATCGGGACGGCGTTGTCGGCGAAGGCGGACAGCACCGCGTCCGGCCCGAGTTCGACGCAGGTGGTGACGTTCTCGGCGCGCAGCCGCCGGACCCCGTCGGCGAAGCGGACCGTGTCCCTGACCTGCCGCACCCAGTGGTCCGGGTCGGTGACGTCCCCGCCGACAACGGGAATCCGCGGCTGGTGGTAGGTGAGTTTCCCGGCGACGGCGGCGAAATCGGCGAGCATCGGGTCCATCAGCCGGGAGTGGAAGGCGTGCGAGACGGTGAGCCGCTTGACCCGGCGGCCCTCCGCGCGCCAGCGGGACTCCAGCGCCCTGATCTCGGCCTCGGTGCCGGAGACCACCAGCGAAGTCGGGCCGTTGACCGCGGCGATGTCGACACCGCTGGGGATCTCGGCCTCGGCGGCCTCCACGGCCAGCATGGCCCCACCCGCGGGCAGCGCCCCCATCAGGCTGCCCCTGGCCGCGACGAGCGCGCAGGCGTCCTCCAGCGACAGCACCCCGGCCACGTGGGCGGCGGCCAGTTCGCCGATCGAGTGGCCGAGCAGGAAGTCCGGGGTGACGCCCCACGACTCCAGCAGCCGGAACAGCGCCACTTCCAGCGCGAACAGGCCCGCCTGGGCGTGCTGGGTCTGGTGGAGCGCGGCGGCGTCGTCGAGCGGCACGCCGCCGAGCCGGGCGCGCACCTCGTCGAAGGCGGCGGCGAACACCGGGAACGACCGGTGGAGGCCCGATCCCATGCCCGCGCGCTGCGCGCCTTGGCCGGTGAACAGGAACGCCACCGCCCCGCCGTCGGCCGTGCCGGTGATGACGCCGCCGGACTCCTCCCCCGCCGCGAGCGCGGTGAGCCCGGCGGTGACGCCCGCCCGGTCGTGGGCCAGCACCACGGCCCGGTGGCCGAGTGGAGTTCTGGTGGTGGCCAGGGAGTGGGCGATGTCCAGGTCCGACTCGCCGCCCAGCTCCGACAGCAGCCGCCGGGCCTGTCCGCGCAGTCCGGCGGCGGTCTTGCCGGAGACCAGCCACGGGAGGACGGCGGGTGGCGCGGGCGCGCGTTCCGCGGCCGCGGGTTCCGGCGCCTGCTCGACGATCACGTGCGCGTTGGTGCCGCTCACGCCGAACGCCGACACCGCCGCGCGGCGCGGGCGGCCCGTCTCGGGCCACGGCCGGGCCTCGGTCAGCAGCGACACCGCGCCGGAAGTCCAGTCCACGACGGGGGTCGGCGCGTCGACGTGCAGGGTGCGCGGCAGCACGCCACCGCGCATCGCGCCCACCATCTTGATGACCCCGGCCACGCCCGCGGCGGCCTGCGTGTGACCGATGTTCGACTTGACCGAGCCCAGCCACAGCGGCTCGCCCGCGCGGTGCCTGCCGTAGGTGGCCAGCAGGGCCTGGGCCTCGATGGGGTCGCCGAGCCGGGTGCCGGTGCCGTGTGCCTCGACCGCGTCCACATCGGACGGTGTCAGCCGGGCGCGCTCCAGCGCCTGCTCGATCGCCCGCTGCTGCGACGGGCCGTTGGGTGCGGTCAGGCCGCTGGAGGCGCCGTCGGAGTTGACCGCGGAGCCGCGGACCAGCGCGAGCACCGGGTGCCGGTTGGCGACCGCGTCGGACAGCCGCTCCAGCAGCAGGACCCCGGCGCCCTCGCCCCAGCCGGTGCCGTCGGCGGCGGCGGCGAAGGACTTGCACCGCCCGTCCGGGGCCATGCCGTCGTCGAACTCGAAGCCGGAGAACATCAGCGGGCTCGCCATCACCGTGACCCCGCCCGCGAGCGCGAGGCCGCACTCGCCGTCGCGCAGCGCCTTGCCCGCCAGGTGCAGGGCCACCAGCGAGGACGAGCAGGCGGTGTCAATGGTGATCGCGGGGCCTTCGAGCCCGAGGGTGTAGGCGACGCGGCCGGACAGCACGCTGCCGGCGTTGCTGGTGCTGACGAACCCCTCGAACACCTCCGGCGCCGCGTCGAGGCTGGCCGCGTAGTCGCTGTACATCCACCCGGCGAACACGCCGGTCCGGCTGCCCCTGAGCGCGCGGGCGTCGATGCCCGCGCGTTCCACCGCTTCCCAGGAGATCTCCAGCAGCAGCCGCTGCTGGGGGTCCATGGCCAGCGCCTCGCGCGGGGAGATGCCGAAGAAGCCCGGGTCGAACCCGCCGGGGTCGGACAGGAACCCGCCCGCGCCCGTGCGGGCGGCGGTGAGCCCGGCGAGGTCCCAGCCCCGGTCGGCCGGGAAGCCGCTCAGCGCGTCGGTCCCGGACTCCACGAGCCGCCACAGGTCCTCGGGCGCGCGCACCCCGCCGGGGTAGCGGCAGCCGATCCCGATGATCGCGATCGGCTCGGCGGCCCGCTCCTCGGCGTCCCGCAGCCTGCGGTTGGCCTCGCGCAGCTCCGTCGTCGCCCGCTTGAGGTAGTCGAGGAGCTTCTCGTCGTTCGCCATGCGGCGTCTCCTTGGTGACGGTCAGAACTTGGAGAACTCCTGGTCGAGAAGCTCGAACACGTCCTCAGCCGTGGCGGAGTCGAGGCTGTCGGGCGCGGCGTCGTCCGCCGCGGTGAGCCCGGCCAGCAGGGCGCGCAGCCGGGCGGCCAGCAGGGACCGGTCGGCGTCGTCCGGGCCGACCCCGGCCAGCGCCTGCTCCAGCCGGGCCAGCTCGGCGAGCGCGGTCGCGCCGCCGGTGCGCGCCTCGGGCTCCAGCCCGGTCTTCAGGTGCCGGGCGAGGGCGGCCGGGGTGGGGTGGTCGAACACCGCCGTGGCGGGCAGCCGCAGCCCCGTCACCGAGGCCAGCCGGTTGCGCAGCTCGACCCCGGTGAGGGAATCAAGGCCGAGTTCGATGAAGCCGCGGCCCGCGTCGATCAGGCCGGGCGAGGTGTACCCGAGGACGGTGGCGACGTGCGTGCGGACCAGCTCCAGCACGATCCGGCCGCGCTCGGTGTCCGGCGCGCCGGTGAGCCTGCGCCGCAGGGCGTCGGCCGACCCCGCCTCCACACCCCGGCCCGCCACCCGGACCAGCCCGCGCAGCAGCGGGGGTACCTCGGCGGCCCCGTTGCGCAGGGCCGAGGGGCTGAACCCCATCGGCACCACGAGCGCCGAACCCGTGGCCAACGCCTCGTCGAACAACCGCAGGCCGTCGGCGGTGGCCAGCGGGATGAGGCCGTGGCGGGTGAGGCGGCGCACGTCGACCTCGGTCAGCTCCCCGGTCATCCCGGTGCGCTGCGCCCACGGCCCCCACGCCATCGACACCGCGGGCAGCCCCCGCGCGACCCGGTGCTGGGCGAGCGCGTCGAGGAAGGTGTTCGCCGCGGCGTAGTTGGCCTGCCCGGCCCCGCCGAGAACACCCGCGGCGGAGGAGAACAGGGCGAACAGGCCCAGATCCATGCCACTGGTCAACTCGTGCAGGTTCAACGCTCCGCGAACCTTCGGCGCCAGGACGGCATCCAGACGGTCCGGGGTCAGCGCGGACACGACCCCGTCGTCCAACACGGCGGCGGTGTGCACGACGGCGGTCAGCGGGTGCTCATCGGACACACCGTCAAACACGGCGGCCAGCGCGTCCCGGTCGGCAACGTCGCAGGCGGCAACGGTGACCTCCGCACCCAACGCGGTGAGCTCGGCGACAAGGTCGTCCGCCCCCGGCGCGGCCCGACCAGTCCGACTGGTGAGCACAAGATGCCGATAACCATGCCGACGCACCAGATGCCGCGCCAACTCACCACCAAGCGTGCCCGTGGCCCCGGTGACAAGCGCGGTCCCGGCGCCGGACTCACTACCCACCTTGGTGGTGCGGTCGGTGTCAGAGGTGTTGGTGGGCGGGGCCAGGCGGACCAGGCGGGGGGTGTAGGCGGCGCCTGCGCGTAGGGCCAGTTGGGGTTCGGCGTTGGCGGCTGCGGCGGCGATGGCTTGGGGGAGGCAGGCCAGCGATGCCGGGTCGTCGTCGGTGTCCAGCAGGAGGAACCGGCCGGGGTGCTCGGATTGGGCCGACCTCAGGAGGCCCCACACGGGGGCGTGGGCGAGGTCGGGAACGGTGTCCTCGGGTAGTGCGGCCACCGCGCCGCGAGTGATCACGACGAGTCTGCGATCGTCCGTCAGCCAGTCCCGCACCAGGTTCAGCGCGTCCTGCACGGGTGTGGCGCCTGGTGCGACGAGTTGGGCCAGGACCACGTCGGCGCCGTCCGGGTCCGCTGTGCCGATGCCGAGGTGGTCGGGGCCGTGCAGCGACCAGCGCGCCAGCGGGGCGGTGGGCTGGGTGGTCAGCGGGCTCCATTCGACGCCGAACAGCGACTCGCCCGATCCCCGGCGTGCCTTGGCGAGGTCCGAGGAGGCGGGCCTGCACGCCAGCGAACCCACGGTGAGGACCGGGTTGCCGGTGTCGTCGGTGATCCGTGCCGACACTGTGCCGTCTGCGGAGACAGCGAGCCGGACGCGCAGCGTGGTGGCGCCCTCGGCGTGCAAGCCGACCCCGGTGAAGGAGAACGGGAGTTCGGCGGGGCGGTCGAGGTTGCCGCCGGCGCGCAGGGCGCGGGCCATGCCGATGCCGTGCAGGGCGGCGTCGAGCAGCGCCGGGTGCAGGCCGTAGCCGCCCGCGTCGCCGCGCAGGCCGTCCGGGAGGGTCACCTCGGCAAGCAGCTCGCCGTTGTGGTGCCACGCCGCGCGCATTCCCTGGAATGCCGGGCCGTAACCGTAACCTGCCTCGGCGGCGCCTTGGTAGAAGCCGCTGACGTCTACCGGACGCGCGCCGGCCGGTGGCCATGCGTCCGTGCTCTGGTCGGGGCTGGCGGGTGCGCCCGTGGTGAGGGTGCCGGTGGCGTGCCGGGTCCACTGGGCATCGAGGGTGTCGTCGTGCCTGGCGTGGACGGTGAACTCGCAGCGGCCGTCCCGGTCCGGCTTGCCGACGGACACCTGGAGCCGCACAGTGTCGCGCTCGGTGAGCACGAGCGGCGTCTCCAGGACGAGTTCCTCGATCCCGTGGCAGCCCGCTTGGGCGCCAGTGTGCAGGGCCAGCTCGATGAACGCGGTGGCGGGGAACAGGATCGTGCCGAGTACCGCGTGATCGGCCAGCCACGGTTGGGTGCGCACGGACAGCGAGCCGGTCGCGACGGTGCCGCCGTCGGCCAGCGGCACCGGGGTGCCGACCAGCGGGTGTCCGCCGCCGCGGGCGTCCAGCGCCACCGGCTCGATCCAGTAGCGGGTGCGCTGGAACGGGTAGGTCGGCAGGTCGACGGTCGCGCCCGTGCCGGTGATCGCGGTGAGGTCGACCGGTCCACCGTGGACGAACAGCTCCGCCGCCGACCGGACGACCCGGTCCGGACCGCCGCCGTCGCGGCGCAAAGACCCAAGCGCGACCACGGACTCGACGCTCTCGTCGATCGCCATGGTGAGCACGGGATGGGCACTGGTCTCGACGAAGAACCGGAATCCCTGCTCGGCGAGCGCACGCACCCCCCGCTCGAACTCGACGGGGTAACGCAGGTTGCGGAACCAGTACTCAGCGTCCAGCTCAGCACCGTCGAGCCAACAATTGTCCACTGTAGACCAAAACGGAACGCTAGCCGAACGCGGGCGGACACCGGCGATGCTGGCCAGCAGCTCCGCGCGGATGCGCTCGACGTGGTCGGTGTGGGACGCGTAGTCCACCGGGACCCGCTTGGCGCGCACACCGTCCTCGGTGAGGTCGGCGAGCAGGTCGCCCAGTGCACCCGCGTCACCCGCGACCACAACGGAAGCCGGGCCATTCACCGCCGCCACACAAACCCGGTCGGCCCAGCGGGCCAGCCGGTGCCGCACCTCCTCCACCGGCAGCGACACCGAGACCATGCCACCGTGCCCGGACAGCGCGGTGATCGCCTTGGCCCGCAACGCCACGATCGCCGCGGCATCCTCGAGCGAGAGCGCCCCCGCGACACAGGCCGCCGCGATCTCCCCCTGGGAATGACCGATCACCGCGTCCGGCTCCACACCCAGCGAGCGCCACACCGCCGCCAGCGACACCATCACCGCGAACAGCGCCGGCTGGACAACGTCGACGCGGTCCAGCGGATCACCACTGAGCACGTCGAGCAGCGACCAGTCGACATGGGGCGCGAGCGCCCGCTCACAGGCGGCGATCTCGGCAGCGAACACCGGCGACGAGTCGATCAGCTCACGGGCCATCCCCACCCACTGCGACCCCTGCCCAGGAAAGACAAACACAACCTTGCCCGGCGCGGCATCACCCACAACCGCCGCAGGCGAAGGAATGTCGGCCGCCAAGGCGGACAACGCGGACAGAAATTCCTCCCGGCCAACGCCAAGCAGCACAGCGCGGTGCCCGAACACGGCCCTGGTGGACAGTGACCTAGCGACCTCCACGGGACGCAGCTCAGGAACCCGATCAAGGTGCGCAGCGAGCCGCTGCGCCTGCGCCCGCAACACTTGAGGGCTCTTGCCGGTCAACACCCACGGAACCAGACCGTAGGCTTCCTCACCCGCCTGCGCGGCCTCTGACATCGCAACCCGGTCAAGGTCCGAGGCAACCCGCTGCGCCTGCGCGCCTGCACCACTCCACACCTTCGCAACCGCACCATCAGATTCCTCACCCGCCCGCGCGGACTCCGACGTGGGCACCTTGTCGAGGTGCGCGGTGAGCCGCTGCGCTGGGGCGCTCTTGCCGGTCAACACCCTCGGGACCGCGTCGTCGGGTTCGGCGTCCGGCCGTGCGAGGGGTGGGGTGTACTGCTCGATGACGGCGTGGGCGTTGGTTCCGGTGCCGCCGAAGGAGGAGACGCCCGCGCGGCGGGGGTGGTCGGTTGTCTTCCATGGTCGGGCCTCGGTCAGCAGGGATACCGCGCCTGCTGACCAGTCGACCTCTGGGGTGGGCTCGTCGACGTGCAGGGTTTGCGGCAGGTGGCCGTGTCGCATTGCCTGCACCATCTTGATGACCCCGGCGACGCCCGCGGCTGAGCTGGTGTGGCCGATGTTCGACTTGACCGAGCCCAGCCACAGCGGCGAGTCCGCGGGGCGGTCCTGGCCGTAGGTCGCCAGGATCGCGGCGGCTTCGATGGGGTCGCCGAGGGTGGTGCCGGTGCCGTGCGCCTCGACGGCGTCCACTTCGGAGCCTTGCAGGCGGGCGTTGGCCAGGGCTTGGCGGATCACCTGCTGCTGGGCCAAACCGTTCGGGGCGGAGAGGCCGTTGGACGCGCCGTCCTGGTTGACCGCCGAGCCGCGGATCACCGCGAGGACCGGGTGGCCGTTGCGCTCGGCGTCCGAAAGCCGCTCCAGGAGCAGCATCCCGACGCCCTCGCCCCAGCCGATGCCGTCGGCTGAGGCGGCGAACGCCTTGCACCGGCCGTCGGCCGCGAGGCCGCGCTGCCTGCTGAACTCGGTGAACGACACCGGCGAGACCAGCACGGCCACGCCGCCCGCGAGCGCCAGGTCGCACTCGTTCTGCCGCAGCGCCTGGCTCGCGAGGTGGATGGCGACCAGCGACGAGGAGCACGCGGTGTCGACGGTGACCGCCGGGCCTTCGAGGCCGAAGGTGTAGGCCACCCGGCCGGAGGTGCCCGCGGTGCCGGAGCCGAACAGGAAGTAGCCCTCGGCCTCACCGCCGGGCCTGCCGCCAACGCCGTAGCCGACGAACGACGCGCCGACGAACACCCCGGCCCGACTGCCGCGGACCCGCTCCGGGTCGATCCCGGCCCGCTCAAAGGTTTCCCAGCTCGCCTCCAGCAGCATCCGCTGCTGGGGGTCGATGGCGACCGCCTCGCGCGGGCTGATCCCGAAGAACGCGGCGTCGAACTCGCCCGCGTCGTGCACGAAGCCGCCCTGCCGGGCGTAGGAGGTGCCGGGGTGGTCGGGGTCGGGGTGGAACAGGTTCGCCAGGTCCCAGCCGCGGTCGGTGGGGAACTCGCCGATCGCGTCGCCGCCGGAGCGCACCAGCTCCCACAGCTCGTCCGGCGAGGTGACCCCGCCCGGGTAGCGGCAGCTCATCGCGACGATCGCGATGGGCTCGTCGAGGGTGGCGGTGGCCGCGACCGCGGTCCTGGCGGGCTCGCGGACGCCGAGCAGCTCGGCGAGCAGGTGGCCCGCCAGCGCCGAGGCGGTCGGGTGGTCGAACACGGCGGAGGTGGGCAGCCGGTGGCCGGTCGCGGCGCGCAGCCGGTTGCGCAGGGCGACCGCGGTTACCGAGTCGAAGCCCAGGTCGCGGAACGCCCGGCCCGGCTCGATCGCCGAGCGGTCCGGGTAGCCGAGCGCGGCGGCGGCCTCGGTCCGCACCAGCTCCAGCAGGAACGGCGCCCGGTCGGGCTCCGGCAGGGCGAGGACCCGCTGCCGCAGGCCGGTCTGCTCGGTCTCGGCGGGCTCGGCGTCGGCGAGGGCGGCGCGCACCTCGGGGATCTCGCCGATCAGCGGACGGGAGCGGGCGGCGGTGTAGGTCGGGACGAAGCCCGCCCAGTCGATGTCGGCGACGGTCAGCGCGGTCTCGTCGGCCCCGACGGCCTGCGCGAGCGCCAGCAGCGCCGACTCGGGCTCCATCATGCGCAGTCCCCGCACGCCCAGCCGGGCGGCGGTCGCGTCGTCGGTCATGCCGCCGCCCGCCCAGCCGCCCCAGGCGATCGCGGTGGCGGGCAGGCCGCGGTCCCTGCGGTGCCGGGCCAGCGCGTCGAGGTGGGCGTTGGCGGCGGCGTAGGCGGCCTGGCCCGCGCTGCCCCACACCCCGGCCCCGGAGGAGAACAGCACCAGTGGCGCGTCGGTCAGCTCGTCGAGGATCGCCGCCCCGGTGACCTTCGCGGCCAGCGTGTCGGCCAGGGCGGCGGTGTCGAGGTCGGCCAGCGCGGTTGTCTGGGTCACGCCCGCGGCGTGCACGACCGCGTCGGCCGGGTACCGGGCGAGCAGGTCGGCGACGGCGGCGCGGTCGGTCAGGTCGCAGGACTCGATGACGACCTCGACGCCCGCCCCGAGGTCGGCCAGCGCGGCCGCGCCCGGGGCGTCCGGGCCGCTGCGGCTGACCAGCACCAGCCGTTCGGCGCCGTTGGCGGCCAGCCAGGCGGCGACGTGGCCGCCGAGTGCCCCAGTGCCGCCGGTGATCAGGACGGTGCCGTGGGGACGCCAGCGGTCGCGAGTGTCCACTGTGGCGCGAACGAGGCGGCGGGCGAGCACCCCGGACGGGCGGATGGCGAGCTGGTCCTCGTCATCGATGCCCGCGAGGGCGGCCACGAGGTGGTCGAGCGCCTGGCCGTCGATCGATTCAGGCAGGTCCACGACACCGCCCCACAGCTCGGGACGCTCCAAGCCGGTGACGATGCCCAGCCCCCAGACCTGCGCCTGGGCCGGGTCGCGCAACCGGTCGTCGGCGCCGGTGGCCACCGCGCCGCTCGTCACCAGCCACAGCGGGGCGGTGATCCCGGCAGCGACCAGGGTGTTGACCAAGTTCAGGGTGTCGGCGGTCCCCTGAGGAACCCCACCAAAATATGCGGTCCCGTTGCGGGCGAGCAGGGACCGTACACCCGCATCGTTCCCACCTTCGGGAATCTCGTTGACTGGCGCCGCATCAGCCCCGGCAGCGACCAAATCCAGGGCATCGGCGGTTCCCTGAGGAACCCCGGAGTGGGCGGTACCGTTGCGGGCGAGCCGGGACAGCACCCCCGCACCGTCCTCACCTTCGGGAATCTCGTCAACCGGCACCGCGTCCGCCCTGACGGCAAGCAAATCCAGGGTGTCGGCGGTTTCCTGTGCGACTCCTGGGTGGGCGGTTTTGTTGAGGGCGAGCAGGGACAGCACGCCCGCGATGTCTCTGCCTTCGGGGATCTCGTTGACCAGCACCGCGTTCGCGCCGGCGGTGGTGAGGGCGTTGACGCAGTGGGCGGTGAGGTTCGCGGCGGGGTCGCTGATCACCAGCCAGGTGCCCGATAGCGCCGCTCCCCCGGCGGGTCGGACGGGCCGCCAGGTCACGCGGTAGCGCCAGCCGTCCACGGCCGCTTGGGCGCGGTGACGTTTGCGCCATGTCGAGAGCACCGGCAGCAGGTTCCCCACGGCCTCGACGCCGTCGGCGGGGACGGCGAGCGTGTCGGCCAGGCCGTCGCGGTCCCCTCGGTCGACCGCGTCCCAGAAGGCGGCCTCGGCTGGGTCGGTTGCCGCCTTGGCCGGGCTGGGGGCGTCTAGCCAGTAGCGGTCCCGCTGGAACGGGTAGGTGGGCAGGTCGACCACGCGGGCGCCCGTGTCGGCGAACAGGGCGGCGACGTCGACCGGGGCGCCGTGGGCGTGCAGCTCGGCCAGTGAGCCGAGCAGCCGGTCGGTTCCGCCGTCGTCGCGGCGCAGGGAGCCGACCGCGAGCAGGTCGTCCGCCGCGCGCTCGCCGATGTCGCCGATCGCGGCGAGCAGCACCGGGTGCGGGCTGATCTCCAGGAAGAACCGGTGGCCGTCCTCGACGAGGGCCCGGATGCCCGCCTCGAACTCGACGGTCTCGCGGGTGTTGCGGTACCAGTACTCGGCGTCCATCGTCGCGGTGTCGATCCAGCCGACGTCCACAGTGGACATCATTGGGACGGCGCCGGTCGACGGGCGCACGCCGTCGAGGACGTCGAGCAGGTGCTCGCGGATCAGGTCGACCTGCGCCGAGTGCCCGGCCCACGCGGCGGGAATCCGCTTGGCGCGCAAGGATTCGGCCGTGCAGAGCCGCTCCAGCTCGTCGAGCGCGTCGACGTCGCCCGCGACCACGACCGCCGCGGGACCGTTGACCGCCGCCACGGACAGCCTGCCGCCCCACCGGGACAGCCAGCCGCGGACCCGCTCGGCGTCGGCGCCGACGGACACCATGCCGCCGCGGCCGACCAGGCTCGCGCCCGCCTTGCTGCGCAGGGCGATGATCAGCGCGGCGTCGGCCAGGCTCAGCCCGCCCGCGACGTGGGCGGCGGCGATCTCGCCCTGGGAGTGGCCGATCACCGCGTCCGGCTCGACACCGAGCGAGCGCCACACCGCCGCCAGCGACACCAGCACGGTGAACAGCGCGGGCTGCACGACGTCGACCCGGTCCAGCGACGGCGCGCCCTCGGCGCCGCGCAGCACGTCCAGCACCGACCAGTCGACGTGCTCCTCGATCGCCCGCGCGCACCGCCCCGCCTGCTCGGCGAATACCGGGGAGGTCGCCAGCAGCTCGCGGGCCATGCCCGCCCACTGCGACCCCTGGCCCGGGAAGACGAAGGCGACCCTGCCGGACCGGGCGGTGCCGCGCACCAGCCCGGGGTCGGCCTCCCCCGCCGCCAGCGCGGCGAGCTGGCGCGCGCGGTCGGGGCCGGTGAGCACGGCCCGGTGCTCGAACGCGGAGCGGGTGGTCGCCAGCGAGTGGGCGATGTCGATGTCGCGCTGATCGCCCAGGCGGGCGCGGAGCCGCCGCGCCGTCTCGGCCAGGGCGGTCGCGGTGCGCGCCGAGAGCAACCAGGGCAGCCGGGGACCCGCGCCCGCCTGCTGGTCGGAGGTGATCAGCTCGACCGGGCCGGAAGCGGCCAACTCAGCCGGGTCGGAGGCGGCCAGCTCGACCGGGTCAGGGGTGACCAGCGCGGCCGGGTCAGGGGTGATCAACTCGACTAGGCCGGAAGCGGCCAGCTCGGCCGGGGCGGGGGTGCCTTCCGGGCTGACGGCAGGCAAGAAGGGAACGCCCTCGATGATGGCGTGGGCGTTGGTGCCGCTCATGCCGAACGAGGACACCGCGGCGCGGGGCGCCCGGCCGGTGTCCGGCCAGGGCTGGTGCCGGGTGAGGATGTCGACCGCGCCTGAGGCCCAGTCCACGTGCGGTGAGGGCGCGTCCGCGTGCAGCGTCCGGGGCAGGGAGCCGTGCCGCAGCGCCATCACCATCTTGATCACCCCGGCGACGCCCGCGGCGGCCTGGGTGTGGCCGAGGTTGGACTTCACCGACCCCAGCCACAGCGGGCGCTCCCGGTCGCGACCGTAGGTGGCGATCAGCGCGGTGGCCTCGATCGGGTCGCCGAGCGCGGTGCCGGTGCCGTGGGCCTCCACCGCGTCCACGTCGGACGGGGTGAGCCCGGCGTCGGCGAGGGCCTGGCGGATCACCCGCTGCTGCGCGGCGCCGCTGGGCGCGGTGAGGCCGTTGGACGCGCCGTCGGAGTTGATCGCGGTGCCGCGGACCACCGCGAGGACCGGGTGCCCGTTGCGCCGGGCGTCGGACAGGCGCTCGACGAGCAGCATCCCGACGCCCTCGCCCCACCCGGTGCCGTCGGCCTCGGCGGAGAACGCCTTGCAGCGGCCGTCGGGGGCGAGCGCGCCGACCTGCCCGCTGTCGACGAACATCGCCGGGTTGGTCATGACGGTGATGCCGCCCGCCAGCGCCATCGTCGCCTCCCCGGCGCGCAGGGCGCGGACGGCGAGGTGCAGGGCGACCAGCGACGACGAGCACGCGGTGTCGACGGTGATCGCGGGCCCTTCGAGGCCGAAGGCGTAGGCGAGCCTGCCGGACAGCACGCTGGTGGCCGCGCCGGTCAGCATGTGCCCCCGGGTGCCTTCGGGCAGGTCGAACTGGCCGAATCCGTAGGCGGAGTTGGCGGCGCCGACGAACACCGCGGTGCGGCTGCCGCGCAGCGTCGCCGGGGGGATGCCCGCCCGCTCGAACGCCTCCCACGAGATCTCCAGCAGGAGCCGCTGCTGCGGGTCCATCGCCAGCGCCTCGCGGGGGCTGATGGCGAAGAACGCCGGGTCGAAGCGGTCAGCGTCGGCGATGAAGCCGCCGATGGGGGTGGTGCCCAGGGCGGTGAGCGCGTCGACGTCCCAGCCGCGGTCGGTCGGGAACCCGCCGAGCGCGTCCACGCCGTCGGCCACGAGCCGCCACAGGTCTTCCGGGCTGGCCGCGCCGCCGGGGAACCGGCAGCTCATCCCGATGATCGCGATGGGCTCGTCGGCCTGCCCGCGCGGTTCGGCGGTGTCCTGCGGGTCCTCGCCGACCAGTTCGCGGAGGAGGTGAGCGGCGAGCGCGTCCGGGGTGGCGTGGTCGAAGACCACAGTGGTCGGCAGCGCGACGCCGGTCGCCGCGACCAGCCGGTTGCGCAGTTCGACCGCGGCCAGCGAGCCGACGCCGAGTTCGGCGAAAGGCCGGTCGGGCGCGATGGCCTCGGCGGTGCTGAAACCGAGCGTCGTGGCGGCTTGGGCGCGGACCAGGTCCAGCAGGGCGCGGTGTCGATCCGCCGTGGACAGCGCGGTGAGCCGGGCGGGGCCGGTCTCGCCCGCGCTGCGCCGGGTCGGCCTGATCAGCGCGTGCAGCAGGTGGGGCGGCGCGCCCGCGAAGGCCGCCGGGTTGAGCCGGGTCGGCACGACCGCGGGGTGGCCGAGACCGAGGGCCCGGTCCAGCAGGGCGAGCGCGGTCTCCGGGGACAGCGGCGGGAAGCCGGAGCGGTCGATGCGGGCGCGGTCGGCGGCGGCGAGCGCGCCGACCATGCCGCGGTCGGTGTCCCACGGCCCCCAGGCCAGCGACAGCGCGGGCAGGCCAGCCCGGTGCCTGCGCTCGGCGACGGCGTCGAGCACGGCGTTGGCGGCGGCGTAGTTGCCCTGGCCCGCGCTGCCCGCGGTGCCCGAGATCGAGGAGAACAGCACGAACGCGGTGAGGTCGCTGCCCTCGGTCAGCTCGTGCAGGGCGAGCGCGGCATCGGCCTTGGGTGCCAGGACGGCGTCCAGCGCGTCCGGGGTGAGGGTGGAGACCAGGCCGTCGTCGACGACGCCCGCGGTGTGGAAGACGGCGCCGACGGGGTGGTCGGCGAGCAGGGCGGCGAGGGCGGTCCGGTCGGCGGCGTCGCAGGCCACGACCGCCACCCGGGCCCCGAGCCCGGACAGTTCGGCCGCCAAGGCCGCGGCGCCGTCGGCGTCCGGGCCGCGGCGGCTGGTCAGCAGGAGGTCGCGCGCGCCGTGGGCGGTCACCAGGTGGCGGGCGAGGAGGCCGCCGAGCATGCCGGTGCCCCCGGTGACCAGCACGGTGCGGTCCGGGTCGATCGACCACGGGGCCGAACTGCCCTCGACGCGGACCAGGCGGGGCACGAACAGGGCCGCGCCCCGGATCGCGACCTGCGGCTCGCCCGAGGCCAGCGCGACCCGCACGGCGGTGTCCGCCTCGGTGTCGGCGTCGGTGTCGACCAGGACGATCCGGCCCGGGTGCTCGGCCTGCGCGGAGCGCACCAGGCCCCAGCAGGCCGCGCCGACCAGGTCCGGTCCCGGCTCGTCGGGGCCGACGGCGACCGCCGTCCTGGTGAGCACGACGAGCCGGTCGGGCTCCTCGCTTCCCAGCCAGTCCTGGACGGCCGCGAGCAGGCCCGCGGTCGTCCGGCGCAGGTCGGTGGCACACGGTTCCAGCACGACGACGCCGCGATCGGCGAGCCGGACGCGGTGCAGCAGCGTGTCCTGGGTCAGTGCCCGGAACCCGCGCTGGTCGAAGGGCGGGCACTGCGCCGCGTCCGGCGCCGGGGCCCGCTCCCTCCACTCCAGACGGTAGAGGTCGTCCGCTCGCGTCGCGCCGTCGAGGTTCCAGGTCGACAGCACGACCCGGTCCGCGGAGAGCACCGGGCGCCCCGCGTCGTCCACGGCGAGCACCGCGACGGTGTCAAGCCCGGTCGGCGTGACCCGCACCCGCAGCGCCGAGGCGCCGGAGGCCCAGAGCGTCACCCCGGACCAGGCCACCGCGGCGGCCCCGCCGAACGCGGCGTCGAGCAGCGCCGGGTGCAGCCCGTACCGATCGGCCCGCTCGCCACCGGGCAAACGCACGTCGATGGTGTCCCCGGCGGGGGTGGCCCCGGCGGGGGTGTCCCAGTTGGACTGCCAGGTGGGCTCGGTCGTACTGGTGGAGGGAGTCAGGGTGCCTTGGGCGTGGCGGGTCCAGGGGCGGTCGGGCCAGCCTCGGTCGGCGCGGGGGTCTTCGGCGCGGGCGTGGATGGTGAACGGCCTGCCGCCCGCCGCGTCGCGCGCGTCCAGTCGGACCTGGACCTGGAGGGCGCCGGTGGCCGGGACCGGCAGCGGGGTGTCGACGGTCAGGTCCGCGACGCGCTCGCAGCCGACCTGGTCACCGGCGCGCACGGCGAGTTCGACGAACGCGGAGCCGGGCACCGCGGCGTGCTCGGCCAGCCAGGGCTGCGCGCGAGTGGAAAGCCGGGCGGTGAACAGGTAGTCGTCGCCGCCAGCGACCCCGATCCCGGAGCCGAGCAGCGCGTGATCGGTGACGCCGAGGCCCGCCGCGGCCACGTCGCCCGCCCGGGTGGTCACCGCGGGCCAGAACCGGTCGCGGGCGAACGGGTAGGTGGGCAGGTCGACGCGCCTGCCCCCGGGCAGGATTCGGGTCCAGTCGACGGCGGCGCCGCGCGTCCACGCGGTGGCGACCGCGCTCAGCAGGGTGGTGGCCTCGTCCCGGCCACCGCGCAGGACCGCCACGGCGTCCTCGACGTGGGCCGAGAGGACGCTGTCGGGCCCCAGTTCGACGAAGGTGGTGACGTTGGCCGCGCGCAGCCGCCGCACGGCGTCGCCGAAGCGGACGGTCTCGCGCACCTGCCGCACCCAGTACCCAGGCTCGGTCACCGCACCCAGCATCGGGATACGCGGCTCGTGGTAAGTCAACGGCTCCGCGACAACGGCGAACTCCGCCAGCATCGGCTCCATCAGCCGCGAATGAAACGCATGCGAGACAACAAGCCGCTTCACCCGCCGACCCTCAGCCCGCCACACCGCCTCCAACGCCGAGATCTCACCCTCAGCACCCGACACCACCAGCGAAGTAGCGCTGTTGACCGCCGCGACGTCGATACCCGCAGGCACCTCAGCCTCAGTGGCCTCCACGGCCAGCATCGCCCCACCAGACGGCAGCGCCCGCATCAGCCGACCCCGGGCCGCCACCAGAACACAAGCGTCCTCAAGGGACAGAACGCCCGCGACGTGCGCGGCCGCGACCTCACCAATCGAATGCCCCAACACGAAGTCCGGGACCAGCCCCCACGACTCCACCAACCGGAAAAGCGCGACCTCCAACGCGAAGATCGCCGCCTGCGCACCCTCTGTCTGGTTCAACAACTCCTCATCATCAAACGGAACCCGCTCAAACCGCGCGGTCACCTCATCCAGCGCAGCGGCGAACACCGGATACGCCGCGGACAGCCCCCGCCCCATCCCCACCCGCTGCGAACCCTGACCGGTGAACAAGAACGCCAGCCCGCCCGAGACGACCGACCCCTCGACGAGGTCGTCCCCCAACAGGACAGCCCGGCGCTCCAACGCCGCCCGGGTCGTCGCCAGCGAATAGCCCACATCCACTGAGGACCCGGGCAGCTCGCGCACCCGCCGCACCTGCGCGCGCAGCGCGGCCGCCGACCGGGCCGACACCACCAGCGGCACCACGGCGGGAGCCTCGACCGGCTCGGCAGGGGCCGGGAGCGCGGGCGCCTCCTCGATGATCGTGTGCGCGTTCGTCCCGCTCACGCCGAACGCCGACACCCCGGCCCGGCGCGGCGCGGCGCCCGCCTGCCAGGGACGCGACTCGGTCAGCAGCGACACCGCGCCCGCCGACCAGTCCACCGCTGCGGTCGGCGCGTCGACGTGCAGGGTCTTGGGCAGCGTCGCGTTCCGCAGCGCCATCACGGCCTTGATGACCCCGGCCACCCCGGCCGCCGCCTGCGTGTGCCCGAGGTTCGACTTCACCGACCCGAGCCAGAGCGGGCGCTCCCTGCCCTGGCCGTAGGTGGCCAGCAGGGCTTGGGCCTCGATCGGGTCGCCGAGCGTGGTGCCGGTGCCGTGGGCCTCCACCAGGTCCACATCGGACGGTGACAGCCGGGCGTTGGCCAGCGCCTGCAGGATGACGCGCTGCTGCGACGGCCCGTTCGGCGCGGTCAGCCCGTTCGACGCGCCGTCGGAGTTTACCGCCGATCCACGAACCACCGCCAAAACCGGGCGCCCGTTGCGCACCGCGTCGGACAGCCGCTCCACCAGCAGCACGCCCACGCCCTCGGACCACCCGGTGCCGTCGGCCGCCGCGGCGAACGGCTTGCACCGCCCGTCGGCCGCGAGCCCGCGCTGCCTGCTGAACTCGGTGAACACCCCGGGGGTCGCCATGACCGTGACCCCGCCCGCCAGCGCCATCGTGACCTCGCCCCGCCGCAGCGCCTGGACGGCCAGGTGCAGCGCGACGAGCGAGGACGAGCACGCGGTGTCCACAGTGACCGCGGGCCCCTCAAGGCCGAAGGTGTAGGCGACCCGACCGGACACCACGGCGGACGCGCCGCCGGTCAGCAGGTAGCCCTCGGTCTCCCTCGGCGCCGTGCTGGCCACCGCCAGGTAGCCCTGGTCGTTGGTGCCCGCGAACACCCCGGTCTGGCTGCCGCGCAGCGAGGTCGGGTCGATCCCGGCCCGCTCGAACGCCTCCCAGGACGCCTGCAGCAGCAGCCGCTGCTGCGGGTCCATGGCCAGCGCTTCTCGCGGGGTGATCCCGAAGAACACCGGGTCGAACTCCGCGGCACCGCTGAGGAACCCGCCCTCCCGCGCGTAGCTCGTGCCCGAGGAGTCCGGGTCGGCGTCGAAAAGGGTGTCCAGCTCCCAGCCCCGGTCGCCGGGGAACGCGCCGATACCGTCACCGCCGGAGGCGACCAGCCGCCACAGGTCCTCCGGCGAGTCGACCCCGCCCGGGTACCGGCAGGCCATGCCGGTGATCGCGATGGGCTCGGTGTCGCTGTCCTCCAGCTCCCGCAGTCGCTGCTTGGTCCGCCGCAGGTCGGTCGTGACCAGCTTCAGGTAGTCGCGGAGAGTCTTCTCGTCTGCCATGTGGGACCTCATTCACCCCGGTAGTCAGCGGACAGCGACCGGAAACTGCAGCATTCCGCGGATGATGTAGGACTTCCGGCGCCGGATCGGCCCGATCTGGCGCAGGTCGGGCAGCCTGCGCGCGAGCGCGGCCAGCGCCACCTCGCCCTCGAGCCTGGCCAGTGCCGCGCCGAGGCAGAAGTGGATGCCCAGCGAGAACGACAGCAGCTCCCGGCTCGGCGGCCGGGAGATGTCGAACCGCTCAGGGTCCGGGTAGACCCGGGGGTCCCGGTTCGCCGCGCCCGCCAGGATCGCGAGCTGGCTGTCCACCGGCAGCACCACGCCGCCGATCTCCAGCTCCTCCTGGGCGACCCTGCGGTACTGCTGGGTCGGCGTCTCGAACCGCAGCGTCTCCTGGATCACCGAGGGGGCCAGCGACGGGTCGTCGCGGAAGGCGGCCCACTGGTCCGGGTGGGCGAGCATGAGGTGCGTGGCGTTGGCGATCAGGTTCACCGTCGTCTCGACCCCGCCGAGGGTGAGGAACGCGCACAGCGGCACGAACTCCTCCATCGTGATGCGGCCGTCGTCGAGGGCGGGCAGCAGGTCGGAGATGAGGTCGTCGCGCGGGTCGGCCCGGCGCAGCGCGATGATGTCGGCGAACATCGCGTGCATCTGCGCGGTCGAGCGGGCCACGTCGTCGACCAGCTCGAGCGACGGCTCGCCGTCGACCAGGTGCATCATCCGCCGGGTCAGCGCGAACATGGCCGGCTGGTGCTCGCGCGGCACGCCGATCAGCTCGCCGATGACGTACATCGGCAGTTGCTGGGCGAACGCGGTCATGAGGTTGACCCGCGCGGGCCCGGCGAGGACCTTGTCGACCAGTTCGTCGCAGAACCGCTCGACCCTGGGCCGCCACGACTCCATCTGGCCGGGGTTGACCGCGTGCATCGTCAGCTTGCGCAGCCTGCCGTGCTCCGGCGGGTCCATGCCGAGCATCGAGTTGTCGAACTCGATCGACTGCGGCGCCCGGTCCCCGCCGACCATCCGCACCCCGAACCGGCGGTCGCGCAGGACCTGGCCCGCGAGCCGGTGGTCGGGGACCAGCCAGGTGCCCAGGGCGCTGCGGGAAAGCGGCCCGCGGGCGCGGATCTGCTCGTAGAGCGGGTAGGGGTCCTCGGGCGCGCGTAGCAGCAGCGCGTACGGGTCGCCCTGTTCGCCCGCGGTCCACACGTACTCGCGCCACGCGGCGAGTCGCAGCCGCGTCCGCTGGATCGTGTCCGCTGCCATCCGCTGCTCCCGTGCACGTGTCCCAGCCCGGACCGGCCCGGTGCTCGCGGCCCACGTAACCGGCGGCACCCCCCTAACAACAACCCCTACCAGCACTGATCGCCCGCGCCGCGATCAGCGCGTGATCCCGCGCGGGCGAGCTAGGGGTTGCCTGTCCGCGGGTGCGCACCGCACGTTTACACCTGCCGCAGTGGCGTCGACGGGAGAATTCAGATGCGGGTCGCAGCCGAGAACCCCCCGACCGAAGCCGACGCCGTGCCCGATCCGCGCGATCCGGTGACCCGGCTGCGGCTGCTGCTGGATGGCGGGATCGAGCCGCTGCCCGGTCCGCCGTGCGGGGTGGTGGCGGCGGTGGGCCGCGTGGACGGCGCCCCGGTCGTCGCCTACTGCACGGACGCGACCAAGGTCGGCGGCTCGCTGAGCACCGCGGAGGCCGACCGGATCATCGCGGCGATCGACCTCGCGGTGCGCAGGCGCGTCCCGGTGATCGGCATCTGGCACTCCGGCGGCGCCAAGCTCGCCGACGGGGTGGAGTCGATGGACGCCGTCGGGCGGATGTTCACCGCCATGACCCGCGCCTCGGGCACGGTGCCGCAGCTCTCGGTCGTGGTCGGCCCCGCGGCGGGCGCGGCGGCGTACGGGCCCGCGCTGACCGACGTCGTGATCATGGCCGAGGGCGGCCGGATCTTCGTCACCGGTCCCGATGTCGTGCGCACCGTCACCGGCGAGCAGATCGACATGGACGGCCTCGGCGGGTGCGACACGCACGGCAGGCGCTCCGGCGTCGCGCACATCACCGTGGCGAGCGAGGAAGCGGCCTACGCCAGGGCCAGGGCGATCACCACGCTGCTGGCCCGGCCCGGCTGGTTCGACTTCGCCTCGATCGCCGAGGACGTGCCGCTGGGCGCGCTGCTGCCGGAGTCCCCGCGCCGGGCCTACGACGTGCACGGGATCGTGGACGCGCTGGTGGACGGCGAGTTCGTGGAACTGCAGGCGCGCTGGGCCCCGAACATGGTGGTCGGCCTCGGCAGGCTCGGCGGCCGCACCATCGGGGTGCTGGCCAACAACCCGCTGCGCAAAGGCGGCTGCCTGGACTCGCTGTCGGCGGAGAAGGCCGCCCGGTTCGTGCGGATGTGCGACGCGTTCGGCGTGCCGCTGCTTGTCGTTGTCGACGTCCCCGGCTACCTGCCGGGCGTGGGCCAGGAGTGGGGCGGTGTGGTCCGTCGCGGCGCGAAGCTGTTGCACGCCTTCGCCGAGGCGAGCGTCCCGCGGGTCACGCTGGTGACCCGCAAGTCCTACGGCGGCGCCTACATCGCCATGAACTCGCGCTCGCTGGGCGCCACCGCGGTGTTCGCCTGGCCGGGCGCCGAGGTCGCGGTCATGGGCGCCGAGGCGGCGGTCAACGTCATGCACCGCAAGAAGCTCGCCGCGGCCACCGACGACGAGCGCGACGACCTGCGCGCCCGGCTCGTCGAGGAGCAGCAGCGGACCGCTGGCGGCGTGGACAGGGCCCTGAGCCTGGGCGTGGTGGACGCCGTCATCGCCCCGGAGCGGACCCGCGCCCTGGTGGCCGAGGCCATCGCCGGGGCGCCTGCGGGCCGGGGCCACCACGGGAACATTCCTCTGTAGACACATTGACCGGGAACGAGGGCACGATGGACACCGCTGAGGCGACCGACCTGTGGCTGCGCCGCTACCACCCCGCACAGCAGGCGGCCCAGCGCCTGGTCTGCCTGCCGCACGCGGGCGGCTCGGCCAGCTACTTCTTCCAGGTGGCCCGCAGCCTCGCCCCGCACATCGACGTGCTGGCCGCGCAGTACCCCGGCAGGCAGGACCGCCGGTCCGAGCCCTGTGTGGACAACGTCGCCGACCTCGCCGACCAGCTCGCCGCGCGGGTGCGGCGCTGGGCCGACCGGCCGCTGGCGCTGTTCGGGCACAGCATGGGCGCGCTCCTCGCCTTCGAGATCGCCGAGCGCCTGGAGAGCGCGGGGGTGGGCGTCAGCGCGGTCTTCGCCTCGGGCCGCAGGGCGCCGGGGACCCACCGCGACGAGCGGGTGCACCTGCGCGACGACGACGGGCTCATCGCCGAGATCACCTCGCTGTCCGGCACCGACGCCAAGGTCATGCAGGACGAGGAGATCCTCCGCATGGTGCTGCCGTCGATCCGCAACGACTACAAGGCCGTCGAGACCTACCAGTGCGCCCCCGGCCGGTCCATCGCCGCGCCCATCCACGCCATGATCGGCGACGACGACCCGAAGGCCACCGTCGAGGAGGTGCGCCGCTGGGCCGAGCACACCACCGGCGGGTTCGAGCTGACCGTGTTCCCCGGCGGGCACTTCTACCTCGACCGGCACGTGCCCGCGGTGCTCGACCGCATCCGCTCCGCCCTGCTGCCCGCGTGACCGGTGCCGGGGAGCCACCCCGGCACCGGCACCCCGGGTCACCGCAGTACGGGTCACCGCGACGTAGGTCACCGCAACACAGGTCACCGCGATACGGGTCACCGCGATGTGAGTCACCGCGACACAGGTCACCGCAGAGATGGGTCACCGCGACATGGCCACCCGCTGCCCGGCAGCGGCGTCCTCGCGTTCCGCGGCGACGAACGGGGGGAGCTCGGTGGGCAGGTCCGTGCGCCTGGCCACGTTCAGCTTCCGGTAGACCCGGGTCAGGTGCTGCTCGACCGTGCTCACCGTGATGTAGAGCCTGCGCCCGATCTCCCGGTTGGTGTGGCCGTGCGCGGCCAGCTCGGCGACCTTGCGCTCGGCCTCTGACAGCGACGCCGCGCCGTCGTCGATGACCGCCGTGTCGCGCGGCGGGCGCCCGACGGGGACCCGGACAGTGTCCTCGGGCACCACGTCGGCCTGGCAGGCCTTGGCCAGCTGGGCGGCCTTGCGCAGCACCAGCCGCGCCCCCGCCAGCTGTCCCTGCTCCTGGTGCACCTGGCTCAGCTCGGCCAGCGACCTGGCCAGCTCCAGCCGGTCGGCGCAGCGTTCCAGGTGCTGGACGGACTCGCCCAGCAGTGCCGCCCGTTCCTGGGGGTCGGCGCACGCGGCCAGCACCCGCAGCGCGATGCCCAGGTTGCGGGCGCTGCCCGCCGCCTGCGCCCGGCTCAGCTGCTCGGAGGCGTACGCCCTGGCCTCCTTGCGCCGCCCCAGCCGCAGCAGCGCCTGCGCCAGGTCGCCCCGCCACGGCACCGACGCCGGGACGTCCAGCTCACGCCCCCGGGCCCAGCTCGCGGAGCGCTCGAAGTCCTCCAGGGCGGCGAGGGTGCGTCCCGCGGCGAGGTGGCAGTGCCCGCTCGCGTGCAGGTACCGCGCGCCGAAAGTGGTGCGCGGCATCGCCTCCGGCACCGGCCGGGCCAGCAGCTCGGTCGCCTGGTCGAGGTTGCCCATCGCGGTCTCGGCCAGCACCAGCACCGAGAGCGGGTAGCCGATCAGCACCCCCCAGCTCTGCGTCGACTGCAGGGCGAGCGCGGCGCTCGCCTGCGCCTTGGCGGTCACCAGGTCGCCCCGGCGCAGGGCGAAGTCCGCCGCGACGCAGCCGAGCACGGCCTGCCAGGTCGTGGCCCTCCTGCGGGTGGCCTCCTGGACGAGCCTGCCGCACCACTGGAGCGCGCGCTCCGGGCGCTCCGCGTCGTCCAGCGCGAGCAGGGCGGTCGTGCCGACCTCGGGCAGCATGTCGCCGAGGCAGCCCTGCAGGATGTGCTCCGCGCTGGGCACGACCTCGCGGCCCGCGCCCCGCGCCCACCCCCGGTTCAGCAGGGCGGTCTGCACCCACGGGTTGGCCGATGTGGCGCGCTCGGTCGCGGTGAGCAGCGCGTGGACCTCGTCGGGCACCTGCTCGCGCAGCGAGCCGTAGATCCACTCGCAGGTGAGCCGCAGCTCGGCCGTCGTCCGGACGTCGAGCGGCCCCGCCGTGGCGGACACCGTCAGCAGCTGTGCCGCGGCGGCGTCGAGGTCGCCCTGCCACAGCAGGTGCCGGATCACCGGGACGGCGTCGCGCCAGGTGAGCTCGCCCGCCCGCAGCGCGCCCTGCAGGGGCGACAGGTGCCGGGCGGCGGCCGAGGGGTTCACCCGCCACGCGACCCGCACCAGCGCCGCGCGCAGCGCCACCCGCTCCCGGTCGTCCTCGGCGGCCCGCAGGGCCAGGTCGAGGCACTTCATCGCGAAGGCGGCGTCGTCGACGGCGACCTGCTCGGCGGCGTGCCGCAGCACCCGCACGGCCCACGGTCCCGGCGCCGCGTCGGCGGTGACGAGGTGCCCGGCGACCCCCATGGCGTCCACGCCGTGCTTGTCGAGGAGTTCGGCGGCCCGCACGTGCAGCGCCGAGGCGGTCTCCGGCGGCAGGCCGCCGAGGACGGTCGCGGCGATCCCGGGGTGGCGCAGCCGCTGCCCGTCGGCGATGGCCGCGGTGGCGAGCACATCGATCAGCTGGCCGACCACCCCGACGGGAATGCGCAGCAGCTCGGCGACCAGGTCGGCCCGCGCGTGCTCGCCGAGCACCGCGAGCCCGCCCGCGACCCGCAGGACGTCCGGGTCCCAGCGGTGCAGGCAGTCCAGGACGGCCTGCCGGAACGCGCCGCCGATCACCGGCCGGTCCGCGTCGGGGGCCAGCCGGGCGCAGTCCTCGATCAGCGCCCGCGCCAGGGCCGGGCTGCCCCCGCTGACCGCGTGCAGCTCGGGGGCGAGCCGTGCGGCGTGGCGCGGGTCGAGCCGGGCGGCGGCGAGCTGGGCGACACCGGCCTCGGTCAGCGGGTCGACGCCGATCCGCAGGTGCGGCTGCCTGGTCACCTCGGCGCCGATGAACGGCCGCGCCAGCCCCGGCCGGTACCACTCGCCGAGGACCAGCAGCACCCGCTCGGCGCGCATCCGCAGCCGCAGGTACAGCAGCACCTGCAGCGTGGCGCCGTCGACGAACTGCAGGTCGTCGACCACGATCACCAGCGGGGCGTCCTTGGCCAGGTCGAGCAGCACCGCGCACAACCCGTGCACGGCCTGGATGTCGGCGTGCCGCATCGTGTGCGGCTCCAGGTCCCGCGCGTCCGACGGGACCGGGTCGGCGTCGATCAGCCGGGACACCCGGTCCAGCGTCTCGGCGGGCAGCGGCGCGCTGCGGAACAGCTGCCACATGACCCCCATCCGCACCGAGCGCTCCATCCTGGTCCCGGTCGCGGTGAGCGGCAGCGCGCCCTTGTCGGCGGCCTGCTCGGCGAAGGCGTGCAGCAGGGCCGTCTTGCCGCTGGCCAGCCCCCCGCTGACCAGCACGGACCTGCCCTCGCCCGCGACGCACTCGGCGTAGGCCCCGTGCATCAGGCATAACTCGTCACGCCGCTCGACCAACATGGGACTCTCTTTTCCACTCCGGCGAGGAAGCACGGTGAGCGTGGCCTCGCACTGCGATCTGGACGGGACAAGCGCGGCGTCGCCTAGCCGAGGAGCCTGATGCCGAAGCCGCGCTCGACCGCGGCCAGGTGGAGCAGGCAGGCGAGGGAGACGGCGGGGGCGTTCGCGCTCAGCAGTTCGACGAGCAGGATGTGGTTCTTCCGCGTCCGGCCGGGGTGCGCTCCGGTGAGCACCTGGCCGAGGTCGGCCTCGACGGTCCGGCCACCGGCCAGCCGGGCGTCGTCGACGTAGACCTGGTCGACCGCGAGCGCGCAGGCGACGGCGTCCTCGCTCGCGTCCACCACCAGGGCGCCCGCGGTGAACGCGTCGGCGGTGAGCGGGCGGTCCGCCGGTCCCCGGATGACCACCAGCGCGGCGCCGCGCACCGCGCACCGCACGTCGTCGACGACCGACAGGGACACGCCCGCGAGGTCGATCTCGTCGATCAGCCGCTGCTCGATCACCGCGCCCCGGCCGCCGCGCGCTGGGCAGAACGCGATCCGGCCGACCTCGGGGAACTGGTGCACGAGCACCGCCAGCAGCGGGCCGCTGCCCGCGCCCGGCCCGATGACGACGGCGGTCATCGGGCCGCGCACAGCCAGTTCCCTTGCGGCGAGCCCGGTCAGCGCCGCCATGCGGCAGTCCCGCAGACCGGCGGCGGGCAGCACGCACCGGGCGTGCCCGCCGTCGTCCTCGAGCACGACCAGGCCCGGGTCCTCGCGCCACGGCGTGAGCCGGGCGCCGGGCGCGGGTTGGCTCCGGCCGCCCAGCTCGGCGGCGAGCAGGTCGACGGCCGCGACAGCACCGAGCGCGCTGGCCATCTCCGCCGCGTTGAGCTGGATGAACGGGCTGGTCATCGGCGTCCCCTGACGTGTCGCGGTGCCGGTTCGCGAGGACACTCGTGGGCCGCTCTACTGGCCTTCTATCGGGCGGCCGAGAGCGGGCCGAGAGCGCTTCCCGGTCAACTCCGGGTTAGAAGGTGATGAGCACTCAGGGAGTTGACATGGTCGGTCGGACGTCAAAGGTCATCGGTTCGGCGCTGTTCACCATCGCAGGCGCCGTGGCGGTGCTCACCGCGTCGAGCGCGGGTCCGGTGTCCCACGCCTACGGCATTTGCCCCGAAGACATGCACTGGCTGGTGTGCGAGACGGCGCGGACCGGCGCCGAGGTCGTCACCGACACCGTGCCCTCCACCGTCGAGGACATGCACTGGTGAGCGACACCGCTCACCGCTGGGCCTCGACGTCGAGGCGGGTCAGCAGCCGGGCGGCCTCTTTGGAGTCCAAGCCGCGCAACAGGTCCCTGGCCCGCTGACGCGCGCGCGCCTGGTCCCCCGGGCCCGCGCGCAGCCCAGTCTGAGACATCCCGGACTGCGAGATCCCGGACTGCGAGATGAGCGTCTTGGCTTGCCAGAGCGCCGAACCCAGCTCCTCGAACAGCGCGCCCGCCTCGGCCAGGTACGCCGCGCCGCCGGTGTCGTCCCCGCGCACCAGGGCGATCTCGCCCAGCGCGTGCAGCGCCTGCCCCTCGACCAGCCGCTCGCCGATCAGCTTGGCCAGCGACAGCGCCTGCCGCAGCGTGGCCTCGGCCTCGTCGAGCATGCCTTCCCTGCGGAGGGCCACGCCGAGGCCGTACTGGGCGTAGGCCTCGCCGACGCGGTCGCCGATCTGGTGCACGATGTCGCGCACCCTGGCCAGGTCCCGGCGGGCGGACTCGAAGTGGCCGGTCTCCAAGCGCAGGTTGGCGTACCGGTAGAGCACCTGTGCCTCACCGCGCAGGCAGCCGACCTCCCGGCAGATCGCCAGCGACCGCTCGAGCAGCCCGCTCGCCGCCGCCGTCTCCCCCTCCTCGATGCGGGCGGTCGCGATGCTGCGCAGCACCTGCGCCTCGCCCATCCGGTCGCCTGCCGCGCGCAGCAGGACCAGCGACAGGTCGTACTTGACCAGCATCGCGCCGGAGTCGCCGTGCAGTCCGTCCACGATGGCGGAGTTGCGCAGGACGAGGGCGCGCCCGTGGTCGTCGCCGATCGCGGTGAAGATCTCCAGCGCCTCGGCGAAGCACTTCTCCGCGTCGGGCAGCCGCTTCTGCGCCAGGTGCAGCGTGCCCAGCGAGTACAGCATCGCCGCGTGGCCGCTGTCGTTGCCCGCTCGCTCGGTGACCTCCAGGCCCAGCGTCGCGGTCTCCCGCCAGTAGTCGTAGTAGCCCTTGACCTCGAACAGCGTGATCGAGGTGAGCGCGAGGTCCCAGCACAGCTCGTCCATGCCCGCGGCGGCGGCCTGGCGGACGGCGTCGACCAGGGCGGCGCGCTCGGAGTCCAGCCACCGCATCGGGTTGCCCCGGCGCGGGCCGCCCGGCGGGCGCCAGCGGGGCGCGCTGCCGTGCAGGACGGTGTAGTCGCCGCCGTACTCGTCGCGGTGGGCGTCCTCGGCCAGCGCGAGCCACGCGCCGATCACCCGTTCCAGCACCCGGTTGCGCTCGTCGGGGGTCTCGGTCTCGGTGAGGCGTTCCACCGCGTAGATCCGGATGAGGCTGTGGAACCGGTATCGCAGTTGCTCGCCGGGGGTGTCGACGGCGTCGAGCAGCTGGGCCTCGACCAGTTGCTCCAGGACGTCCTCGGCGTCGATGAGGTCGGTGTCGAGCAGGGCCGCGGCCATCCACGCCGGGAAGTCCGTGGTCCGGACCACGGCGAAGAGCCGCAGCAGGCGCTTGGCCCGCTCGGGCAGGCCGCGGTAGGTGAGGTCGATGTTGAAGCGCAGCCCGACGCCGCGGTAGGTGAACTCGTCGAGCCTGCCCGCCTCGTCCTGCAGCCGGGCGACCAGCGCCGCGATCCGCCAGTGCGGCCGGGAGGCGAGCCGGGCGCCCGCGATCCGCAGCGCCAGCGGCAGTCCCCCGCACAGGGTGACCAGCTCGCGCGCCGCGACGGGCTCGGCCAGCACCCGCGCCTGCCCGATGATCTTGGCGAGCAGCCCGGTGGAGGTCTCGGTGTCGAGCACGTCGACGTCGATCCAGTGCGCGCCGAAGAGCCCGGACAGCCGGACCCGGCTGGTCGCGATCACCGCGCAGGTCGCGCTGCCCGGCAGCAGCGGCTGGACCTGCTCCTCGCTGGTGACGTCGTCGAGCACGACGAGCACCCGCCTGTCCGCGAGCACGCTGCGGTACATCTCGGCCCGCTCCTGCGGGTCGTCCGGGACCGCGGCGCCGCTGACGCCCAGCGAGCGCAGGAAGCGGGCCAGCAGGGTCGCGGTGGGGTCGTCCATCCCGGCCGGGTTCTGCAGGTCGCCGTAGAGCTGCCCGTCGGGGAACCGCTCCCGCAGTTCGTGGGCGACGCGCAGGGCGAGGCTGGACTTGCCGACGCCGCCCTTCCCGGAGATCCCGACGATGCGCATGCCGTAGGCCCGGTCCCGCTCGGCGGCGATCACGGCCTTGATGTCGGCGATGTGGGCGTCCCGGCCGGTGAAGTCGGCGATGCTGGCGGGCAGCTGGCGCGGCACCAGCGCCGGGTCGGCCGCGGGCGGGTCGTGCGCCTGGCCGACGTGGGATGCCCCGGCCCCGACCGGTTTGAGGTCGAGCGCCGGGTCCCGGTTGAGGATCGCGGCTTCCAGGTTCCGCAAGTCGTGCCCCGGCTCGATGCCCAGCTCACCGATCAGGATGGTGCGGGCGCGGCGGGCGACGTCGAGGGCGTCGGCCTGCCTGCCGGAGCGGTAGAGGGCGAGCATCCGCAGCTCGGAGAGCCGTTCGTTGTACGGGTGCTCCTCGACCAGCGCGGCGAGTTCGCCGCTGATCGCCTCGTGCTTGCCCAGCGCGAGGTCGAGCCGGACCCGCTCCTCGATCGCGGCCAGCCTGCTGTCCTCGAACGAGGCCGCGCCCCGCTGCACGACGTCGCTGGTGATGTCGGCCAGCATCGGGCCGCGCCACAGGGCCAGCGCGGCGCGCAGCGTCGCCGCGGCGTGCTCGGCCATGTCGCGGTCGGCCTGCGCGCGCGCCTCGGCGATCAGGTCGGTGAACTCCTGGCTGTCCAGGTCCGCCGCGGTGATCTTCAACAGATAGCCGGGCGGCCTGGTCTGAATGGCCACAGGACGCCCGCCGTCCTGGGTGAACAGCTTGCGCAGGCTGGAGATGCAGGTCTGGATCTGCGCGCGGGCCGTCGACGGCGGGGACTCATCCCACAGCGCGTCGACCAGCGAGTCGACCGGGGTCACCCGGTTGGCGTTGAGCGCGAGCATGGCCAGCACGACCCGCTGTCTCGGCCCACCGAGGTTAACCAGCCTTCGACCGACGACCAGTTCAAGCGGACCAAGCAGCCGCAATCTCATTTCCGCCCCCGGCACGCCCACTGCGTCTTATCAACTGAATGCCGACCCTAGTCGGCGAAATCCCGCCACGCCAGACGTATACGCCACATATCAGGCGAGTGATCAGCTGTTCACTAAATGTAGTAACTCCCGGTCATCAAACCTGCCATACTCCAAATGGAGCACCTATGCTGCAACTACCGTTAGCCGAGGTCCACAGCCCTCGTCAACAGGTCGCGAGCGGAATTCCGCCATAATTCCCGGGACATTTACGACCCTATGGATACCGCCATCTTTCGACTACTCACGGCAAGACCGAGAACGAATATGTCGCGCCCCGGCCGAGACCGAACCGGGCTTGGCCGAAAATCTTCCGCCCCGGAATACCACCGCCAGGCATGGACCGCTTTCTTTTCCACCCCGCCCGGCCTCAGCGGCGCAGGGTGGTCTCTTGCTCCATGCGGGACAGCTTCTCCGGGTTGCGCACGGCGTAGAGGCCGGTGATGAGGCCGTTGTCGACGCGCATCGCGAGGACGCTGTCGAGTTCGCCGTTGAGGTGCAGGGTCAGGGCCGGGTGGCCGTTGACCTGGACCGGGCGCAGGGACGCGATGTCGGTGATCTTGCCCAGGCCGGCGGTCAGGAGGCGGGCCACCTTGTCGGCGCCGACGATGGGGCGCGGCACGGCCTGCTTGACGCCGCCGCCGTCGCCCAGGAGGACGACGTCCGGGGCGAGAATGTCGAGCAGGCCGCGCAGGTCGCCGGTCTCGACCGCCCGCCGGAACGCGTCGAGCGCGCCCTGGGTCTCGGCCGGGGAGGCGATCCCCCGGGGGCGGCGCGCGGCGACGTGGGCGCGCGCCCGGTGGGCGATCTGGCGGACCGCGGCGGGGGTCTTGTCGACGGCCCCGGCGATCTCGTCGTACCCGAAGTCGAACACGTCGCGGAGCACGAACACCGCCCGCTCGGTCGGGGCGAGCGTCTCCATCACCAGCATCATCGCCATCGAGACGCTGTCGGCCAGCTCGACGTCCTCGGCGACGTCGGGTGCGGTCAGCAGCGGCTCGGGCAGCCACGGGCCGACGTAGGTCTCCCGGCGCCTGCCGAGCGTGCGCAGCCGGGTGAGCGCCTGGCGGGTGGTGATCCGGACCAGGTACGCCCGCTGGTTCCGCACCGTGCCCAGGTCGACGCCCACCCACCGCAGCCAGGTCTCCTGGAGGACGTCCTCGGCGTCTGCGGCCGAGCCGAGCATCTCGTAGGCGACGGTGAACAGCAGGTTGCGGTGGGCGACGAACGCCACGGTGGCGGAGTCCGCGCGCTCGTCCTGGCCCTCGCCGCGCTCATCGAACGCGGTCTGTGACGTCCCGGCCATGGTGGCTCCTCTCAACGGTGTCCCCCACCAGACGCCGGCCCCCGCCGTTCTGTGACAGCCAATCACGTACACCCTACGACGGGGCTCGGCGAGTCCGGTCAGCGTGATGAGGCCGTCCCCTCGATCGCGGGTGACGAGACCGCTCGCGCGCTGCTTGAGTACTAGGTGGACAATCGAGGAGGGTCCTAAGACCCGCTCGGCCGGTCGCACCGGAACCACAGTCCACATTGGTCAATCACCCCTCCAGAAGGCAGGAAAGCACGGACCCGACGACCGGCCGCGCAGAGCGCCACAACCGTCGCGCGAGCGGCACCGCCGCGACGGCGTGCACAAACCCGGCGCGACAGGCTGTTCGCTGATCCAAATGGCGGATATCCCCTTCCCGAGCGCTATGCGGCAGGGAAAGCGCAGCGGCATTCGCGTGACTCCCGCGGACCCATCCTTCTTCGTCCTTTCGCCGTAATCCGGCCGCCACAAGGAAGACGCAGGTCACCTGGCTGGCGTCACACCGTCGGGGGTACCTGCGGGGAGGATTCACGAGCTACCTTCCATTCAGGTCCCCGCTTTCCGATCAGTGGTTCGCCGCGCCAGCCAGCCGGGTTCACCGCTCCGGCCGGCTGTAGTCGTCTGCGCCGATTGGCGGCGAGTCGCCCGGATACGCGGGTGCCAACATCCTGCGGTTGGAAAGGAATCCGATGAAACGAGCGCCGAATATCCGCGTCGCGGTCGTGGGAGCCTTCGTCCTGGCGATCTCGGTCGCACTGCCCGCCCAGGCGGACATGATGCGGGTCACCGCTCCGGCGGACGCGCCCAAGGTGAGCATGGCCATGTCGCACGCCCTGCAGCGCGACCTCGGCCTGTCCCCCGACCAGGTGCGCGTCCGGCTGGCCGCCGAGGAAAAGGCCCGCGCCACCGAGCAGACCGCCAAGGACCTGCTGGGGGCGAGCTACGCGGGCAGCTGGTTCGACTCGAAGACCGGCAAGCTGGTCGCCTACACCACCGACTCGACCCGGGGTTCCGCCCTGTCCGCCCGGGGCGTCAGCGTCAAGACCGTGCGCCACACCAGCGCCGCGCTGGAGTCGGCCAAGACCGCGATCGACCGGGCGGCGGGCAAGCACGCCCCCGCCGCCGTGAACGGCTGGTACGTGGATGTCCCCACGAACAGCATCGTGATCACGGTGAACAAGAACAAGGTCGACCAGGCGGCGAAGGCATTCGTCGAGCGGGCCGAATCCATCCACACCTCGGTCCGCGTCGTTGAGGAGAACCACTCGCCGCGGCCGATGGCGGACGTGGTCGGCGGCTGGCCGTACTACATCAACTTCGCGGGCCGCTGCTCGGTCGGCTTCGCCGTCCACGGCGGGTTCGTCACCGCGGGCCACTGCGGCGGCGTCGGCGCGACCGCCAGTGACAGCAACGGCGCGGTCCTCGGCTCCTTCGCCGGGTCCCAGTTCCCGTACTACGACTACGCGTGGGTCCGGACCAACCCCGGCGTCGTCCTCTGGGGCTACATGGAGGGCTACAACGGCTACTGGTACTACGTGCGGGGTTCCGCCCAGATGGCCGCGGGCTCGGGCGTGTGCCGCTCGGGTTCGACCACCGGCATGTGGTGCGGCACCATCCTCGCCCGCGGCCAGACGGTCAACTACCCGCAGGGCACCGTCTACAACCTGACCCGCACCAACGTCTGCGCCGAACCCGGCGACTCAGGCGGCTCCTGGCTCAGCGCGAACCAGGCCCAGGGCGTCACCTCGGGCGGCTCGGGCAACTGCAGAAGCGGCGGCGTGACCTTCTACCAGGAGGTCAACCCCATCCTCTCCGCCTACGGCCTCAGCCTGATCCTCACCTGACCACCGTCCCAAGTGGTCCGGACACCACGGTGTCCGGACCACTTGGGACATTGCTCGTAACGAGACTGCCATCGTGCTCAAGGAATCGTAAGGTCAGACGCTCTGATTCCGGGTTCGGTGAGCAGGCTCAGACCGAGCGGCGTGATGAGGTGCACCGCCGAGTTCGACTGGCGGATCGTGTTGATGAGACCCGCTTCCCGCAGCACACCGGTGTGATGGCTGACGGTGGGCAGGGTGATGTTGTTCAGCTTCGCCAACCGGCTGGTCGTGCTGCCCTTCAGCACCGACCGCAAGATGTCCGCCCTGGTGGCGCCGAGCAGGGCAGCCAATTTGTCGCCACCGCGCTCCTCACCGAGGAGCCGCGACCCCGGCCGGATCGGCAGCACCAGCACTTGGCGCATCCCGGGGTCGGCCAAGGCGACCGGGGTGCGGAAGCAGAAGTAGCACGGGACCAGCAGGAGACCCGCGCCGTCGAGGTGCAGGTCACGATCGACCGGGTAGTCAACGGTCAGAACCGGCGGTCGCCACGTCATGATCGGCTCATAGCCCGCGAGCAGACCTTCCGGGCCGCGGTCGAGGTAGTCGCGAATCCGGCCTGCGCGTTCATCGCGCAGCGCGACATCGATCACCGGGCGGTACGGCTCGACAAGCTCCTTGACGTACACGTCCAGAGCGAGCCGCAATTGCCGCAGCCCGGCGCTTCTTCCTGCCGCGAGATCACGCAGCCAGGCGGCCGAGTCAGCTGCGTGCTGGAGCATGCCGACCTCCGCGCGCAGTTGTGACGGGCTGGTCGACAAGACCGCGTCGATGGCTGTGTCGTAGTCGGACACGTCGGCGCTGGGTGTCAGGAAGTCTGGGAAGTACGCCGCATGGGGCGCCAAGGCCATCAAGGTCCGCACGGCCGCGCGCACCGCGCCGACGCGTTCGGCGACCCGCCGCACGTGGCGGCGCCAGTCACCGAAGAACACGGCGCCGTCGTTGTGCTGCAGGACCTGGACGCTGCCAACGGCTTCCCACATCAGGTCCGTGTCCATCTTCAGCCGCGTGCGCGCGATGTCGGCATGGCCGAAGTGGATGCGCAGTCGTGGCAAAGTCGCCCCCCTCCCGCCTCCCGCTCGATGCCACCCTCATCAAGCACTGGTACAGGGGATCGCGGGCGAGCCCGCAGATACGCCTTGGCCGAGGGGACCACTCGAACAGAGCAGGTCCTCGGGAAGGGCTGCTCCACTTGGCCCAGTTTGACCTCGCAGGCCGGGAGGTACCTCGTTTCCGAGTCGAAAAACGAGGAGACATGCCATGCCTTGGGTCGAGAGCCACCGCCGTCGCGTGCCGGGCAGCCTGTTCCGCAGGGCGACCGTACGCAGGCACTACCGGATGCCCGCGGGTCTTCCGCTCATCCCCATCGCCATCGGGGTCGTCGTGCTGCTGGTCATCCTCGCGCTGGTCTTCTGATTCCCCATACCCTCAAGACGGTGACCCGGGTGGCGGAGCGGGATTCGCTCCGCCACCCGGGTTTCACCAGTGGATCAGGTGGAGTAGCCGATCACGCCTTCGACGACCTGGCCCTCGCAGTTGGCTGAGGGCGAGTCGAAGTGGTTCCCGGTGCGCGCGACGCGGCAGCGGAGGATCGGGTGGTTGGCGGTGGAGGCCGGGGCGTCGAGCAGGTAGCCGATGACGCCGACCACCGTTGTGCCCTCACAGTTCGCGGCCATCGACGTCATGTGGTCCCAGCCGCCCACCAGGCACTGGTACACCGGGTGGGTGCCCGCGCCGGGCGCGGTGTTGATCGACCCGAGCCCGCCTTCGAGGGCGTGGCCGGACGGGGCGTTCGCGGCCGTCGCGGTGGCGTGGTCGTTGCCCCGGATGTAGCGGTTGAGGGCCACCTTGCCCGGGGGCGGGGTGGTGCCGTTGACCACGTACAGCAGGCGGTTGGGCGAACCGCCCACGTTCCTGACCACGTCCGGCGTGGCCGCCCCGAGGATGGCCTCGCCGACCTGCGCCGGGGTGGCGCCGGGGTTGGCCGAGAGGTGCAGCGCCGCGGCGCCCGCGACGTGCGGGGCGGCCATCGACGTGCCGCTGATCGTGTTGGTCGCGGTGTCGCTGGTCGCCCAGGCGCTGGTGATGCCCACGCCCGGGGCGAACAGGTCGGTGCACGAGCCCCAGTTGGAGAAGCTCGCCCGGTTGTCGGCGCTGTCGGAGGCGTTCACCGTCAGCGCGGTGGGGACGCGCGCGGGCGAGAAGCCGCAGGCGTCGGCGTTGGAGTTGCCCGAGGCAATGGCGTAGGTGATGCCCGAGGCGATGGAGCCCGCCACCGCGGTGTCGAGGGCGGGCTGCGCCCCGCCGCCGAGGCTCATGTTGGCCACCGCCGGGCGGGCGGAGGTGCCGGTCACCCACTCCACGCCCGCGATCACCCCGGCCGTGGTGCCGGAGCCCGCGCAGTTGAGCACCTTCACCGCGACCAGCCGCACGGCCTTGGCCACGCCGTGGCCCGCGCCGCCGACGGTGCCCGCCACGTGCGTGCCGTGCCCGTGGCAGTCGGCGTCGACGCCGTCGCCGGTGGTGTTGGCGCCCCACACCGCCCGCTGAGTGAAGTCGGTGTGCGTGGTGCGGATGCCGGTGTCGATGATGTAGGCGGTGACGTTCGAGGCGGTGTCGGGGTAGGTGTAGGAGTTGTTCAGCGGCAGGTTGCGCTGATCGATGCGGTCCAGCCCCCACGACGGGGTGGGGCTCTGCGTGCCGGTGACGGAGACCTCGACGTCCTGTTGGACGAGCGCCACCCGCGGGTCGGCCGCGATCCTGGCCGCCTGCCGGGGTGTCGCGGTGACGGCGAAGCCCCGCACCGCGTTGTGCCACACGTCGCGGACGTCGCCGCCGTGCGCGTCGACCACGGACGCCGACGCGCTGAGGGCGTCAACGCCCTTCTCCAGTACGACGACGTAGCTGTTCGGGACGGGTTTCGCCCCGGCGACGGTGATGACGCCGCCGAGCGCGGGCTCAGCGGCGGCGACGGGCGTGAGCGCCGAAGACGCCGCCACGACAAGGGTTCCGGTGACGAGCGCGATCAAGCCGGGTCTGGGACGTGACCTCAACGCTGTCCTCCTGAGAGGGTCGGATGGTCCATGATCACGGACGCGGCCGACACTACGGAGGTCCCCTCCCCGACGCAGCTGCCCGCGGGTGGAAGCGGCTGAACAGCGCCGAGATTCGACTGTGCGGCAGCGCCCGGCTTGGTCGCCTCCGCCCAAACACCCGGACCGCCGCAGAGGGCACCGGATGAGATGCGGCCCCGCGGCGGCGGGTGCGAGTGTTCCGGTATCGGAGTCACCGGTCTCCGCTGGAGGGTTCGTGGACATCGCTATCCGGCACCTGCGCATCCTCGCCGTGCTCGGGGCCGAGGGCAGCTTCCGGCGCGCCGCCGCGCGGCTGGGGGTCGGGCAGCCGACGCTGTCGCGGCAGGTCAAGCGGATGGAGCGGGTTCTCGGCGTGGTGCTGGTGCTGCGGACCCCGGTGGGGGTCCTGCTCACGCCCGCGGGGGAAGCCCTCGCCCGCCACGCGTCGGTGATGAACGAGGCGTTCGACGACCTGTTGCGGGAGCTGCGCCACCTGGAGGCGGACCGGCGGACGGGGAAAACGCCGAAAGCGGCTGGTGAACGATTCTCACGGAGTCCGCTGACCTAGTGTGATGCCGCCAGGGCAACGGCCGACGGTGTGAATGCTGTTTCGATCGGTATTACCGGTTGGTTGTATCGCGGGTAACAGCCCGCTTTCCCATTGAGGTGCCGTCACTGATGCGTCTGAACCTGCTCGGCCCGCTTGAGTTGGTCGCGGGCAACCGGCTGGTGGTCACAGGCGGACCAAGGCAGCGCGTGATCCTGTCGATGCTGGGGCTCAACGCCAACCGGGTGACCCCGATCGACGCGCTCATCGACGCCGTCTGGGACACCGTGCCGCCGACGACGGCGCGCGGCCAGATCCAGACGTGCGTCTCGGCGCTGCGCAGGCTGTTCGCCGACGCGGGCAGCCCGGACGCCATCCGCACCTACCCCGCCGGGTACCTGTTGCGGGCCGCGGAGAGCGACCTCGACGTCGCGGAGTTCACCGAGCTGACCGCCGCCGCGCGGACCATGGCCGACGAACGCCGCACCGCGGCCGCCGCAGCCACCCTGCGCAGCGCGCTCGGGCTGTGGCGCGGCCCCGCCCTCGCCGGGGTGGACAGCCGCCCGGTGCGGCGGCAGGCCGAACTGCTGGAGCACAGCAGGCTGGCCGCCGTCGAGGAGCGGATGCGGCTCGAGCTCGACCTGGGCTGGCACGCCCAGGTCGTCGGGGAACTGGCCGCCCTGGTCGACGAGCACCCGTTGCGGGAAGGCTTCTGCGAGCTGCTGATGCTGGCGCTCTACCGGTCCGGGCGCCAGGCCGACGCCTTGGCCGCCTATCGCCGTGCCCACGTCCGGCTGGTGGAGGAGCTGGCCATCGAGCCGGGTCCGGAGCTGCGCGCGATCGAACGGGCCATCCTCACCCGCGACCCGGCGCTGGACCCCCGCGCGCCCGTGACGGCGGTCCCACTGTCCACACCGGATATCGCTGAGCCGCCGATGGTGCCGCACCTGCTGCCCTGGGGCGCACCCGACTTCACCGGGCGCGAGGACCTGGTCACGGCGATCAGCGGCCTGCTGGCCGAGCCCGCCCACCGGGCCCAGTCCTACACGGTGCCGGTGATCGTGGTGTCCGGGCCCGGCGGCGTGGGCAAGTCGAGCCTGGCCGTGCGGGTGGCCCACGAAGTGGCCGACCAGTTCCCCGACGGCGTCTGCTATGCCCGGTTCCAGGACTCCGAGGGGCGCGACAGCGCCGGGATGGTGCTCGTCCGGTTCCTGCGCGCCCTGGGGATCAGCGGCACGGCCGTGCCGGAGGACCCGCAGCAGCGCGCCGACCTCTACCGCACTGTGGTGGCGGGCAGGCGGCTGCTCGTAGTGCTCGACGACGTCACCAGCGAGGAGCAGGTGCTGCCGCTGCTGCCCGGCGGCGGCGGCAGCGCGGTGGTCGTGACCAGCCGCTCGCGCCTCGGCGGGCTGCCCGGGGCGACCCAGGTCGAGGTCGGCGTGCTCGACACCGACGTCGCGATGCGGCTGCTCGCCGGGATCGTCGGCACGCGGCGGGTGTGGGCGGAGCCGGACGCCGCGGTCGAGCTGGTGCGGTTCTGCGGCGGGCTGCCCCTGGCGCTGCGCATCGCGGGGGCGCGGCTGGCCTCGCGGCCGCACTGGCGCATCGCCGAACTCGTCGCCCGGCTGCGGGTGGAGGCCCGCAGGCTCGACGAGTTCGCCCACCGCGGCCTGGAACTGCGCTCCAACATCGGGCTGACCCACCGGGCGCTGTCCCCGCGCGCGCAGCTGCTGTTCAGCCTGCTGGCGCTGGTCGAGGCGCCCGACTTCCCCGGCTGGACGGCCGCGGCCCTGCTCGACACCGGGCTGGTCGAGGCCCAGGACCTGCTGGAGAGCCTGGTCGAGGCCCGGATGATCGAGGTGGTCACCTACCCGGGCGAGCGGACCTGGTACCGCTTCCACGACCTGGTGCGGGTGTACGCGCGGGAGAAGGCGGCGCTGCTCGACCCCGAGGTCCGGGACGCGGCGCTGCGCCGGGTGCTGGGCGCGTGGCTGGCGCTGGCCGAGGAGGTCCACCGCAAGGAGTACGGCGGCGACTACACGGTCCTGCGCGGCCGCGCGCCGCGCTGGCGGCCCCAGCACGGCGACGAGGCGCTGGCCAGCGAAGACCCGGTCGACCGCTGGGACTCCCAGCGCACCGCGCTGGTCGCCGCGGTCCGGCAGGCCGCGGAGGCCGGGCTGGACGAGGTGTGCTGGGACCTGGCGCTGACCTCGGTGACGCTGTTCGAGGTGAAGGGCTACTTCGACCAGTGGCGCGAGACCGCCGAGGTCGGCCTGCGCGCCACGGCCGCGGCGGGCAACCGGGTCGGCCAGGCCGCGATGCTCTACTCGCTGGGGACCCTGCACATGTTCCAGAAGCGGCTCGACGAGGCCGAGGAGTCCTTTTTGGACGCCCTGGCCCGGTTCGACGCCGAGGGGCACGTGCACGGCCGCGCCCTCGTGCTGCGCAACCTCGCGCTGGTCGACGGCCTGCGCGGTGACTGGCAGGCCATGCTGGCCCGGTACGGGGTGGCGCTGGAGCTGATGCGGGCGGTCGGGGACCGGATGGGCGAGGCGCAGATCCTGCGCGGCCTCGCCCGGTTCCGGGTGGACGAGGGCGACCGGGACCTGGCCATGGCCCTGCTGCGCGAGGCGCTCGACATCTGCCGCGAGGTGGGCTGCCTGCGCGGCGAGGCCCAGGTGCTCAACCAGTTCGCCTACCTGCACGCCGCTGACGGCCGGGTCGAGCAGGCCAAGGACGCCGCGCACCGGGTGCTGCTGATCGTGCGCGACCTCGGCGACCGCGTCGGCGAGGTGCACGCGCTCTACGGCCTCGGCCTCGTGCGGATGGGCGAGGGCGACCTGGACAGCGCCGAGACCGCGATGCGGCACGCGCTCTCCCTGGCCCGCCGCTTCGGCGAGCGCTTCGTCGAGGCCCAGGCGCACTACGCCCTCGGGGAGATCGAGGTCGGGCGCGGCGACCGGGCGGCGGCCGTCGAGCACCTCGAACAGGCCCTGGTCTCGTTCACCGGCCTGTCATCGGCGCTCTGGCGGGCCAAGACCCTCGTGCTGCTCGCCCGGGCGCGCGCCGCGGGCCGGGAGCGGGCCAGGGCGGCCGACGACCTGCGCGCGGCGGGCGCCCTCCTGGCGGGCGCGCGGTCCAAGGAGGCGGACCGCCTCGCGGCCGAGATCGAACGGCTCAGCAGCGCCCGGTTCCCCACCACACCGGACATCCCCCGACCGAGGGCGGGGCGCGAGATCTCCGCGTGACCCCCGCCGTGTTCCCGGGTGAGACGGCGAACCAGGCGGCCCAGCCAGACGACGGGGTCAGGCCGGGTCACGCGGCCAGGTCAGGACGCCAGGTCAGGAGGCCGAGTCACGCGGCCGGGCTAGGCGGCCAGGGTCAGAAGGCCAGGCCAAGCGGCCAGATCAGAAAGCCGGCTCACGCAGCCAGATCAGAAGGCCGGGTCAGAAGGCGCCCCTACGGGTTGATCTGGGGACCTCGGGCGCGCCGCTGTCCTTGGAGCCGCTGGTGGCGAAGACGGCCACGGCGGCGAAGACGATGGAGACGACCACGCCGGAGACGCCAAGATGGCATAGGGGGCGTGGCGGAGGTTGCGGGCCGGGTCAGGCGGCCGGATCACACGGCCGAGCCAGGCAGCCAGGTCAGAGGGCCGGGTCAGGCGGCCGGGTCAGGCGGCTCGCGGCCAGTGCATGTCCTCGCCAGTGCGGTTCGGGTCGGCAGGCTGCGTGGTCGGCATGTCCCGTCCTCCTCCGTGTGCGGTGTCCGTGGCCCGTTGTGCGGGCCGGGGTCGCCACTGATCATCGCCGACGCCGTTGTCGGCGCGCTCCCGGCCGGGCGAGAGCGCGACGGGAGCGACCTGGGACCGGCCCTGCCGAAGCTGAGCCCGAACGGGTACCGCGACAGGAGGCGACCGGACATGACCAGCCCGCACCTGCGGCTCTCCGGGGCCGAACTCGCGGTGCTCGCGGGCGCTGTGGACCCGGTCGCGCTGGCCGCCGCCGAGCACAGCGGGCGCCGCGTCCCCGGCAGGCTCGTCCCCTGGCGCGGCGCGGACGACCTCGTCCTGCTCGACGGGCAGCCCGCCGGGGGCCGGTGCGTGCTGCCCTCGGCCGAGCTGTGCGCCGTGCGCACCGCGGCGATGGCCGTGCTCGCCGCGCGCGTCCTGGTCCAGCCCGGCGTGGTCACCGCCGCCGTGCTCGGCCTCGGCCTCGTGGCCCGCCTCTCGGTGTCCCTCATGGTCTCCGGCCTGCCCGGGGTCAGCCGCGTCGCCGTGCACCCGGTCGGCGACGCGGGCTGCCCGGTGCCGCTGGACGTGGTCCGCCCGCTCGCGGGCGCCCGCGTGGGGTGGACGATCGCGCCCGCCCTCGCCGACGCGCTGTTCGGGGCCACGCTCGTCGTGGTGGCGGCGGAGGCGGGCTGGGGCGCGACCGACCGGCTGCCGCCCGGCTCGACGCTGGTCAACACCACCGGCGCTGACCTGCCCGACGCCGTCGTCGACTCCGTCGACCAGGTGTTCGTCGACGACACCGCGCTCATCGGCGCCCACCGGCGCAGGCACTTCGCCCGGCCGCACCCGCTCGCCGGTCCCCCGGTCCCCGGCGGACCCCGGCCCCACCGGGTCGCCGCCGACTTCGCCCAGCTCATCTCCGGCGACCGGCGCGGCCGCTCGCACGCCGACGACGTGCTCCTCGTCGAACTGCTCGGCACCACGCGACTCGACGTCGGCCTGGCAAACGCCCTGTACGAGGCCGCCGTCGACCACGGCTTGGGGGTCGTGCTCCCGCGCTGATGCGGGGGCCCCCAGCGGCAGGACAGCAAGAACGAGGTGGAACCCAGGAGGACTGACCATGCAGACGAGGGCTCCGTTATCCCAGGTCACTGCGACCGGTGGGACGCACGTGACCGAGATCTACCGCGCCGCCGCGCACGCGGGCGCGCTCACTTCGATCGACGCGGTCGCGGCGGAACTGGGCATCACCGCCCAGGACGCCGAGACCGCCGTCCGGCTCCTGGTCGACCACGGCCTGCTGCGGCCCTCCGCCGACCCGGCGGGCGGGTTCGAGCCCGTCGACCCCGAGGTCGCGACCGCCTCGGCGGTGTTCTCCGTGGAACGGGAGATCTACCAGCGGCGTGAGCAGATCGACCAGATCCGCGAGCGGTTCGGGGCGTTCCGGGAGTTCTCGGCCGAGCGGGGGCCGAGCCCGTTCGTCGCCATCGACCGCCTCACCGACCCCGTGCAGGTGCGGGGGCTGCTCAAGACCGCGACCGACGCCTGCCGCGTCGAGGTCCTGGTGCTGTTGCCCAACAGCGCCACGGCCGCCGAGCTGGAGCGGCTGGTGTCCGGTCACCTGGCGGGGATCGCCCGCGACATCGAGGTGCGGGTGGTGTGCCAGCACCGAAGCCGCACCGACCTGGCCGCGCGGGTGAAGCTCAAGCGGCTCGTCGACGCCGGGCTGTCCGTGCGGACCGTGAGCCACGTGCCGCGCGCGGCTGCGGTGTTCGACTGCGCGACGGCCGTCCTGTTCGGACTGGCCGGGGACGGCGACGCCGTCGCCAGGGTGAGCGACGACGGCGTCGTGCGGTTCCTGCTCGACCTGTTCAACAACCTGTGGGACCAGGGAACCCCGCTGACCGACGACACCATCGGCTACGCCCCCGTCGCCGACGACCTCCAGCGCACCATCGCGGCGCTGATGGCCGAGGGCTACACCGACGAGGTGATCGCCCGCAAGCTCGACATGTCGGTGCGGACCTGCCGCAGGCACATCGCGGCGCTGCTGCGCGACCTCGACGCCATCAGCCGGTTCCAGGCCGGGGTGTTGGCGGCCCGCAGGTACTTCGCGGGCGGGGAAGCGGACCGGCTGGCGCGCTGAACCGCGGCCGCCGGGTGGGACCCCCGGCCTACCCGGCGGCCACGGCGCCGATCCCGGCCAGCGCGAGCGCCCGCTCGCACAGCAGGTCGACGCCGCGCACCACGTCCTCGACCGGCATCGCCGGGTCCAGCCCGATCCGCACCGAGCTGTTGGCGTCCTCAGTGGACACGCCGATCGCGGTGAGCACGTAGGACGGCAGCTGTGACGCGGAGTTGCAGGCCGCCCCGGTGGACACCGCGACCCCGCCGAGACCGGCCACCAGGCTCTCACCGCGCACGCCGGGCAGCACGGCGTTGAGCACGTGCGGCACCGACACCCGCGGGTCCCCGTTGAGCCGGAACCCGGGGAAGCGGGCGAGCCGCTCCAGCGCGGCCGCCCGCAGCACGGCCACCCGCCGCCGGTTGTCGGCCAGGTCGCGGCGGGCGAGGTCGCCTGCCACCCCCATCCCCACGACCAGGTGGGTGGGGACCGTCCCGCTGCGCAGGTCGTGCTGCCCGCCGCCGTGCAGCAGGGGCCGCAGCCGCAGCCCCGGGCGCACGTACAGCGCGCCGACGCCCTTGGGGCCGTGCATCTTGTGCGCCGACAGCGCCAGGGTGTCCACCCCGGCCGCGACCACGTCCACGGCGATTCGGCCCGCGGCCTGGGCGGCGTCCACGTGCAGCAGGCAGCCGACCCGGTGGCACAGCGCGGCCATCTCGGCGACCGGCTGCACCACCCCGATCTCGCTGTTGACCGCCGCCACGGCCGCGATGCGGGAGTGGCTGTCCAGCAAGGCGGACAGGCGGGCCAGGTCGACGGTGCCGTCCCGGCGCACGGTCATGGTCCGCACGCCGATGCCGCGCGCCCCCAGCGCCTGGCCGGTCGCCAGCGCCGACTTGTGGTCGATGGGGCACAGCAGCAGGTTCGCCGGGTGCGCGTCGTCGTGCCCGAAGACGCCTTGGAGGGCCAGGTTGTTGCTCTCGGTCGCGCCGGAGGTGAACACGATGCCCGCCGGGTCGGGCGCGCCGATGAGCGCCGCGACGGACTCGGCCGCGGCGTCCACCGCCCGCCGCGCGCGCTTGCCCAGCAGGTGCGGCGACGCCGGGTTGCCGAAGTCCTCGCGCAGGTAGGGCAGCATCGCCGCGAGCACGTCGTCGGCGACCCGGGTGGTGGCGCAGTTGTCCAGGTAGATGACGTCCACGGTGGGGTCAGCTCCGGAAACTGCTCACGGTGACCAGGTTGCCGTAGATCTCCTCGGTGCTGCCCTCGCCGCTGCCGCCGGGGTCGGCGACGACCACCAGCATGTCCGGCAGGCGGTAGAGGCTCAGCGCCGTGGAGACCCCGGTCTGCACCGGGGCCAGGCACTCCCCCGGCGCGAACACCACCAGCGTGCGGTGGCCCGCGCGGTGCACCTCGGCGACCATCTCGGTGATCTCGCCAGCGCACCCGGTGACCCCGCAGCTGATGAGCGTGCGGTAGTTGCCGTCGTCGTCGAGGAAGGCGACCTCGGTGTCGGCGCCGCCGGTGTCCAGCACCCGCTTCTCCAGCAGGCCCTGGCGGACCAGTTTGTCGGCGGCCTTCTGGAAGCGGTACTTCAGCCACGTCTCGGGGAAGGCCAGGGGGTGCTTGCGGCTGGGCAGCACCCGGTCGGGGCCGAGGCCCGCCTCGCGCAGCGCCTTCTCGTAGTCGGCGGGCAGGCGGGTGAACCCGGCGTAGAACTCCGCCCGCAACTCTCCCGCCGACTTCTCGGTCACCGGCACGTACTGCCAGTCGTTGACCAGCAGCAGCAGCCTGCTGTCGTCGAAGGCGCGCCCGTGTGCCCCCACCAGGTCGACGGCCAGCCCCCAGGTGTACTCCGGGAAGATCCCCACCCGGCCCGCGACCCTGGCCCGCATGGTGTCCGAGCGCTGCTCGCAGGCGACACCCGGCACCAGTGCCCCGGTGTCGGCATCGGCCATGAGCATGAAGTGCCCGCCCATGACCACCAGCCCGCCCGAGCGGCCCGTCAGTTCGCCGTCGATCGCGGCGCGGAGTTCGGCCTCGGAGCCGACCAGGCGGTGTCTGGTGCGCACTGGGGTGCTCAGCGTCTCGCTCATGCTTGTGCCTCCTGGAGTCGGTTCGGGGCGGGGCGGGGGCCGGTGGTCAGCCGGGCGGCGAGCGCGCGCAGCGGCACCGGCGAGGCCAGCTCGCGCGGGCGCAGACCGGTCCACCCGCGCGCGGCCAGCGCGTCGAGCACGCGCGGGACGCGCAGAACCCGCCCGCCCGCGCTGGTGTAGTCCGTTGAGAGGTCCACTTCGGACAATGCGTTGGCCGTGGCGACGGCGGCCGCCAGCTCCAGTTCGGCGGCGGTGGGCGCCGCCGCCCGCCGGTCAGGACCCGCGCGGAACCGGGTCGGGCAGCGCACCGCGCCCGCGGTGTCCAGCCTGGCCATGACGTGGGCGCGCAGCTCGTCCGCGGACGCCCGGCCCGGCGCGTCGGCGACCAGCTCACCATCCACAACGGACACCGAGGCGGCGTCGACCCCCGGGTGCGCGCGCAGGATGTCCGCAACGAGGTCCAGGTCGACCGGGTCGCCCGCGACGGTCGCCAGGGCGCGCGCCGGGGCCGGGAAGCGGGCGGCGAGCTCGCTGACCCGAGGGTCGGCCCCGCGCTCGTGCTCGACGACCACCTGCTCGAAGGTCCGCAGGAACGTGTCGACGGCGTCGGTGTCCATCAGCTCGGCGCGGACGCTGAGGGTGATCCCCAGGGCGTCGCGCCACTCGTGGAGGCGGACGAAGGTGTCGGTCCCGGCGCCCGCCCAGCCGGTCGGCGCCGGTTTGCGCACCAGCGTGGTCCGGCGGGCCCGGGTCTCCCGCCAGGTCTCGCCGATCAGGTTCAGCTCGTGGCCCAGCCGCAGCTGCTGGCCGCGCCGGGCCCCTTCGCGGGCGATCCGCTCCACGATGGCGTCGTGCGGAACGTAGGTGTGGCACCGCGATTGAGCGAAGCTGTCGGCGACCCGGCCGAGCAGCTCGGCGAAACCGGGGTCGCCCGAGCAGTCCACGCGCAGCAGCTGCGGGGAGAACAGGCACGTGTGCACCCGCGGGTACGGCACCAGGTCGCGGTTGCTCGCGAAGGTCGCCACCGCGACCGTGCCGCTGCCGGTGTAGGCCGCCGTCACCGCCGCGTACGCGGTGAGCTGCACCAGGGAGGGCCACACGCCGTGGCTCGCGGCCACCGCCCGCGCCGCGGCCACCAGCTCCGGCGAGGTCAGGGTCGCCTCGTGGGCGGGCGGACCCGCCGCGGGCGCACGCCGCGCCGCCCAGGTGTCGGCGGGCAGCGAGGCCAGTTCGGCGTGCCACCAGTCCAGGGCGGGGCGCGCCGCCGCCGTGGCCTCGTGGCGGGCCAGGTCGACCGGCTGGTGCTGGACCGGCTCCATCCGCGCCCGCCTGCCCGCCGTCACCGCTCCGTAGAGCACGGCGAGGTCGTGGTCGATCCGGTCGACGGTCCACCGGTCGACGGCGATGTGGTCGAACACCAGCACCAGCCGCACGGGCACCCCGGCGGTGGTGACGGCGCAGGCGCGGACCGGCCACTCGGTGGCGAGGTCGAACGCGGTCGAGGTCGCCGCGCCGACCACTTCCGCCGGTGTCGGCGTGCCGTCGCGCTCGGTCGTGGCCACCGCGAACGGCAGCGGCGCGGGCGGGTGCACCCGCTGTTCGGGGTCGCCGTCGATGTCGTGGTGGAAGGTGGTGCGCAGCCCTTCGTGCCTGCGGACCACCTGGTCGACCAGCGCCCGCAGCCGCGCCAGCGGGATCGGGGTCTCCAGCGCGCAGTTCAGCACCAGGTTCGACTCGTGGCGGCCGGAGCCGGGTTGCTGCTGGTGGCGCAGCCACAGGTAGCGCTGTCCCCACCCCAGGCCCGCGGCCTTCGCTAGCGGCATGAGCCCGATGGTGTCGACGCGGCCATGGCGGCACAACGCCGCCCGGGTGGCACGTTGTTGCCGTCCCCAAGCTGACGGCGGCGGTCCGCGGCGCGCCTTGACCGGCTCGCCGCGCCCGCCCGACACTGACCGCGACCGGGCGAGGTGCCCCGCCCGAGAGTGGGACGTCGACCATGCAGATACCGCACCACTTCCAGGACATCCTGCGCGTCCACCTGCCCTTCGCCGACGCCGCCGGGTTCCAGGCCGACGACGACCTGGCCATGCTCGGCCTCGACTCCATGGCCGTGGTGTCGCTGCTGGCCGACATCGAGGCCGGGTACGGGCTGACCGTGCCGGACGACCTGCTCGACGAGGACACCTTCGCCACCGTCGGCACCCTGTGGCTGGCCGTCGCGGACCTGCTCGTGCGCGAAAGCGCCCAATGAGCCGGGTGGACGCCCTGCTGCGCCACGGTGACCCCGACCGGCCCGCGCTGACCCACCAGGGCCGCACCCTGACCTACGGCGAGCTGGCAGGCGAGACCGCCCGCGCGGCGGCGGGCCTGCGCGCGATGGGGGTGCGCCCGGGAGAGCGGGTCGCGGTGTTCGCCGAGAAGCGGCTGGAGACCGTGGCCGCCCTGCTGGCGGTCTCCGCCGCGGGCGCGGTGGCCGTGCCGGTCAACCCGCTGGCCAAGCCCGCGCAGGTCGGGCACGTGCTGTCCGACTGCGCCGCCGCCGCGCTGGTCACCACCGCGGCCAGGGCCAGGGCCCTGGCGGCCACCCTGGCCGAGACCCGGTCGGTCCGCGCGCTCGTCCTGCTCGACTCCGACGACGGGGACGCCAGGACGGTGCCGTGGTCCCGGCTCGTGCTGTCCGATGAGGACGATCCGGTGCCGGTGGCCGAGACCGACCCGGCGGCCATCCTCTACACCTCGGGCAGCACCGGCGGTCCCAAGGGGGTCGTGCTCTCGCACCGCAACCTGACCGTGGGCGCCCGCAGCGTGGCGGGCTACCTCGGGCACACCGCCGACGACGTCGTGCTCGCCGTGCTCCCGCTGAGCTTCGACGCCGGGCTGAGCCAGCTCACCACCGCCTTCACCGCGGGCGCGCACGCCGTGCTGGTCAACTACCTGCGCCCGCGCGAGGTCGTCGCCCTGTGCGCGCGCCACCGGGTCACCGGCCTGACCGGCGTGCCCCCGCTGTGGCTGCAACTGGCAGGCGCGGACTGGCCGCCCGAGGCGGCGGGCCCGCTGCGGTACTTCGCCAGCACCGGCGGCCGGATGCCGCGGACGACCCTGGCGCGGCTGCGCGCGCTGTTCCCCGCGGCCCGGCCCTACCTGATGTACGGGCTCACCGAGGCGTTCCGCTCCACCTACCTCGACCCGGCCGAGGTCGACCGCAGGCCCGACTCCGTCGGCAAGGCCATCCCCGACGCCGAGGTGCTGGTGGTGCGCCCGGACGGCACCGAGTGCGCCCCCGGCGAGGAGGGCGAGCTGGTGCACCGGGGCCCGCTCGTCGCCCAGGGCTACTGGAACGACCCGGTCCGCTCGGCGGAGCGGTTCCGGCCCTACCCGCCGGACGTGCCGGGCGCGGAGACCGCGGTGTGGTCGGGCGACCGGGCCCGCCGCGACGAGGACGGGTTCGTCCACATCGTCGGCCGCACCGACGAGATGATCAAGACCTCCGGCTACCGGGTGAGCCCGTCGGAGGTGGAGAACGCCGCCTACGCCACCGGTCTCGTCGCCGAGGCCGCGGCGTTCGGGGTGCCCGACGAGGCGCTGGGCCAGCGCATCGTGCTGGCCGTCAGCGGCGTCGAGGACACCGGGCCGCTGCGGGCCGCCCTCGGCCGCGACCTGCCCGGCTACATGCTGCCCGGCACCGTCCTGACCCGCCCGGCGCTGCCCCGCTCCGGCAACGGCAAGTTCGACCTCGCCGCCCTGCGCCGGGTGGCCGCGCGGTGACCGCCGTGCCGCCGGGCTGGGCGGGCCGCGACGGCGGCAGGCTGACCGTCGGCGGTATCCCCGTGGACCGCCTGGCCGCCCGCGCGGGGAGCACACCGTTCTTCGCCTACGACCGCGCCCTGGTGACCAGCCGGGTCACCGAGGTGCGCGCGGCCCTGCCGCCCGCGGTCGCGCTGAGCTACGCGGTCAAGGCCAACCCGATGCCCGCGCTCGTGCAGCACCTCAGCACCTTGGTCGACGGCTTCGACGTCGCCTCGGCCGGGGAGCTGCGGCACGCGCTGGACACCCCCGTCGAGCCCGCCCGGGTCAGTTTCGCCGGGCCAGCCAAGTCCACCGCGGAGCTGACCCAGGCCGTCGCCGCGGGCGTCACCATCGAACTGGAGTCCGTGGGGGAACTGGACCGGGTCCGCGCCGTCAGCGACGGCCTGGGGCTGCCCGCGCGGGTGGCGCTGCGGGTCAACCCCGACTTCGCGGTGCGCGGGCACGGGATGCGCATGGGCGGGGGTCCCGCCCAGTTCGGCGTGGACGCCGAGCAGGCGCCCGCCGTGCTCGCCCGCATCGGGGACGCGGGGCTGGACTTCCAGGGCTTCCACGTCTTCGCGGGCTCGCAGAACCTCGACGCCGCCAGCCTCTGCCAGGTCCAGACCCACACCGTCGAGCTGGTGTGCGGGCTCGCGGACTCCGCGCCCGCGCCCGTGCGCCACCTCAACCTCGGCGGCGGCTTCGGCATCCCCTACAGCGCCCGCGACCGCCGCCTCGACCTCGGCCCCGTCGGGGCGAACCTGGCCGCGCTGCTCGACGGCCCGCTCGCCGCCCGCCTGCCCGGGGCGCGCGTGTCCGTCGAACTCGGCCGCTACCTCGTCGGCGAGGCGGGGGTGTACGTCACCAGGGTGGTGGACCGCAAACGTTCGCGTGGCACCGAGTTCGCCGTGGTCGACGGCGGCCTGCACCACCAGCTCGCCGCCACCGGCAACCTCGGCCAGGCGATCCGCCGCAACTTCCCGCTGCTGGTGGCCACCAAGGCCGACGCGGCGCCCGCGGGCCCGGTCACCGTGGTCGGCTGCCTGTGCACCCCGCTCGACCTGCTCGGCAAGGACGTCGACCTGCCCGAGGTGGAGGTGGGAGACCTGATCGTGGTCTTCCAGGCGGGCGCGTACGGGCTGACCGCCAGCCCCACCGCGTTCCTCGGCCACCCGGCCCCGGTGGAGATCCTGGTGTGATCGCGGGCCGCGCCGTCCGGACAATGACCGAGCTGGACAGTGACCGGACTGGACGGTGCCGCGCTAAACAGGGACCGCGCTGAACAGGGACCGCGCTAAACGGTGACAGCGCCTACGGTGACAGCGCCAAACAGTGATGATGCTAAACAGGGGACGGCGCTAAACAGGGACGGCGTGGAGGGGGAACAGCGCCGGTTCCAGCGCAGCGCCGCGCCACAGGCCGCTGACCGGGGCCGCCGGGTCGGCGGCGGCCTGGCGGGCGCCGATGGCCATGGCGCGCAGGATGCCCGCTGCCGCGGCGGACGGCAGGATCTCCGGGTCGGCGAGCAGGATCGCGCTGGTGCGGCCCTGCGACGCGGCGACGCGGACCCGGAACGGCTGGCCGTAGGGCTGCGCCCGGTCGGCGGGCGTCCACACCAGCTCGGCGGGGGTCTCGGCGGCCGGGTCGGCGGGCTCGCGGTCCAGTTGCAGGTAGTTGAACCAGCCGCGGAACAGGTGGTTGAACCAGCAGTCGTGCTCGACGGGGCCGAGCACCTCCGCGGCGATGGCGGCGATGGCGTCGGTGTCGTAGCAGGAATGCCGGTATGCCTTGGCGCTGGCCCAGTGCACCCGCTTGACCAGGGCCGACAGCGGTTCGTCCGGGTCCACGTCGGACATCACCGGGACGAGCTGGTTCATGGTGCCGACGACCTGCTGGTGCTCAGGGGAGAACCGGTTCGACGCCATCACGCTCATCGTGACCCGACGGGTGTCGAGGTAATGCGCGAGCGCGGCGACGGTGCACGCCAGCAGGACCGACGGGGCCGAGACCCCCAGCCCGCGGGCCGCCCGCGCCGCGAGGCCGCCGAGGCGGTGCGAGTGCAGGGTCAGCTCGACGCGGGGCCGCTGGGCGCGGTGGGGCAGGGTCGGGAAGCACCGGCCGATGTCGTCGGTGAGGACGCGCCGCCAGTAGCGCTCGGACTCGGCCTGCCGGGGCCGCCAGTCCGGGCCGCGCTGCGCCGCGGCCAGCTCCCGCGGCGACGGGCCGTCCGGGTCGGGCGCGTCCGGGTCCGCCACCAGGGCGCGGAAATCGTCCTGGATGTGGTGCGTCGACCAGACGTCGACGATCAGGTGCGAGTACACCAGGGCGAGGAACATCGGCGCTCCCCCGGTACTCACCAGGTGCCCGCGCCAGCCCAGTTCGCCGGTCATGGCGAACGGGCGCGCGGCCAGGGCGGCCAGCACCCGGTCGGGGTCGCCGTAGTCGGTGATCTCCCGGTCCTCGCGTTCCAGCGGGAGCACCGCCGTCGGGCGCACCCGCTGCACCGGGAGGCCGTCGCGCAGGTGGTAGGTGGTGCGCAGCGCGTCGTGGCGGGCCGTCACCCGGCGCAGCGCGGTCTCCACCGCGGCGGCGGGCATCCCCCGCAGGTCCCACAAGACCGGCAGGTTGGCGTCGGTGCGCCACGCGGGCGGGTACCGGTCGACATCGCGCCAGCTCCAGAGCTGGCCGTTGTTCAGCGGGGCTTCGACGGACACTTGTCAACCCGACCACACCGCCCCACCCCGCGACAGGACGGCGCGCTGGCACATATCGCTGGGCACAGGTTGCCACCGCCGCGCCTTGACGCCGCCACAACCCGCTGCCGATGCTGGGGACCGCGCCGCAACGCCCTGCGCCGTGATCCCGCGCCGCGTTTCCCCCGGGGGTGACTTCCCATGTCCCAAATGGACACTCTGGCCGCGCGTGCCGCAGCGCTGCCGCCCGACGCGCTCGGCGAGCTGATCGCCGCCGCGGTCCGCGGGCACGCCGCAGCCGTCCTGCCCGCGCCCAGCCCCGACGACGTCCCGATGGACACCCCGCTGAGCGACGTCGGGTTCGACTCGCTCAACGCGGTGGAACTGAGCAACCTGCTCAGCGCCGACACGGGTCTGGCCCTGCACGCCACGGTCGTCTTCGACCACCCGACCCTCAGCGCGCTCGCCGAGCACATCCGCACCAGGCTGGCAGCCGTCGACCTGATGTCCCTTGTGGACCGACTCGCCGCCGGGCTGGCCGCGGCCGAGGCCCGCCCGCGCGCCGACGCGGTCGCCCGGCTGCGCGAGCTGCTCGCCGAGCACGACACCGGCACCGCCTGCCAGGGACCGGCCCCCCAGGTCGACGCCGCGCTCATCGGCTCACCCCTTATCGACCCAGCCCTCATCGAGTCAGCCTCCGACGAGGACATCTTCGCGATCATCGACAAGACCTGAGGACTGCCCGCTCACACCGGAAGGCTCCGACGTGGCGACCGAGCAACAACTCCGCGACTACCTCAAACGCGCGACCGTGGAACTCGCCGAGACCCGGCAGCGCCTGGCGCGGGCCGAGCAGCGGCGCGGCGAGCCGATCGCCATCGTCGGCATGGCCTGCCGGTACCCCGGGGGCGCCGACACCGTCGAGGCCTACTGGGACCTGCTGCGCGAGGGGCGCAGCGGGGTCGGGGACGTCCCGGTGTCCCGGTGGGACATGGACGAGTACTTCAACCCCGACCGCAGGGCCCGCGGCGGTGTCTACACCAGACGGGGCGCGATGCTGCCCGACGTGGCGGGGTGGGACGCGGAGTTCTTCGGCCACTCCCCGCGCGAGGCCCTGCGCCTGGACCCGCAGCAGCGGCTGCTCGCCGAACTGGTGTGGGAGGCGCTGGAGGACGCGGGGACCCCGGCGCCCACGCTCGCGGGCAGCCGCACCGGCGTGCTGGTCGGCTTCCTGGACTTCCTGCAGTACGGCCGCCTCGAACTGGAGCGCATCCCCAACGTGGCCGCCGAGCCGCACTTCGGGCAGGGCGTGTCGGCCAGCGTCGTCGCGGGCCGCATCGCCTACCAGTTCGACCTGCGCGGCCCGGCCATCACGGTGGACACCGCGTGCTCGTCGTCGCTGATCGCCGTGCACCTGGCCGTCGAGGCGCTGCGGCGCGACGAGTGCGACCTGGCGATCGCCGCGGGCACCAGCCTCGTGCTGCACCCGGACCTCTACATCCAGGCGTGCGCCACCTCCATGCTCTCCGCCGACGGCGCGTGCAAGACCTTCGACGCCAAGGCCGACGGCTACGTCATGGGCGAGGGCGGCGGCGTGGTCGTGCTGGAGCGGCTGTCCACCGCCCTGGCCAAGGGCCACCCCATCCGGGCGGTCGTGCGCGGCTCGGCCACCAACCAGGACGGCCGCAGCAACGGCCTCACCGCGCCGAGCCGCGCCGCCCAGGCCGACGTGATCCGCCGCGCGCTCGCCACCGCCGGGGTCACCCCGGACGAGGTCGACTACGTCGAGGCGCACGGCTCCGGGACCCGCCTCGGCGACGCCATCGAGCTCAGCGCCCTGCACGACGTGTTCGGCGGCCGCGACCCCGGCAACCCGCTGCGGGTCGGCGCGGTCAAGACCAACATCGGGCACACGCTGGCGGCGGCGGGCATCGCCGGGCTGATCAAGGCGGCGCTGTCGCTGGAGCGCGGGCAGATCCCGCCGAACCTGAACTACGCCAAGCCCGCCCGCTCGGTCCCCGACGACGGCACCGTGGCCCCGGTCGGCGCCGACCCCCGGCACACCGGGCACGCCCCGCGCCTGGCCGGGGTGAGCGCCTTCGGCTGGTCCGGCTCCAACGCCCACGTCGTGCTGGAGGCCGCGCCCGAACGCCCAGTGGCCGCGCGGGCGCCGCGGACTGGTGTGCGGGTGCTGACCTGCTCCGCGGCGGGACAGGCCGCGCTGACCGCCCACGCCGAGCGGCTCGCCGGGCACTTGGCCGCGCACCCGGGCACCGCGCTCACCGACGTCGTCCACACCCTGCGCGAGCACCGCGCGTCCCACGACTTCCGCCACGCCGTGCTCGCGGGCGACACCGCCGAGGCCCGGCGCGGGCTCGCCGCCGCCGCGGCCGTTCCCGGCGTTCGGCGGAGCACGCGGCGCCCCCGTGTCGCCTTCCTGCTGCCGGGGACCGGCGACCAGTACCGCGGCCTCGGGCGGGCCCTCTACCGCGACGAGCCGGTGTTCGCCGCCGCCGTCGACGCCTGCGCCGCCGTGCTCGCCCCGATGGGCGTCGACGTGAAGTCCCTTGTGGACAGCGAGCCTGGACCGGGCGGCGACCTGGCCGCGATGCTGGGCCGCACCGACCCCGCGGCCGACCCGCTCGACCACGCCGAGACCGCGCACCCGTTCCTGTTCACCGTCGAGTACGCCCTGGCCGAGCTGCTGGCCTCCTGGGGCGTGCGCCCGGACGTGCTGATCGGCTACAGCCTCGGCGAGTACGTCGCCGCCTGCCTCGCCGGGGTGTTCACCCTGCCCGACGCGCTGCGGGTCGTCGCAGAGCGGGCCCGGCTCATCGCCGCCGCCCCCGCGGGCCGCATGGTCGCCGTCGCGGCGGGCGAGGAGCGGGTGCGGGCCGCGCTGCCCGACGACGGCGAGGTCGGCGTCGCCGCGATCAACGGCCCGGCCATGACGGTCATCAGCGGACCGGCGGACCCCGTCGACGCCGTCGCCGCGACCCTGGTCGCCGCCGGGGTGGCGGCCAAGCCGCTGCGCTCGGTCCACGCCTTCCACTCCACGCTGCTCGAACCGGCCCGCGACAAGCTCGCCGCCCTGGTCGAGTCGGTGCCGCGCCACGCGCCGCGCGTCGACATCGTGTCCAACCGCACCGGCGAGGTGCTGAGCGCCGAGGACGCCGTGAGCGCCCGCTACTGGGCCGAGCACCTGGTGCGGCCGGTGCGCTTCGCCGACGGCGTCGCCACCGCCGTCACCGCCGGGGTGGACGCCTTCATCGAGCTGGGCGCGGGCCAGACCCTCGGCGGCCTGGTCCGCCAGGTGGCCGTGGACGGCCCGGCCGCCGCGGTGCTGGGCACCCTGCCCGGACGGTGGAGCGGCGACGCCGACGAACGCGTCGACCTGCTGCGGGTCTGCGCCCGGCTGTGGGAGATCGGCGTGGACGTCGACTGGGCCGCCGCCGACCCGGGCCCCGGCTCGCTCGTGTCGCTGCCGACGTACCCGTTCCAGCGCCAGGAGTTCTGGCCCGAGGTGGTCGCGGACAGCCCGGCCCCCGCCACCGTGCCCGCCGACCTCGCCTTCGTGCCGTCGTGGCGGCGGGACACCGCCACCGGTCCCACCCGGCCCGACCGGCTCGACGGCACCCTGGTCGTGTTCGCCGACGCGGGCGGGATCGGCGCCCGCCTCGCCGACGCCGCCGCCGCGGCGGGCGCCGAGGTCATCGAGGTCCGGCCGGGGGCGGGGCCGAGACGCGACGGCCGCGTGCTGGTGGTCGACCCGACCCGTCCGGCCGACTACCGCGAGGTGGCCGCCGCCTGCGCCGGGTCCGGCCCGGTGCGCGTGGTCCACCTGTGGACCCTGGACACCCCGGCCGCCGTCCCCGGCTTCCCCGCCGACGACGAGCTGCGGGCCGCGGTCCGCGACGGCCACGACACCCTCCTGCTCGCCGTACAGGCGCTCGGGGAGCTGGCCGGGCAGCGCCCGGTGCGGCTGCTGACCGCCACGCGCGGCGCCGCCGAGGTGCTCGGCGGTGACGCGACCGCGCCGCACCGCAGCGTCGTCCACGGCCTCGGACGGGCCGTCCACCACGAGTACCCCGGCATGGAGTGGACCGGCGTCGACCTGGACCCCGACACCGCCGACCCCAGCACCGCCGACCCCGACATTGCCGCGGCCCACCTGTTCGTCGAGCTGACCACCGCCGCGCGGCCGGAGGGCCTGCTGGCGGGCAGCGCGGCCTGGCGGCGGGGACGCCGCTGGGTCAAGGACTGGGCGCCCGTGCCCACCCCCGACGGCGAGCCGCCGTGGCGCGCCGACGGCACGTACCTGATCACCGGCGGCACCCGGGGGCTGGGCCGGGCGCTGGCCCGCCACCTCGTCGGCCTCGGCGTCCGCAACCTGGCCCTGGTCGGGCGCACGCCCGGCGCCGACGTCGCCGACCTGGAGGCCGAGGGCGCGCGGGTGCTGCTGCTGACCGCCGACGCGGGCGTGCCCGAGCAGCTGCGGGCCGCGCTGCGCGCCTGCCGCGCCCACTTCGGCGCGCTGACCGGCGTCGTCCACGCCGCCGGGCTCCCGGCGGGTGGGCTCGCGCAGCGGCGCTCGGTCGCCGACTCCGCCGCCGTCCTCGCCCCGAAGGTGCTGGCCATGGGGCCGCTCGCCGAACTCGTCGGCCCCGGTGTCCCCGAGGCGGAGCGGCCCGAGCTGCTGGTGCTGTACTCCTCGGTCGTCACCGCGTTCGGCGGGATCGGCGAGGGTGACTACTGCGCGGCCAACACCGTGCTCGACGCCTGCGGCGAGGCGCTGGCCGCGCACGCGCCGTCCACCCGCGTCGTGTCCGTCGCCTGGGGACCGTGGCGGCACGACACCTGGCAGGCCGACGCCCTGGAGGGCGCCGGCGCCGGGCTCGCCCGCGGGGTCCGCGACTACCGGGCCCGCTGGGGGTTCGCCGACGACGCGGGCTGCGCCTTCCTCGACCGGATCGCCGCGACCGGCGGCGGCAGCGTGCTCGCCGTGCGCCAGCCGCTGCCGGAGCTGCTGCGCGAGTGGGCGGCGCTGACCGACATCACCACCCTGGCCGGGGCCGCCACACCCGCCGAGCACCGCCAGCGGTTCCCCCGGCCCGCGCTGCGCACCGAGTTCGCCGCGCCGCGCACCGCGACCGAGACCGCCGTCGCCGAGGTGTGGGGCGCCTACCTCGGCATCGACCGGGTCGGGGTCGACGACCCGTTCTTCGACCTCGGCGGCAACTCCCTGCTGGGCATGGCGATGGTGCTGGCCATCGAGCGCCAGCTGGGCGTGGCGATCCCACCCGCGGTGCTGTTCGAGCACCCCACCGTCGCCGCGTTCGCCGCCGCGGTCGACGGCGGCCCGGGCGAGCCCGCCGCAGGCGGGGGCATGGCGCTGACCGCGGGCTCGGCCCGCGGCGCGCGGCGGCGCAAGGCCAGGAACAGCGCGGGAAGCGGGGGTCGGGCATGACCGAGCGGACCGGACAGCCGGGCGGGGACTTCACGCCGGAGGACATCGCCATCGTCGGCATGGCGGGCCGGTTCCCCGGCGCGCCCGGGGTCGGCGGCCTGTGGGCGAACCTGCGGGCGGGCAGGCTGGGCCTGACCCGGTTCACCGACGACGAGCTGCGCGCCAACGGCGTCCCCGAGGCCGCCATCGCCGACCCGGCCTACGTCAAGGCCGCCCCGGTGCTCGACGACGTCGACCGCTTCGACGCGGGCTTCTTCGGCATGGGCCCCAAGGAGGCCCAGATCCTCGACCCCCAGCAGCGGCTGTTCCTCGAACAGGCGTGGGTCGCCCTGGAGGACGCCGGGTGCGACCCGACGCGCTTCGACGGCGCGATCGGGGTGTTCGGCGGCACGGCCTGGTCGTCGTACCTGACCAGCAACCTGGTTCCCGCCGGGACCGTCGCGGCCATGGGCGAGCTGGCCGTGGGCCTGGCCAACGACAAGGACTCGCTCACCACCCGGGTGTCGCACACCCTCGGCCTGTCGGGCCCGACCTACACCGTGCAGAGCTACTGCTCGACGTCGCTGGTCGCCGTCTGCGCCGCCGCGTCGAGCCTGGCCGCCTACGAGAGCGACCTCGCCCTGGCGGGCGGTGTGGTGGTCAGCGTCCCGCACCACGTCGGCTACACCTACCAGCCCGGCGGCATCGCCCCGCCGGACGGCGAGTGCCGCGTGTTCGACGCCGCCGGGCTGGGCAGCCCGCTGGGCAGCGGGGTCGGGGTCGTCGCGCTGCGCAGGCTCGGCGACGCCATCGCCGACGGCGACCGCGTGTACGCGGTGCTGCGCGGCTGGGCGGTCAACAACGACGCGGGCCGCAAGGTCGGCTTCACCGCCCCCGGCGTGCGGGGGCAGGCGGCCGTGGTCGCCGAGGCGCTGGCCGCCGCCGGGCTGGACCCCGGGGACATCGACTACGTCGAGACGCACGGCACCGGGACCGCCCTCGGTGACGCCGCCGAGCTCGCGGGCCTGCAACAGGTCTTCGCGGGCCACTCGCTCAAGATCGGCTCGGTCAAGCCCAACCTGGGCCACCTCGACCGCGCCGCGGGCGTGACGAACCTGATCAAGGCCGCCCTGGCCCTGCACCACGGCGAGATCCCGCCCACCCGCGCCCCCGACGAGCCCAGCGCGCAGCTGCGCGCGGGCGATGCCGACCTGGAGATCGTGACCGACCTGCTCGACTGGCCGCGCCGCGCCGACCGGCCACGGCGGGCCGGGGTGAGCGCGTTCGGCATCGGCGGCACCAACGCCCACGTGGTGCTGGAGGAGGCCCCGGTCCCCGCGCCGCGCGAGCCCGCCACCCGTCCGCAGGTGCTGGTGTGGTCGGCCCGCACCGCCTCCGCCGCCGACACCGCCACCCGCGCCCTCGCCGACCACCTCGCCGGGCTGCCCGCCGACACCCCGCTCGCCGACATCGCCCACACCCTGCAGACCGGCAGGCAGGTGTTCGGCCACCGCCGGGCGCTGGCCGCCGAGACCGCGGCCGACGCCGCCGCCGCGCTGGCCGACGCCGCCGCCCTGGCCCGCGCCGAGAGCCGGACCGACCGCCCGGTGGCGTTCCTGGTCGCGGGCGCGGGCGAGCAGTACCCCGGCATGGCCGCCGACCTCCACGCCCGCGAGCCGGTGTTCCGCGCCGAGCTGGACCGCTGCCGGGCCATCCTCGTCGAGGCCACCGGCGCCGACCCGGTCGCCGGGCTGCTCGGCCCACGCGCGGCCGTGCCGGACCTCAGTGCCCTGCTCGGGCGCGTGCCCGAGGCAGCCGACCCGCTCGCCGAGACCGCGACCCTGCACCCGGCGCTGTTCGCCGTCGAGTACTCCCTCGCGGCCCTGGTGCGGTCCTGGGGCGTCGAGCCCGCCGCGGTCGCGGGCTACAGCCTCGGGGAGTACGTGGCCGCGTGCCTCGCGGGCGTGCTGTCCCTTGAGGACGCCCTGCGCCTGGTCGCCCACCGCGCCAGGCTGATCGCCGCGCTGCCCCCGGGCGCGATGGCCGCCGTGCCGCTGTCCGCCGACGAGGTCCGCACCCGGCTCGCCGGGATCGGCGAGGTGGATGTCGCCGCGCTCAACGGGCCCGAGCTGACCGTCATCGCGGGCCCGGTCGACGCCGTGCGGGCCGCCGCCGGGCTGCTCGCCGAGGGCTCGGTGCCGTGCAGGCCGCTGGCCGCCACCCACGCCTTCCACTCCCGGATGCTGGAGGCGGTCCGCGCCCCGCTGACCGAGTGGATCGCCGCGAACACCACCCTGTCCGCGCCGACCGTGCCGTACCTGTCCAATGTGACCGGACGGGTCGTCACCGACGCCCAGGCCACCGACCCGGCCTACTGGGCCGAGCACATGTGCGCGCCGGTCCGCTTCGACGACATGCTCGCGACCCTGCTGGCCGACGCCGACCTGGCGCTGCTGGAGATCGGCCCCGGCCAGTCGCTCTCGGCCATGGCGCGGGCGCACCGCGACTGCGCGCCGCCGCGCTGGCCGCTGATCGTGCCGACCCTGCCCGCCGCCGCCGACCCCCGCCCGGCCACCGCGGTGCTCGCCGAGACCGCCGGGCGCCTGTGGCTCGCGGGCGTCGGCATCGACTGGGCCGGACACCGGGCCGGGCGGCCGGCGGCCAAGACCGGCCTGCCCGGCTACCCGTTCGAGCGCGAGCGCTACTGGATCGACCCGCCGGGCACCCCCGCACCCGTGCCCGCCCCCGCACCCGCCGGGGCCACCGCCGACACTGGGGCAGCCGTCGACCTGCTCGTCCCGACCTGGTCGGCCGAGGAGTCCCGTGAGGACTCCCCAGGGGACTTCGACGCGCCGTCGCGCTGCGTGCTGCTCGCGGGCACGGCGACGGCGCTGGCCGACGCCGTCGCCGCCCAGCTGCTCGCCGAGGGTGTCGAGGTCATCGACGCCGCCGACCTCGACCCCACCGGTATGGACAGCACCGACGACACCGTCGGCACTGACGCCGACCCGGTCGTCGTGGTCGACCTGCGCCCGCTCGACGCGGCGGGCGACGGCCGCGCCGACGTGCTCGCCCTGGCCGGGGAACTCGACGCCTGGGGCGGCGACGCCGCGCGCAGCACCCGGATCGTCGTGGTGACCCGCGGCGGCGCCGCCGTGGCCGAGGGCGACCGGCCCGCGCCCGCCGCCGCCGCGGTGGCCACGCTGCCCCTGGTCGCCAACCAGGAGTACCTCAACCTCGACTGCCGCGCTGTCGACCTCGACCCGCGGGCGGACCTGGCGCTGGACACCGCCGCGGTGGTCGCCGAGGCCGTCCTGCCCGGCGCCGTGCCCCTGGTCGCCTACCGCGCCGGGCGCCGCCACGTCCGCGGGTTCGGTCCCGCCGGGCCGGGCTCCGCGCCCGGCGTGCGCCGCGGCGGCGCGTACCTGGTCACCGGCGGGCTCGGCGACGTCGGCCTGCTGCTGGCAGGCCACCTCGCGGAGGCGGGCGCCGCCCGGATCGTGCTCACCAGCCGCGGCGGCCCGGACGGGCCCCGCGCCGACGCCGTCGCCCGCCTGCGCGCGCTCGGCGCCGAGGTGATCACCCCGCGCGCCGACGCCGCCGACCTCGACGCCATGCGCGCCGTCCTGGCCGAGCACGGCCCCTTCCACGGCGTCTTCCACGCCGCCGCCGACACCGCCGCGGAGACCTTCGCCCCGCTGCGCGACCTCGACTCCCCCCGGCTGGAGCGCTCCTTCGGGGCGAAGGTCGGCGGGGCGCTGGCGTTGGAGCGGCTGCTGCGCGACCTGCCCGACGCGCCGGAGTTCTGCCTGCTGTTCTCCTCGACCTCCGCGCTGCTGGGCGGGGTGACCTTCGGCGGGTACGCCGCGGCCAACGCCGCGCTGACCGCGGTCGCCGCGCGCAACCGCGACGGCCGGACCCGCTGGCAGGCGGTGGAATGGGACACCTGGTCGATCACGCTGCGCCGCATCGGGAGCGGGTTCGGCGCGACGATGGCCGCGCACGCGATGTCCACGGCGGACGGTCTCGCCGCCGTCGACCGCGTCCTCGCCCTCGGGCTCGCCGACACCGTGGTCGCCGCGGGCGGGCTCGACGACCGGCTTCCCGGCCGCGCCGTGGCGCCGCCCGCGCCCGCCCGCGGCGGCGACCGCTTCCCCCGGCCCGAACTCCCCCAGCCCTACCGCCCGCCCGCCACCGCCACCGAGCGCGTGCTCGCGGACCTGTGGTCGGACGTGCTCGGCGTCGAACCGGTCGGCACCCGCGACAACTTCTTCGACCTGGGCGGCACCTCCCTGGTGGGCCTGCAGATGCTGGCGCTGGCCAAGCAGCGCCTCGGCGTGGCCGTCCCCACGGTCGCGCTGTTCGAGGGCCCGACCGTGCACGCCCTCGCCGTCATCCTGGACGAGCACGGCGCGGCCCACCGCGCCACGCCCCCTGCCGCCCAACAGCCCGCGCCCGCCGTCGCCGTACCCCGGCCCGTCGCGCCCATCACCGCCGTCCCCGACGAAGACGATGACCGCCGGGTGGCCGTGATCGGCATGGCGGGCCGCTTCCCCGGGGCGTCCGATGTGGACAAGTTCTGGCGGAACCTCTGTGACGGCGTCGAGTCCATCAGCTTCTTCACCCCGGAGGAGCTGGCCGCCGCGGGCGTGGACGCGAAGACCGCCGCCGACCCGAACTACGTGCCCGCCCGGCCGGTGCTCGACGACGTGGCCGGCTTCGACGCCGGGTTCTTCGGCATGAGCCCGCGCACCGCGGCCCTCACCGACCCGCAGCAGCGCCTCTTCCTCGAAGTCTGCTGGGAGGCGCTGGAGCAGGCGGGCTACGCCGAGCCCGAGGGCCGCGGCCGGGTGGGGGTCTACGGCGGCTCCAACATCAGCACCTACCTGCTGCGCATGGCCGATCACCTGCTGGGCCCGGAGTCCGAGGTCAGCCACTACGAGGTCGTCATGGGCAACGACAAGGACGCCCTGACCACCACCGTGTCCTACCTGTTCGACCTGCACGGCCCCAGCGTCGCGGTGCAGACGTTCTGCTCCACCTCGCTGGTGGCGACCCACCTGGCCGTGCAGGCCCTGCGGGCCGGGGAGTGCGAGATGGCCATCGCGGGCGGGGTGTCCGTGCGGGTGCCCGACAAGATCGGCCACGTCTACGGACCCGGCGGCATGGAATCCCCCGACGGGCACGTGCGGACCTTCGACGCCAAGGCGAAGGGCAGCATGTTCGGCGACGGCGCGGCCGTGGTCGTGCTCAAGCGGCTCTCCGCGGCGCTGCGCGACGGCGACCACATCTGGTCGGTCATCCGCGGCACGGCGATGAACAACGACGGCGCGCTGAAGGTCGGCTACACCGCGCCGAGCGTGACCGGGCAGGCCACGGTGGTCGGGGCCGCGCTCGCCGACGCGGGGGTGAGCGGCGAGGACGTCAGCTACGTCGAGGCGCACGGCACCGCGACCGAGCTCGGCGACCCCATCGAGGTCGCCGCCCTCGCCAGGGCGTTCGGCCCCACCTCGACCACGCAGTACTGCCCGATCGGGTCGCTGAAGACCAACGTCGGGCACCTGGACAGGGCGGCGGGCGTCAGCGGTCTGATCAAGACCTCCCTCGCCCTCACCGAGGGCCTCATCCCGCCGACGCTGCACTACACCAGCCCCAACCCGGACATCGATTTCGCCGCGTCCCCCTTCTACGTCGCCACCGGGCTCACGCCGTGGCGCACGCGCGACGGGCGTCCCCGCATCGCGGGGATCAACTCGCTGGGCATGGGCGGCACGAACGTGCACACCGTGGTCGAGGAGGCTCCCGCGCGGCGGACGCGCGAACCGGCCGACCCCGACACCGGCCGCCGGTACCACGTGCTGCCGGTGTCGGCCCGCACCGCCGCCGCGGCCGACGAGTCCAGGGCCCGCCTCGGCGCGCACCTGGCCGGGCGGCCGGACACGGCCATCGCCGATGTCGCCTACACCCTCCAGGTCGGGCGCAAGACCTTCGAGCACCGGCGGGTCATGGTCGCCGAGGACGTCCGCGAGGCCGCCGCCGCGCTGACCGCGGAACCGGCGACCGCCGTGCTCGGGCGGACGGACACGATGCGCGGGCGCGGGGTGGCCGTGCTCTTCGCCGGGGTCGGCGAGCAGTACCCGGGCCTGGTCACCGAGCTGTACCGGCGGGAGCCGGTGTTCCGCGACGCGCTCGACCACTGCCTGCTGCGGCTGGGCGAGCTGTGGGGCGGCCTGGTCGGCGAGGTCGAGCTGACCGAGCTGCTCACCGGCGGCCGCGGCGACGGCCCCGGCCTCGCCGCGCTGATGGGCCGCGCCGCCGAGCGCGACGAGCGGGCGGAGGCGCTGGAGCGCACCAAGGTCGTGCAGCCCGCCGTCTTCGCCGTCGAGTACGCCATCGCCACCACGCTCGCCGCGTGGGGCGTGCGGCCGCGGGTGATGCTGGGCTACAGCCTCGGCGAGTACGTGGCCGCGTGCCTGGCGGGCGTGCTGTCCCTTGAGGACGCGCTGCGCCTGGTCGCGCACCGGGCCGCGCTGATCGCGGAGCTGCCCGGCGGGGCGATGCTCGCGGTGTCGCTGCCCGCCGACGACCTGCGCGCCCGGTTCGACCTGGACGGCCGGGGACTCGACATCGCCGCGCTGAACGGCCCCCAGGTGAGCGTGGTCGCCGGTCCGGCCGAGCCGGTGCGCGGGCTGGCCGAGGGCCTGCGCGCCGCCGGGGTCGCCTGCCGCGAGCTGCGCACCACCCACGCCTTCCACTCGCGGATGCTGCGCCCGGCCGCCGAGCCGCTGACCGAGTGGGTGCGGGCCAACATCAGCCTCAACCCGCCGAGGACGCCCTACATCTCCAACGTGACCGGTGGCGAGGCCACCGCGGAGCTGGTCTGCTCCCCCGACTACTGGGCGCGGCACATGTGCGAGCCGGTGCGCTTCGCCGACGGCGTGGCCGCCCTGCTCGCCGACCCCGACCTCGCCGTGCTGGAGATCGGCCCGGGCCAGTCCCTCGGCGCCCTGGTGCGCGGCCACGACGCCTGTCCCAGCGACCGGTGGCCGCTGGTGCTGGGCACCCTGCCCGCCGCGAGCGACCCCGCCCCGGACGACGCGGCGCTGGCCACCGCCATCGCCCGGCTGTGGCTGACCGGGGTGGACATCGACTGGCAGGCGTTCCACGGCCGCGACCGCGACGGGCGCCCCGGCCGCGTCCCGCTGCCGACCTACCCCTTCCAGCGCCAGCGCTACTGGATGGACCCGCCCGAGCGCCGGGCCGCCGTGGGCGCGCCCGCGGCCGTCCCGGCGGCGACCGACCTGTTCGAGGCGATCGCCAGCCTGCCGAAGCTGCCCGAGGACCAGTGGCTCTATCTGCCCGCGTGGCGGCAGGTCCCGACGCCCGCGCCCGCCGCGGCGCAACCGGCGGCGTGGCTGGTCTTCACCCGCGACGGCCTCGCCGACGACGCCGTCGCCGAACTGCGGCGCGCGGCAGGCAAGTCCACAGTGGACGCGGTACGACCCGGCAGCGCCTACGGCCGAGCCGAGGACGGTACATACACCGCCGCGCCCGGCAGCGTCGCCGACCTGCTCGCCGTGCTGCGCGACCTGCGCGCCCGCGGCCGCGACCCGCGCCGGATCGCACACCTGTGGACCCTGGGCGCCGCCCCCGGGGACGAGACCCTGCGCCACGGCCTGCACACCCTCGTCGCCCTGGCCCGCGCCGCCGGGGAGTGCGGGCTCACCGACTGGTCGCTGGACATGGCCGTCGCGGGCACCCAGGAGGTCCTGCCCGGCGACGTCGTCAACCCCGACGCCGCCGCCCTGCTCGGCCCGACCATGGTCATCGGCCTGGAGTACCCGTCGGTCGAGACGCGGATGGTCGACGTCTGCGACCGCACCGACCCGGCGCGGCTGGTCGCCGAACTGCGCGCCCCCGTCCACGGCTCCACCGCGGCGGGCACCCTCGTCGCCCTGCGCCGCGGCCGCCGCTGGACGCCCACCTACGAGCGCATCACGCCCCCGCCCGCGCCGGACGCCACCGTGCTCCGCGACGGCGGCGTCTACCTGGTCACCGGCGGCCTCGGCGGCATCGCGCTCGGCCTCGCCGAGCAGATGGCGGCGGGCACGCGGGTGCGGCTGGTCCTGCAGGCGCGGCGCGGGCTGCCGCCCGAGGCCGACTGGCCGGGGGTGCTGGACGGGCCCGAGGACGAGACCCGGCGGCGGGTCGCGGCCGTGACCCGGCTGCGCGCCCTCGGCGCGGAGGTCGAGGTCGTCGTCGGCGACATCGCCGACCCCGCCGACGCCCGCCGCGCCGTCGACACCGCCATCACCCGGTTCGGCGCGCTGCACGGCGTCCTGCACGCCGCGGGGGTGCCCGGCATCGGCCTGGTGCAGTTCAAGCAGCCCACCGACGTCGACAAGGTCCTCGCCCCCAAGGTCGCGGGCACCGACGCCCTGCTCGCCGCGCTGCGCCACGGCACCTCCGAGGAGGTGGGGCTGGACTTCCTGGTCCTGTTCTCCTCGATCACCGCGGCGACCGGCGGCGGCCCCGGCCAGATCGACTACTGCGCCGCCAACGCCTACGTCGACGCCGTGGCCCACCGACTGGCCGCCACCGGCAGGCGGGTGCTGTCGGTCAACTGGGGCGAGTGGACCTGGAACGCCTGGGAGGAGGGCCTGGCGGGCTACGACAGCGCCCTGCAGACCTTCTTCCGGGAGAACCGGGCCCGCACCGGCATCGACTTCGCCGACGGCTGGCGCTCCCTGCTGCGGGCGCTGGCCACCGGCGAGCCCCGGGTGGTGGTCTCGCCGCTGGACTTCCCGTCGATGGTCGCGGGCAGCGCCCTGTTCAACCTCGACGCCGTCCTCGCCCCGCAGGCGCCCGCCGCCGACAGCGACCGCCACCCCCGCCCCGACCTGGTCACCGCCTACCAGGAACCGGCCGGGGAGGTCGAGGCGGCCATCGCGCGCATCTGGCGCGACGCGCTGCGCGTCGACCGGGTCGGCGTGCTCGACAACTTCTTCGAACTGGGCGGCAACTCGCTGCTCGGCGTCGGCATCGTCGCCGCCGTCCGCCGCGAGTTCGGAGTCGACGGCCTGCCCCCGCACGTGCTCTACGAGGCGCCCACCGTCGCCGCCCTCGGGGTCACCGTCGACCTGCTGCGCTCCGGCGCGGCCGGGCCGGATACCGGCCCCGACGGCGCCAGCGGCGTCCGGGCCCAGTTGCGCCGCTCCGGGCTCAACGCGTCCGCGGCCCGCAGGCGCGGCCGGTGACCCGGCGCCACCCAACCCACCCACCAGCCCACCATCGGATGGAGAAACCGTGACAGTCATCGGGGTGATCGGCGCGGGCGTCATGGGCGTCGGCGTCGCGCAGAACCTGGCCTCGGCCGGGTTCGACGTCGTCCTGGTCGACCGGGACGAGCAGATCCTGGACAAGGCCAGGGCCACCATCGCCATGAACGCCCGGCTCAGCAAGCTCATGGGCGGGCCGGAACTCGACCCGGCCGCGCTGCTGGCGCGCATCACCACCGCCGTGGGCGTGCCCGCCGCGGCCAAGGCCGAGCTGATCGTGGAGAACGTCACCGAGAACTGGGACGTCAAGCGCGAGGTCTACCGCCAGCTCGACGCCGAGTGCGGGCCGGACACCGTCTTCGTCGTCAACACCTCGGCCATCCCGATCACCAAGGTCGCCTCGGTCACCCGGCGCCCGGACAAGGTCATCGGCGTGCACTTCATGAACCCGGTGCCCGCCAAGCCCGTCGTCGAGCTGATCCCGGGCGTGCACACCTCGCCGGAGACCGTGGAACGCACCCGGGCCGTCCTGCACGCCATGGGCAAGCGCGAGGTCGACGTCAAGGACTCCTGCGGCTTCATCTCCAACCGGGTGCTGATGCTCACCGTCAACGAGGCCGCCTACCTGGTGCACGAGGGCGTCGCCGACGCCGCCTCCGTCGACGAGGTGTTCCGCGGCTGCTTCGGCCACCCGATGGGCCCGCTGGAGACCGCCGACCTCATCGGCGTCGACACCATCCTCTACAGCGTCGAGGTGCTCTACGAGCACTACGCCGACAGCAAGTACCGACCGTGCCCGCTGCTCAAGCAGATGACCGACGCCGGGCTGCACGGCCGCAAGAGCGGCCGCGGCTTCTACACCTACGACACGGCCCAGCGGTGACCCGGACCCCGCCGACAGCCAGAAGGAGCGCACAGTGACGATCGAGCAGACCAGCCAGGCCGCGGACGCGGCGGAGACCATCCTGGAGTTCGTCAGGGGCCGCTACCCGCAGGTGGAGATCGACGCGGGCCAGGACATCTTCGCCCTGGGCTTCGTCAACTCCCTGTTCGCCATGGAACTGGTGATGTTCGTGGAGAAGACCTTCACCGTCACCATCCCGAACAAGGAGCTGCAGCTGGACAACTTCCGCAGCGCCGACTCAATGGCCGCGCTGGTCGGGCGCCTCGCGGCCGACCCGGCCGAGCGGACGTGACCGTGACCGGCCTCGTCGAGGCGCCCGCGGGCGCGCGGGTGGCCGACCGCCGGGCCGCCCGCGCGTTCGTCGACGCCCACATCACCCCGCACGCCGAGGTGTGGGACCGGCAGGGGCGCGTCCCCGAGGACCTGCTGCGCCGGATCGCCGACGCCGGGCTGTGGGCGCCGTTCCTGTCCGCCGAGGTGGGCGGGTCCGACATGGACATGGTCACCCTCGGCGAGGTCCACGAGGAGTTCGGCCGCGGCTGCTCGTCGGTGCGCAGCCTGCTGACCGTGCACACGATGGCGGCGTGGGCGGTGCGCCGCTGGGGCAGCGCCGAGCAGGTCGCCCGCTGGGCGCCCCTGCTCGCCTCCGGCGAGGTCCTGGGCGCGTTCTGCCTGACCGAGCCCGGCGCGGGCAGCGACGCCGCGGGGATCGCCGCCACGGCCAGCCCCCGCGGCGACGGCTGGGTGCTCGACGGCACCAAGAAGTGGATCACCGGCGGGCAGCGGGCCGACCTGTTCCTGGTCTTCGCCCGCACGGAGTCCAGCATCGGCGCGTTCCTGGTGCCCCGGCACAGCCCCGGGGTGGAGGTCGTCCCCATCGACGACATCCTCGGCACCCGGGCGTCGATGCTGGCCGAGGTCCGCTTCCGCGGCGTGCGCCTGGGCCCGGAGGCCCTGCTGGGGCCCACCGGGTTCACCGCGGGCATGGTCCTGACCGCCACCCTCGACATGGGCCGCTACAGCGTGGCGGCCGGGTCGGTCGGCATCATCCAGGCGTGCCTGGAGGCCAGCGCGGGCTACGCCGCGCGCAGGCGGGTCGGCGGCGTCGCGCTGCGCGAGCTGCCGCTGATCCAGGCCAAGCTCTCCGACATGGTCACCGACGTCCGCGCGGCCCGGCTGCTGGTCACCGAGGCGGGCAGGCTCAAGGACGCGGGCGACTCGGCCACCGTCATGGCCACCTGGGTGGCCAAGTACTTCGCCTCCACCGCCGCCGCCCGGCACGCGGCCGAGGCGGTCCAGATCCACGGCGCCAACGGGTTCGGCCCCGACTACCCGGTCGCCCGGCTCTACCGTGATGCCAAGGTGATGGAGGTCATCGAGGGCAGCAACGAGATCCAGCGAACCACCATCGCTGGACAGGCAGACAGGGAGACGGTCTGGTGAGTGTCGATTCCCGGGCACCCGGCTTTGCCGCGCCCGCCAAACCAATCCAAGGCCGCGTGAAGTGCGTCGTGTGGGACTTGGACAACACCGTGTGGGACGGCGTCCTGCTGGAGGACGGCGAGGTCACGCTCCGACCGTCCGTTGTGGAGCACATCCGGCGCCTCGACAGCATGGGCGTGCTGAACTCAGTGGCCAGCAAGAACGACCACGACGCGGCGTTCGCCAAGCTGCGGGAGTTCGGCCTCGACGGGATGTTCCTGTTCCCGCAGATCAACTGGAACGCCAAGTCCGACTCGATCCGGCGCATCGCCAAGGCGCTGAACCTGGGCCTCGACGCCTTCGCCTTCGTCGACGACCAGCCCTTCGAGCTGGCCGAGGTGGCGCACGGCGTCCCCGAGGTGCTGCTGGTCGACACCGCGGAGATGGACGTCGAGCTGTCCCGCGCCGAGTTCCGCCCGCGCTTCGTCACCGACGAGTCCGCCCAGCGCCGCGCCATGTACCAGGCGCAGCTGGCCCGCGACGGGCTGGAGGTCGAGTTCGTCGGCACCAACGAGGAGTTCCTGGCGAGCCTGGGGATGGTCTTCTCCATCGCCCCGGCCCGCCGCGAGGACCTCCAGCGCGCCGAGGAGCTGACCGTCCGCACCAACCAGCTCAACTCGACCGGCCGCACGTACTCCTACGACGAGCTGGACGCGCTGCGCGAGTCCGGCGACCACCTGCTGCTCGTGGCGTCGCTGACCGACAAGTTCGGCAGCTACGGCAAGATCGGCCTCGCCCTGGTCGAGCGCTCCGGGGACGTGTGGTGGCTGCGCATGATGCTCATGTCCTGCCGCGTCATGTCCCGCGGCGTGGGCATGGTCCTGCTCAACCACATCATGCGGCTCGCCGCCGAGGCCGGGGCCGGGGTGCGCGCCGATTTCGTCGAGACCGGGCGCAACCGCATGATGCAGGTGACCTACGCCTTCGCGGGGTTCCGCGAGGTCTCCCGCGACGGCGCGGCCGTGGTGCTGGAGGCGGACCTCACGACGGTGCAGCCGCCGCCGTCCTACGTGCGCCTGGAAATCGGCTGACATGGCCGCCGCCAGCAGCTGGTTCCCGTTCCTGCGCCAGACCGGCGAACCCGCCGACGCGCCCGCCCTGTACTGCCTCGCGCACGCCGGGGCGGGCGCGTCGGTCTACCGCGACTGGCTGGGCGTGCTGCCCGGCGTCGCGGTCCTGCCGGTCCAGCTCCCCGCCCGGGAGGGCCGCTTCCAGGACCCCCCGTACCTGCGCATGCCCGCCCTGGTGGCCGACCTCGCCGACACCGTCGTCGCCGAGGGCCGCCCGTACGCCGTCTACGGCCACAGCTTCGGCGCCCTGGTCGCCTTCGAGCTGCTGCGCGAACTGCGCCGCCGCGACGCGCCCGACCCCCTGCACCTGTTCGTCTCCGGGTTCGTCGCCCCGCACCACAACATGGACGACGACATCCCGGTGATGGGCATGAGCGACGCCCAGCTGGTCGACCTCCTGCGGGAGCTCGGCGGCACCCCGGAGTGGCTGCTGAACGACCCGGCGGCCGTCGGCATGGTCCTCCCGGCCGTGCGCGCGGACTTCGAGGTCAAGGAGACCTACGAGTACCTGGCGGAACCGCCGCTGTCGGTGCCGGTGACGGCCTTCGGCAGCACGGCGGACCCGCGCGTCCGGCACGACCAGGTCGCTTGCTGGCGGGAGCAGACGCTCGGGGAGTTCCGCTTCCACCTGTTCACCGGCGGCCACTTCGCCGTCTTCGAGCAGGCCGCCCGCACCCACCGCTACCTGTCGATGGCCCTGCGCCTCGGCCGGCCCGCGGGCACCCGCGCGCGGTACTGACCGCACAACCGAACACTTCTGGCCGGGCGTCCCACGCCCGGCCAGAAGTCGTTGCCGGGTAAAGGGGGTCGTCCGCGCTCGGGCAGTTGAGCACGCGGCCCGCGGAAACGCTGATGGGGTGCCGCCTTCTTCAAGGCGGCACCCCATCAGCAGTGACTACACCGCGACGGCTGTCGGGATGTCCTCCACAGCCGCGGCGGCGTCCAGCCGGGCGGCGAGGTCGCGCACGGTCGGGCTCACCAGCAGCGCGGTGACGGCGACGTTCGCCTTGAGCACCTTGCGGATGCGGGCGGTCATCTCGATCGCCAGCAGGGAGTTGCCGCCCAGCTCGAAGAAGTTGTCCAGGGCGCCGATGGGCTCGATGCTCAGGACCCTGGTCCAGATCCCGCACAGCCGGGCCTCGGTCCCCTCGCGGGGCGCCACGAACGGGGTGTCCAGCTCCGGGCGGGGGTGGTGGTCGCGGTCGTCGGCCTCGTCGTCGGCGGCGGCGTGGATGTCGCCGACGACCCACTTGGCGACCCGGGCGTCCAGGGACCCGGTCGAGATCACCACGTGCCCGACGCGGTCGCCCGCGGCCAGCGCGCGCTCGAAGACGTCGACCCCCTCGGCCGGGGCCATGGCGAAGTCCATGACCGCGGAGCTGTGGGTCTCCAGGCGCTCGGCGTCGATGTTCCAGGTGTCCCAGTTGACGCTCACCCACCGGCCCGCGTCCGCCGAGCGCGCCGCCCGCGCGTAGGCGTCCAGGGCCGCGTTGGCGGAGGTGTACGGGCCGAGGGTGATGCCGCCGAGGGCCACCGACACCGACGACAGGGTGATCCGCCGGTCCTTCGCGTGCTCGCCCAGCACCTCCTGCAGCACGTGGAACCCGCCCACCTTGGCGGCGAAGTGCGCCTCGCACGCGGCCCTGTCCATCGCGTGGGCGAAGCCGAACCCGCTGCCGTCCTGCACGCCCGCGCCGTGGACGACGACGTCGATCCCGCCGAACTCCGCGACCGCGGCGTCGACCACGGCCCGCATGGCGGCCTTGTCGGAGACGTCGGCCGACGCGGTGAGCACGGTGGCGCCGCGCTCCTCCAGGTCGAGGATGTTGCGGATGTGCCGGGCCGAGCGCTCCCCGCCCGCCGGGACGGCGGCCAGGTGCTCCGCCCACTCCTCGCGCGGGGGCAGCGGGCTGCGCACCGTCAGCACCAGCTTGCAGCCGTACTTGTCGGCCAGGTGCCGCGACAGGGTCAGGCCGACGTCGCCGAGGCCGCCGGTGATGAGGACGGTGTCGCCCGGCTGGATGGCGGACTCGGCCATCGGCACCGGGTGCGGCTGGTAGGTCCGCAGCCACGAGTCGTCCCCGCGCACGGCCATCGGGCCCGCGTAGTCGCACACCATGGCGGCCAGCGCGCGGGTGGTCTGTACCTCGAGCCCGGCTTCGTCGTGCGTGGCGACCTCGCCCACGTCGACGGAACGGGCGCGCACGCGCGGGTTCTCCTGGGCGAGGCTGGGGGCCAGCGACGCCAGGGCCGCGTGCTCGGGGTGGCGCTGGTCGGCCCCGGCGACCCCGACCGCGCCCGAGGTCAGCAGGACCAGTTCGGTGCGGCTGCCCGGGTCATCGCCCTCGGCGAGTTCCCGGCACAGGGCCAGCGCCGAGTAGAACCCGCGCACCTGCTCGGCGGCGAAGTGCGCCAGCGGGTCGGGACCCGCCTCCTCGGCGGCCAGGCTGAACCCGTGCACGACCGTCCTCGGCGACTCCAGCAGTGCCCCGAACACGGCCGTGAAGTCCGCCGCCGAGTCCACCCGGACGGTGAAGTCGCCCCGGTCGTCCTGGCCGAACCCCGCCCCCGGGCGGACCGCGATCACGTCGGCGCCGTGCCGGACGAGGTGCTCGACCAGGGCCTCGCCGCGCGGGTCGTCGGCCATGACCAGCCAGGGACCAGCCATCCGCACCCGTTCGCCCAGGTCGGAGACCGCCAGCGGGCGCTGCTCCCACGCGGGCAGGTACGTCCACCGGTCGCGGTCGAACGTCTTGCCCTCGGTGGCGGCCTCGGCGACGGCCGCGGCGGGCTTGGGGTCGATCCAGTAGCGCCGCCGCTGGAACGGGTAGGTCGGCAGCGGGACGCGCCGCCCGGCGCCGCCGTGCAGCAGCGACCAGTCGACCGGGCAGCCCGCGATCCACAGTTCGGCGACGGCGGCCAGCAGCCACTCGTCGGCCGCGCGGCCGTCCGGGGCGACGGCGAACTCCTCCACCGCGCCACCACCCGTGCCCGCCACCGCGATGCCGAGGCGGGCAAGGGCCGCGGCGAGGACACCGGGACCATCGGCGGTGGCGCCGTCAACCGGCCCGAGCAGCCGCTCGACGGCCTCGCGCAGCGCGGTCCACCAGGCGGCCGGGACGTCCGGGTCGGGCACCAGCCGCACCTTGACGTTGCGCCGCTGGGTCTTGCCCTCGACCCACCGCTCCGGGTCGGCCAGCGCGGCGACGGCGTCGGCCCGGTCGGCCACGACGACGGCCCGGCGGCGGGCGAACCCGCCGCGCGAGATCTGCAGCGTGTAGGCGACATCGGCGAGGTCGGCCGAGTCGGCGGTGTCCGAGCCCAGGTGCGCGGCCAGGTTCTCGCCGATCGCGGTCAGCGCCGCCTCACCGGCGGCGGAGAACACCAGCAGGTGCGGGCCCGGCCGCGCCGGTCGCTCCGCGCGCGGCGGGGCCTGTTCCAGCACGACGTGGGCGTTGGTGCCGCCCAAGCCGAACGAGCTGACCCCGGCCCGGCGCGGGTGCGGGCCCGCCGCCCACGGCCGGTCCCCGGTGAGCACGGTGAAGCGGTCCGACGCCGAGGCCAGCGCCGGGTTCGGGTTGCGGTAGTCCGGGACGCCGGGCAGCACCTCGTTGCCCAGCGCCATGGCCGCCCGCATCAGGCCGGTCACGCCCGAGGCGCGGTCCAGGTGGCCGATCATCGGCTTGAGCGAGCCCAGCACGCACGGCTCGGTCCGCGCCGCGCTCCCGAAGACCCGGTTGAGCGCCGCCAGCTCGATCGAGTCGCCCAGCATGGTGCCGGTGGCGTGGCACTCGACGTAGCCCACGGTCTCCGGCCCGACCCCGGCGACGTCGAGCGCCGCCCGGATCACCTCGGCCTCGCCGTCCACGCCGGGGGCGGTGTAGCCCGCGCGCGAGCGGCCGTCGTTGTTGACCGCCGAGCCGAGGATGACCGCGTGGATGATGTCGCCGTCGGCGATGGCGTCGGCCATGCGCTTGAGGGCGACCGTGCCGACGCCCGCGCCCATGACGGTGCCGTTGGCGTCGGCGTCGAAGCTGCGGACCCGGCCGTCGGGCGACATGATGCCGCCCTGCTCGTAGAGGTACCCGGCGGGCTCGGGCAGCGGGGTGAACGCCCCGCCCGCCAGCGCGATGTCGCACTCGTAGGTGAGCAGGCTCTGGCACGCCATGTGCACAGACACCAGCGACGTCGAGCAGAACGTCTGCACCGTCATCGCGGGCCCGCGCAGGTCGAGCTTGTAGGAGACCAGGGAGGCCAGCGAGTCGCGCTCATTGCCGACCGCCATGAGCAGCTGCCCGCCCGGCTCGCCCGCGAGGTGCTCGATGTTGCGCATGACGTAGTCCGGGAACCCGCAGCCCGCGAACACCGCGACCTGGCAGGGCACCTCGGTCGGGCAGTAGCCCGCGCCCTCCAGCGCCTCCCACGAGCACTCCAGGAACAGCCGGTGCTGCGGGTCCATGGTCTCGGCCTCGCGCGGGTTGATCCCGAACACGGTGGCGTCGAAGCGGTCGAGGTCGGCGACCGGGCCGCCGACCCGCACGTACCGGGGGTCGGCGAGCAGGCCGGGGTCGATGCCGCTGTCGCGCAGCTCGTCCTCGCCCAGCTCGCGCAGCCCCCGCGTGCCCGAGGTCAGGTTCCGCCACAGCTGTGCCGCCGACCCGGCTCCCGGGAACCGGCCGGACATCCCGATCAGGGCAACCGCCGACGAGTAGTCGGTCTCGGTCATGAGGTCCTCCCGCTGCGAAGCGCGTTGCGTCGTTGGGCCATCCGCGACTGCCGCTGGTCCTGGGCCGGGCTGGGCGCGTCGTCGGCGGTGTCGGTCTCGCCGGTGCGGGCCGCGATGGCCGACTCGGCGAGGGCGGCGACGGTGGGCGACTGGTAGATGATGTGCGGCGGCAGGTAGATCAGCTCGAGCCGCTTGCGCACGTCGGCGATGATCTCCATGCCGACCAGCGAGTTGCCGCCCAGCTCGAAGAAGTTGTCGCGCACCCCGACCTGCTCCAGGCCCAGCGCCTCGCCCCAGACCTCGGCGATGGCCCGCTCCTCCGGCGTGGTCGGCTCGACGTAGGCGGTGGACAGCTCCGGGCGCGGGTGGCGGCCCATCGCGTCGCGGATCTTGCGGACGGTGGCCTGGTGGCTCTCGATGGAGGAGCGGCGCGACATCTCCACCAGCGGGTTGAAGTCCTGTGTGGACACCACGACGTGCCGCTCGCCGCCCGCCAGGACCCTGCGCAGCGCCAGCCAGCCGTCGTCGAAGCTCAGGCCGAACGTGCCGCGGTACCACTCGAAGAACTTCTTGGACTCCTCGTCGTAGTTCTCCAGGCCGTCGGTCCAGCCGTTGTACATCCACTCGCACCAGTCGATCGACACCACCGCCGTGCCCGGCAGCGGCTCGCTGAGCGCGACGGCGTCGAGGAAGGCGTTGGCCGCGCAGTAGTCGACCTGGCCCGCGCCGCCGCCGGTCGCCGAGGTGACCGACGAGAACAGCACCACGAAGTCGACCGGGGTGCCGCGCAGCGCCTCGACGATGGCCAGCGTGCCCGCGACCTTCGGCGCCAAGACCCGCTCCATGTCGGTGTTGGTCTTGAACTGCATCAGGCCCACCGCGGGCACACCCGCCGCGTGCAGCACGCCGTGCAGCGCGCCGAAGCGGTCCTCGGCCGCGGCCAGCGCGGCGCGGACGTCGGCCGGGCGGGAGACGTCGCCCGCCACGGTCACGACCTGCGCGCCCAGGGCCTCCAGCCGCCGTAGGCCCTCGATGCGCCTGCGCACCTCCGCGGTGGCCGAGTCGGCCGCCAGGATCGGGCCCCACTGCTCGCGCGGCGGCACCGGGGTGCGGCCCATGAGCACCAGCCTGGCCTGGTGGTCGCGGGCCAGCCGCTCGGCCATCGCCATGCCGATGCCGCCGAGGCCGCCGGTCACCAGGTACACCCCGCCGCGGCGGATCTCGACCGCGGGCGCCGCGGTGTCGACGCACGCGGCGTCGTGCACCTCGTAGGAGGGCGTCCACCGCCGTCCGAGCCGCAGCCCGACGACCTGGTCGGCCGGGTCGGCGAACAGCTCGCCCAGCAGGGCGGCCGGCTGGGCCGCCACCCCGGGCTCGACGTCGACCAGCCGGGTCCGCACGCCCGGGTACTCCACCGGGATGAGCCGGACCGGGCCCAGGACGCTGGACGTGTCCGGGAGCACGGCGTCGGTGTCGAGCACCCGGTGCCCGCCGGTGGTGACCACGTCCAGCGACCACGAGCGCAGGCCGAGGTCGCCCGCCGCCCGCGCGTAGGCGACCAGGGTGTGCAGGCCCCGCCGCAGGTTGTCGGCGTGCGTGAAGCCCGCCGTCTCGGTGTTCCACAGGTGCACGACCCGGTCCGGGGTGAGGCCGCGACCCACCAGGTCGCGCAGGAGGCTGGTGGCGTCCTCGGCCGAGCCCTCCCGCACCAGCAGCGCGTCGGGGCCGCGCTCGAAGCGCGCGCCGGGGCACACCAGCACGACCTGCCCGCCCGCCGCCTCGACTCGCGCGCGCAGCGCGGCGGCCAGCAGGTCGGCGGCCCCGGTGTCGGTGTAGACCAGCCAGGTGCCGCCCGGTTCCGCGGCCGCGGGGCGGGCGGTGGTCTGCCGCCACACCGGCACGTGCACCCACTGGGTGTCGTCCAGGCGGGGCAGGTGGTTGAGCACGCTCATCGGGTCGTCGATGTCCATTTCGGACTCGGCGGGCGCGCTCGCCCTGGTGCTGCCCTCCAGCCAGTACTCCTGGTGCTCGAACGGGTAGGTCGGCAGCGGGACCCGGCCCGGCCGCCAGCCGTCCGGCTCGTCGGCGTGCACCGCGGCCCAGTCGACGGCCACGCCGCCCAGCCACAGCCTGCCGACGGTCTCGGCGAGGGCGAACCCGGTCTCGCGCTGGTCGTTGGCCGCGGGCAGGGTCGCGGTCACCAGCGGCCAGCGGGCCCGGTCGCACGCCTCGTGGCCGCGGACCAGCGCCCCCAGCGAGGGGCCCGGTCCGATCTCGACCAGGGCCAGCGCCGGGTCGGCGAGGACGTGCGCCAGCCCGGCGTCGAACTCGACGGTCTGGCACATGTGCCGCGCCCAGTAGGCCGGGTCGGTCACGTCGGCCGCCGTGGCGGGCTGGCCGGTGACGTTGCTCAGGTACGGCCGCTCGGGCGCGTTCAGGGTGATGTTCTCGGTGATCCACGCGGTCAGCTCGGCCGCGGCGGGTTCGAGCATGCGGGAGTGGTAGGCGTGGCTGGTCTCCAGCCGCCGCGAGCCGACGCCGTCGGCGAGCAGCTTCTCCTGCGCGGCGGCCACCGCCGCGCCCGGTCCCGCGAGCACGGTCTGCGAGCCCGTCCGCACGGCGATGTCCAGCCGGTCGGCGATCTCCGGGCCCAGCGCGGTCAGCACCTGCTGCCCGTCCGCGCCGACGGCCAGCATCGCGCCCGGGGGCAGCGCGGCGATCAGCTTGGCGCGGTGGGCGACCAGGCGCAGGGCGTCCTCAAGGGACAGAACTCCCGCCAGGCACGCGGCCACGTACTCGCCGAGGCTGTAGCCGATCATGATTTCCGGCTCGACGCCCCACCGCATCAGCAGGCGCGCCAGCGCGTACTCGGCCACGAACACCGCGGGCTGCACCAGGTGCGCGGCGGTGTCGGACAGCGGGGCGGCGGGCGCGGCGCGGCCCAGCAGGCTCGCCAGGTCGCCTGCCGCGGCGGCGTCGCGCTCGCTGGGCACGAAGATGTCCGACAGCGCCGCGGCGTCCGCCAGGCCGAGCACGGCCAGGCAGGCGTCGACCTCGGCGCGGTACGCGGGCTCGGTGGCGTACAGCTCGGCCACCATCCCCGGGTACTGCTCGCCGACCCCGGCGATGAGGAAGCCGACCCTGCGGCCCACCGTGGCGTCGTTGCGGACCAGCTTGCCCGCCCCGCCGGTCAGCCCCTCGGCCGCGACCGCCGCCGTGTCGGCGACGACGAGGGCCCGGTGGGCGAACACCTTGCGGCCCACCTGGAGGGTGTGGGCGGTGTCGCCGAGGTCGGTGCCGGTGTCCTCGGCCAGCGCGGTGGCGAGCCGCGCGCAACTGGCGTCCAGCGCGCCTGCGGTGCGCGCCGACACCGGCAGCACCTGCCAGCGCCGCGCGCGCCGCGGCCGGGGCGCGAGCGGCTCCGGCTCGCTGACGATGACGTGCACGTTCGTGCCGCCCATGCCCAGCGAGCTGACGCCCGCGGTGCGCGGCCTGCCGTCTTCGCGCGGCCACGGCACCGGCTCCGCGCTGACCCGGAACGGGCCGGCGGCGAAGTCGATCTCCGGGTTGGGCGTGCTGTAGTGCAGCGTGCCGGGGATGACCTCGTGCCGCAGCGACTGCAACACCTTGATCAGCCCGGTGACCCCCGACGCCCGGTCGAGGTGGCCGACGTTGGGCTTGGTGGAGCCCAGGACGCAGTACTGCTTCTCCGGCGTGGGGCCGAAGGCGTCGGCGAGGGCGGCGACCTCCATCGGGTCGCCCACCTCCGTCGCGGTGCCGTGCGCCTCGACGTAGGAGATGTCGGCCGGGTCCACCCCGGCGGCGGCGATGGCGTCGGCGACGCAGCGGCGCTGCCCCTCGACGCTGGGCGCCTGGTAGCTGAACTTCAGCGCGCCGTCGTTGTTGACCGCCGACCCGCGGATGACCCCGTAGACCGTGTCGCGGTCGGCGACCGCGCGGTCCAGCCGCTTCAGGACGACGACCGCGGACCCGTCGCCGAACATGCTGCCGCGCGCGTCGGCGTCGAAGGCCCGCACGTGCCCGTCCGGCGACGCCTGGCCGCCGTCCTGGTACAGGAACCCGACGCGGTCGGGGATGCGCAGCGACACCCCGCCCGCGACCGCCATGTCGCACTCGCCGCGCCGGATGCTGTGCGCCGCGAGGTGCACCGAGACCAGCGACGACGAGCAGAAGGTCTGCACGGCCACGCTCGGCCCGCGCAGGTCGAGCCGGTAGGACACGGTCGTGGGCAGCGCGTCCTTGTCGTTGCCGATCATCAGCGCGTCGGCGTCGATGCCCATGTCGAACGCCGAGAGCCTGCTCAGCAGGTACGAGCTGATGTTCATCCCGGCGTACACGCCGACCGTGCCCCGGTCGGCCGCGGTGGCGTAGCCCGCGGTCTCCAGGGCCTCCCACACGCATTCCAGGAAGATCCGCTGCTGCGGGTCGGCCAGGGCCGCCTCCCTCGGGCTGTAGCCGAAGAAGCCCGCGTCGAAGCCGCGGATGTCCGACAGCACCGGCCGGGACCGCACGTAGTCGGGACGGGAGTAGACCTCCGGGCTCACGCCCACGGCGTCGAGGTCCTCATCGGAGAAGACGGTGAACGCCTCGACGCCGTCGAGGACGTTGCGCCAGAACGATGCCACGTCGTCCGCGCCGGGGAACCGGCCGGACATGCCGATGATCGCGATAGCGGGTTCCCCGGCCGGGTGGCTTTCACCGTGCACATGTCGCTGATCCATCAACCAAGCCCCTTATTCCTACCGGGAGAACCGGCGTCTGGTGGTCAGAGCAGTCGGCTGCGGCCCCAGCCGCGGGAAATCCTGCGGGCGGCGAACGCGCCGGTGACCAGGCCGAGCGTGAGCAGCACGGCGATGGGCAGCAGCATCGCCGCCGCGTCACCGGCGACCGCGGCCTGCAGCATGGTCAGCGCCCAGAACCCTGGGGACAGGTGCGCCACCACCTGGAGCCAGTCGGGCATCAGCGCCAGCGGCGCGAGCGCCCCGCCGACCGCGCTGATGGTCAACGCGCCGACGTCGCAGATCATGCTGAGGTCGCCCTGGCTGCGCACGACCGCCGCGAGCAGCGCCGCCATCGACAGCAGCGCGAACGCCCACACCCCGATCGCCACCGCGACCAGGTGCGGCGCGGCCGGGAACGGCATGCCGATCACCAGGCTGCCGTAGACGAGGAGGATCACCTGCTGGCCGACCATCAGCACGAAGATCGGCACGACCTTGCCCGCCAGCAGCTCCGTCGGGCTGGCCCGGGTGACCCGCACCCGGTCCCAGGTGTGCCAGGTGCGCTCGATCATCACCGAGTTGCCCGCGATGGCGATGGCGAACACCGAGAACATCACCAGCAGCCCGGTCGCCGCCGCGGTCGGGCCCGCATCGACGGCCCGGACGTAGAGCGGTTTGAGCACCAGCATCAGCACCATCGGCATGACGATGTAGCTGATGGTCTGGCCGGGGTCGCGCAGCCGCAGCAGGGCGTTGTGGCGGGAGAGGACCGCGACCCGGTGCAGGGAGTCGACGAGCGCGTCGCGCCCGAGGGTGGGACGCGGTGGCGCGTCAACGGACATGGGTCACCGCCAGGGACCGGTAGAGGTCGTCGAGGGTGGGGTTGCGCACTTCGACCGCGCTCACCTGGCGGTCGGTGCGGCTGAGCAGGTCGATGAGGGTCGCGGTCGGGTTCGTCGTGGACACCCGGACCTCGTCCTCGCCGTCGAGGGTCAGCCCGATCTCGCCGGGCAGGCCGTCGACCAGGTCGGCGTAGGTGCCGCGGGCGATGACCCGCCCGTCCCTGGCGACCGCGATGGTGGCGCCCAGCTCGGTCAGCTCCGGCAGGTAGTGGGTCGTGTAGACCACCGCTGCGCCACCGGCGGCGCAGCGCTTGACCGCGTCCAGCATCGCCTCGCGCGTCTCCATGTCCGCGCCCGCGGTGGGCTCGTCGAGCAGCAGCAGTGGCGGCTCGCCCAGCAGCGCGGTGGCCACCTGGGTGCGCCGCTGCTGCCCGCCGGAGAGCTTGCCGACCGGGCGGTCGACGAAGTCGGTCATCCGCAGCGAGACGACCAGCTCGTCCAGCGACCGGCGCAGCGCGGACCCGCGCAGCCCGGCCAGGCCCGCGAACACCCGCAGGTGCTCGCGCGGGGTCAGCGAGGGGTACAGGCCCAACCGCTGCGGGGAGATGCCGACCATGCCGCGCACGTCGGCGGGCGACTTGCCGTCGACGGTGATCCGGCCGCTGTCGGCCCGGATCAGGTTGGCGGTGATCTCGACGAAGGTGGTCTTACCCGCGCCGTTGTGGCCCAGCAGACCGACGATCTCACCCGCGGCGGCGCTCAGGGTGAAGCCGTCCAGGGCCCGGACGGGCCCGTAGCGTTTGACCAGGTCGTGTGCTTCCAGCAATTGGTGTCACTCCCTCACTCGCCCGCAGGGGCGAACGGGCCGGGTGGACAGCGCCGCGTCGGAGGACGTGCCGGGCATGGGGAGCCCGGTGCCGCGCAGGCGAGGCCGACGCTACCGCCGCCGCGGGCGGCTCAGGAGCGCGTCGGGGCTGGCCGGAACCGGACGCAACAACAGGACATCGGTCGAGGTCTGGAAAGCCGCGGCCGGACTGCCATGCTCGACCGCGTGACCACAACGGACTTGACCGCGACCGCGGCGCGCGGGGCACCGGCGCGCCGGCTGCCCCCCTTCGCCGCCCGACCGGTCGCTGCCGTCGTCGCCGTGCTGGCGGCCGTGCTCACCGCCGTGTCCGGCCGCTACGGCTACCACCGCGACGAGCTGTACTTCCTCGTGGCGGGCGACCACCCGGCGTGGGGCTACGTCGACCAGCCGCCGCTGACCCCGCTGCTGGCGCGGGCGAGCACCGCCCTGTTCGGCGACACCCTCGTCGGGCTGCGGGCCGTGGCCACGCTGCTCGCCTGCGTCGCGGTCGTCTGCGTCGTGCTGGTGGCCCGCGAACTCGGCGCCGACCGGCGCGCCCAAGCCGTCGCGGCGGCCTGCGCAGCGGCGTCGGGCTTCGTGCTCGCCACCGGGCACATGCTGGTGACCGCGTCCGCGGACCTGGTGGCGTGGCTGGTGATCAGCTGGCTGGTGCTGCGGCTGCTGCGCACCGGCGAGCCGCGCTGGCACCTGGCCATCGGCGCGGCGTTCGGCGTCGGGATGACGAACAAGTGGCTGGTGGCCCTGCTGGTCGCCGGGCTGCTCGCGGCGGTGCTGCTGGTCGGCCCCCGTCAGGTGCTGCGGACGTGGTGGCTGGCCGCGGGCGCCGGGGTCGCGCTGCTCGTGGCCGCGCCGCACCTGCTGTGGGGCGCGGCCAACGGCTGGCCGCAGTTCGCCGTCGCCGCCATGATCAGCGACGACGTCGGCGTGGAGAACCGGGTGATGTTCTTCCCGTTGCAGGTGTTGCAGCTCTCCCCGCTGTTCGTCCCGGTGTGGGTGGCGGGCCTGGTGCGCATGTGGCGTGACCCGTCGGTGCGCTGGGCACGGCCGTTCACCGTGGCCTACCTGGTCTTCGTGGTCGCGATGCTGGCCTTCGGCGGCAAGTCCTACTACCTGATGCCGCTGCTGCTGGTGGCCTTGGCCGCGGGTGTCGTTCCCGCGCTGCGCTGGATCGACGCGGGCAGGCGCAAGCTCGCGGCCGTGGCGTTCGCCATGGCGGTGACGATCAGTGGCCTGGCGGCGCTGCCCGTGCTGCCGCAGGCGGTCTCGGTGCACCTGGCCGAGCTGAACAACGAGCAGGTCGAGCAGATGGGCTGGCCCGAGTTCGTGTCCATAGTGGCCCGACGCTGGGAGACCATCCCCGCCGGGGAGCGGGAGAACGCCGTCATCCTGACCCAGAGCTACGGGGAGGCGGGCGCGATCGCCCGCTTCGGCCCGGACCACGGGCTGCCCGCGCCGCACTCCGGGCACATGTCCTTCGCCGACTGGGGCGCCCCGCCCGACACCGCCGACGGGCCCGTGCTGCTGGTGGGGCCCACCTCCCGGCGGGTGGCCGACCTGCTCGGCGGCTGCGCCGTCACCGACCGCCTCGGCGACGAACTGCCGCTGGCCAACGAACTCAGCGAGAACACCGTCCTGCTGTGCGCCGGGCCGACCCGGCCGTGGTCGCGGCTGTGGCCCGAGCTGCGCCACCTCAACTAGGCCGTATTTCCGTTGTGGGGCACGGCATAGCCGCGCCAGTCACGACTCTCCCGCACGCCACACCTGAAACACGACCTGACAACGACCTGGGGCTTGCAGAGTCCACACGAGGTGGAGGAACCCCTTGAGGTACGACGACGTCCACATCATGGCGACCGGCGCCTGGCTGCCGCCCCGGCGCCCGCTCGCCGACCTGGTCGAGTCCGGCGAGTGCCCGCCTGCCCTGCCCGCCCGCGCGGACATGGTGTCCGTGGCCGTCTCCGAGCGCGAGTCGGCTCCGGAGATGGCAGTGCTCGCCGCCCGCTCCGCGTTGGCCCGGGCCGGGTCCACTCCGTCCGATGTGGACATCGTGTTGCACGCCAACACCTACTACCAGGGCCACGACGCCTGGGCGGTGGCCTCCTACATCCAGGGCCAGACCATCGCCAACCAGCGCCCCGCGGTGGAGATCCGCCAGATGTCCAACGGGGCGCTGGCCGCGCTGGACCTCGCCGCCGCCTACCTCGCCGCCGACCCGGGGCGCCGCGACGCGCTGGTCACCACCGGCGACCGCTACTGCCCGCCCGGCTTCGACCGCTGGCGCGTCGACCCCGGCACCGCCTACGCCGACGGTGGCACCGCGCTCGTGCTGTCCCGCCGCGGCGGTTTCGCCCGCCTCGTGTCGCTGGCCATGCACTCCGACCCCGAGCTGGAGCCCATGCACCGCGGCGACGACCCGTTCGGCGACGCCCCCCTCTCGCACCGCGTGCCCATCGACTTCGAGGCCGCGACCAAGGCGTTCAACCGGGCCCACGGCGTGCCGTACTCGCTGGGCAAGCTCACCGAGGGCCAGTCGGTGGTCATCAAGCACGCCCTCGCCGAGGCCGACCTCGACCTCGCCGACGCCGAGTGGGTGGTGCTGCCCAACTTCGGCCGACTGCGGCTGCAGGCGTTCTACTACGACCCGTTCGGCATCGCGGCGGTGCGCACCGCGTGGGACTGGGGCCGCACCGTCGGCCACCTCGGGGCGGGCGACCAGATCGGCGGGCTCGACCACCTGGTCACCACCGGCCGCGCCCGTCCCGGCGACCGGGTGGTGCTGGTCGGCATCGGCGCGGGCTACAGCTGGGGCTGCGCCGTCCTGGAGATCACCGAGGTCCCGGCGTGGGCAGCCCGCCACTGACCGGCAGAAGCGACGTGGAGAGTGGGACCGAGCATGCACGGCATCACGGACGCGCACGACGCACCTGATGGACCCGGCGGCCCGGTGGCGGTCATCGGCATCGCCTGCCGGTTCCCGGAGGCCGACGGCCCGGACGCCTTCTGGCGGCTGCTGCGCGATGGCGGGCACACCGTGCGCCACGCCCCGCCGGAGCGCGGCGGGGCGTGGGGCTCCTTCCTCGACGGCGTCGACCGGTTCGACCCGGAGTTCTTCCACATCTCCCCGCGCGAGGCCGCCGCCATGGACCCGCGCCAGCGCCTGGTGCTGGAGCTGGGCTGGGAGGTGCTCGAACACGCGGGCGTGCTGCCCGCCGCCGTCGCGGGCACCCGGCTCGGGGTGTTCGTCGGCACCATGTGGGACGACTACGCGCACCTGGCCTACCGCCACATCGCCACCGCCGTGGGCAGCCACACCGCCACCGGGGCCAACCGCGGCGTCATCGCCAACCGGCTCTCGCACTTCCTGCGCGCGACCGGGCCCAGCATGACCGTCGACACCGGGCAGTCGTCGTCGCTGGTGGCGGTGCACCTGGCGTGCGAGAGCCTGCGCCGCGGCGAGGCGGACACCGCCGTCGCCGCCGGGGTCAACCTGTGCCTGCTCGCCGACACCGCGGTGGTGTCCGAGCGCTGGGGCGGGCTGTCGCCGGACGGGCGCTGCCACACCTTCGACGCGCGCGCCAACGGGTACGTGCGGGGCGAGGGCGGCGCGGCCGTGCTGCTCAAGCCGCTGGCCCGCGCGCTCGCCGACGGCGACGACGTGCTGTGCGTGATCGACGGCAGCGCGGTCAACAGCGGCACCGGCTCCGCGCTGACCCTGCCCAGCGCGGACGCCCAGGCCGACCTGCTGCGCGCGGCGTACCGGCGGGCCCGCGTCGACCCCACCGACGTGGGCTACGTCGAGCTGCACGGCACCGGCACCAGGGCGGGCGACCCGGTCGAGGCCGCCGCGCTGGGCCGGGTGCTCGGCGCGGCGCGGACGGCCGGGCCGCTGCGGGTGGGCTCGGTCAAGACCAACATCGGCCACCTCGAAGGCGGCGCGGGCCTGGCCGGGCTGGCCAAGGTGGTGCTGAGCATCAGGAACCGGGCGCTGCCCGCGAGCCTCAACTACCGCCGCCCCAACCCCGACATCGACCTCGACGGGCTCAACCTGGCCGTGCAGCAGCGGTTCGAGCCGTGGGCGGGCGAGGTCCTGGTCGCCGGGGTCAGCTCGTTCGGCATGGGCGGCGCCAACTGCCACGTCGTGCTGTCCTCCCCGCCCGTTTTGGCGGACACCGCGCCCGGCCGGGCGCCACTGCCCGTGCCCGCGCCGCTCGTGGTCTCCGGCCGTACCGAGGAAGCCCTGCGCGATCAGGCTTTGCGGCTCCGGGAACGACTGGACAGCGATCTGTCCATCATGGACGCGGCTCGCTCGACGGTCTCGACGCGCACGCTGTTCGAGCACCGGGCCGTCGTCCTCGGTGGGGACCGCTCCGCCGCGCTGTCGGGTCTGGCCGCCGTGGCGTCGGGCGCCCCGCACAGCGGCGTCGTGCGCGGGCGGCCGGACCCGGGCGCTCTCGCCGTGCTGTTCACCGGGCAGGGCGCGCACCACGTCGGGATGGGGGCGGGGCTGGAGGTGTTCCCGGCCTACGCCGAGGCGTTCGACGCCGTCTGCGCCGCGTTCGACCCGCTGCTCGGGCGCGGGCTGGCCGAGGTGATCACCACCGGCGACGGCCTCGACCGCGCCGAGCACGCCCAGCCCGCCCTGTTCGCCCTCGAAGTCGCGCTGTACCGGCTCGTCGAGTCCTTCGGGGTGGTCCCGGCGTTCCTGGCGGGCCACTCCGTCGGCGAGTTCGCCGCCGCCCACGTCGCGGGCGTGCTGTCCCTGCCCGACGCGTGCGCGGTGGTCGCCGCCCGCGGCGCGCTGATGGGCGCGCTGCCGCCGGGCGGGTCCATGGTGTCGGTGGCCGCGCCCGCCGACGAGGTCGCGGGCCTGCTCGTCGCCGGGACGGCCGTCGCGGCCGTCAACGGGCCCCGCGCGACCGTCGTCTCCGGAGCCGGACCCGCCGTCGCCGAGGTCGCCGCGCGGCTGCGCGAGCGCGGCCACCGGACCAGCGAGCTGGCGGTCACCCACGCCTTCCACTCCCCGCTCATGGAGCCCATGCTCGCCGACTTCGCGGCCGCCTGCGCCGCGGTGTCCTACGGCCGGGCCCGCCTGCCGATCGTCTCGACCGTGACCGGACGGCCGGTCGACCCGGCCGAGATGTCCACACCGGACTACTGGGTCACCCACGTGCGCGAGCCCGTGCGGTTCCTCGACGCCGTGCGCACCCTCGACGCCGCGGGCGCGGGCACCTACTTGGAGCTGGGACCGCGCGCGGTGCTGTCCGCCCTCGTCCCCCGGTGCCTGCCCGAGGCGGGTGCGAGCCTGGCGCTCAGCGCCTTGCGGACCAAGCGGCCTGCCGTCGACAGCGTGCTCACCGCCCTGGCCCACCTGACCACCCGCGGCCTCCCGGTCACCTGGACCACGACAACCGGCGACGGCCCCCGCCCCGCCCTCCCCACCTACCCCTTCCAACGCGAGCCCTACTGGCTGGACACCACCGGAGCCCCGCAGGCAAGCGCGGACGCCGCAGAGCCGACGGTCGACGCCGACCCCACTCCGGCCGCCCTGTCCGGGCAGGCGGCGGGCGTGCGGGGTGAACACTCAAACGCGGTCCCCACGTACACCGCGGAGCAGGCAGTCAGCGATACCCGCGGGCCCGCTCCGACCGCCCTGTCCCGGCAGGCGGCGACCGACCTCGTCCTCGCGCACGTGCGGGCCACCACCGGGCTGCCCGAGGACAAGGCGGTCGACCCGCGCACACCGTTCACCGAACTCGGGTTCGACTCGCCCATGGCCGTGGAGTTCCGCAACTCCCTCGCCGCCGCCACCGGCATCGCCCTGCCCAGCGGCCTGGCCTACGACCACCCGACCCCGGCCGCCGTGGTCGACCGCCTCCTGGCCGACACCCAGGAGGACGGCCCCGCCACCCCCACCGCGCCGACCATCGCGGCCGACGACCCGGTGGCCATCGTCGGCATGGCCTGCCGCTACCCGGGTGGCGTCGCGTCGCCGGATGACCTGTGGCGGCTGGTGGCCACGGGCGGCGACGCCACCACCGCGTTCCCCGCCGACCGCGGCTGGCCCGCCGACCTGGTCGACCCCGACCCGGACCGGCCGGGGAGCAGCACCGTCGGCCGCGGCGGCTTCCTCGCCGCCGCCTGCGAGTTCGACGCCGCCTTCTTCGGCATCTCCCCGCGCGAGGCCCTGGCCATGGACCCGCAGCAGCGGCTGCTGCTGGAGACCGCGTGGCACGCCGTCGAGGACGCCGGGATCGACCCGGCCGCCCTGCGCGGCTCCGACACCGCGGTGTACGTGGGCGCGTCCCCGCTGGAGTACGGGCCGCGCATGCAGGACGCGCCGCGCCCGGTCGAGGGGTACGCCCTGACCGGCGGCACGCCGAGCGTGCTGTCCGGCCGGGTCGCCTACCAGTTCGGCTTCACCGGCCCCGCCGTCACCATCGACACCGCCTGCTCCTCATCCCTGGTCGCGATCCACTCCGCCATCCGGGCACTGCGCTCCGGCGAGTGCGCCACCGCGCTGGCCTGCGGCGTCGCGGTGATGTCGTCGCCGGGGATGTTCGTGGAGTTCAGCAGGCTGCGCGGGCTCTCGCCAGACGGCCGCTGCCGCTCGTTCGCCGCGTCGGCCGACGGCACCGGGTGGGCCGAGGGCGTGGGCGTGCTGGTGCTGGAGCGCCTGTCGGACGCGGTGCGCAACGGCCACCGCGTGCTGGCGCTGCTCCGGGGTTCCGCGGTGAACCAGGACGGCGCGTCCAACGGCCTCACCGCCCCGAACGGCACATCACAGCAGGCGGTCATCCGCCGCGCGCTGGCCGACGCAGGCGTGGACGCGTCCGATGTGGACGTTGTGGAAGCCCACGGAACCGGCACGAAACTGGGCGACCCGATCGAAGTCGAGGCGTTGCTGGCCACCTACGGCCGCGCCCACGACCCGGACCGGCCGTTGTGGCTGGGCTCGCTGAAGTCCAACATCGGGCACGCCCAAGCCGCGGCAGGCGTGGGCGGCGTGATCAAGGTCGTCAAGGCCCTGCACGCGAACCGCCTCCCCAAGACCTTGCACGTCGACGCGCCCACCCCCCTGGTCGACTGGTCAGCGGGCACCATGCGCCTCCTGACCGACGAACAGCCCTGGCCCACCACCGACGCACCACGCCGCGCAGCGGTGTCCTCCTTCGGCATCAGCGGCACCAACGCCCACCTCATCATCGAGGAAGCCCCCACCCAACAGCCACCGGGACGCGACCCGGGCCAGGCGGTCACCACCCACGACACCCGCCAGCCGCCGTCCCGCGAGCGCGAACCGGACCAGGCGGTCACCGCCCGCAGCACCCCGCAGCCACCGCAACGCGGGCACGAAACGGGCTGGGTGCCCTGGGTGGTCACCGCCCGCGACCCCGCCGCGCTGCGGGCCCAGGCCGCCGGGCTGCGGACCGCCCTCGCCGACGCCGACCCGCGCGACGCGGGCTGGTCACTGGCCACCACCCGCGCCACCCTCGACCACCGTGCCGTCGTCATCGGCGCCGACCGTGACACCCTGCTCACCGGTCTCGACGCCCTCCTCGAAGGCCGGGCCGCTGCGAACCTCACCACCGGCGCTGGCGGCGGCGGGCGGCTGGCCTTCCTGTTCACCGGCCAGGGCGCCCAACGTCTCGGCATGGGGCGGGAGTTGCACACGGCGGTCCCGGAGTTCGCCCGCGCGCTGGACACCGTGGCCGCCGAACTGGACCGGCACCTGCCGACCCCCCTGTACGAGGTCATGTGGGGCGATGACCCGGCCCGGCTCGACCGCACCGAGTACACCCAGCCCGCGCTGTTCGCCGTCGAGGTGGCCCTGGCGGACCTCCTGGCGCGCTGGGGCGTGCGCGCCGATGTCCTCATTGGACATAGCATCGGTGAGATCGCCATGGCCCACATCGCGGGCGTGCTGTCCCCGCCCGACGCCTGTGCCTTGGTCGCGGCCCGCGGCAGGCTCATGCAGGCCCTGCCCGACGGCGGGGCGATGGCCTCCGTCGAGGCGACCGAGGCCGAACTCGCCGCGCACCTGACCGCCGACACCGGCATCGCCGCCGTCAACGGGCCGACGTCGGTGGTGGTGTCCGGGGCGGCCGAGACCGTCGACGGGATCGCCGCACACTTCGCTGGGTTGGGCAGGCGCACCAGCCGCCTGCGGGTCAGCCACGCCTTCCACTCCCCGCTGATGGCCCCGGTGCTCGCCGAGTTCGCCCGAGTCGCCGCCGGATTGACCTACCACCCGCCAACCGTGCCACTGGTGTCCACACTGGACCCCCATGGCGACTTCGCCGCCGACTACTGGGTGCGCCACGTCCGCGACGCGGTCCGCTTCCACGATGGTGTCCGCGCGCTGGCCGCTCACGGCGTGGGAACCGTCGTCGAACTCGGCCCCCGCGCCCTGCTCGCCTCCCAGGTCGCCGCCACCGACGACGCCCTCGCCGCCGTACCCGCGCTGCGTCACGACCGCCCCGAGCCCGCCGCCCTGCTCACCGCCCTGGCCCAGGTGTTCACCCGCGGCGGGGAGGTCGGCTGGGACCGGGTGTTCGCAGGCCACGTGCCAGTCCGGGTCGACCTGCCCGCCTACCCATTCCAGCGGGAACGGTTCTGGCTCACCGCCACGCGCCGCGAGTCCGGCGCCGACCACCCGTTCCTGACGGCGGTGGCCGAACTCGCCGAGGGCGGGGCCACCGTGCTCTCCGGCTCGCTGTCACTGGCCGACCACCCGTGGCTGGCCGACCACGCCGTACTCGGCCGCGTCCTGCTGCCCGGCGCGGCGTTCGCCGACCTCGCCCTGCGCGCCGCCCGCGAGACCGGCCACGACCGGGTGGACGACCTGGTGGTGTCCGCCCCGCTCGTCCTGCCCGCCACCGGCACCGTCCACTTGCAACTGATCGCCGCCCCCGCCGACGCCGACGGCCGCCGGACCCTGTCCGTGCACGCCCGCCCGGACGGCGAGCCCGAGTGGACCCGCCACGCCACCGCCGTCCTCACCACCGGCGCGACCGCCCCGCAGGGCGAACCCCTCTGGCCGCCCAACGACGCAGTCGAACTCAACACCGACGGCGTCTACGACAACCTGGCCGCCGCCGGCTACGCCTACGGCCCCAGCTTCCGCGGCCTGGGCCGAGTCTGGCGGCGCGGGGAGGACCTGTTCGCCGAACTGGCCGCTCCCCCAGCCGACGGCTTCCTCATCCACCCGGCCCTGCTCGACGCCGCCCTGCACCCCCTCCTGTTCGACGTCCTAACCGGCTCCCGCCCGGTCCTGCCGTTCTCCTGGGACGGCGTCACCCTGCCCGCACCCGGCGCCACCGCAACCCGCGTCCGGCTGGCCAACGGCTCGATAACCCTGCTCGACAACGCAGGCACACCGGTCGCAGCCGTCACGACCCTGACCATGCGCCCGGCATCCGACGACCGCGCAGGCACCCTGTTCCGCCTCCAGTGGACCCCACACCCAGCCACCACCGAGGCCACCTGGTTCCCAGACTGGAACACCCTGTCCGCCGCCAACACCGCACCCCCCACAGCCCTGATCCCCTTCCCCTGCCCAGACGTGCGCACCGCCACCCACAGCGCCCTGGCAATGGCCCAGGCATGGCTGGCCAACCCCCGTTTCGCCCAGTCCCGCCTGGTCCTGGCCGCCCACGGCAACCCCGTAGCGGTAGCCGCCATCCAGGGCCTCTTCCTCTCAGCCGAAACCGAACACCCAGGCCGCTTCGCCACAGTGGACACCGACGACCCCACCACTTCCACCGTCGCCAACGCCCCACGCCAACGACTCCGCAACGGCGTCCTGTCCGTCCCCCACCTGGAGCCAGTCCCCACCCCGCCCAGCACCACCCACTCAGGCGCTGCCAACACCGGCAGCACCGACCCGACCAGTGCCAACACCGGCAGCACCAACTCCAACGACGCCCACCCAAGCGGCACCAACGCAGGCGATCCCGACTCCAGCGACACCGACTCACGCGCCACCGACTTCGGCGCTGTCACCAGGGACGGCATCGGCTCGGGTGGTTCCGGCATAAACGGCCCCGTCCTGATCACCGGCGGCACTGGCGGGCTCGGCGGGCTGCTGGCGCGTCACCTGGTCCTCACCCACGGCGTGCGGGACCTGCTGCTGACCAGCCGCCGCGGCCCTGCCGCCCCGGGCGCCACCGCACTGGCCGCCGACCTGCGCCAGCTGGGCGCGCACGTCACCGTCGCCGCGTGTGACGCCGCCGACCGCGACGCCCTCGCCGCCCTGCTGGCCGAGCACCCGGTGACCGCCGTGGTGCACGCCGCGGGCGTGCTCGATGACGGGGTGCTGACCGCGCTGACCGCCGAGCGGTTGGACGCCGTGCTGCGCCCCAAGACCGACGCCGCGTGGAACCTGCACGAGCTGACCGGCGACCTGACCGCGTTCGTGCTGTTCTCGTCGGTGTCCGGCCTGACCGGCACCGCGGGCCAGGCCAACTACGCCGCCGCCAACGCCGCGCTCACCGGCCTCGCCGAGCACCGGCACGCCCTCGGCCTGCCCGCGACGGCCCTGGCCTGGGGGCTGTGGGACGACCACGCGGGCATGGGCGCCGGACTGGCGGGCCGCGACACCGCCCGCTTCGCCACCGACGGAATCCTGCCCCTGGACCACACCCAGGCGCTCGACCTGTTCGACGCCGCCCTCGCCCACCCCGACCCGGTCTTGGTCCCGGTGCGCCTGGCCCCCACCGCCACCCGCGTACCCGCCGTACTACGGCGGCAGGTGCGCCTCAGCAGCCCCGCCCCCCGCCCGACCGCCCGCGGCCCCGTCCCCGAGTTGGCCGCCCTGCCCCGCGCCGAGCGGGAACGCGCCCTGCTCGGTGTCGTGCGCGCCGCCGCAGCCACCGTGCTCGGCCACGCCGACCCCGGCGCGCTCGACACCGAGCGCACGTTCCGCGAACTCGGCTTCGACTCGCTGACCTCGGTCGAGCTGCGCAACCGCGTCGACGCCGCGACCGGCCTGCGACTGCCCGCCGCTCTGGTGTTCGACCACCCCACCCCGGACGCGCTGGCCGCCCACCTCGCCGACCGCCTCACCGCGGCGCCCGCCCCGGTCGCCGCCGTGCGAACCGCGCCCGCCGACGAACCGGTGGCGATCGTCGGCATGGCCTGCCGCTACCCGGGCGGCGTCACCTCGCCGCGGGAGCTGTGGGACCTGGTCGCCTCCGGCGGCGACGCGATCACCGCTTTCCCCGACAACCGCGGCTGGCCCACCACCCTGTTCGACCCCGACCCGGACCGGGCGGGCCACAGCACCGTCCGCGCGGGCGGGTTCCTGCTCGACGCCGACCAGTTCGACGCCGGATTCTTCGAGGTCTCCCCGCGTGAAGCGCTGGCCATGGACCCGCAGCAGCGGCTGCTGCTGGAGACCACCTGGGAAGCACTGGAGGACGCGGGCGTCGACCCCACCGCACTGCGCGGCTCCGAGACCGGCGTGTTCGCCGGGCTGATGTACCACGACTACGCCCCCAGCGCCGACCGCATGCCCGCCAACCTGGAGGGCCTGCTGCTCACCGGCAACCTCGGCAGCGTGCTGTCCGGCCGGGTCGCCTACCAGTTCGGCTTCACCGGCCCCGCCGTCACCGTCGACACCGCCTGCTCCTCATCCTTGGTGGCGATCCACTCCGCCATCCGGGCACTGCGCTCCGGCGAGTGCTCGACGGCCATCGCGGGCGGTGTGACCGTCATGGCCACACCCGGGACCTTCATCGAGTTCAGCCGTCTCCGCGGACTGTCCCCCGACGGCCGCTGCCGCTCGTTCGACGCCTCCGCCAACGGCACCGGATGGGCCGAAGGCGCCGGTGTCCTGGTGCTGGAACGCCTCTCGGACGCCGAGCGCAACGGCCACCGCGTACTCGCCGTCATCCGGGGCAGCGCCGTCAACCAGGACGGCGCCTCCAACGGCCTCACCGCCCCGAACGGCACCTCCCAGCAAGCAGTGATCCGTCGCGCCCTGGCCGACGCGGGCCTACAACCGTCCGATGTAGACGCAGTGGAAGCCCACGGCACCGGCACGCGACTCGGCGACCCCATCGAAGCCGAGGCCCTGCTGGCAACCTACGGCCAAGCCCGCAACCCCGACCGCCCGCTGTGGCTGGGCTCCCTGAAATCCAACATCGGCCACACCCAAGCCGCCGCGGGCGTGGGCGGCCTGATCAAGATGGTAGGCGCCCTCAACGCCGAAACCCTGCCCAGAACCCTGCACGTGGACACCCCCACCCCCTTGGTCGACTGGTCGTCAGGCACCGTGCGCCTGCTCACCGAACCGCAACCCTGGCACCGCACCAAAACCCCCCGCCGAGCGGCGGTGTCCTCCTTCGGCATCAGCGGCACCAACGCCCACATCATCATCGAGGAAGCCCCCACACCTCGGACAACCACCACCACGCAACGAGCCCAAGCCACCGAACCACAGGCCACCGCCAGCAGCCCCAGCGCACCGCGAACCCAAGTCCCCCCCACCGCGGCAACCGAACCAGTACCCCAAACAGCCACCGCCAACAACTTCGCCGCGCTGCAAGCCCAAGGCAGCGGAATGCCGGCCATTCCCGAAACCGAGCCGGTGCCGTGGGTGGTCACCGCCCGCGACGCCGCCGCGCTGCGGGCGCAAGCGGCCCGGCTGCGACCAGCCCTCGCGGAGGCCGACCCGTACGACGCGGGCTGGTCGCTGGCAGGCACCCGCTCCGTCTTCGAGCACCGCGCCGTCGTCGTCGGTGATCGCGCGGCCCTGCTGCGGGGCCTCGATGCCCTCGCCAAGGGGGAGCCCGCCCCCACCCTCACCACCGGCCGCGTCGTCCGCGCCCGGCGCAAGGTCGTGTTCGTCTTCCCCGGCCAAGGCGCGCAGTGGCAGGGCATGGGCGCCGGTCTGCTGGCCGAGCCGGTGTTCGCGGCCTCGGTCGCCGACTGCGAACGCGCCCTCGCACCCTATGTGGACTGGTCGCTGACCAACGTCCTGCGCGGCGCGCCCTCGGCTCCCGCGCTCGACCGGGTCGACGTCGTCCAGCCCGCCCTGTTCGCGATGATGGTCTCGCTGGCCGCGCTGTGGCGGGCGGGCGGTGTCGAGCCCGCGGCCGTGGTCGGCCACTCCCAGGGCGAGATCGCCGCGGCCTGCGTCGCCGGGGCGCTCAGCCTCGATGACGCCGCCCGAGTGGTCGCCCTGCGCAGTCGTGCCCTGCTCGCCGTGGCGGGCGCGGGCGGCATGATGGCGGTCCCGCTCCCCCGTGCCGAGACCGAATCCCTGTTGACCGCCGGGCTGTCGGTCGCCGCCGTCAACGGCCCGGAGTCCACTGTGGTCTCCGGTGACGCCGCCGAGCTGGCCGCGCTGCACGCGCGACTCGTCGCCGACAGCGTCAACGCCAAGGTCGTCCCCGTCGACTACGCCTCGCACTCGGCCCACGTCGAGCGCATCCAGGACGACCTGGCCGTCCTGCTGGCGCCGGTGCGGCCCCTGCGGCCCACCGTGCCGATGATGTCCACGGTCACCGCCCACCTCGTCGGCGAGCACGAGGTCGACGCGGGCTACTGGTACCGCAGCCTGCGCCAGACCGTGCGCCTCGACAGCGCCATCCGGGCCCTGCTCAACGACCACCACGACGCGTTCGTGGAGATCAGTCCGCACCCGGTCCTCACCGCCGCCGTCGGCCGGACGATCGAGGACGCGGGCGCGGACGCCACTGTCACCGGCACCCTGCGCCGCGACCAGGGCAGCCCCGCGCGGATGGTCACCGCCCTCGCGGAGGCGTTCACCTCCGGCGTCGACGTCGACTGGGGTTCCCGGTTCACCGGGGCGACCAGGGTCGCCCTCCCCACCTACCCGTTCCAGCGGCAGCGCTACTGGATCGACCCGCCCGGCCACCCGCTGCTCACCACCGCGATCGACGCGGCGACCGGCGACACCCTGTTCAGCGGCCGGGTGGGCCTCGACACCCACCCCTGGCTCGCCGACCACACCGTGCGCGGATCGGCCCTGCTGCCGGGCACGGCGTTCGTCGAACTCGCCCTGCACGCCGCCCACCACGCGGGCTGCGCCCAGGTCGACGACCTCACCATCACCGCGTCTCTGCCGCTGCCCGAGACCGGCGGCGTCGACCTCCAGGTCATCCTCGGCCCGGCAGACAGCGCGGGCAGGCGCCCCGTGGCCGTGCACTCCCGCGCCGACCACACCTGGACCCGCCACGCAAGCGGCACGGTATCCACCGCCAGCCCCGACGAGGAGCCCCCGGTAACCCGCCCGGAGTCCGGCGAAATCACCATCAACGGCGTCTACGACCGCCTGGCCGCCGCCGGATTCGGCTACGGCCCCGCCTTCCGCGGCCTGCGCCGAGCCTGGCGCACCACCGACGGCTTCATCGCCGAGATCGCCCCGCCCTCAGGCCGAGGCTTCACCATCGACCCCGCCGCCCTGGACTCCGCCCTGCACCCACTGCTGCTCGGCGTGCTGGACGGCTCCCCACCCGTGCTCCCGTTCGCCTGGACCGGCGTCCGCACCCACCCCGGCGGCCCACCCGCGTTGGTCCGCCTCCGCACAACCGGCGACTCAGCCGAGATGACCGTCGCCGACCCCGCCGGGCACCCCGTCATCACCATCGAATCCCTGGCCCTGCGCCCACTGACCCCCACCCCAAACGGCCTGTTCCGCATCGAGTGGACCACCCTCCCCCTTTCGAGCCCCACTCAACCCACCGCCCTCGCCCTACTGGGCACCAGTCCGTCCACAGTGGTGCCCAGCCCCACCAACCCGGCGTCCCTCAGCATCGACGTGCCCACCGCCAACTCGGCGGTGCTCGACACCGGCGTCACCCGCAACGGTGACTTGTCCACTGTGGTGACTTCCGGCGTCACCAGAACTGCCCTCACCATCCACGTCCCTGCCAACGGTGACCTGCCCACCGCAACGAACACCGACCCCAATGGTGATCTGTCCACTGTGGCGGGCAGTGCGCACGCCGACTTGGCCGCGTTGGTCGCCGCCGGGGTCCCGGACACCGTCGTGGCGGTGCTGCCCGCCGGATCGGGCGGTGACCTGGCCGCGCGGACCCGCGACCTGGTGCACCACTGCCTCGACCTGATCCGCTCCTGGCTGGCCGAGGACCGCGTCGCACACGCCCGGCTGGCCCTGGTCACCCATGGCGCGGTCGCCACCACGGCGGCCGAGCAGCCCGACCCGGCCGCTGCCGCCGCGTGGGGCCTCGTCCGCTCAGCGCAGACGGAGAACCCGGGTCGGTTCGTCCTGATCGACCTGGACGACCGCCCCACGTCCCTCAAGGCCCTGCCCGCCGCCCTGGCCACGGACGAACCGCAGCTCGCCCTGCGCGACGGGGCCGCGACCGCGCCCCGGCTGACCCCCGCCCCCGCCGACGCCCTGCGGCTGCCCGACGGCCGCTGGCGGCTGGCCCCCGGCACCCACAAGGCGCCGGACGACCTCACCGTCGTGACCCTGCCCGACGACGACGCCCCGCTGGGCCCCGGGCAGGTCCGGGTCGCCGTGCGCGCGGCGGGTCTGAACTTCCGTGACGTGCTGATCGCCCTCGGCGTCGTCCCCGAACGCAACATCAGCATGGGCGCGGAAGGCGCGGGCATCGTCACCGCGACCGGCCCGGGCGTGGACGACCTGGTCCCCGGCGACCGCGTCTTCGGCTACTTCGACGGCGCGTTCGGCCCCACCGCCACCGCCGACCGCGCGCTGCTGGCCCGCGTGCCCGACGGCTGGACCCTGGCGCAGGCCGCGGCCGTCCCCGTCGTCCACCTCACCGCCTACTACGGGCTGGTCGACCTCGGCCAGGTACGCCCCGGCGACACCGTCCTCGTCCACGCGGGCGCGGGCGGCGTCGGCACCGCCGCCATCGGGCTCGCCCGGCACCTGGGCGCCGAGGTGTTCGCCACGGCCAGCCCCGCGAAGTGGCCCGCGCTGCGCGCCCTCGGCGTCCCCGCCGACCGGATCGCCAGCTCCCGGACCCTCGACTTCGCAGGCGCGTTCCGGGACGCGACCGCCGGGCGGGGCGTGGACGTCGTGCTCAACGCCCTCGCGGGCGAGTACACCGACGCCTCGCTGGCCCTGCTGGCCCCCGGCGGCCGGTTCCTGGAGATGGGCAAGACCGACATCCGCGACGCCGCCGCGGTGGAAGCCGCGCGCCCGGGAATCTCCTACCACGCCTACGACCTGACCACCCTCGCCCGCACCGACGGCGTCGATGGCGCCGACCCGGGGCGCATGCGGGAGATCCTGGCCACCGTGCTCGAGCTGTTCGACCGGGGCGCGCTGCGGCCGTCGCCGCTGACGGTGTGGGACATCCGCAGGGCCCCGGAAGCGTTCCGGTTCCTCGCCCAGGCCCGCGCGGTCGGCAAGGTCGTGCTGAGCGTGCCCGCCACCGGCACCGGGACCGTGCTCATCACCGGCGGGACCGGCGTGCTCGGCGCGCACGTGGCCCGCCACCTCGCGCGCTCCCACGGGGTCCGCGACCTGCTGCTGGTCAGCCGGACGGGCGCGGACGCGCCGGGCGCGGCCGATCTGGTCGCCGACCTGGCCGCTCTCGGGGCCCGCGCCACCGTCGCCGCCTGCGACACCGCCGACCGCGCCGCCGTCGCCGCCCTGCTGGCCGCCATCCCGCCGGAGCGCCCGCTCACCGCGGTCGTCCACGCGGCGGGCGTGCTCGACGACGGCCTCGCCGCCACCCTCACCCCGGACCGGCTCGACTCGGTCCTGCGGCCCAAGGCCGACGCGGCCTGGCACCTGCACGAGCTGACCAAGGACCTCGACCTGACGGCGTTCGTGCTGTTCTCCTCGTTCGCGGGCGCGAGCGGCGCGGCGGGCCAGGCCAACTACGCCGCGGCCAACTCCTTCCTCGACGCCCTCGCCGACCACCGCCGCGCCCTCGGCCTGCCCGCCACGTCCATCGCCTGGGGCCTCTGGGCGGACGCCAGCGGCATGACGGCCCACCTCACCGAGACCGACCACCGCCGCATGCGCACCTCGGGCCTGGTCCCCATCACCACCGAGCACGGCATGGCGCTGTTCGACGCCGCCCTCGCCCAGGCCGCCCCCGCCGTGGTCGCCGCCCCACTCGACCCGACCGCCCTCGCCACCCACGCCGAGCACCTGCCCGCCGTCCTGCGCGCCCTGACCGCACCCCTGCTGTCCCGCCCGGCACCCGCCCGCACCCGCCCCGCTCCCACGCAGGCCGCACCCGCCGTCCCGGCCGAGCCCCCCGCCGTCCTGCGCGAACGACTCGCCCCCCTGACCGACACCGAACGGTCCACTGTGCTCATCGACCTGGTCCGCACCCACACCGCCGCCGTGCTCGGCTACCCCGACCCCGACCACATCGACCTCGACCGCGCCTTCGAGCAAATGGGCATCGACTCCCTGACGTCGGTCGAACTCCGCAACCGGATCAGCGCCGACACCGATCTCAAGCTCTCCACCACCCTCGTGTTCGACCACCCCTCCACAGCGGACCTGGTCGCCCACCTCAAAACCCGCCTCGACCTCGACCCGCGGTGACCGCGCCAACGCCATCTTTCACAGCAGTGTCCGGGCTGACCACAGTTCCGGGAAGAAACGGTGCTCGTTGACCCTGCGGAGCCAAGACGCGCCGCAGGTGCCGCCCGTGCCGGGTTTCGTGCCGATGATCCGCTCCACCGTCAACAGGTGCAGGGCCCGCCAGCGGCTCATGCCCTCGGCGAGGTCCATCAGCGCCTCGCCGAGGCGGGGAAGCTCGGCCTCGGGGGGTTCGGCGGCGTAGACATCCCGCCATGCCTGCTCCACCGCCGCGCAGGATCGATACGGGATGGCAGGATTCCTGGCCAGCGTCTCAGTGGGGATGGGAGCTCCGCGACGAGCCAGGAGTGCCACCGCCGCATCGTACAGGCTCGGGGAATGCAAAGCGGCCCGCACCGCTTCGGCGACCTCGGCCGGTTTCCGGTGCGGGCGCGCCAAGGCTGGGTCCTTGTTGCCCAACACGTACTCCACCATCCTGTACATGTAGGACTGCACTCCTGACGCCTGTCCCAGGTGTTCTCGGAAACCGTTGAAATCGCCAGGAGTCAGGGTGCTCAGAACGTCCCAACAGGACAGAAGCACATCGACTGCCTTGCGAGAGCGGGAGAGGACGCGGACGGTGGCGCCCACCTCGTCGGCGTCGAGCAGGGTCCGAGCCCGGCAGGATTCCTCGTACAGCAGCTTGAACAGCAGCTCCTTCACTTGACCCATGATGTAGAAGCCCAGCTCGGCGGGTTCCGCGGATCGGGGGTTCTGCAGCGACAGGAGCGTGTCGATGCTCTGGTAGTCGATGTAGGGGGTCCTGCCGCCGAAGTCCAGGAGGGGGCTGGTGTCGGGGTCCATCTCAGGTCACCTCAGGAGTGTGGTCACCGCCGCGCCCAGCGCGGTGGTGGGGTCGGCCAGGTCAAAGCAGATGTCGAAGTGGTTGCGACCCCGGGCGCGCAGTTCCGTCACCTGGTTGCCGCGCAGCGCCCGGTGGAAGTCCCGGTGCTGGCGGGTGAACTCGGTGGTCTCGTGCTCGCCCAGCGCCAGCACCAGCGGCGGCAGACGCGCGGGGAGGTGGCGGATCGGGCTGTTGCGCGCGGCCTCGTCCTGGTCCATGCCAATCGCGTCGTTCACGCCGGTGCGCAGCAGGGGTTCCAGGTCGTAGACCCCGCTGAGCAGCACGCCACCGCGCAGTGGCAACCCCCCGGTGATCAGGGACATGGCGGCCAGGTGAGCACCCGCCGAGCTGCCCGCCAGCACGACGGCCTCGGGCGAGCAGCCCAGCGAACCCGCCCGCGAGCACAACCGCGCGGTGGAACGCCGCACCATGGACACGATCTCGTCCATCCGGTGCGCCGGAGCCAGCCCGTACCCGATGGCGGCGTAGGAGATCCCCCTCGGCACCAGCCCCAGAGCGGGGAAGGACGCGTCCGACTTGCCGAGTTGCTGCCAGTACCCGCCGTGGACGAAGACCAGCAGGGGCGATCCGGGGCCCGCCGGGAAGAAGTCGGCGTCGCCGAGGTCCCACCAGGGCAGGCAGGTGCGGGCCAGCGCGCTCTCCCGGGCGTAGCGCTCCAACTCGGCGGCCAGAGCGGGCACCCGCGAGCTGGGCGAGTACTCGCGCTCCAGCTCGGCGGGCGGCAGTTCGTCCCACCTCACCGCCATCGGCTGGCCGCTTCGGCGTAAAGGTCGGCGAACAGGGGGTCGACGTGGCCTCGCGAGGCGTAGTGGCCGCCGAAGCGGGCCTGGTACGCGGCGAACCACTCGGGGTCCTCGTGCAGGAACAGGATGTCGTGGTACGCCATGCGGCGCAGCGCCAAGAGGGGCATGGGAGAGCGGGAGACCTGGAAGCCGGGGTTGCGAGCGGCCCGCTCGTCGCAGAGCGGGTGGAACTGGCCCAGCATCAGGCCCTGCGCCACCAGTCCCGGCTTGGCCGCGGCCTGCGCCCGGTCAAGGGCCGCCCAGTCGGCCAAGCCGTCCAGGACCACGACCAGGGTGTGCAGGGCCGCGTTCTCGGCGCTCCAGTGCTCGGCGCGGAACGCCGTCGTCATCCGGTCGATCACGGCGGTCAGCTCGGTGCCACCCGCCTCGGGGCGGACCGGCCAGCGGCGCACGACCAGCGTTCCCGCCGAGCGGGCCGGGCCGACGAACGGGCACACCGCCCCCGTCCTGCCGATCTCCGGGTGCGGCCTGGTCAGGTACTCATCGACCCACTCGTGCACGCTCCACGGGACTTCCAGGGCCGATCCTCGGTTTCTCTGCACGGGAACCTCATCTCATGGCGTGATCGGCGAGCACGTCGTGGCCGAAGAGCAGGTCCGCCTCCTGCCGCGTCACCGTCGGGAACGCGGCGTCGCGGGCCCGCTGCGAGGGACCGTCGGGGAGTTGGAACTCCTCGCCGCGCTCGCGGCTGCGGAGCTGGATGTCGGTGGCGCGGGCGATGCGCAGGCCCTCGTAGCGGCGCAGCGCCGCGGGCACGTCCGCCACGCCGCCCGCCGCCAGGCAGCGCGCCAGCACGACGGCGTCCTCGGCGGTCTGCGCGGCGCCTTGGCCGAGGAAGGGGAGCATGCCGTGGGCGGCGTCGCCGAGCAGCGCCACCCGACCGAAGGCCCAACGCGGCAATGGGTCCTTGTCGAAGATCGGCCAGGAAGTCCCGTCCCCGGCCGCCGCGAGCAGGTGGTGCACCTCCGAGTGCCAGCCCGCGAACTCCGCGTGCAGCGCGCCGCCGTGGACGGGGGTGCCCGCCGGAGGGCCCTCGCCCGGCGCGGCGGGAACCCAGATCATCACGTTGACGGCCGCACCCGTGCAGATGGGGTAGTGGACAATGTGCCGCCCCGGGCCGATCCAGACCGAGTAGGAGTGGCGAACGGGCTCCGGTGCCTGCTCAGCGGGCATCAGGAACCGGAACGCCCGCATGTCCATCCGGTTGAGCCGCTGCGCCCCGCCGTGCAGCTCCCCCGCGATGGCAGAGCGCAGGCCGTCCGCGGCGATGACGACGTCGGCGTCCACCCGGTGCCGCCCGCCTGCCCGGTCGACCAGACCGACCTCGACCGTCCGTCCGTGGTCGCGGACCTCGGCGCAGCGAAACCCGGGGCGGACCTGTCCAGGCGGGAGGGCCGCCAGGAGGACGCTCTGGAGATCGGCGCGGTAGACGCCGTGGCAGGCGTAGCCGTACTGCTCGGCGGCGGTGCGGCCAAGCGGCTTCACGGCCAGGACCGCGCCGTCCTGCCACCTCCGCAACAGCCCGCCGTCCTCGTGGACGAAGCTGATCCGCTCGAACCGCTCCCCCAACCCGAGCCGCCACAGCAGGCGCACCGCGTTGGAGCCCATGAGCAGACCGGCCCCGGCCTCGCGCAGCTGCGCGGCCTGGTCGTAGACCTCGGCCCGCAGCCCCTCCCGCTGGAGCGCGATCGCGGTCAGCAGGCCGCCGATGCCCGCACCGACGATGACGATCCGCATGGCGTGCCTCCGTCGCTCGTGGTGACCGGGGAACGGTGGAGAGTGGACCGAGGTCGTCCACCAGCAATTTTCTGTGGGAGGACCGAGTCCGGCAGCACAGGACCGAGTGAAACGCCGTTCACTACCTGATTGAGGGACAAGGGGTTCACCCGACGGATGAATGAGACGTCGAGCCAAAAGAACGAAGTGAATACCTTCGCAGGCTTCGGTTTGTCGACACCCGCCCGCTCGGACACGAGATCGCAACATCGCGCGCCGAGAGGTTTAACGCTCTCAATGGAGGGTACGACAACAGATTGCCCTGCCAGTCGACTGGGCGCTACCTATCCCCGAGCGCATAACATCGCCTACTCGACGGCGCGGAGGGCGTGCCGCTGTCTTGGGAGGTGTAGGCGTGACATGTGACCTCATCACGCTCTGTTTCGACGCGAATGACCCGCCGCGCCTCGTGCGGTTCTGGGCAGGGGTCCTGGACTGGGAGACGGACGATTCCCAGGACGCCATCGCGCTCCTGCCCAGCGACGACACCGGGTTTCGAATCCGGTTCCTTCCGACCCGGGAGCAGAAGACCCGCCAGAACCAGGCGCACTTCGACCTGACGAGCACGTCCCTCGACGACCAGCAGCAGACGGTGGCGAAGGCGCTGGCACTCGGCGCCCGGCACATCGACATCGGCCAGCGCCCGGAGGAGGGTCATGTCGTGCTCGCCGATCCCGAAGGCAACGAGTTCTGCGTCATCGAGCCGGGCAACGACTTCCTGGCCGACTGCGGATTCGTCGGGGCACTCGCGTGTGACGGGTCGCAGGAGGTCGGCTACTTCTGGAGCGAGGCGCTGGGCTGGCCGCTGGTCTGGGACCAGGACCAGGAGACCGCGATCCGCTCACCGCACGGCGGCCCCAAGATCACCTGGGGCGGCCCGCCCTTTGAGCCGAAGACCGGGAAGAACCGGCTGCACTTCGACATCGCCCCACCCGCCCACGGTGATCAGCGGGCGGAGGTCGACCGTCTCCTCTCCCTCGGGGCCACCCGCGTCGACATCGGCCAGGGCGAGGTCGACCGGGTGGTCATGGCCGACCCCGACGGCAACGAGTTCTGCGTGTTGACCCCGCGTTAGCGCAAACGTTTCGCAGGCGGCTGCTCACAAGACTGATCGAACGCGAGACCTTCACCGCCGACAGGCCCCCATCGGGGACCCCGCACTCGCGCCCACTACACAGAGTCCTACAAGGACGAGAAGCGACCCAGTCGGTAGGCGCTTCCGGAAGCGCCTACCGAATCGGGTCTCACGCCATGGGACGGCGGCCCCACGCCGAGAAGATCAGCGCCGTCGGGTCGATGCCCGGGCCGTCCATGGCGGCGGTCAGCGCGTCGGCCTGGGTGGCGTCCACCAGGCCGGTGCCCACGCCGAACGGCAGGACCTGCTGCCACGAGTTGCGCCACATCTCCTCGGCGGAGTCCCGCAGACCGAGCGCCAGCGGACTGGTGCGCAGCCCCAACTCCGTCAGCCCGGCATCAGCCAGGCGGGAGGGCAGCCAACGTCCCCAGTTGAGGTCCGCGCCGTGCACCAGGATCACGTCGAACAGCAGCTTGATGACGTCGCGCAGCGCGGGGTGCGACTCGTCCATCGGCAGGACGTACAGGTCCTCCACGAGCAGGTAGCCGCCCGGCTTCAGCCAGGACGCCGCCGCGCGCAGGATCTCATCCCGCTGCGGCAGGTGGGTCAGCAGTAATCGCGTGTGGATTAAGTCGAAAGACCCCTCGGGAAAGCCGTCCTGGGTGATGTCCATGCCCACGATGTCGAGGTTCGACGACCGCCGCGGGTCCAGGAACCTCGGGTCGATGTCGGCCGCCACGACGCGCCCGTCCGGACACCGCTCGGCCAGGTGGTAGGCCACCGACCCGGCGCCCGCGCCCATCTCCAGGCAGTCCCAGTGCGGCTGGACGCCGAGCCTGCCCACGATGTCGAGGGTGACCGGGTCGCAGGCCCGCTCCAGTGACCGCAACCGTTCCAACTCGGTGGTGTATTCCTTGCTGAGAACACCGTTGGCGTAGTCGAATCCCAGGTCAGTACTCATACTTCCGGCACCCTTCACATCGTCAGCACGAACCGCACCGGCCGACCACCGACCCCGGCCTCACCCGAGCGCCACCCCCGTACGGCCAAACGGACGATCACCTACCGCGTAACGGAAGCAATCCCATCCGCCTGATCGCAGGCGGGCAACCAGATGCGCGGCCGAAAGCTACCGGACCACTCCGCCTTTCGTCCACAAGTTCCATTGATCAAATGTTCCACAACCGACTATCGAGAAATTCCGCCAAGGACCCACAATGCCCGGCCGGTCCGCAGTGGACAGCCCGACCGCACGGCCGTCAGGCACGAGTGACCAGCTGGCCGTGACAGACCCTCACCTTATGCCGCACGGAATGAAGGGAAATCCGATGCCCACCGGCCGACCCGGCGATGCCGCGGGCACGACCGCCAACGATGGACGAGCCCGTCGCGGGCCGTGAATCTCCCGGCCTGCCCGCGCAGGCAGCTCAAGCCGCCCGCTCCGGCAACCTGATCGGGACACCCGTCCGTGCCGGGAAGCGGTGTGCGTTCCGGTGTGGACGTACGCGCGGGGCCGCTCCAGCTAGCCGCCAACGCGACACAGCGCACCTGGTTCCCGACCTGGCCATCGCCGGGGCCGCCACGCCACGAGTGACGCCTGCGGAATCCAGGACACACGTGCTCGTTGCCATGATTTGGCAGCATTCTCACTTTTGTTGACCCGTTTGCCCGAAAAGCGCAGCACGTGATGCGCATTCGTTCACGGAACAACCAAGCCCAGGGGCACCCGAAAGGCGTAATCGATCACCACTGGTGATCATCTTCGCCGCTCGATCCGTTCAGGTGACAGCGGGTTCACCCCGACAGTGGAGTTTGAGGCGGTTCGCGTCAGGGCCCGGATGACATCCGTATTGACGACATTGCTCCACGCAGGCGTCTGGTTATCAATACCGCTGCTCCACGCAGGTGCTCCTTTCCGCGCACCATGGCGCCCGACCACGGCGACTCGGTATTCATAGAGACGTCAACCTCGCTCACCGAGAATGGGCGAGACACCCTGGAAGACGAGAAGAGGAACCGTGAAGCGATTCGCGATGACTGTCGGTATGGTCGCCGCGCTGGTGTTCGGCGGTGCCGCCGCGGCGAACGCCACCACCACGACCGGCAATTTCGACTGCCAGAACACCGGCACCATCTCGGTCCCGGTGCTGTCGTGCAACGACGTCACCGTGTCCCCGAACCTCAAGATCGAGCTCGGGCTGGACAGGGTCCTCAACAACACTGAGATCTCGATCATCGAGGACGCGCTCAACAACATCGACATCGACGTGAACAACCTGGTCAACGTCAAGGACACCCTCCTGGCCGTCTGCGCCGACCTGGGCGTCGACGTCGACAAGATCCTGGTGTGGATCGGCATCCTCGGCCCGATCGTCCTGCTCTGACCCCTGCTCCAAGACACGAGCACCAGGAACACCAGCGCAGACCGCGGCGGGCCCCTGCCCGCCGCGGTCTGCCACGCCACCACCTCGAAGATTGCAACGACAAACAATTGGCACCTCGAACAGGACCGCGGCCTGGCATTACTCGATGTCAGCAGTTCCTGACTTATTCGGCCGAGACCCGACGCAGACGCCGTTCACAAAAGATTGTTCGCCTACACCACCACGCACCTAATCCCGACCTCGTAGACAAACAAACTCGGCCCCCATGGCCGGGCGGTCACACCGCGCGCAGGAGGTGGCGGGTGAGGCTCTCGGCGTCGTAGGGGGCGTGGCCGCACATGGTGTTGTCGAAGTAGACGTAGACGTCCTTGGCGGTGCTGTGGGCCTTGGTGACGTAGGTGGCCCAGTGATCGAGGGAGGCATCGGAATAGCGGCTTTTGTACAACTCGGTGTCGCCGTGCAGGCGGAGGTAGGTGAAGGCTGCGGTATCGGCGTGGAAGCAGGGCCAGCTGGGGCTGTCGGAGACCACCAGGGCGACGTCGTGGGCGGCCAGCTGTTCGGTGAAGCGGTCGTCGGCGAAGGTGGGGTGGCGGACTTCCACGGCGTGCCGGATGCCGGGCGGCAGGGTGCTGAGGAAGGCCGCGACCACCTCGGGCTCGTAGCGGAGCGAGGCGGGGGTCTGCCAGAGGACGGGGCCGAGTTTGTCCCCGAGTTCCTCGACCCCGGAGCGGAGGAACTCGGCCATGATCGGCCCCGCGGCCCGCAGGCGTCGGTCGTGGGTGACCACTTTCGGCCCCTTGACGGCGAACACGAAGTCCTCCGGCACGGTGTCGCGCCAGCGCTGGTAGTCCGTGGGCTTGCGCATCCCGTAGAACGACCCGTTGATCTCGATGGTCCCCACCCGCCGCGACAAGTACGCCAGCTCTCCCCGCTGCGGCAGCCCAGGCGGGTAGAACCGCCTGCGCCACTCGGGATACACCCACCCGGAGGTCCCAACGCGAATCACCACACCATGATCGCCAACCCGCCCCGCCTCCGCGACCCGAGTTGACGGCGGCCTCAGCCGCGCAGGCTCCGATACGCCGCCACAGCGCCTGGGTGCAGGGCAAGCGGGCCAGTGACCGGCAGGGAACGGCGGTCGAGGTACTGCGTTCCCAGGGCCTGCGACGGCACCAGGGCGGGCGCGTCCGTCACGAGGACCTCGGCCACCGCGGACGCCACGTCGTGCCGGAGGTCCGTCCTGGCGACCAGGAGGTTGGCCACTCCCACCGTCACCACTGGCTCGCCGTGACCGTAACCGTTGTCGGGCACCGGAACCCGCTCGTAGAACGACCCGTGCGCCGCGCGCAGGGCGGGTAGGTGTTCGGTGAGGTCCAGCAGCCTCAGGGGCATTCGCGCGTCCAAGTCCAACAGGGCAGGCGTCGGGACACCGCCGGACCACAGCAGCGCGTCGACCTCGCCCGCGGCGAGCTTCCCGGTGGCCACGGTCAGCGGGTGGTGCTGGGCCTCGACGGCCACGCCCGTCACCGCCAGCAAGCGGGCGCCGAGCACCGCCGCGCCGGAGCCGGTCGCGCCCAGCGACACCGGGCGCCCGCGCAGGTCCGAGACGGTCCGCACCGGGCTGTCCGCCGGGACGACCAGCTGGGTGTAGTTCTCGTACACCCGACCGATCGCGCGTAGCGGTTCGGCCTCGGCCGCCGCGACGTCGAGCAGCGCCAGGCCCAGTTCGGCCTGGCCGGACCGGACCATGACCAGGTTGTGCACGCTGCCGCCGGTCGGCACCACGCTCGCGGCGAGGCCGGTGCGCGCCCGCACCCGGTCGGCGAGCAGGGTGGCGAACTCGACGTAGAACCCGCCGCGCTCCCCAGCGGCGATGCGCAGTGGGCCGGTGGGCCCGCTCGCCGAGCACCCAGCCGCCGAGCACCCGGCCGCCGCCGCGGCCACGCCGAGTCCCAGCCGCAGCGCGGTGCGCCGTGAAGTGATCACGCTCGACCTCCTGGCAAGTCCACGGTGACCTCCAGCCCGCTCGGCGCGCCCAGGGCGAGGCGCAGCGTGCCGCCCCACGCGGTGACCAGCCGGTCGGCGATCGCCAGGCCCAGACCCGAGCCGGGGGCGTCGCGGCCGCGTCCGCGCCAGAACCGCTCGGTGAGCCTGCCCAGCTCCGCCTCGGACACCCCGGGGCCGTCGTCGGTGACCCGCAACCGCACCCGGCCGTCCTCGGCGAAGCAGCCGCAGCGCACCCGCGTTCCCGCGCCCGCGTACTTGACGGCGTTGTCCAGCAGTACGTCGAGCACCTGCGCCAGGTCGGACTCCGGGCACTGGACCGGCGCGGTGTCGGGTCCGCCCGGCTCGCTCAGCAACTCGACCCCGGACGCCCGCGCCGCGATGTGCCAGGCGTCCAGGCGCTCGGCCACCATGGCCACCGCGTCGGCCCCACCCGCGTCGGTCCCGCCCGTGGCCAGGGCGGTGGCCGTCGAATCAGCGGAGGCCAGCGCCAGCATCGCGGCCAGCAGCGCCTCCAGCCGCTCCAGCTGGCGGACCGCGGAGGCGTAGCCGTCGGTGTCGTCGACGTGGGCGGCCAGCGCGTCGATCCGCAACCGCAGCGCCGCCATCGGCGTACGGAGCTGGTGCGAGGCGTCGGCCACCAGGTCCCGCTGCCTGCGGGCGGACTCGGCCAGCGCGACCGACATCGCGTTGAACGCCACGGTGAGGCCGCGGAGCTCCGCGGGCCCCACGTCGGCGGGCGCCTGCGCACCCGGCCCCCGGCCCGTCACCTCGCGCACCCCGTCGGACAGGCGGGTGACCGGCAGGAGCACCCACCGCGCCAGCCACGCCGCGAGCGCCGCGCACAGCAGGGCCGCCAGGAGCGCGCCCACCAGGACCGCGGCCCAGCGGGCGCGGATGTCGCGCACGGCGGGCGCGACCGACGACCGCAGCACCACCGCTCCCACGACCCGGGTGCCGGTGCCGACCGGCTGGGCGAACAGCGCCGTCCCGCCCGACCACGGGCGCAGTTCGGCGGGCGCGGGCTGCGGCTGGTTGCGCAGCGCGGCGTCCACCGCGGACACCACGCTCGGCTCGTCACGGCGCATCCCCGTCGCCACAACAGATTCGCCAAGCGCGTTGACCACGACGACACCGTCGCCGAACAGCGCGGCGTGGGCGTGCACCTCGTCGATCAACCGGCTCTGGTCCCCGCTCGCGGCGGCTTGCTGGGCCAGCGTGGCGAACCGGGTGACGTCGGCGGTGCGGGAGGAGGCGAAGTGCTGGGTGCGGTTGGCGGCCGTGGTGTGCAGCAACGGAACCGCGAACACGGCGACCGCGGCCATGGAGAACGCCAGCAGCACCGCCAGCAGCCGGGCACGCACCTCAGGTCTCCAGCCGGAAGCCGTAGCCCCGGATCGTGGTCAGCGTGCCGGGACTGGCCAGCTTGGCGCGCAACTGCGCGATGTGCACGTCCAGCGACTTGGACACGGCGAGGTACGCGTCGCCCCAGACCTCGTCGAGCACCCGCTGCCTGCTCACCGCGGCGCCCGGGCGCCGGGCCAGCGCGGCCAGCACGTCGAACTCCTTGGTGGTCAGCTCCACCGGGCGCTCGCCGACGGCGACCCGCCGGGCGTCGAGGTCGATCAGGACGTCGCGCGCGCGGACCGTGCCCCCCGGGTGCGGCTCGGCGGTCCTCGACCGGCGCGCCACCGCCTCGATCCGCGCGGCGAGCTCGGCCAGGCGCACGGGCTTGACCAGGTAGTCGTCCGCGCCCAGGTGCAGCCCGCGCACCACCGTGCGCTCGTCACCGTGCGCGGTCATCACGATCACCGGCACCGTGCTCACCCGGCGCAGCTTGCGCAGCACGTCGAGACCGTCCATGTCCGGCAGGCCGAGATCGAGCAGGAGGACGTCGACCTCGTGGTAGCGGCCCAGCGCGTCCGCCCCGCGGATGACCCGCGCCGTGTGGTGACCGTATCGCGCCAGGGCTTGGACGACGGCGTCGGCGAGGCCGCTGTCGTCCTCCACGAGCAGAATCCGCACGGGCAGCCTCCGTCGTCGTTGTCGGGGGTGCCTCAAAGGTAGCGGCAAGCTCCGCGCGGTTTTCCTAGCCGAGGGTAAAGCCTGCTCGCGCGCCCTGGGCACGCCGCGGGGCCGTGGCTAGCTTTCCCGACCATGTCACCCATCACCAAGGAACCACCCGCGAACCGCCGGGCCCGCCTGCGCCAGATCGGACCCGGCATCATGGCCGCGGCCACCGGGGTCGGCGCGGGCGACCTGGTGGCCACCCTGGTCGCCGGATCGAGGTACGGCTACACGCTGCTGTGGGCCGTCGTCCTCGGAACCGTGTTCAAACTCGCCTTGGGCGAGGCGGTCGGCCGCTGGCATCTGACGTCGGGGCAGACCCTGATGTCCGGGTGGCGGACCCTCGGCACGTGGGCGCTGGTCTACTTCGGCGCGTACGCCGTCATCTGGGGGTTCGTCTACGGGGCCACCGCGATGTCGGCGTCCGGGCTGCCGCTCAACGCGCTGTTCCCCGCGCTGTCGGTGCGCACGTGGGCCATCCTGTGCGGCCTGGCCGGGTTCGCGCTGGTGTGGCTCGGCCGGTACCGGCTGCTGGAACGGGTGATGACGGCGTTCGTCGGGATCATGTTCGTCACGGTCGTGGGCACGGCCGTGCTCGTGGCGCCCGACCTCGGCGCCGCCGCGACCGGGCTCGTGCCGCGGCTGCCGGACGGCTCGCTGGTCTACATCCTCGGCCTGATCGGCGGCGTCGGCGGGACGATCACCATGGCCGCCTACGGCTACTGGACGATGGCCAGGGGCTGGCGCGGACCCGCGTGGCTGCCGCTGATGCGCACCGACAACGCCGTGGGCTACCTGACCACCGGGGTGTTCGTCCTCGCCATGCTCGTCGTCGGCGCCGAGATGCTCACCGGCACCGCGATCGCCTCCGGTGACAAGGGGCTGCTGCTGCTCGGCGACACCCTCGCCGACGACCACGGCGAATGGGCCAGGATTCCCTTCCTGATCGGCTTCTTCGCCGTGTCGTTCAGCTCCGTGATCGGCGTGTGGCACGGCGTCAGCCTCCTGTTCAGCGACTGGTGGCGCACCATCCGCCGGTCCCAGGAGCAGGCGGACGAGCGCAGTCCCGCCTACCGGGCGTACGTGCTGTGGCTGACCTTCCCGCCGATGGCACTGCTGTTCCTCGACCAGCCCTTCCAGCTCACCGTGGCCTACAGCGCCCTCGGAGCCCTGTTCATGCCATTCCTCGCCGCGACCCTGCTGGTCCTGCTCAACTCCCGCCGCGCCCCGGAGCGCGGCAGGTCCGGATGGCTCTCGAACAGCATGCTGCTGCTGTGCCTGGCCCTGTTCGCCTACCTCGCCTACGAACAGGTGCTCAGCCTGTTCACGTGACGCGATGCCCCCAACCGCTACATCCAGCCAGGGCCTAGCTGGTCTCCTCGACCGGCTTGGCGAGCTTGATCTTCATCTTCTCGTTCAGCCACTGGCCGATGGTGACGCTGTCGAAGGTGTGCTCGGCGGTGGTGATCGGGTGCAGGGGCTCGATGCGCGCGTCGTGGTTGGGCATGTAGAAGAACGGGATCGAGATGCGTGAGGAGGTGTCGCCCGGTTCCGGGTTGAGCACGCGGTGGACCGTGGACTTCCAGCGCCCGCCGGTCCAGAACGACATGAGGTCGCCGATGTTCACGACGAAGCTGCCCGGCACGGCCGGGACGTCGAGCCAGTCGTCGTGCAAGACCTGCAAGCCGCCCTTGTCGTCCTGCTGGTACAGCACGGTCAGGCTGCCCCAGTCGGTGTGCTGGCCGCGCCGCAGCTGGCCTTCGACGGGCGCCTCGACCTGGGGGTAGTAGTAGTTGGCGAGCAGCAGGGAGACGTGCTGGTCGAACTTGTCGTCGAAGAACTCCTCGTCCAGGTCGAGCGCGGTGGCGAAGAGGCGCATGACGTCCCGCGACAGGTCCGTCATGGCGGCCATGTACTCCAGCCAGGTCGGGCGGAAGTCGCCGGGGACGCCGGGCCAGGTGTTCGCGACCTTCCACGGGGCGGCGTAGTCGCCGAGCCTCGCGCGCTCGTCGTCGGGGAGCTCACCGGTCACGTGCGCGGCGAACGCCTCGTACAGGCCGGCGCCCGGCTTCCGTTCCCCGTCTTCGACGATCTCGCCGAACCGGCGGAAGCCGGTCACACCGGGACAATTCCCGACCAGGTCCTTGGTCTCGGCCGGTTGGGTGAAGAACCGCTGGGTCGCCGCGTGCATGCGCGCCACCAACTCCAGTGGGACGCCGTGGCCGATGACGGTGAAGAACCCGGACGACTCGCACGCCGAGCGGATGGCATCGGCGATCGCCGCGCGCCCGTCCGCCGTGTCCCGCGACGCCAGGTCGATCACCGGCACGAAGTCCGCCACCACGACGACGTCGTCCCTGTGCATGTGTCTCCCCCGGTGTCAGGACCTGCTGGAATGGCGGAAGAAGCCGTGCGCGGTCGCGAGTTTACCGCTGTGTGACCCGGTTTCGCAGACGTCGCAACCCCAACTTTCCCTGGAGGTCGCCACGGCAGGGCGGTACGGTGAGGTCATCTGAGGGGAACGGCTCGTCGCCGTTCCCGGGGCGATGTGCGCGTCACCTGTTACCCCGCACCGCATCCGTGCTGCGACCTCTCCGGGAGGCACCATGATCGGGTTCAGCGCCACGCCCACCACGAAGATCGACAGCAGCGGCGGCCACCGCATGTACGAGCAGCTCGACCGGCTGCGCGCCGCGGGACCCGCCGTGCCCGTCGAGCTGCCCGAGGGCTTCGCCGCCTGGTCCGTCACCCGCCGTGAGGTCGTCACGTTCCTGCTGACCCACCCGGGTGTCTCGCGCGACCTCAAGAAGAACGTCCCGGGGTACGTGCCGGGCGAGGTGGCCTGGTTGTCGCCGTGGGTCGACGTCGAGTCCATGTCGACGGCCGAGGGCCGCGAGCACCAGCGGCTGCGCAGGCTGGTGGCCCCCGCCCTCACCCCCAAGCGGATCGACGCGATGCGCCCGCACGTGGAGCGCATCGCGGGCGCACTCCTCGACGGCCTGTCGTCGCTGCCGGTCGAGGACACCGTCGACCTGCACACCACGTACTCGCAGCAGCTCCCGACGCGGATGGTCTGCGACCTGTTCGGCGTTCCCGACGACCTGCGCCCCGAGGTGCTGCGCATCCTGCGCGTGGTGCTGAACACGGACAACGTGCCCCAGGAGGAATCCGCCGCGGTCTTCACCGACATGAACGCGGCGATGCGGGTTCTCATCGACCTCAAGCGCCGCGAGCCCGAGGACGACCTGACCAGCTTCCTGCTCGCGGCCCGGCTCGAGGACGAGGCGCCGCTGAGCGAGCAGGAACTCGTGGACATGCTCCTGCTGCTCATCGGCGGCGGCAGCCAGACCACCGTCTCCCTCATCGACCACACGGTCCGGGAACTGCTGGCGCATCCGGACCAGTTGGCGATCGCCCGCGCGGACCCCAGCCGGTGGGCGGACGCGATCGAGGAGTCGCTGCGGGCGCACTGCCCGGTCTCCTCGCTTCCCATGCGCTGGGCCAAGGAGGACATCGACCTGGGCGAGGGCGTGGTGATCCGCAAGGGCGACGCCATCCTCGTCAACTACCTCGCCTACGGCCGCGACCCGGACCTTCACGACAACCCGGGCGCGTACGACATCGAGCGCCCGGACAAGGAGCACCTCGCGTTCGGGATGGGCCCGCACTTCTGCCCCGGCGCCCGCCTCGCCCGGCTCGAAGCCGAGGTCGCCGTCCCCGCGCTGCTCGACCGCTTTCCCCGGCTCGCCTTGGCGGTCGCGCCCGGCGAGGTCGAACCGCTGCGCTCGTTCATCGCCAACGACATCGCCGCCCTGCCCGTGCGCCTCCATGGGTGAGGCGACACCGCGGGCCCGAACCACCCGGCTGCTCCATGAGGCGAAGTACCTGACGCTGGCCACCGCGTCCGCCGACGGCTCGCCCTGGTCGGCGGTGCTCCAGTACGCCTGCCTCGCCGACCCGCCGCGCTTCCTGTTCGGGTCGGCCACGCGGTCCCGCCACAGCCGGGACATCGCCGTGCGGCCCGAGGTCAGCGGCGCGCTGTTCGTGGCAGGCGCCGACCTGCTGTCCGTCGACGGCGCCCAGTTCAGCGGGCTCTGCCGGGAGTTCTCGGCCGAGGAGGTGGACCGCTTCCACAAACCCTTCTACGACGCGGTTCTCCCCGATCCGCGGGAGCGGGCCGAGTGGGCGCTGCCGCCGTCGGCGCTGCTCGCGCCCGCCGATCACCGCATTTACGTCATCGAGGTGCGGCGGTGGTGGCTGGTCGACACGACGATGTGGGCCGAGGACCGCATCGATCGGCGGGTAGAGGTCCCGTTAGCCGACTTGGCGTTCGGCTGAGCCCTCGCCGATCCCGTCGGCCATGGTCTGCCAGAAGAGCATTTCGAACGCGTGCACCGCGCGGGCGGTCCGCACCGCCTCCGCCGGGTCTTCCCCGGTGCCGAGACCTGCGGCAACGGTCGACACGGCTTGGTCGAGGAGGTCCTGCGGTGTCTCGGCGAAGAAGCGGAAATGGCTCACCGCTCCTTCGTCGAAGGAGTACTGGGACCGCAGCGCCTCGGCCACCCGGGTGTACGTGCGGCCGGACTCCCCCGCGTTCGCGAGCAGCGCCAACGCGATCGCGCTGCTCGGGCCGTAGGCGGCGCTCTGCGCAAGGAAAGCCGGGTAGCCCTGGGTCAGCGCATGGGGCTGGTAGGCGCGCAAACCGTCCTCGTCCACGCCCGCGGCGAGCGCGAAGTCGGTCAGCAGCCGCAGTGCCTCCCCCTCTCCATGGGCCATCGTCAGGAACAGATCGCCTGCGGGTGGCTCGGGGAAGCGCGCGGCCAGCACGGCGAAACTGCGGCGGTCGCTGCTGACCAGGCGGTGCAGTTCCCCGGCGAGGCGCGCGAGGTGGGCTCGCGGGACCCGGCCTGCTTCCAGGAGGTCGAGGAACCGATTGGGCGATGAGGGTTCCGCCATTTCCTTCTGCGCCAGAGCGATCAGAGCAGCGACGTCGTGATCCATACCCCATGGCAGCACCGCGCACCGGACCTGTCAATCGAGCGGCGGGGTAGTCCGGACGTCGGGGTTGCCTCCCCCACGAGGTACCGCTATATCTAGTAAGGGTGCTGGGGCAGGGTATTCACCGCGAGGTCCGCGCCCCCTGAACACGCACGGTCACCGGGAAGGCTGCGTGCGAAGGGAATTCCGATGTCCTCTGCCACCATCCCGGCCGACGAGCGAACCCGCGCTCCGGGCGGTACCCGCGGAGGCCGACGCGGCATGAGCTCCGCGCAACACACCGCCTCGGCTGTCCTGTGCCTGGAATGGCGCGACTCATGGGCGTTCTCGTCGGATTCTGCGCTGAGGGGACCACATGGATGTTCACGCGGGACCACCCGTCCACGAGGTCATCGCCGGGCTGGCCAGGGAACACCCGGACCGCATCGCGGTCGTGTGCGGCGACGAGCAGGTGGACCACGCGCGGCTCGACGCTCGCGTGGGCGGGCTCGCGAGCCTGCTCCACGGGCGGGGGGTCGGCCACGGCTCCGTCGTCATGGTCTGCCTGGACCGGTCGATCAGCTCCGTCGTCGCCCTGCTCGCCATCTTCCGCCTCGGTGCCGCCTACCTGCCGGTCGATCCGAGGACTCCCGGCGCCCGCGTCGAGACCTTCGTCAAGGAAACGGGCTGCGCGGCGGTCGTCGCCGAACCTGAGCACGCACCCCGCTTCGCCGCCCTGCCGGTCACCGTGGTCTCCCCGGTCGGGAGTTCGCCTGCCGCTGCCGCGGCCACCTCGGTCCAGCCCACCGACGCCGCGTACATCATCTACACCTCCGGGTCCGGCGGTGCGCCGAAGGGCGTCATCGTCAACCACGGTTCCCTGCGGTACTTGTGCGTCGCGATGCGGGAACGGCTGCGGCTGCGCTGCGACGACCGGGTTCTCCAGTTCGCGGCGCTGTCGTTCGACACGTCGCTGGAACAGATCCTGGTGACGTTGACGAGCGGTGCGACCCTCGTTCTCCCGGACATGACCTGGGCGCCGAGCGAACTGCCCGCCAAGGTGGTCCGGCACGGCATCTCCGTCATGGACCTCACCCCGGCCTACTGGCGCGGCTTCCTCGCCGCTCTCGAACGCGATCCCGTCCCCCTCCCGGTCCGCTTGGTGATCGTCGGCGGTGAGGCCGTCCGGGCCGAGGACTGCCGCGCGTCGCTGCGGCTCATGCCCGGCGCGCGCCTGGTGAACGCCTACGGCCTGACCGAGACCACGATCACCTCGTGCACGATGGACCTGACCGCCGATGTGCTCCCCGAGCGGGGAAACGTCCCGGTCGGAACCCCACTGCCGGGAACCACGGTCCACGTCGTCGACGAGGACCTGCGACCGCTTGGGGCGGGACAGCGCGGCGAGGTGTGCGTCGGCGGTCCGGGGGTGGCGCGCGGCTACATCGTGGACGAGTTACCGGGGCACGAACGTTTCGTGCCGTCCCCTTTCGCCACCGAACCCGGGGCCAGGGCGTACCGCACCGGCGACCTCGGATTCCTTTCCCCCGAAGGAAACCTGACGGTCCTCGGCCGCGTCGACCGGCAGACCAAGGTCCGCGGCTTCCGGGTGGAACCGGGCGAGATCGAGACGGTGCTCGCCACCCACCCCGCCGTCAAGGACGCGGTGGTGCTGGTACGCGACCACGGCGGGGAGCGCCACCTGGTCGGCTACATCGCGACCGCGACTCCCGGCGAAGCTCCCCCGAGCGCGGGACTGCGCCGGTTCGCCGCGGAACACCTGCCCGCGCACCTGCTGCCGAGCGCGTTCGTCGTCGTCGAGTCGATGCCGCTGACGCCGAACGGCAAGGTGGACACCGCCGCGCTGCCCGAACCCCACTGGACCGCCGACATCGAGCACGTCGAGTCTCCACAGGAGACGGCCATCGACCGCGGTATCGCCGCCATCTGGCGACAGGTGCTGGGCGTGGGCGCGGTCGGCCCCCAGGCCAACTTCTTTGAACTGGGCGGCAACTCCATCCTCGCGGCCGAGCTGATGGCGAAGGTCCGGATCTCCTTCGGCGTGCACATCAACCAGATCCGCCCGCTCATCCGTCTCCTGCTGGACGACGCCACCCTGCGCAGCTTCACCAAGGCGGTGCAGGCCGCGCGGCGAGGGACCCTCGACGGTGACGACACGAGGAAGAAGGTCGACTTCGCCGCCGAGGCCGCGGTGGGCGTGCCGATCACTTCGGGGTCGACGGCCGACTGGCAGGACCCGCGACACGTCCTGCTCACCGGCGCGTCCGGTTTCCTGGGCGCCTACCTGCTGCGCGAACTCCTCGGCTCCACCGACGCGGTGGTCCACTGCCTGGTCCGCGCCCGCGACGGCGCGCACGCGATGCGGCGCGTCCAGGAGAACACCGCGCACTACTTCGGCGACGGCCTCGACGGCCACCGCGCTGCGGGCCGTCTCGTCGCCGTGCCGGGCGACCTCACGAAACCGCTGCTCGGCCTCTCCGAAGAGGACTTCGACGCTCTCGCGCGGACGGTGGACGTGATCCACCACGCGGGCGGAATGGTCAACTTCATCTACCCGTACGCGCACCTGAGCCCGGCGAACGTGGCGGGCACCCGCGAGGTCATCCGGCTCGCGGGCAGGCACCGCAACATCCCCGTGCACTACACGTCGACAATGGCCGTCGTCTCGGGGTTCGGCACCGCGGGCGTCAAGCACGTCACCGAGGACACCCCGCTGGGCCACCCCGAGCACCTGTCGGTGGGATACGTGGAGAGCAAGTGGGTCGCCGAGGCACTGTTGCGGAACGCGGCCAGGGAAGGGCTGCCGGTCGCGGTCTACCGGGCGGCGGACATCTCCGGGGACTGCGTGAGCGGCGCGTGGAACACCTCGACCGAGATGTGCGCCATGAAGAAGTTCATTGTGGACAGCGGCCTCGCCCCGATCGCCGAGCTGCCCTTGGACTACACGCCGGTGGACCGGTTCGCCGCCGCGGTCGCGCACATCGCGCGGACCGGGCTGCCGGAGGGCGAGGTCTACCACCTGACCAACAGCGACAAGGGCTACATCGGTGACCTGGCGGAGCGGCTGCGGGCGAGCGGGCGGCCCGTGCGGGAGGTCTCCTGGCAGAAGTGGGTCGACGCGATGGTGGACATGGCGGTCGAGCACCCCGAACACCCGATGACCCCGTTCGCCCCCCTGTTCATCGACCGCTGCGCCGCGGGCACGATGAGCGTCGCCGAGATGTACCTGGAAACCACGTTCCCGGAGTTCACCCAGGCGAACGTGACGGCCGCGCTGCGTGGGACCGGCATCGAGGTCCCGCCGGTCGACACCGCCATGCTCGACCGCTACATCCGGTACCTCGACGCGGTCGGCTTCCTGTGACAACCGCGATGGACAGCCTGATCGCCGCGCTCGACCTGGCCTCCGCCCCGGCGGGCGGCCCCGTGGCGTTCCACCGCGACCTCAGCCCGGCTTCCCTGCTTTCGGCCTACCGCAATGGTTTGTTCCCGTTCCCGACGGACAGGCCGGAGGGCGCGATGGTCAACGAGATCACCTTCGAGAGCGAGGTGTCCGCGGGACGGATACCGGCCACCGGCGCGGACCCGTACGCGGTCGGCTGGTGGTCGCCCGACCCGCGCCCGATCATCCGAACCGATCGGCCGCAGATCCAGCGGAGCCTGCGCAGGCAGCTCCGGAACAAGGTCGAGTGGACGACCACCCTCGACACCCGCTTCGAGCAGGTCGTGGAGAACTGCCGGGCACACCGGCAGTCCCGCTGGCTGACCGACCCGCTGATCGACTCCCTGGTCGCGCTGCGCGAGGCCGGTCACGCCCACAGCGTCGAGGTGTGGGAGGACGACGGCCTGGTGGGCGGCACGTTCGGCGTGCGCGTCGGCGCGGTGTTCAGCGCGGACTCGCAGTTCACCCTGCGCAGCGGGGCGGGCAAGGTCGCTGTCATCGACCTCCTGCGCCGGTTCGCCGACAGGGGCGGCGTCGCGGTGGACGTCCAGCACGACAGCGCCCACGCCCGCCTCCTGGGCGCCGCGCCGACCCCCCGCGCCGACTACCTGGACCTGCTGCGGCGGCACCGCGACGACGACGTCCCCCTCACCCCAGGCCGGCTGCCCGCGCGCAGGCTGGCCGAGCAACGGAGAAGCCGATGACGGACCTGCGCGCTGTCACCCTCGCCGAGCGCCCCGAACTGGCGGAGGCCATGCTGACCATGGAGGCGGCGTGGCCGGAGTACATCCGCCCCGAGCCGGTGCTCATCACCTGGGCCTTCGACCGGCACGCACGCCACCAGCTGGTCGTGCTGGACGAGGACGACCGGGTGGTCGCACGGGCGGCCGCGGTGCCCTTCTCCTGGGACGGGGACCCGGCGAGCCTGCCCGACACGGGCTGGGACGAGGCGCTCCGGATGAGCGTGCTCGACACCTACGCGGACGCCGAGATGACCGCTCTCTGCGCCCTGGAGGTCGCGGTCGTCCCGGATGCCCGTGCGCGCGAGCTGTCCGGCCGCGCGCTCGCGGCCCTGGCCGACAACGCGCGCCGGGCCGGGTGCTCGGACCTCGTCGTCCCGGTCCGGCCCAGCCGCAAGCACCTCGAACCGCTCGTGCCCATGGCCGAGTACGCCGCGCGGACCAGGGAGGACGGCCTGCCGAGCGACCCGTGGCTGCGCGTGCACGTCCGCGCGGGCGCCGAGGTCCTGGCGGTCTGCCCCGTCTCCATGACGATCTCTGGGAGCCTCGCGCAGTGGCGCGCCTGGACCGGCCTGCCGTTCGACGCCGACGGCCCCGTGATCGTCCCCGACGCGCTGTCGCCGGTCCACGTGGACGTGGCACACGACCACGCCGTCTACGTCGAGCCCAACGTGTGGGTCCGCCACCGGCTCTCCTGACCCGATCCCCACCGCCCGGAAGGTATGCCATGACGAGCAGCGTCCCCCCGAGCCCGGCGGCGAAGGCGCGCAACCGGGCCGCGCTGATCGAGATGATCGGCGGGTACATGACCGCGCACGCCCTCGGCCTCGCCGCCGAGCTGAAGATCGCCGACCTCATCCACGACGGCGTGAGCGGCAGCGCCGAACTCGCGCGGGCGACCGGGAGCCACGAGCCGTCGCTGCGCCGGATGCTGCGTATGCTCGCCGCGGTGGGGATCACCACGGAGCCCGAGCCCGGCCGGTTCGGCCTGACCGAGACAGGCGAGCAACTGCGCTCGGACTCCCCCGACTCCCTGTACGCGTTCACCCGCGTGTTCTGCCACGAGTCGCACTTCAGGGCCTGGCTCGGCCTCGACCACTCGGTCAGGACCGGCGAGTCCGGCTGGGACCACGTCTTCGGGCAGGGCATCTACGCCTACCTCGCGGACAACAGCGAGCTCAGCGCGCTGTTCAACGAGGCGATGAGCCAGGAGTCGCGGATCGCGGCAAGTGGGATCGCCTGCGCGCACGACTTCTCCGGCGTCACGTCCGTTGTGGACATCGGTGGCGGGGACGGCACCCTGATGCGCGCGATCCTCGACGCCAACCCGCACCTGAACGGCATCGTCCTCGACAGTCCGAGCGGAGTTGTGCAAGCCGAAGGCGTCCTCGCCGCGGCGGGATTGGCCAGCCGATCGGAGGTGATCGCCGGTGACTTCTTCCAGTCGGTCCCCCAGGGCGGCGACCTCTACATCGTCAAGAGCGTCTTCCAGGACTGGGACGACGGGCCCGCCACGGCGCTGCTGCGCACGTGCAGGCGCGACATGCCCGCCTCCGCCACCCTGCTGATCGTCGGGTCGATCCTTCCCGAGACCGCGGCGCCGGGCGATCCGATCATGTTCTTCACCGATCTGAACATGCTGGTGAACTCCGGTGGGCGCGAGCGCACCGAGAGCCACTTCCGCGCCATGCTGGCCGAGACCGGCTTCACCGTCGAGTCCGTCGCCCTGCGCGCGGCGGGCCCGCTGTCGATGATCACCGCCAAGCCGACCGTGTGAGGGATGTCAGTGGACGCCGCCAGTTTCGGCAAGGAGATCTTCCTCGGTCGGGTGCGCCTCGACCTGCTCGACCTGCCGCCGGACACCGGCCTGCGCCTCGATGACGACAGTGAGGCGTTCCTCGCCCGGCTGCGCGAGTTCTGCCTGACCGAAGTGGACAGCAGGAAGATCGAGCGGGACGACCGCGTGCCGGACGAGGTGATCACCGGCCTCAAGGACCTCGGCGCGTTCTGCGTCAAGATCCCGCGCGAGTACGGCGGGCTCGGCCTGCCCGGGGCCTGCTACCACCGCGCGCTGATGCTGGTCGGCAGCGTCCACTCGGCCCTGAGCGAGCTGCTCGCCGCCCACCAGGCGATCGGCGTGCCCCAGCCGGTCCTGCTGTTCGGGACCGACGAGCAGAAGCGGGAATTCCTGCCCCGCTGCGCCCGCGACATCTCGGCGTTCCTCCTCACCGAACCCGACATCGGCAACGACCCGTTCCGCATGCGCACCACGGCCGTGCCGGACGGCGAGGGCTACGTCCTCAACGGGGTCAAGCTCTGGGCCACCAACGGCGTGCTCGCCGACCTGATGGCGGTGCTGGCCATGGTCCCGGAGTCCGGGCCCGCCCCCGGCGGGATGACCGCCTTCGTCGTCGACGCCGACACCCCGGGGATCACCGTCGAGCGCCGCAACGCGTTCCTCGGCCTGCGCGGGGTGGAGAACGGCGTCATCCGGTTCCACGACGTCGTCGTCCCCGCCCGCAATCGCATCGGCGGCGAGGGCGACGGCCTCGACATCGCCCTCGCCGCCCAGGACACCGGCAGGCTCTCCATGCCCGCGGTCTGCGCCGCGGCCGCCAAGTGGAGCCTGAAGATCGCCCGCGAGTGGTCCGCGGTGCGGGTGCAGTGGGGCCGCCCGATCGGCGAGCACGAGGCGGTCGCCGCGAAGATCTCCTTCATCGCGGCCACCGCGTTCGCCCTGGAGGCCATCGTCGAGGTCTCCGGCCGCCACGCCGACGCCGGGACGCGCGACACCAGGGTGGAAGCGGAACTCGCCAAGCTCTTCGCCACCGAGAAGGCGTGCCAGGTCGCCGACGAGCTGGTCCAGATCCGCGGCGGCCGCGGCTACGAGACCGCCGAGTCCGCGGCCGCCCGCGGCGAGCGCGGCGTCCCCGCCGAGCAACTGCTCCGCGACCTCCGCATCGGCCGCATCTTCGACGGCTCAAGCGAAGTCATGCGCGCCTTCATCGGACACGACGCCGCCAACGCCCTTCCCACCGGCGGCACCGCCCACCCACCCACAACCCACGCGGGCCCCCTCGCCGAACACCTCACCTATGCCGACGCCACCGCCCGGTGGTTGGCCGCACACTTGGCAGCCACCACCCCCGAAACCGGCCAACTCCACCTCGGCCGCCTCGTCGACATCGCCAGCGAGCTGTACGCCATGGCCGCCACCCACGTCTACGCCACCCGCTGCGCGGGCCCCCGGGCGCTCGACCTCGCCGACACCTTCTGCCACCAGGCCCGCCACCGCATCGACACCCTGTTCACCCACCTCGACACCAACACCGACGCCCAGGACCGCGACCTCGCCGCCAGCATCCTCGCGGGCAACCACACCTGGCTCGAAGAAGGCGTCCTCGACCCCTCCATCGAAGGCCCCTGGATCGCCGAGCACCCCCCAGGCCCCACCCGCCTCCCCAACCTCCGCCGAATCATCCGCCCCTAATGACCACAGTGGATACCTGGCCCACCGGCTGATCACGGTTCACCCCTGAACACGGCCTTGCCCCGGAGTTCCACCGGCGCACCGCTGCGCCCGGCCGCCCCCTGCGGGCGGCCGGGCGCGGTTCCCCCTACCTGCGGGTGATGACGAACTCCACCCCGCCCAGGTCCTCGCCCCTCTGGTCGGTCTGGAACATCCGCACCACCTGGCCCTCAGCGGCCCGGTCACCGGCGGTGAACGTCAGGGTGACCTCAAGGCGCTCACCCGCGTCCAGCGCGATGTCGTGCAGCACGGCCCTGCGCGGGTCGACGACCTCCAGCTGCGTCTCGCCGACCTGGCGCACGCCCTCGCCCTTCGCACCCGACGCCCGCCAGCGCTTGAGCCCTTCCGGGCCCAGGTCGACGACCAGCCTGCCGTCGAACGCCTGCTCGCCGGCGGCCAGCACCAGGTCGGTCGCCATGCGCTGCTGGAACGGGTTGCCCACCTGGAACGGGCGGACGATCGGCTTGGTGCCCGGCAGCGCCGCCACCGAGTTGATGTTGCGCCAGCCGATGTTGTTGTTGTTGCGCGCGTTGGTGTGCGTCGCGGTCGTCTCGGCGAACGTCATCGGGTCGGTCGCCGACTCCCAGCGGGCCAGCAGGCAGAAGTGGCCGGGACCGGGGACGTTGTGCCACGGGACCATCACGGTGGTGCCACCCGGGGGCACCGAGACACCGTTCAGCTGGCCGAACTGCGTCCAGTGGGCAGGCCACTGCGCGCCGCCGCCCTGCGCGGTGTAGTAGAGCTTCAGCGTGCCCACCCCGGTCCCGGACCCGCCGGGGCCGGGGTTGTTCAGGGTCACGAACACGTAGTTCGTCTGCCCCGCGATCGGGTTCGTGCCCGGGCACGGCGCCGCCGTCGTGCACACCCGGATGTCCGGGCTGCTGTACGCCGAGCCGGAGACCAGCGGCTCCACGCCCGCGTCCGCGCCGTTGTCGCGGATGTAGACGTCGGTGGGGTGGCAGTTGTGCAGCGCGCGCCGGATGTAGGCGGCGGTGTCGCTGCCGTTCGAGCTGGTCGTGTAGGCGTAGCCGCCGCTCGTGTTGGCGTAGTCCTGCATGATCGGGACGATGGTGCTGGTGAAGGCGGCTGATGTCGGCACGTGAATGGGGGTCAGCTTGATGCCGTTGGCCTGCGCGTCGAGGGCGACGTTGTGCGCGTTGGCCACGTCGGCGGCGGTGTGGGCGTCGTCGAAGCCGCCGGGACGGGCGTCGGTCACCATGATCGCGTGCTTGGTCGCGTTCGTCCGCCAGGTGCCCGCGAAGTTGCCGACCTGCGGACGGCCCGGCGCGGGCAGGTTGTTGACGGTGGTGTTCAGCGCCTCGTCAGAGGCTTCCGGCTCGCCATTCCCGCCCCCCGCGCTGAGCGCGGCCAGCGCCGCCGACACCGCGGCCTGGTTCCCCGCCGCGAGGTCGACGTTCACCGTCACGTTGTCGCGGAAACTGACCAGGGCCAGCTTGTAGTCACCACCGGAGAGCGAGGCGACGTCGGACAGGATCGCCGTCAGCCCGGACTGCACGTTGGACAGCGCACCACCCATGCTGCCGGTGGTGTCGAGAACAATGGCGACGTCCATCGGACCGCACTGACTGGCAGCGGCAGGCGCCGCCGCCCCCACCGAACCCCCGACAAGAGCAGGGGCGAGCGTGGCGGCCAAGGCCACCGCCGCAACAAGTGGAACACGTCTCCGCCGCTGCGTGGGTATGCGCATCGGGGCCTCCTTCAAAGGTGGTTTGCAAGGCCCCTTGAGCGTCAGCCGACCTGGTTGCACGCCGGTTGCAGATCGGTTGTCCGGTACGACCAGGTCGACCGGTTCGTCCGACCGGCCTGGTCATGCCCGGTTCTCCGTCGACCGCCGCACGCCGATGCTGGACCGGCTCACCGATGACGGACATTTCCAAGGTCCGAGCCCGCGCAGGGGTGTAGGTGATGTCGACTTGACGAACTCGCCTTGCGGTTCGCGGTCCACAATGGATGTCGATTGCCCGCGGAATCGTTGCCAGAGTGGCACCATGGCGGCCGCGAACCGATGATGTCAACGTCTCTTTCAACAATCTGCACGGTGTTGAAGGCGTGGCGCGGGGCTCCCTATGGTCGAGAAAGAACGGGGAGGAGGCGTCAATGATCGGGGATGATCTTCCGGAATTCGTGGTTCTCCCGGATTCCGAGCGGGGCGAGGCGCTGTGGCGGTCGTGGAATCCGCTCGCGCCGGGGGCGCGGACCGTGCGCTATCCGTCCGGGCGGCCGTGGATCGTCGGGCGGTGGGATGAGGACGAGGTCCTCACCGTCGCGGTCGGGGAGGGGGCGGTGGCGCTGATCGGGCTGTTCGACGTGACGAAGCGCGGTCTGACCTCCGTCGTCGAACGCCTCCGCGACGTCGGTCAGCTCGACGCCTTCCTCGAGGACTGGCGGGGCAGCTTCCACGCGTTCGCCTCGGTCGGCGGGCGGTTGCGGGCCCAGGGCACCGCATACGGCGTCCGCCGGGTCTACCACGCGGTGGTGGGCGGCGTCACCGTCGTGTCCGACCGCGCGGCCACGCTCGCCCGGCTGACCGGCGCCGACGTCGACCGGGCGTCCCTCGCGACGCGGCTGATGATGCCCACCCCGTACCCGCTCACCGACCGTCCGATGTGGACCGGCGTGCACCCGGTGCGCCCCGGCCGCTACCTCGCGCTGTCGCACCGCGACGGCCGGGCGCGGCTGGTGCGCTGGCACCGGCCGCCGGAGCCGGTCGTCCCGCTCGCCGCGGGCGCCCGCGGTGTGCGCGCCGAACTCGACGCGGCCGTGGCGCTGCGGACCCGCCACGGCGGCCTGGTCAGCGCGGACATGTCCGGCGGCTTCGACTCCACCTCGGTGGCCTTCCTCGCCGCGCGCACCCTCGAACCGGGTGAGCTGATCGTGTGCACCGGCGCCGACCCCACCACCGACGACCTGGCGTGGGCGCGCCGAGGGGCGGCGCACCTGCCCGGCGTCGAGCACGACGTCTTCACCCCCGAGGAGTGGGGGCTGTTCTACGACGGCGTCGTCGACGAGCGCGACCGGTTCGACCAGCCCTGCGGGATCGTGATGACGCGGCGGCGCGCCACGACGGCCGTGCGCCGGATGGCCCGGCGCGGCTCCCGCCTGCACCTGACCGGGATCGGCGGCGACCACCTGTTCCTCGGCCAGCCCGCGCACTACCACGCACTGGCCCTGCGCAGGCCGTGGCTCACCGCGCAGCAGTTGCGCGGCCACCGGGTCCTGTTCTCCTGGCCGTGGCGCGAGCTGCTGTCGGCGATGGCCGACCGGCGCTCGTTCCGCCGCGCCTTCGCCGACATCGACCCGCGCAACACCGCGGCCATGGAGATCACCAGCGTGCGGCTCGCCTGGCAGTACCGGCCCCGCATGTGCGACTGGCTGACGGAGGACTGCTTCGACCTCATCGCCGACGCCCTGTCGCGCGCCGCGGAGGACGCCGAGCCGCTCGCCCCGACCAGGGGACGGCACGCGGAGCTGGAGGCCATCGACATCACCACCCGGGACATGGCCGCCTGGCGCGACGTGCACCGGGAGGCCGGTGTCCCGATCGCCCTGCCGTACTTCGACGACCACGTGATCTCGGCGGCGCTGGCGGTCCGGCCGGAGGACCGGGTCTCGCCCTTCGCCTACAAGGGCCTGCTCGCCACCGCCATGCGCGGCGTGCTGCCCGAGGATGTCCTGGCGCGCCAGACCAAGGCGACCGGCGACACCGCCTGTGCCACCGGCCTGCGCCACCACCGCGAGGAGCTCGCCGCCCTGTGGGACGACTCGGCGCTCGGCGCGGCCGGGCTGGTCGACGCGGGCAGGCTGCGGGAGACCTGCGCGGTGCCGGACTCGCCGGAGCTGGCCGACAACGGCCTGTTCGCCACGCTGGCCTGCGAGACGTGGCTGCGCACGGCCAGTCCCCGGCCCCGCCACACGAGCAGGCGACAGGAAGCAGGTGCGCGGTGATCATCGACTTCGCCGACCACATCGCCATCACCGAGACCGAGTACGGCGTGGTGCTGCTCGACCGCAAGCGCGGGCGCTACTGGAAGCTCAACCCCACCGCGGGGCTCGTGATGAGCACGCTCCGCGACGGCGGCAGCGAGCGGGACGCGGCGCACCGGCTCGCCCAGCGCTTCGACGTCGACGACGAGCGCGCGGCGGCCGACATCACCGCCGTGCTGGCGAGCATGCGCGCCGCTGGGGTGGTCCGCTCGTGACCATCAACATCATGATCCCGAGGGACGCCCGGGCACGGCGGCGTCCGGTGCGGCTGCGGGCGCGCACGCGGGCGGCCATCGTCGGCGCGCGCCTGCTGGTGCGCCTCTCCCCGGACCGCCTGCGCCAGGTCCTGGAGCTCGCCCGGCGCGGCAGCAGGCCCGCCACCGTCGAGGAGGCGGAGCTGGCGCTGGGCTCGGTGCTGTCGTCGAGCCTCGGCCTCAACGCCTACCGCGCCTGCCTGCCCCGCTCCCTCGCCGCGGCGCTGCTGTGCAGGCTGCACGGGACCTGGCCGACGTGGTGCACGGGCGTGGTGCTGTCCCCGCCCTTCGCCGCCCACGCCTGGATCGAGGTGGAGGGCCACCTCATCCGCGAGACCGTCGCCGCGGACCAGGTGGGCAGGCTGCTGGTGGTCCCGCCTGCCGGGCCCTGACCCCCCAGATGTGCCCGCCCACCGGGGCGGGAGACAACGAAAGTGAGGGTGGACATGCGCAACGAGAACATCGACAACGAGAACACCAAGGCGGTCTACGAGCCCCCGACCTTCGAGGAGGCCGGTTCCTTCCGCGACTCCACGGGTTTCGTCGTCGTCATCAAGGGCGACCCGAACTCCCCGGGCTGGTTCTGACCCTGCCCGCCATCGCCGCGGCACGGCACCCACAGCGGGTGCCGTGCCGCGGCACGCGGCGTTCCTGAGTCCCGGTCGCGGTGATGGACAGGCGAACGGGACTATTCGGTCAACGGTCCCGCGTCCCAGTGGTCAGCGGGAGGCGCCGTAGCCGTTCTCGATGATGTGGGCCGCGGCCGCCGCGTAGCGCTCGGGGTCCTCGGGCGCGAGCGTGCCGAGCCCGTCGACGTAGCGGTTGAACATGCAGAACGCCGCCGCGATCAGCACGGTGTCGTGGATCTCCAGGTCGGTCGCGCCCTCACCGCGGGCGGCGTCGACCATCTCCGGCGTGACCGCGCGCCCGGTCTTCTGCACCGCGCCCGCGATGCGCAGCAGCGCCCGCATCTTGGCCGTCACCGGCGCGGAATCCAGGTCGGAGCGCACCTGCTGCACCAGCGTCATGCCCTCGTCGAGCTGCGCGGCGGCGAACGCCGAGTGCGAGGTCGCGCAGAAGGTGCACTCGTTGAGCCCGGAGACGTAGGCGGCGATCAGCTCGCGCTCGCCCGGGGTCAGCGGGTGCGGCTCCCGGCGCAGCAACACCTCGGCCAGCTCGTTGAGCGGCCCGGCCGTCTCCGGCCGGAAGCGCATCGGTCCGTTGATCCCGGGGTACTGCGACTCGTCCACGCCGAGGTCGATGTGGGCCATCGGGCATCCGCTCCGTTCTAAGCAGGGGTTTGCCCCCACCCTTGCGAGCAAGATCGCGTAAAGCAACTCCCGCGCTGCGCCGGTTCACAACCAGAATGGTGAAGGCGGGTGATGCGGCGTCCCCGACGGGTGAACGACGGGCGCGGCCTGTGGCGTGGTGAACGGTGCCCGAGGTAGGCACGGAGGGTGGGCGGCGGTAACGCGGCCGCCGTCGGAATGTGTCGCAGGAGGATGGATGATGTCTGCTCCCACGCTGAACCACCGGGCCACCGGGTATGACGCCCGTCAGGCGTACTGCCTGGCCAAGGCCGCGGAACTGGCCTACGCGGACCGGGACCGGGTCGAGGCGACCGCCGCGGAGTGGGGGTTCGACCGGGTCCGCCACCACCACTCGGCGTTCGAGCCGCCGTTCGCGCTCAGCGACACCCAGGCGTACACCATGGCGAGCCCGACGATGGTCGTGACCGCGTTCCGCGGCACCGAGCCGGTCCAGCTGCGGGACTGGCTCTCGGACACGACCACCCCGCCGTGGCCCGGCCCGGCGAACACCGGCCTGGTCCACTACGGATTCGCCAAGGCGCTGCAGGCGGTGTTCCCCTCGGTGCGCGCGGCCATCACCGAACTGCGCGACGCCGAGCAGACGGTCTGGTTCGCCGGGCACAGCCTCGGCGGAGCCCTGGCGATGCTCGCCGCGGCCTGGCTGCACTTCGAGGACCCCAGCCTCTCCGCCGACGGCGTCTACACCTTCGGCCAGCCCCGCACCTGCGACGGCGGCCTGAGTGATGCCTACGACGAGGCCCTCGCCGGACGCACGTTCCGGGTGGTCAACAACAACGACATCGTCGCCCAGGTCCCGCCCGCACCCGTGTTCCGCCACGTCGCCGCCCTGCGCTACATCGACTCCGCCGGCCGGGTCCGCGAATCCATGCCCGCGGTGTCGAACCTGGTCGACCGTGCCAAGGGGATGACCGCCGACGCGTTCGCCCCCGCAGGCGACGGGATGCGCGACCACCTCATGAAGGCGTACGTCGCCGCCTTGGAGAAGAACCTGCCCAGCGCTGAACCCGGCAAGAAGAACGACGGACCCGGGCCTCAGAGCCGGATCGCCGTCAACTGAGCACCCGCCGTTCGCTCCGCGATCCGCCCAGGTCGCGTCATTGATCCACACCCGTGCCCGACCCGGCCCCACCGGTGCCAGGGCAGTGCCGTCGCCCGATGTTTGCGCAAACAGCAACGCGCTATAGTTACCGCGACGTAGCACCCAGCCTGGGAGGGAGTGGTCCGGCGTGCGTTCGATCCCCGCGGCGGACATCCCCCAGGACCCGCCCGCGCGCCGCTCGCGGCGGGTGTCGATGGCCGACGTCGCCCGCCGGGCGGGTGTCTCGGCGCAGACCGTGTCGCGGGTGTCCAACGGTCACCCGAGCGTCGTGGGCTCGACGCGGGAGCAGGTGCTGACCGCGATGCGGGAGCTGGGCTACCGGCCCAACAGCGCGGCGCGTGCCCTGAAGTACGGCCAGTTCCGCACCATCGGCGTCATCCTGTTCACCCTCTCCACCGTCGGCAACAGCCGCACGCTGGAGGCCATTGTGGACAACGCCGCCGACGAGGGCTACGCCATCACGCTCATCCCCGTGGCGGTGCCCACTCAGGACGGTGTGATGGGCGCGTTCACCCGCCTGGGAGAACTGGCCGTCGACGCCGTCATCGTGATCATGGAGGTGCACCTGCTCGACGCCGCCACGGTCACCCTGCCCATCGACGTCCCGGTGGTGGTCGTCGACTCCAACGGCAGCGACCGCTACGGCGTCGTGGACACCGACCAGGCCGACGGCGCCCGGCAGGCGGTCGACCACCTGCTCGAACTGGGGCACCACACCGTGTGGCACGTGGCGGGCCCCGAGCACTCCTACGCCGCCGAACACCGCGCGGCGACCTGGCAGGAGACCCTCGAAGCGGCAGGCCGCCCGGTCCCCCCGCTGCTGCGCGGCGACTGGTCGTCGGAATCCGGGTACCGGATCGGCCGCGCCCTGGCCGACGAGCCGGGCTGCACCGCCGTGTTCGCCGCCAACGACCAGATGGCCCTGGGCATCCTGCGGGCGTTCCACGAGAAGGGCTTGATCGTGCCGCGCGACATCAGCGTGGTCGGTTTCGACGACCTCCCCGACTGCGTCTCCTTCATCCCGCCGCTGACCACGATCCACCAGGACTTCACCGAGGTCGGCCGCCGCTGCGTCGACCGCGTCCTGCGCCAGGTCCGCGACGACCCGGTCGAGCCGGGCACCTCCCTGGTCCCGACCCGGCTGGTCGTGCGCCACAGCACGGCACCGCCGCCAGCCTGACCGCGCGCGCCCGGAACAACACCGCAGTACACAAATACTGGACACCCGCGTGTGTGCCAGGTTACAGTCACATCACCGATGTTTACGTAAACATGACTCCGCACCTGGAGCATCCGGTCCCGCAGGCGGTCGAAGTTCGGCCCACACCCTGGTGAATCCCTGCCTTCTTTTGTCGCACCCCACGGCGACTCCGCCAAGGAGAAACACATGATCAACCGCAGAACCGTGCTGGCCGCGGCAGGTGCCGCCGCCGCGGCGGGGGCACTCGGCCCGAGCATCGCCCGCGCCGACGCGACCATCGGGGTCAACCCCGGCGTCACCCACGGCACGTGGGAGGGCTGGGGCACCTCGCTGGCGTGGTGGGCCACCGTGTTCGGCGACCGGGACGACTTCGCCGACCTGTTCTTCACCACCAGGACCGTCACCTACAACGGGGCGGCGCTGCCGGGTCTGGGGATGAACATCGCGCGCTACAACCTCGGCGCGTCCAGCTGGAACACCGTCAACGGCGCGGGCATGGCCGCCTCGCCGAACATCCCGCGGTTCAAGCAGGTCGAGGGCTTCTGGCAGGACTGGAACAACGAGGACCCGAACTCCTCGGCGTGGAACTGGGCCGCCGACGCCAAGCAGCGCGCCGCGCTGGTCAAGGCCACCCAGCGCGGCGCGGTCAGCGAGCTGTTCGCCAACTCGCCGATGTGGTGGATGTGCCTGAACCACAACCCCTCCGGCGCGGCGAACGCCGCCGACACCAACCTCCAGCCGTGGAACCACCGCCAGCACGCCCACCACCTGGCCGTCACCGCCCGCCGGGCCCGCGACCAGTGGGGCGTGAACTTCCGGACCGTCGACCCGTTCAACGAGCCGTCCTCGGCCTACTGGCACGCCAACGGCACCCAAGAGGGCTGCAAGATCGACGCCACCACCCAGCGCAGCGTCCTGGCCCACCTGCGCACCGAGCTGAACCGCCAAGGCGTGGGCGGGATCGGGATCTCCGCCTCCGACGAGACCAGCTACGACCTCGCCCGCACCACCTGGAACAGCTTCGACCCGACCACCAAGGCGCTGGTGCGCCAGGTCAACGTGCACGGCTACCAGGGCACCGGCGGCCGACGCGACCTCCTGCACAACGACGTGCGCGCGGCGGGCAAGGTCCTGTGGAACTCCGAGCACGGCGACGGCGACGGCTCGGGCATGCAGACGGCCCGGTGCCTGCTGCTCGACTTCCGCTGGCTCCGGCCGACCGCCTGGTGCTACTGGCAGGTCATGGACCCCACCGCGGGCTGGGGAGCCATCCGCTACGACGGCAGCACCCTGCGGGCGGGCACGGTCGAGACCAAGTACTACGTGCTCGCCCAGTTCACCCGCCACATCCGGCCGGGCATGCGCCTGCTCGACACCGGCAGCGACCTCGCCGTCGCCGCCCACGACGCCACCGCGCGCCGCCTGGTCATCGTGGCCGCCAACGCCGGGGCCGCGCAGACCCTGACCTTCGACCTGTCCCGCTTCGGCCAGGTCCTCGGCGGGACGGGCGGACTCGTGCCCCGCTGGTCCACCGTCCCCGCGGGCGGTGACCGCTACACCCGGCGCGACGACACCCGACTCGACGGCAAGTCCCTCCGAGTCCCGTTCGGCGCCGGACAGGTGCAAACCCTGCAGATCGACGGCGTGGTGGTGTGAAGGCCGCCCGCCGCGGGCGCACCGGCCGCCGCGGCTGGCTGTTCGTCGCGCCGTTCCTGGTCGTGTTCGCCCTGGTCTTCCTGGCGCCGATCGCCTACGCGCTGTGGTTGAGCCTGTTCCGGGAGCAGGTGTTCTTCGGCGGCACGGAGTTCGTCGGGCTCGCCAACTACGCCCGAGTCCTGACCGACGCGAAGTTCTGGGAGTCCTTCCTGCGGGTGCTGCTGTTCCTGGCGGTCCAGGTGCCGGTCATGCTGCTGCTGGCGCTGGGCGCGGCCTTGGCGGTCGACAGCGCGCGGCTGCACGTCGCGGGCTTCTTCCGAATCGTGATCTTCCTGCCGTACGCGGTGCCCGGGGTCGTGGCGGTGCTGATGTGGGGCTTCTTCTACGACACCAACTTCGGCTTGGCCGGGGACCTGAACGAGCTGCTCGGGCGGCGGGTGGTCGAGCCGCTGTCGGGCGAGTGGGTCCTCGCCTCGATCGGCAACATCGTGACGTGGGAGTTCGTCGGCTACAACATGCTGATCCTGTACTCGGCGCTCAAGATCGTCCCCAGGGAGCTGTACGAGGCCGCCGCGATCGACGGCGCCGGGACGCTGCGGACCATCCTGGGCGTCAAGCTGCCCGCGATCCGCGGCGCGCTCCTGATCGCGACGATCTTCTCGATCATCGGCAGCTTCCAGCTGTTCAACGAGCCCAACATCCTGAGATCGCTGGCGCCCAACGTGATCAACACCTTCTACACGCCGAACATGTACGCCTACAACCTCTCCTTCGGCGGCCAGCAGTACGACTACTCGGCCACGGTGGCGATCGTCATGGGCGTGCTCACCGCGATCATCGCCTACGTCGTGCAGCTGCGCGGCACGCGGAAGGGCTCGTGAGCACCGTGGCCACCACCGGTTCCTTCCGCAGGCCCCACAGGTCGAAGGCCCTGACCATCGTGATGTCGGTGTACCTGGTCTACACGCTGGCGCCGCTGGCCTGGCTGCTGATCAGCTCGACCAAGACGCAGCAGGACCTGCTGTCCACCTCGGGGTTGTCGTTCGGCGGCACGTTCGCGCTGTTCGACAACATCGCCGACACCGTCACCCACGACGGCGGCGTCTTCCTGCGCTGGCTGGGGAACACGCTGCTCTACGTGGTGGCGGGCGCGGGCGGCGCCACCGTCCTGGCCACCGCGGCGGGCTACGGCCTGGCCAAGTACCGCTTCCGCGGCCGGAACGCGGTGTTCGCCGTCCTGCTCGGCGCCATCGCCATCCCCGGCACGGCACTGGCGGTGCCCACGTTCCTGATGTTCAGCGACCTCGGCCTGACCAACACGCCGTGGGCGGTCATCATCCCGTCGCTGGTCAGCCCGTTCGGGCTCTACCTCATCTGGACCTACGCCGCCGACGCGGTGCCCGACGAGCTGCTGGAAGCCGCCCGCATCGACGGCGCGGGAGAGGTCCGGATCTTCGTCACCGTCACGCTGCGGCTGCTGGTTCCCGGCATCGTCACGGTCGCGCTGTTCGCCGTGGTGTCCACGTGGAACAACTACTTCCTCCCGCTGATCATGCTCAGCGAGCCCGACTGGTACCCGCTGACCGTGGGCCTGAACCAGTGGAGCGCCCAGGCATCCGGTGTGGCCGCCCAGCCGATCTACCACCTGGTGATCACCGGCTCGGTCATCACCGTCGTCCCGCTCGTCGTCGCTTTCCTGCTGCTCCAGCGCTTCTGGCAGTCAGGGCTGTCCGCGGGCAGCGTCAAGCAGTAGGTCTCTCCACCGCCGCGAAAGGACACCCAACCATGTCAACCACCAGGGTGGCCGTAGTCCTGGCCACCGCCATCGCCACCGCGCTTTCCGCCTGCTCATCGGGCACCGGTGGCACCTCGCCGGGCGGCGCCCAGACGCAGGACGCGGTCGAGGCCGCCCTGCGCGACGGCGGCGAGATCACCTACTGGAGCTGGACCCCGTCGGCCAAGGCCCAGGTGGAGGCGTTCCAGGAGGAGTACCCGAAGGTCAAGGTCAAACACGTCAACGCGGGCACCGGCAACGACCACTACACCAAGCTCCAGAACGCGGTCAAGGCAGGCTCCGGCGCACCCGATGTCGCCCAGGTCGAGTACCAGGCGCTCCCCCAGTTCGCCCTGACCGGCGCGCTGGTCGACCTCGCCCAGTACGGGTTCGGCGAGTTCGAGTCCGACTACACGTCCTCGACGTGGAACTCGGTGAAGGTCGGCGGTGGGCTGTTCGCCCTGCCGCAGGACTCCGGTCCGATGGCGCTGTTCTACAACAAGCAGGTTTTCGACCAGCACGACATCGCCGTGCCCAAGACCTGGGACGAGTACGTGGCCGCGGCCGAGAAGCTGCACGCCGCCGACCCGACCAAGTACATCACCTCCGACACCGGCGACGCGGGCTTCACCACCAGCATGATCTGGCAGGCAGGCGGCAAGCCGTTCACCACCGAAGGCAAGTCCGTGACGATCAACCTCCAGGACGACGGCGCGAAGAAGTGGACGTCGACCTGGAACAGGCTGGTCGAGCGGAAGCTGCTCTCCACCATCCCCGGCTGGTCCGACGCCTGGTACAAGGCGCTGGGTGACGGCACCATCGCCTCCCTGGCCACCGGCGCGTGGATGCCCGGCGTGCTGGAGTCCTCCGTCAAGGACGGCGCGGGCAAGTGGGCCGTGGCCCCGATGCCGACCTACGACGGCAGGCCGGTGACCGCCGAGAACGGCGGCGGCGGCCAGTCCGTGCTCAAGCAGAGCGCCAACCCGACCCTGGCCGCGGGCTTCGTCCGGTGGCTCAACAACGGCAACGGCGTCAGGACATTCCTGGGCAGCGGCGGTTTCCCCGCCACCACCGCCGACCTGGGGTCAGCAGAGTTCAAAGACAAGGCGTCGGCCTACTTCGGCGGTCAGAAGATCAACCAGGTGCTGACCGACGCCGCGGGCCAGGTCGCGGAGGGCTGGAGCTACCTGCCCTACCAGCTCTACGCCAACAGCGTCTTCGGCGACACCGTCGGCAGGGCCTACCTGGACTCCGCCGACCTCGACACCGGTCTCACCGCCTGGCAGACGAGCCTGGCCGACTACGGCAACCAGCAGGGTTTCACCGTCAGCACGGGCTGAACGACGGCCGGTGTCCCGCCGGGGGTACCGGCCGTTCGGCGGCCTTCCTGGAAGGAAGCGTCATCTCCGCCCTGCCCTGGTCCACTGTCGAGCTGCGCGCCACCGGAGGCGACCGTGCCTGAGTTCACCATCGGCGAGCGGGACTTCCTGCTCGACGGCCGACCGTTCCGCGTGCTGTCCGGCGCGCTGCACTACTTCCGCGTGCACCCCGACCACTGGGCGGACCGCATCGACAAGGCGCGGCGGATGGGGCTGAACACCATCGAGACCTACGTCCCCTGGAACGCCCACGCGCCGACCCCGGACACCTTCGACCTCACCGGCGGGCTCGACCTCGGCCGCTTCCTGCGCCTGGTCGGCGAGGCCGGGATGACGGCCATCGTGCGACCCGGCCCCTACATCTGCGCCGAGTGGGACAACGGCGGCCTGCCCGCCTGGCTGTTCCGCGACCCCGCGGTGGGCGTCCGCCGCGCCGAGCCGCGCTACCTCGCCGCCGTCCGCGACTACCTCGACCGCGTCTGCGAGGTGGTCGGGCCGCTGCAGGTCCAGCACGGCGGTCCGGTGATCCTGGTGCAGGTCGAGAACGAGTACGGCGCCTTCGGCGACGACAAGACGTACCTCAAGACCCTGGTGGAGTACACCCGCGACGCCGGGATCTCCGTGCCGCTCACCACCGTGGACCAGCCCACCCACGACATGCTCACCGCCGGGAGCCTCGACGGGCTGCACCTGACCGCCTCGTTCGGCTCGCGCAGCGCCGAGCGGCTGGCGACGCTGCGCGAGCACCAGCCGACCGGGCCGCTGATGTGCTCGGAGTTCTGGATCGGCTGGTTCGACCACTGGGGGGCGCACCACCACACCACCTCCGTCGAGGACACCGCGGCCGAGCTGGACGCCCTGCTGGCGGCGGGCGCCTCGGTGAACATCTACATGTTCCACGGCGGCACCAACTTCGGGTTCACCAGCGGGGCCAACGACAAGGGTGTCTACCAGCCCACCGCCACCTCCTACGACTACGACGCCCCCCTGGACGAGGCGGGCAACCCCACCGCCAAGTACCACGCCTTCCGCGAGGTCATCGCCCGCTACCACGACGTGCCGGACGAACCGCCACCACCCGCGCGGCAGGCGCCGTCCTTCACCCTCCCGCTGGGCGATCCCGTCCACCTGCTCGACGCGCCGCGGCGATGGGGCACCTGGCGTCACCACGGCGCCCCGCCGACCTTGGACGAACTCAGCCCGACGCCGCGCCTGGCCCTGCTGCGCACGCGGATCTCCCACCCCGGACCGGCCGTCCTCCGCTTCGGCGAGGTCCGCGACCGCGTGTCGGTGTTCCTCGACGGCCAGCCAGTCGGCACCCTGCTGCGCGAACACCACCAGCGCGCCCTCGGACTGCGCCGCGCGGAGGGCGAGTTGGTGGTGCTGGTGGAGGACCAGGGACGGGTCAACTACGGTCCGCGCATCGGCGAGCCCAAGGGCGTCATCGGGGGCGCGACCCTGGCCGGGGAGTCCCTTGTGGACTGGGACGTGCTCCCCCTCGACCTGGGCACCCCGCCCACGCCGTGGGCCGACAACCCAACGGACTCCGCCACGCTCGGCGATTCCGTCGCGGGCCCGGTCCTCCTGCGCGCGGAATTCGACCTGGACGCCCCCGCCGACCTCCACCTGGACACCGCGGGCTGGGGCAAGGGTGTGGTGTGGGTCAATGGTTTCCCCCTCGGCCGCTACTGGTCCCGCGGCCCCCAGCGCACGCTGTACGTACCCGGCCCCGCACTGCGCCAAGGCACCAACGAGCTGGTCGTCTTCGAAACCGACGCCATGACCACCACCACCGCCCGGTTCGTGCCCACCCCCTCCCTCGGCCACACCGAGGAGTGACGCACCCGGCCGACTTCACCCCGTCGGGGAGAGTCGGCCGAGCCCGCGGTGCCACAACGACCCGTTCTGGGCAGGGTGACCGGCCGCCAGAAGGCGACAGTTCCAGGACACAGTGGCCCTCATCTGTCACACCTCGGGTGAACGGGGCGATGTGATCACTGACGCGACCGTCAAGCGTCGCGGCCCCCCGCGCGGAGCGCACGGTCGAATCGTGGAGGTGTGGTCATGGTCAAGAGCTTGCGGCTGGGCTTGCTCGCCGATGTGCTACCCCCTCTCCTGCTGGGGGTGGGAGCGATCGCTTCCTTTGGCCTGTGGACCTCGTGGGTCGCGTGGGCCGCGGTGGTCATCGCCACCGCGGTCTCCGGGGCGCTCGGGCTGGGTGTGCTCTTCCTCCTGCTGGGCGGGCTGACGCTGGCGGGCCGCGCCCGGCTGGTGGCCGACGGCGTGCTCTACGGCGCCCAGGCGGTGACCCGGGTCGACGTCGTGGCCGCCAGCCTCTTCGGGATCGGGCTTGCCGCCATCGCCTACGCCCGCGCCAGGCACGCGCGGACACGGGCCCAGACCGTGAACACGCAGGACCCGGGAGAGACCGCGGCCATCAGGCAGCCCTCCGGGTGGATCAACGACCGGCTCTCGGCGATCACCGCCATTGTCAGCGCGGGCGCCCTCGTGATCTCGCTGATCAACCTCTTCGTGCCCGTGCAGTTGCCCACCCGCCCGAAGGCGGCCTGCCCTGGCGCGCAGGACCGCGCCGCCCCGTACGTGGGCATCACCTCAGGTGAGAACGGCAACAACGGCCGGGCAGGGCCGTCGGTGTCCTACCCGGCCATCGGCCGGTTCCCCCGCGACTGCACCATTGGCTTCTCCCACTACTGCGTCGGCGAACCGCTGCGCGATCCGCAGGGGACCATCGAGAACGTTCAGCGCTGGCGCACCAGCAGGTGGCTCGTCGTCGCCAAGCAACCTGTCGGGTGGAAAGCCGACCTGGCGAAGTTGCTCTCCGGAGAGGACCCACGGGCGCAATACATCACCGACGCGACCATCACCCCCGCCACCTCCTACGAGAACCTGCCCTACCTCGGCGATGACAACTGCCCCGGCGACTACCGCCTCCCCGCCGCGGCGGAGATCTCCGACGCGGAACTCGGCCAGGGGATCCTCAAGGCCACCGCCGACCGCGCGGTGAACATGGGTTTCGCCGTCTGGATCCCGCCAGGTGAGGCCTTCATCGATGACGGCAACACCTACCACCAGATCTTCGACGGGAACCGCGAGGTGGGCGAGAACCCCGGCTCCACCCAACCGGACGGCAGCAAGAAGGTCGTGTGGGGCCACACCGGGCATCTGCTGCCGGAGAGGCCCGCACAGCCCGCGACGGTCGTGGTCATGGCCATCCCATGCATCACCGACAACATCCCCGCCGACATCGGTTTGGCGGCGGTCGCCGAGTACGACATCGGCTCCCGGCCCCAACCGCGGCGAACCCCCGCCATCCCCGCGGGTTACGACGCCGAACGACTCGCGCGGGCGGCCTGCCAGACCAACGCCGTCTGAACGGAAGCGGCTGCCGTCTGGTTTCAGTCCATTGGCCACGCGGGTCCGGACGGTCCTCCGCGACTCACCGGGCCGTCGCACCGTTGGATCGCCTGCGCCCGGAAGGTGTCGGGGCTAGGCTCACGGCCACGACGGCTCGGAGGGACGACGCGGTGGGACACGAGGGGGTGGACCCGCCCGCGCGGGCGACCATCGAGGACGTCGCGAAGGCGGCGGGGGTGTCGCGGCAGACGGTGTCGCGGGCGCTGAACGACATGGCGGAGATCAGCGCCCAGACCAGGGCCAGGGTGCTCGACGCGGCGGCGGCGCTCGGCTACCGCCCGAACATGTTCGCCCGGGGCATGAAGACCCGGAAGTCGGACATGATCGGGTTGATCGTCTCCGACATCGCCAACCCGTTCTACCCCTCCGTCGCGCGCGGGGTGTTCGACGCCGCGCGCGAGCACGGGTGGAACGTCGTGCTCTACAACACCGACGCCGACCGGGGCCGCGAGCGCGCGGCGCTGGTGGACCTGGTCGACCGCGGCGCCCAGGGCGCGGTGGGGTTCTTCTACGCGACCCCCGAGGCTGACCTCGTCGGGTACACCTCCGCGCTGCCGCTGGTGGTGGCCGACCGCACGCTGCGGGACCCGGCGCTGTCGGTCGTCAGCGCGGACTTCGCGGGCGGGACGGCGACGGCGGTCGAGCACCTCGTCGCCCGCGGGCACCGGGCGATCGGGATGCTCGACAGCAGCGTCGGGCTGGCCGTCGACGAGCGGCGCGAGGCGTTCGTGGCGGCGATGGCCCGCCACGGCCTCGACCCCGACGGCGCGGTGGTGGTCGGGTCGCCCGACGTGGCGGGTGGGGCGGCGGCGACCAGGAGCCTGCTGGCGGCGCGCCCGACGACCGCGATCTTCGGCTTCAACGACCTGATGGCGCTGGGCGCCGTGCGGACGCTGCGTGAGCTGGGCCTGGGCGTGCCCGAGGACTGCGCGGTCATCGGCTTCGACGACCTGGAGTTCAGCCAGTACGCCGATCCGCCGCTGACCACCGTCCACTCGGACAAGCACGAGCACGGGGCGCTCCTGGTCCGCGTGCTCGCCGAACTGCGCGAACAGCCGCGCTCCCCGATCAGGATCAGCATGCCGGTCCGCCTGGTCGAACGCGCCTCCGGCTGAGCCGCCCTTGACGGGACCGGGACCAGCCCCTACCGTCCCGTGAACGTTCACGGGAACCTTCACGACAGGGATGGTGGGCCGGTGTTCGAGGTGGTCGACGACGGGTTCACGCTGGACGGCGCGCCGTTCCAGGTCCTGTCCGGCAGCATGAACTACTTCCGGGTCGTGCCGGAGCAGTGGCGGACGCGGCTGGCCTGGGCGGCGCACCTCGGCCTGAACACGGTCGAGACCTACGTGCCGTGGGCCGTCCACGAGCCCGCCAGGGGCGAGTTCCGGTTCACCGGCCGCGAGGACGTGGTGGGCTACCTCGAAACCGCGGCCGAGGCCGGGCTGCGCGCGATCGCCCGCCCCGGGCCCTACTCGTGCGCGGAGATGGACTTCGGCGGGCTGCCGTCCTGGCTGCTGCGCGACGGGTGCGCCGTCCGCGGCGCCGACCCGCGGTACCTCGATTCCGTCGCCCGCTGGTTCGACCAGGTGCTCCCCCGGCTGGTGCCGCTGCAGCACGACCGCGGCGGGCCGATCATCGCGATGCAGGTCGAGAACGAGTTCGGCGCGGTCGGCCGCGACGACGCCCCCTACCTCGACTGGCTGTTCACCGCGATGCGCGAGCGCGGTGTCACCGTCCCGCTCATCACCAGCGACCAGGCCGACGCGGGCATGCAGTCCCGCGGCGGGCACCCCGGCGCCCTGCGCACGGTCAACTTCGACACCGGGGTGGGCCGCGCGCTCGCGGTGCTCCGCGAGCACCAGCCGACGGGGCCGCTGATGTGCACGGAGTTCTGGAACGGCTGGTTCGACCACTGGGGCGAGGCCCACCACCGCCGCGACGCCGACGACGCCGCGGCGGACCTGGCCCGGCTGCTCGCCGCCGGGGCGTCGGTGAACCTCTACATGTTCTGCGGGGGCACCAACTTCGGCTTCTCCAACGGCGCCAACCACGAGGGCCGGTACCAGCCGACGATCACCTCCTACGACTACGACGCCCCGCTGAGCGAGCACGGCGTCCCCACCGCCAAGTTCGAGCGCTACCGCCACGTCCTCGCCGCGCACACGGGTCTGCCCCCGCGCCCCCGGCCGCCGCTGCCCGGCGTGCTGCCGGAGACGGCGGTGCCCGTCGAGCCCGTGGCGGGCTGGCCGCGCATCCGGGCCGCCCTGGGCAAACCCGTGCCGATGACCGCCCCCGCCACGATGGAGGCGCTCGGGCAGGACTACGGCTTCATCTCCTACGAGTTCGGCGTGAACGGGCCCGGCACGCGGCGCCTGAGCGTCCCCGGGGTGCGGGACCGCGCCCAGGTGCTGCTCGACGGGGTCGAGGTGGCCGTCCTCGACCGCGAACACGGTGTCCACGACGCCGAGCTGGTGATCCACGGCGCGCGGTCGACGGTCGAGCTGGTGGTGGAGAACCTGGGGCGGGTGAACTACGGCGAGCACCTGGTCGACCGCAAGGGCGTCCTCGGCGACATCCTCGTCGACGGCAGGGCGGTTCGGGACCTGCTCGCCGTGCCGATGGACTGGGGCGCTGCGCCCGAGACGCGCGACCCGGCGCCGCCGGAGCGGGTTTCCGGGCACGGGCCGGTCCTGCACCGGGGTGAGTTCACTGTGGACATACCCGCTGACTCCTTTGTCGACACCGACGGCTGGACGAAGGGCGTCGTGTGGGTCAACGGCTTCTGCCTGGGCAGGTACTGGAACCGCGGACCGCAGCGCAGGCTCTACCTGCCCGGCCCGGTGCTCGTCCCCGGGACCAACAGCGTCGCCCTGCTCGAACTGCACGGGACGACGGCCCGCGCCATCAGCCTGCGACCCGAACCCGATCTCGGCTGATCTCCCTCCCCGCTGATGACAGGAACCGGCTGATGACAGGAACCGCGATGAAGCGCTCCGCACACCGAATCCGGCACCTCGTGGCCGCCGCGCTCACGGCCGCGCTCACCACCACCGCGTGCGGCGCCGACAGCTCCGCGCCGGGGACGGCCGCGGACTGCGCGCCGTCGCAGGGCCCTGTCGAGCTGACCTTCTGGAGCTGGCTGCCCGGCGTCGACAAGGCCGTCGCGGCCTGGAACGCCGCCAACCCGGACATCCAGGTGCGGGTGGACGTCACCCCGCAGGGCAACCAGGGCACCTACGCCAAGATGTTCACCGCGCTGAAGGCGGGTGAGGCGCCCGACCTCGGGCAGGTCGAGTTCGACAACCTGCCGGGTTTCCGCGTGCAGCAGGGACTGCGCGACGTGGCCGCCTGCCCCGGCGTCGCCGAGGCCGCGCCGCGGTTCGTGGACTGGACGTGGGCGCAGGCGGGCTTCCAGGGCGACGGGGTGTTCGCCATCCCGCAGGACACCGGCCCGCTGGCGCTGTTCTACCGCAAGGACCTCTTCGACAAGCACGGGATCGCCGTGCCGAAGACGTGGGACGAGTACGCCGCCGCCGCCCGCCAGCTCAAGGCGGCGGACCCGAAGGCCGCCATCACCCACTTCCCGCAGAAGGACGTCAACTGGTTCGCCGGTCTCGTCTGGCAGGCGGGCGGCAAGTGGTTCCGGCTCGACGGTGACGCGTGGACGGTGGACCTGGCCGACCCGGCGTCGCGCAAGGTCGCCGACTACTGGCAGGGCCTGCTCGACGACGGCCTGGTGGTCAACCTCCAGGGCTTCTCCGAGTCCTGGAACAAGGCGCTGGACTCGGGGACGGTGGCGACCTGGGTCGGCGCCGCGTGGGGCGCGGGCACCCTGGAGGCCGCCGCGCCGTCGACCAAGGGCAAGTGGGCCGTGGCGCCGCTGCCGCAGTGGGCGGCGGGCGAGGCCGCGTCGGGCAACTGGGGCGGGTCGACCACGGCGGTGCTCGCGGGCACCGAGCACCCGGCGGAGGCGGCGGAGTTCGCGATCTGGCTCAACTCCTCCCCCGAGTCGCTGGCGATCCTCACCGCCGAGGGCGGCATCTACCCGGCCGCCAAGGACGCGCAGGAGGGCCTGGCGCCCTCGGGCGACCTGGCCGCGTTCTTCGCGGGCCAGCAGTACTACGACATCTTCCGCGACTCCTCGGCCCAGGTCGGCCAGGACTTCGTGTGGGGGCCCGCGATGGAGCAGACCTACGGCCACGTCCGCGACGGTTTCGGCGCGGCACTGGGCGGGTCGGGCACCCTCGCCGACGCGCTCGCCGCCGCGCGGCAGAAGACGATCACCGAGCTGGAACGGCAGTCCATCCCGGTCCGGAAGTAACGGGCCATGGTGACCACCCGCGTCCGGCCTCGGGCGCGGCCCAACCGAGGGCAGGCCCGGCACCGGACCGCGCTCCTGTTGCTGGCGCCGTTCGCCATCGGGTTCGCCCTGTTCTACCTCGCCCCGGTCGGCTACGCGGTCGTGAAGAGCTTCTTCGCCCTGCGGCGGGAGTCGACCTACTCCGCCGCCGAGGAGGTCTTCGCCGGGCTCGGCAACTACAGCGCGGCGCTGGCCGACGCCGGGTTCACCGCGTCGCTGGGCCGGGTGCTGCTCTTCGGGGCCGTGCAGATCCCGGTCATGCTGGGCCTGGCGCTGGCGCTCGCCCTGGTGCTGGATTCGGGGGCGGTGCGGCTCGTGCGCTTCTTCCGGCTGGGCATCTTCCTGCCGTACGCGATCCCCGGCGCCATCGCCGCGATCATGTGGGGCTTCTTCTACGCGCCGAACCTCTCCCCCATCAACCAGGTGCTCGCCCCGCTCGGGCTGGAGCCGGACCTGCTCTCCGGCGAGGTGATCCTCTACTCGATCGCCAACATCACGACGTGGACCTTCACCGGCTACAACATGCTGATCCTCTACTCGTCGCTGCGCGCGATCCCGCCGGAGCTCTACGAGGCGGCCCGGCTGGACGGGGCGTCCGGCTGGGCGATCGCGTGGCGGATCAAGGTGCCGCTGATCGGCCCGTCCCTCGTGCTCACCGGGGTGTTCTCGATCATCGGCACGTTCCAGCTGTTCACCGAGCCGCAGGTCATGGCCTCGGTGTCCACGGCGATCGGCAGCGCCTACACGCCGTCGATGGCCGCGTACTCGCAGATCTCGGCGCAGAACTTCGGGCTGGGAGCGGCCATGAGCGTGATCGTCACCGTGCTGATCGGGGTGCTGTCGGCGGTGTTCTTCCGGGTGACCCGCGACCGGGCGGCGCTGTGAGCGCGCCCGTGCCCAGGGCGCTGCTGCCCACCGCGCTGATGGCGCTGCCCGTCATCTACTTCCTGGCCCCGGTCGTGTGGCTGGTTTTCGCGGCCACGAAGACCAGCGGCGACCTGGCCACCACGTTCGGGCTGTGGTTCGGCGGGGAGAACGCCATCGGCGACAACCTCGGGCGCACCCTCGCCTACGAGGACGGCCTGTTCCTGCGGTGGTTGGCCAACAGCGCCCTGTACTCCGTCGGCGGCGCCGTGGCGGCGACCGCGCTGTCGGCGATGGCCGGGTACGCGCTGGCCAAGTTCGCCTTCCGCGGGCGTGAGGTGGTGTTCGGGGTGGTCCTGGCGGGCGTCCTGGTGCCGCCGACCGCGCTGGCCGTCCCCCTGTTCCTCATGCTCGCGGGCGCGGGGCTGACCAACACCGTGTGGGCGGTCCTGCTGCCCAGCATGATCAGCCCGTTCGGCGTCTACCTCGCCCGCGTCTACGCGGCCGCCTCGGTTCCCGACGAACTGCTGGAAGCGGGCCGGGTGGACGGCGCGAGCGACCTCCGTCTTTTCTGGACGGTCAGCCTGCGCCTGATGGCCCCCGCGCTCGTCACGATCTTCCTGTTCCAGCTCGTCGCGATCTGGAACAACTTCCTCCTCCCCTTGGTAATGCTCGCCGACGACGACCTCTACCCGGTCACCCTCGGGCTCTACGCGCTCAACAGCCAGCTCACCAGGGACCCAGGGCTGAAATCGATCGTCGTCACCGGCTCCCTGCTGTCCATCATTCCCCTGGTCATCGCCTTCATCCTCCTGCAACGCTACTGGCGCTCCGGTCTGGCGGCCGGAAGTGTGAAGGCCTGATCCGGACACAGTGGTCGGTTGAATCAGCACTGACCAATTCCCACCACTGTTGCATACCACTGGCAGCAGTATGGTGAATAAGATTCCTTGTTCTCTGGGTGAACCGGATCACGTTCGGCTCCGAATTCCCTCCAGTCCGTTCTTCGAACGGCGGATGTGCCCAGGACCACGGCCGCCCTTCGGCGGCCCAGGAGGGATGGAGCATGACCCCACAGAACCCCGCTCGCCGACGCGGGCGGGCGGCTGCGGCGTTGATCGCGGCAGGAACGATGGCGCTGACGTCGGCGGTGGTCGGCCTGGTGCCGGGCGCCACCGCGTCGAGCCACCGGGAAGCGCCGCTGATCGCCGGAGACCCGGCGGCCGACAACACCGACGTGTACGCGTTCGTCAGCCCGGACGCGCAGGACACGGTGACGCTGGTCGCCAACTGGTACCCCTTCCAGGAGCCCAACGGCGGCCCGAACTTCTACCCGTGGGCGACCGACGCCCGCCACGACATCAACATCGACAACGACGGCGACGCCGAGCCGGACCTGACCTACCGGTGGACCTTCCGCACGCAGGACCAGCGTGGCAGGAACACCTTCCTCTACAACAACGGCCCGGTCACCTCGCTGGACGACGAGAACCTGCTGTTCCGGCAGACCTACACGCTGGAGCTGATCAACCACCACGGGCCGGACAAGACCCTGGTGCGCAACGGCCGGGTCGCGCCGTCCAACACCGGCGCGGCGTCCATGCCCGACTACGGCACGCTGCGGAACCAGGCCATCACGAACCTGCCCGGTGGCGGGAAGGTCTACGCGGGCCAGGCCGACGACCCGTTCTTCCTGGACCTGCGGGTGTTCGACCTGCTCTACGGCGGCAACCTGTCCGAGGTCGGGCAGGACACCCTCGGCGGGTTCAACGTCAACACCGTCGCGCTGCAGGTGCCCAAGTCCCAGCTGGCCCTCAAGGGCAGGACCGATCGCAACCCGGTGATCGGGATCTGGTCGGACACCGAGCGGCAGTCGATGCTGGTTCGCCCCGGCGAGCAGCGCGCGTTCGGCCCGTGGGTGCAGGTCTCGCGCCTGGGCAACCCGCTGGTCAACGAGGTCGTGGTTCCCGCGGGCCTCAAGGACACCTTCAACTCGCTGGAGCCCAGGCGCGACGCGCGCGTGCCCGAGCTCGTGCAGCGGGTGACCAACCCGGAGCTGCCGCGCCTGATCGAGGCGATCTACGGGCTGCCCGCGCCCGCCACCCCGCGCAACGACCTGGTGGAGATCTTCCTGACCGGGATCACCACCAAGGCGGGCGGGCCGATCAAGGCCGATCTCAACTCGCAGTTGAACAACGCCGACGTCAGCGCCAACCGGTTCCGGCCCTCGGAGCAGCTCCGGTTGAACATGGCCGTCCCGGTGGCGGCGTCACCGGACCGGCTCGGCGTGCTCGCGGGTGACCTGCAGGGCTTCCCGAACGGGCGCAGGCTCACCGACGACGTGCTCGACATCGGTGTGCAGGCGCTGCAGGGCGCCGCGGTGACCGGCATCGTCGACGCGCTGGCCGCCGGTGACGGCGTCAACGCCAACGACAAGCCGTTCGGCACGGTGTTCCCGTACGTCGCGCTGCCGGGCGGCACCTCGGTCAACCAGACCGGGTCCTCCGGGGAGGTCGTCGTGCCCGCCGCCTGGTTCGGCACGTTCCCGTGGCAGTCCGCGCTCAGCGGACTGGCCGCCGCGGTGCTCATCGGGTCCGGCGTCTGGCTCTACCGCCGCCGCCCGGAGACCGCACCCGTCCTCGGCTAGCCACCACGCCCCGGGGACCCGCCAGGTTCCCGGGGCGCCTTTCCCCGGAGATCCGCCATGCCATCCACCAGGAAGTTCCTCGCCGTCGTCGCGCTCGGCGGGGGCATCGCCCTGCTCGGCGCGACGGTCTCCGCCCTCACCGACGCCCCGCAGGCGCCAGCGGTCCCGCAGACGAACCAGTCCGCCGAGACCTCCGACCTCAACCGCGCCATCTCCGCGGCGCAGGACCGGCTGCGCACCCTCCCGGACGACGCCGCCACCTGGGCGCTGCTGGGCACCGCCTACGTGGAGCAGGCGCGCGTCACCGGCAACCCGTCGTACTACGCCAAGGCCGACGGCGCCCTCGCCACCGCGATGGAGCACGAGCCCGACAACGCCGCGGCCCTGGTCGGGATGGGCGCGCTCGCCAACGCCCGCCACGACTTCGCCGCCGCCCGGGACTGGGGCGAGAAGGCCCGCGAGGTCGCACCGGGCGCCGCCGAGGTCCACGGCGTCCTGACCGACGCCTACACCCAGCTCGGCCTGACCGCGGCGGCGACCGAGGCCGTCCAGCGGATGCTCGACATCGAACCGGGGGTGCCCTCCTTCACCCGCGCCGCCTACGACCTCGAACAGCGCGGCGACACCGGCACCGCCCGCCAGGCCCTCGAACGGGCCCTGACCGCCGCGACCAGCACAGCCGACCGCTCGTTCTGCCACTACCAGCTCGGCGAACTCGCCTTCGACACCGGCGACCTCGACGCCGCCGCCGGGCACTACGGCGACGGCCTGCGCGCCGATCCCGCGAACCCCGCGCTCCGGCAAGGCCAGGCCAAGACCGCGGCGGCGCGCGGCGACCTCGACACGGCTGTCGCCGGGTACCAGGACGTGACCGCGCGCATGCCCCTGCCGCAGTACCTGCACGAGTACGCCGTGCTCCTGCTCGCCGCGGAGCGGCCCGACGAGGCCCGAGCCCAGTTCGCCGTGCTTGAGCAGCAGCGCACGCTGGCCGAGGCGGCGGGCGCGGGTGACGACCTGGCCGACTCCGCGGTCGCGGCCGACCGCGGTGACGCCGCCACCGCGCTGCGCCTGGCCAGGGCGGAGTGGGACCGCAGGCAGCACGTCCTGGTCGCCGACGCCCTGGCCTGGGCGCTGCACCTGTCCGGCGAGCACACCGAGGCCCTCGCCTACGCCGACAGGGCGGCGGCCGGTGGCTGGCGCAACGCCACCTTCGCCTACCACCGGGGCATGATCCTCGCCGCGCTCGATCGCGACGCCGAGGCCGCCGCCGAGCTGGACCGGGCGCTGGCCACCAACCCCGGCTTCTCCCCGCTGCACGCCCCCGCCGCCCGCCGAGCCCTGGAGGACCTGCGATGAGGCGCGCCGCCGCACTGCTGCTCCTGACCGCGGGCGCGTTCCTGGCGGTCCCCGGCCTCGCGCAGGCCCACCCCTTGGGCAACTTCACCGTCAACCACTACAACGGCATCACCCTCGCCCCCGATGAGGTGCGGCTGCGGGCGGTCATCGACCTGGCCGAGATCCCGACCGTGCAGGAACGGGCCGCGATCAGGGCCCCCGGATACGCCGAGGGGCAGTGCGCGGGCTTGGCCGCCGCCGCCACCGCATCGGTGGACGGGACCGCGCTGAGCTGGACCGCGGCCTCGTCGTCGGTGGAGTTCCCGCCCGGTGAGGCAGGCCTGGCCACAACCCGGGTGACCTGCGAGTTCACAGCGGCGGCCGGCTTGGGCTCCGAGGCCGAGTTCGCCTTCGCCGACACCTACCGCCCAGACCGCGTCGGCTGGCACGAGCTGACCATCCGCGGCGACGGCGTGGCCGTCCTCGACCCGCCCGTCCCGGCGGTCAGCGTCAGCGACGAGCTGCGCGCCTACCCCGAGGACCTGCTCGCCGACCCCGTCGACGTGCGCGCGGCCACCGTCCGGGTACGCCCTGGGCCCGACGCGGGCACAGCCGCCGAGCTGGAGTCGACCGCCACCGGCCTGGACACCCTGGTCGCGAAGGCCACCTCGGCCTTCACCGACCTCGCGGGCACCCGCGACCTCACCCCCGTCGTCGGCGTGCTCGCCGTCCTGCTCTCGCTGCTGCTCGGCGCCTCGCACGCGGCGCTTCCCGGGCACGGCAAGACGATCATCGCCGCCTACCTGGCAGGCAGGCAGGGGTCTACAAAGGACGCCCTGCTCGTGGGCGCGACGGTCACGGTCACCCACACCGCCGGGGTCCTCGTCCTCGGCCTGCTGATCAGCGCGTCCAGTGCCATCGCCGGTGAGGGAGTGCTGCGCTGGCTCGGCATCGCCAGCGGCCTCCTGGTCGCCGCGATCGGGGTCGCCCTGCTCAGGTCCGCCCTCCGCCGCCGCCTGACCGCACCCGCGGAACTCGCCCTGGCCGGTCACAGTCCGGGGCACGAGCATCAGGACGACCACGAGCCCAGCCATGGGCACGGCCACGGACATGGGCACGGTCACGGACGTGGGCACGGTCACGGCCATGGGCACGGACATGGGCAGTGGGGGCGACTGGACCGGGCGGGCTTGGTGGGAATGGGCATCGCCGGTGGGCTCGTCCCGAGCCCGTCCGCCCTGGTGGTGCTGCTCGGCGCGATCGGGCTGGGCCGGACCTGGTTCGGCGTGGTCCTCGTCCTCGGCTACGGCCTGGGCATGGCCGCCACCCTCACCGCCGTCGGACTGGTCCTGGTCCGCGTGCGCGACCGCCTGCACCACCTCGAGCGCTTCGGCGCGCTCCGCAGGCGCGCGGCCCGGCTCACGCGACTCCTGCCCGTCATCACCGCCACCCTCGTCCTCCTCGTCGGCATCGGGCTCACCGCCCGCGCCGCCGCCGGACTCGGATAGGAACACCATGCGCCGCCTGCCGCTCCCCCCGCTCCTGGTCTCCCTGCTCCTGGTCACCGCCTGCACAACCACACCGGACCCGGGCCCCCGCTTCGACGACGAGGCCCAGAACCCCGACCTCACCTGCGTCCAGCACCAACCCGCGCCACCGGGTCCCCGCTACACCGACCCCGCCCAGCGCGACACCGCCGACACCCTCGCCCTGCTCCGCTACTACACCACCCACAACGCCAAGCCCTACTGCGACAACCAGGCCCCAACCCCCGCCGACCGCGCCTGGGCCCAGGTCTACACCGACCTCGGCGGCAACCCCGCCAACGTCACCAACCGCCTCGGATAAGCGGCCCGCGCAGGCGTCCGGACACCACCGACGGCGTTGTTGCCGCCGGTGGACCCGGAGTCACCCGAGTCGCCGGAGTTCCCGGAGCGGGCGGTGTTGCGGCTGTCGGCGTCGCCGCCGCTGCCCCCGACCGCACGCGAGGTGGTGTCGCCTCCCGCGGTGGCGTCACCACGGCTCAGACGCCGGGCGGTCACTCCGGCGCTGATGCGACGTGGTGTCCCAGTAGGAGCCGCGAAGTCCTCAAGGTGGTCACCAGTGTCCGATGTGGACCGATGAGGCCAGGGGCGGGCGGGGGGCGGGTTGGAAGTCGGCGCCGTGGTGGTAGGCGGTGGGGATCAGGGCTGCCTGGTGGACTCCGTCGGGGATGCCGAGGAGGTCGGCGACCTTCTTCTCGTGGCGCAGGTGGGCCGCTGTCCAGGTCGTGCCGAGGCCGCGGGTGCGGGCGGCGAGCATGTAGCTCCAGATGGCGGGCATCAGGGTTCCCCACAGGCCCGCCTGGTTGCCCTCGGGGAGCGGGGCGCCGGTTTGCAGGCAGGCCAGGACCAGGACGGGCACCTTGCCGAGGTTGCGCGCGAGGTGCGCCGCACTGCCGAACGAGCGTTCGTGGGTGCCGGACAACCCGATCGTGCTCACCCCGGACCACTGTTCCTCGAACGCCGAGCGGTAGACCTTCCCGATCGCCGCGCGGGTTCCCGGGTCGGTGACGATGATCCAGTGGGGGGCGGCGCGGCCTGAGCCGCACGGGGCCTGCTGGGCGATCCGCAGGCACTCCTCGACGAGGGCGGGCGGGACCGGGCGGGTCAGGTCCAGGCGCCTGCGGACCGAGCGGGTGCGGGTCAGCAGCGCGTCCGGGTCCAGTGAGAGCGGGGTGGCGGGCAGGGAGAGCATGGGGCTCCTCGGGTCGATCACCATGCGACGGGGAGTTCCCACAGGCCGCGGACGAACATGTCGGTGCGCCAGCGCAGGTCCGGCTCGGGGACGGCGACCCGCAGGTCGGGGAAGGCGTCGCGCAGCGCGGTGACGCCGACGCGCAGCTCCAGGCGGGCGAGTTCGGCGCCGAGGCAGTGGTGGGCGCCGTGGCCGAAGGCGACGTGCGGGTTCGGCGCCCGGTCGGCGTCGAGGGTGTCGGCGTCCGGGAACACGGCGGGGTCGCGGTTCGCGGCGTCGGGGATCGGGACGATGACCTCGCCCGCGCGCACCACCTGGCCGTGGGACAGCTCCACGTCGACCGTGGCCACGTGCGGGACGCCGCCGGTGCCGTTGCCGCAGACGAACCGCAGGATCTCCTCGATGACCCGGTCGAGCGGGCGGTTCGCCAGCTCGGGGCGGCGCAACAGGTGGTGGACGACGGTCGAGAGGGCGTTGCTGGTGGTCTCGTAGCCCGCCACCAGCATGCCCGCGGTCAGGACGACCGCCTCGACGTGGCTCAGCGCCCGCTCCGGCGTGCGGGGGTTCAGCATCTCCGCCACGAGGCCCGGCACCGCGCGGCCCGCGTCGAGCTCGGCCCGCACGCCGCCGACGAACGCGGCGAAGTACGCCTGGAACTCGGCGTGGGCGCGGGTGACGGTCTCCTCGGGGTAGCGGCCGATGGACATCATCGGGTCGACCCACGGCTTGAACAGCGCCGCGTCCTGCTCGGGCAGGCCCAGCACGCGGCACATCACCCGCAGGGTGAACGGCACGGTGAAGCCCGCGACCAGGTCGGCCGGGTTCCCGGACTCGGCCAGCTCGGCGACCTGCGCCTTGGCGACCTCCTCGACCATCGGCGCCAGCTCGCGGGTCTGGCGGGCGGTGAACGCGTGCGCCACCGCCGAGCGGCGGCGGGTGTGGTCGGGGGCGTCGACGGTGATCAGCGGCAGCGACTCCGACGACCGGGCGAACAGCGTGCCGACGTAGGCGGAGCGGCTGAAGCGCGGGTCGGACAGCACGAGCCGCACGTCCTGGTACCGGGTCGCCAGCCGCGCCTCGCGGCCGTTGGCGAGGCGGACCCTCGGCAGCACCGGGCACCCGCGCAGCTCGGCGTACTCCGGCGGCGGCTCGCTGCCAGGGCCCACGGCGAACGGGAAGGACGGCAGGTCGGTCACAGCAGCTCCACGAGGTTGGCGATCAGGGGGCCTGCGAAGCCCGCGAGCAGGAAGCCCGCGGCCAACCCGTACGGCCAGCGCGGCAGCCGCCGGAAGCGCAGGGCGGCCACGGCCGGGATCACCAGCGGCAGCACCACGACCAGCGCGGCGGGCGACCACGGCCGGGCCGCCGCGGCGAGCAGGGCGATCGCCACGACCGCGCAGCCGATGGCGGCCGCCGCGGTGCCGCGGACGCCGATGGCGCGCACGTAGGTCCGCTCCCCCGGTCCCGGCTGCCTGATCGTCTTGCGGGCGAACTCGAAGTGGGCGAACAGCACCGTGGCCACCACGACCCCGACCGCGCCCGACCACGACGGCCCCAGCCCGAGCGAGTGCAGCAGCCCGGCGTAGAGGAACGCGTTGAGCAGCAGCTGTACCGGCAGGCTCAGCGCGAAGTTCACGAACAGCGCGTCGCCCGATGGCCACCCCGTGCGCCGCTCCGCGGTGACCATCACCGCGACGTAGCCGAGCTGGGCGGCCAGGACCGCCATGACCGCCGGGCGCCACGCGTTGGCCGCGAGCACCACGGCCGACCCGACGGCGAGCAGCACCGCGAGGTCCTGTGTGGACACATCGCCGCGGGCCAGCGGTCGGTCCGGATTGCGCTCGCGGTCGTAGTCCAGGTCGCGGATGTCGTCGACCGCGCGCATCAGCAGCAGGTTCACCAGCAGCGTCGCGACCGTGACCAGAATCCCGAAGTCGGGCAGCCACCCGGTGATCCGGGCGTCGGTCAGCGCGCACGCCGCCGTCGTGCCCAGCCCCCAGAACAGCGCCAGCGGCAGGTACGCCGCGGGCGGGAAGCTGCCCGCGACGTAGCCTGCTAGCCGGGCAGCAAGCGCACCGTTCCCGCCGCGCCGTCCACCTCGACCATCGCCCCGTCCTCGATCAGCGACGTCGCGTTCGGCACCGCCACCACGGTCGGGATGCCCAGGAGCCTGCCCGTGATCGCGGTGTGCGAGAGCAGTGTGCCCCGCTCCACCACCATCCCGCGGGCCGCCGTCATGAGGAACAGCCATCCTGGGTCGGTCTCCTTCGCGACGATGATGTGGTCTCGGCAGGACTCGGGATCGATCGACGGGTCGAGCACGACCCGCGCCGGGTAGCGCACGACGCCCTTGCTCGATGGCAGGCCGCGCAGCTCGGTGGGGCGGTCGGCGCCGTGGGCGGGCGCCACGCGCGCGGGCAGGCCGTCGGCCACGGGCCGGTCGTGGGCGGTGCTCAGCCGGGCGTCGAGGTCCGGCCGGGCGGTGGCCGCGAGCCGCTCGGCGCGCCTGCGGGCCACGGTGGCCCGCAGGTCGGTGTCGAGCAGGGTGCCGTCGTAGGCGCCGAAGACCTCCTCGACGGACAGGTCGACCACGTCGGCGCGCTCGTCGAGCCGCCCGGCCGCGACCAGGTGGTCGCCGAGCCGCCAGAGCACCTCCCTGGTCAGGCCGTAGAGCTGGCTGCGGCAGTAGCGGGTGTCCTCGCGGGTCTTGACGAACCAGCGCAGCCCGGCCGCCAGCGCGCGGATCACCTTCCTGCGCACCGGGTTCGGGCACTTGGCCCGCAGGTCGGCTTCGGCGTCGGCGCGGCCTGCGAGCTCCTTGACGCGGCTGTCGGCGACGGTGAGCCCGCCGCGGACCATCGGCCGGAGCATGTCGACGACCATGCCCGGCCGCTGCCGGGGTGAGGGCTCCTCCAGCTTGAGGTCGTGCAGCGCGCGGTCGCCGAAGCGGCGCAGGTGCTCGGCCGCGGCGGCGGCGACGCGCTCGCCGTGCTCACCGCCGACGACGTCGGCCCACACCTCGTCGGCCGGGCCGTCGCACACGCGCGCGGCGAGCACCGGGTCGGCGGCGAACAGCTCGGCGAGGGCGATCGCGGAGCGCACGCCCAGCACGGAGCGGTTCTCGGCGCCGCCGAGCAGCAGGCCGCCGATGATCCGCTTGTCGTCGGCGCCCACCCAGCGGCGCAGCAGCGCGGAGGTGGCCGTCGCCCAGGACAGCAGGTAGACGGAGTTCATCAGGGTGATGCCCCACCGCTCCCCCACCTGCGCCCACATCGCGCGGTGGAAGGCGATCAGCTCGTCGGGGGACCACCCGGCCATCCCGTCGGCCCGCTCGACCAGGTCGTCCCACCAGCCCAGGAACCCGCGCACCGACCCGCGCAGCTTCGCCAGCCGGACCAGCAGGCCCGGCACGGTGGGCAGGGCGCGCGCGAAGTCGGCGCGGGTGGGCGGCTTCGCCTCGTCCAGGCCCATCGACTGCTCCCACCACGGCCGCACCAGCGGGAAGGCGGGGATCTGGCCGTGCAGGGCGAACCAGGCGTCGAGCCGGTAGTAGACGCGGCCGTCGAGCAGCCCGATCATCCGGTCCAGGTGGTGCTTCTTGTCGGCCAGCCCGCGCTCGGACACCCCGAGCCTGCGGTAGGCGTCGTGGAAGGCCAGCTTGTAGAACTCGCGGGCCTGGGAGAAGGTCAGCGCGCCGCAGACGCCGGGGAAGCTCTCGGTGATGTTGTGGTTGCTCCACGGGACCCGCGGCGCGTCGGGCGGCGTGGCGAACACGACGGGCCGGGCCTGCACGAGGTGGACGCGGCCGTCGGGGGTGATGGTGCCCTCGATGTCCTGGGCAAGCCCGAAGAACGCCTCGACCTTGCCCGCGAGGTCGTTGACCCGGCGGGCGAGGTCGTCGGACAGCACCGGGGCGTCGGCGAGGTCGGCAGGCACCGCGGTGGTGACGGGTCCGTCGTCGCCGCGGGTCATCATCCACCGCTTGGTCACCACGTCGGCGCGGACCGCGTCGCCATCGACGTAGAAGTGGTCCACGTCGGCGCGCTCCTGCACGACGCCCTCGCCGATCCCGTGCGCGGCGGCGATCACGCCGCAGGACTCGCCGGTGCGCGGGTCGCGGCTGAACGCCACGAACGACCTGGTCCCCAGGACCATCCGCTGCACCCCGACCGCCACCCGCGCCGAGTCCGCCGCCAGCCCGCGGCGCGCGCGGTAGGCGACGGACTCCGGGCTCAGCCCGGACGCCCAGCACCGGACGACGGCGGCGGGCACGTCGGCGGGGCGGACGTAGAGGAACGAGTCGGTCAGCCCGGCGAAGGCGTCGGTGGCGCCGTCCTCGCCGACCCCGCGCTCATCGGCCACCACGCACGCCCGCACGGCGACCAGCCCGCCCATCGCCTCGGCGGCGGCCACCAGTTCCCCCGCCAGGTCGGCGGGGACCTCGGTGGCGGCGATGGCCGCTCTGGCCGTCCGCGCCCAGGCGAGCAGATCGGTTTCCGATGTGGACGGAGGCGGGTCCAGCCCTTCGGTGGCGGTGTCGAAGGCCGACACCGGGACGCAGGTGAACTCCGGGACCGCGAAACCCGCGTGGCGCAGCACCTCCTGGCGGGCGAACTTGTGGCCCACGACCGTGGCGTCGACCAGCCGGTCGTCACCGGGGCCGATCAGCGCCGCCATCACCACACCCCCGGGATCAGCCGGGACCGGGTGGCGGCGAAGGCCGGGTAGCCCGGCAGCGGCCACAGGACCCGCTCCTCGGTCAGCACGCGCCAGCAGAGCGCGGCGGCGAGCAGGGCCAGCGCGACCACGGCGGCCGGGTTGAGGAAGAAGGCGACGAACCCGGCGTTGGCCAGCAGCATCCCGGAGTACGCCGGGTGCCGCAGGACCCGGTACGGGCCGTGGGTGACCAGCTCGTGGTCGTCGCGCCTGACCACGTGGTGGGTGTACTGGCTGCCCAGCGCCCGGATCGCGGCGAACCGCAGCGCGACCCCGGCGGCGAACACCGCGACCGGCACGCCGAGCCACGGCGACCACCCCGACCACGGCACGGCGGGCAGCACGGCGCAGATCCCCACCAGCGTGCGCGCCGACGCGTACGCCGTCAGCGTGCGGCTCTCGGCCGCCTCGTGCGAGGGCTCCTGGAACGTCACCCGCGTCTCCAGCACGACCCACGCCAGGTAGGCCGCCATGAGCAGCCCGGCGGCCAGGCGGACCGGGTCGCCCGCCGCCGCGAGGTGCGTGACCGCGCGGACGACCAGCAGCGCGCCGCCCGCGACGAACAGCACCCTGGTGAACAGCGTGGCCGGGCTCACCGGCCGCCGGTCGACAGCGACGCTCACGGGACCGACACCTCGCCGCGCATCCGCCGGTAGACCGCGGGCTTGGCGGAGAAGTAGTCGTAGTCGACCCGGCCCGCGGGCTCGCCGTCGACGAGGATGTCCATTCCCGACTTGTGCCTGCTGCGCGGCACCGGGGTCTGCCGCCTGCTCAGCCGGACCTCCCCGGTCAGGCCGCAGGCCACCTCGACATCGAGGCCGAGCAGCACCAGCGTGGTGTCGGGCGCGCGGCCGAACTCCTGGTGGCACAGCAGGGTGCCGAACTGGCGCGAGGCGTCGATCAGCGTCTCCACGCGCAGCGGGGCGCCGGGGGCGGTCGCCAGCCGGTGGCCGGGCACCGGGCGCCGGACGTCGACAGAGGACACCTCCCCGTCGATCACCGGGGTCCCGATCAGCACGTTCTCCGGCCGGTGCCGGTGCACCAGCACCGGATCGGCGGGCGCCGTCGCCCTGACCTCCCGCTGTCTCCCCGGACGGGCCGCCGTCGGCCGGAACACGACGCTGCCATCGCACACGACGCGCTCGCCCTGGGCGACGCGCAGCGCGGTCGCCCCCGGCAGCGGCACCGCCTCCAGCTCCACCGGGCCGACCAGCTCGCAGAACGCCGGGAACTCCAGCGACAGCGACATCCACGCCCCCGGCTCCTCCGGAGCCCCGATCCCGCCGCGGCGCACCATGTCGAGCAGGCCGCTGACCAGCGCCATCCCCGGCATGTGGTCGAGCGGGTGGTCGAAGAAGTACGGGTCGTGCCGGGACACCTCCAGCCTGGCGACCTGGCGCAGATCCCGAGCGACCCACCGCTCCGGCGCGCAGACGTCGACACGTTCGCTGACGACGGTCATCGGCCACCCTCGATTCAGTCAGACACCACCATGCCGAGGAGATCGCCACGGAGATCAGGACCTGTCCTTGGTAACAGCCGATCCTGATACGGCCCTGATCGACGGCGCTCGCGCCACGGGCTTCCTCGGCCTGACAGGCGTGTTGACCACTGGCGGCACAGCGGACTTCCGAAGTGGACGTCGCGCGCATTTGGCCGGGTCTATTCGGCACGAATTGATGGTGGGGCAGGCCACGGCCTGCCCCACCATCCATCAGCGAACGATCTCGCTGTGGTTCAGCATGATCTGGTCCACGACAAACAACTGCGCCTCCTCCCAACGTCGTCGGCGGACGATACGCACGCAGGAGCGGCACTGGTTCGCTTGCCGAACCACCGCTGCTCGTGGCGGGCGTCACTGAGACAGCGCCTGTGGTCCTCTCCGTGATCGCCTGTAACGCACAGCTCATGGGTCGTTCATGGGCTCGGCTGGCGGGTGCGCGCGGTTGGTTTCAGGTGTCTTGGGTCATCGGCGTGGAGGTGCTCGTGGTTGGGGGTATGTAAGCCGGGAGGTGACCCCGACCGGAAGGAGTGATCGTGCGGTTACACCCGCCGAAAGGACCCGTGGAGCGGTTCGCGCTGCGGAGCACGGGCGCGCTGGTCGCCGTTGTCGTCGTGGCGGTCGGATTCGCCCTGACGGCAGCGCTGGTGCGCGGGGAGTGGGCGCCGTTGCGGCAGCTCGACACCACTCTCTCCCGGGCGCTGACCGGGTGGGTCGGCGGGAACGGGGTGCTCGAGAACGTCCTCGTCGGCATCACCGACCTGGGCGGCACCCCCATGTTGGTGTGGCTGCTCGTCGTGGGGGTGGCGTGGCTGCTGCTGCGTCGGCAGCCGCGGTTGGCGGTGTACGTCGCGGTGAGCGCCGCGGGTGCGATGATCCTGAACTCCGTGGTCAAGGAGCTCGTCGCCAGGCTGCGACCGGAGGTGGATGGCCAGTTCTACGCGGTGGCGGGCTGGAGCTTCCCGAGCGGGCACTCGATGAGTTCCTTCGTCTTCTACGGGGTGCTGGCGCTGGTGTTCGCCCCACTGCTCCACGGCGCCCCGCGGCGGCTGTTCATCACCGCGGTCGCCCTCTTGGTCGTCGCCATCGGGTTCACCCGGATGGCGCTCGGGGCGCACTACCTCACCGACGTCATCAGCGGCTGGCTGCTGGGCGCGCTGTGGTTGGCGTCCACGACTGTCGCCTTCCACCGGTGGCGGCAGGAGGCGCACATCCCCGAGACCGGCGCCCTGCCCGGTGACGTGGCCGCCGACGACGCCGCCGATCTGCGACCGGTGCCCGAGCACCACCCGCCGGGACTGCCGCACCCCTGGCGCAAGCTCGGCGTGCTCGTGACCGGCTGGGTCCTGCTCGTCGGGGTGATGTTCTGGCTCGGCACGCTGCTCACCGCCGGTCCGCGACCCCCCGCGATCGACCTGGCCGTCACCGCCTGGATGGTCGAGCACCACAACCCGCACGTGACGGCGGTCCTGGAGCTGCTCGGCGAGCTCGGTTCCACAGGTGTGATCATCACCGGCGCCCTCGTCGTGGGACCGCTGGCCATCGCGATCACCCGCAGCTGGCAGCCACTGGCGTTCCTCGGCCTGGCGCTGGCAGGGGAGATCACCCTGTTCCTGACCATGACCACGCTGGTCGACCGGCGCCGTCCCGACATCTCGCAGCTCAACCCGGACCTGCCGCCGACCTCCAGCTTCCCCTCCGGCCACGTCGCCGCCACCATCACCCTGCTCACCGCCACGGCCCTGCTCGCCCACGCGGTCACCACCCGCTGGTGGCGGTGGGTCCCCACCGCGCTGGCCGTCACGGTCGTGACCCTCGTCGCCGTCCAACGCCTCTACTCGGGCGTCCACCACCTCACCGACGTCGCGGGGTCCCTGGTGCTGGCACTGACCTGGACGTTCCTCACCTGGCGGGTGATCTGCCCACACGGCGTGGAGTCCGCACCCCGTCCGAGCACAGCGCCCGCGAGGACCGTCGAGTACGCCGAACGGGGTCGCTGACTAGGAAGTCGCGTTCTCCAGCAGGCTCCGCTGCGCGGGCGCCGACACCGAGATCCCCTCGGCCAGCTCCCGCACGGCGGCGCTCTCCCCGGCCTTCCGCACGCCATCGGCCAACAGCACCGTCTGGTCCAGGTGCGCCCCGGCCAGCCTGCGCAGTTCCCGGTCGAACTCCGCGCCGTCGCTGTCGCGCATCACCACCAAGGCGGCGTCGGTGACCATCCCGGGCATCGCGTGGCCCGCGTGGATGTCCGTGTCCGGGATGCCCGCCGCCACCCGCAACTCCTCCAGCGCCTTCAGCTGCGCCCGCACCTCGGCCCGCAGGGCGGTCGCGGTGTCGCGCAGGGCCGGGCCGCCCCGGTCGGGGGCCAGGTCCAGCAGGGCGGCCAGGTTCTTGTCCATCGAGATCATCAGCTGGAGCCAGGCCGTGTCCGTCGCGTTGAAGCCCGCCACCGGGGCGGGCGCGGTCGGGGCGGGCTCTGCCGGGGCGGGCTCCGAAGTGGACGGCGGCTGCGCGCACGACGACAGCAGGAGAAGGGTGAGCGCCACCAGCAGCACGCGCACGGGGACCTCCCGGGAAGAGGGCGCCGCCCCCGGGACAAGGGGCGGCGCCCGGACCGATCACTGATAGACGCGCACGTAATCCACCAGCATCCGCTGCGGGAACACGGTGCTGGCATCGGGCGGACCCGGCCAGTCCCCGCCGACGGCGTTGTTGAGCAGGATGAAGAACGGGTGGTCGAACACCCAGGGCCCGCGGGTCGACTCGACGACGGCCTTGTCCACGGTGTGCACGAGGTTCCCGTCGATGGTGAACCGCATCCCCCGGCTGTCCCAGTCCACGGCGAAGACGTGGAACCCGGCGGCGAAGTCCGCCCCGCCCGGCAGCGAGTACATCTGGCCGATGCCCCCGCCGCCGAAGTAGGCGGGCCCGTGGATGGTCTGGTACGCGGTGTTCGGCTCCCGGCCCAGGTGCTCCATGATGTCGATCTCGCCACTGTTCGGCCACGGCGTGCCGTTGTCGAAGATGTTCGAGCCCAGCATCCAGAACGCGGGCCACAGGCCCTTGGTGCCCGACACCCTGATCCGGGCCTCCATGCGCCCGTACGTCCACGTCGCCCGGCCGTGGGTGATCAGCCGCGCCGACGTGTACTGGCAGGTGCCGCTGCCCGAGACCGGGTCGACCGGGCAGGCGGAGCCCGGGGTGACCTCGCGCCTGGCCTCCAGCACCATGTTGCCCGCGCCGTCGGTGAAGGCGTTGCGGTTGTCGGTGTAGTACTGGAGCTCGTTGTTCTGCGCCGTCCCCACCTCGGGACGCCACTTCGCCGGGTCCGGCCGGGTGCCCGCCGCGGTGTTGAACTCGTCGCTCCACACCAGCTGCTTCGGGTCGCGCGGGTCGGGCGGGATGACCGGCTGCGCGCCGCCCGCCCCACCGGTGCCCCACACCTGGAACTCCCACAGCGAGTACCCGTACGGGCTGCCGCGCTGCGTCCCGTACATCCGCACGTAGCGGCCGGAGCCGGTGACGTTCAGCGTCTGCTTGAAACCCGCACCCGTGGTGGTGTTGAAGATGCTGGTCCAGGTGACGCCGTCGGCGGACGTCTGGATCTGGAACGACCGCCCGAAGGCGGGGTCCCACTGCAGGACGACCCGGCTGATCTGCGCCATGGCGCCGAGGTCGACCCGGACCCAGCCGGGGTCGACCCAGCCGGTGGTGGCGCTGGTGGCCCACCGGGTGGCCGGGTCGAAGTCGACCGCCTTGTCCGCGGTGCAGCCCCGGCACTGCGCGTCGTCCTGTTGGGACGACGCGGTGACGGGCCTGTTGTAGGAGAGCAGGCGCTCACCAGGTGGCTGCGGGTCCGACGTCCCGGCGTGCACGGCGAACTCCCACAGCGAGTACCCGTACTGGGTGGCCCGCGCGGTGCCGTGGACCCGGACGTAACGGCCTGCCCCGGCGAAGGTCAGGTTCTGGACGCCACCGGTGCCCGCGGCCGTCGTGTACACAGTGGACCACGTGGTCCCGTTGGTGGACAACTGGATCTGGAAGGCGCGGCCGTAGGCGGCCTCCCAGTTCAGGGTGGCCCCGCACAGGGTGGTGGTGGTCCCGAGGTCGACCTGGAGCCACTGCGGGTCGGCGAAGGCGCTCGACCAGCGGGTGCCCAGGTTGCCGTCGACCGCGGCCGCCGCCGTGAACGGGCTGCCCGTCTCGACCGAGGACGCGGTGACCGGTTTGCCCTGCGCGATGTTGGCCGTCGGGCAGGGCGCGGCCTGGGCGCTCAGTGGGGCTGGCGGAACGGCCAGCCCCACTGCCGCCGCGACAACGGCCAGCGCCGTCAACGCGCGGTGCGCCCGCACGTCAGGACGGCCGTCCGTCGGCGCCGCACTTGATCACGGGACGGATGCAGTCGCGAACCCGGCGCTCCAGCTCGGCGACCGGCCAGACGTTGAAGAAGTCCGCGTGCATCGTGTAGCCGGCTCCGGAAGCCAGGCGCAGCCCCTGGGAGCTCGGCAGCCCGCTCACCGGGTACCGCAGCACCTGGCGCAGCTTGGGCACCGGCACCGGGTGGCTGGCCGGGCAGGCCTGGTTGACCGGGTAGGCCATGTGGCTCTTGTGGTCGGCGGAGTCCAGGTTGCGGCCGTCCCAGCACTGCGGGAAGTCCAAGTAGGACTCCAGCATCGTGCCCGACGGGCAGTTCACGAAGTCCTTCGACGGCGGGACGTGCCCAGCGTGCAGGCACGACCAGCGGGCGATGCTGTCGTTGGGACCGGTCGCCTTGGCGTTGCCCGCCACGATCCGCAGGCCCAGCGGGAACGGCTGGATCTGCGCGGTGATCTCGGGGCGGACGCCCTCGCCGAGGTAGTAGAACGTGGTGCCGGTCGGCTCCACGGCCTGGTTGTTGCGGTACATCGTCGGCACCCAGTACGAGGAGATGTCGACGCTCGGGTTGCAGCTGCCGCCGGAGCGCTGCAGGGACGCCAGGTTGGAGTGGGCGTTCGTCGAGCTGTTGCCGAAGAAGCTGTGCATGTGCGATGCGCCCGGGAGGTTGGGCAGCACGATCGGGTCGTCGGGGAGCCGGTGGGTGAAGGGGCATTCCGCCAGGAACTCGGAGACGCGCACGACCTGCGTGCCCGGCTCGCCCGCGGGGGCCTCACCCGCGGAGGCGGAGCCGGAGACCAGGACGGTCGCCGCCAGGCTGCACAGGACGGCGGACGCGGTGACCGTGCGCCGGATCAGCCGTCGGAAGGTGGGTGTCATGTCACTCCTGTCGCAGGGAAATGTTTGGGACAGGCACGCCGAGCCCGCATGCTGGGGACACATCACGAAATCGGTTCCGGAACCGGTTCCGTCAGCGATAAGCCATTTAACAATGACGAAACATTCGAGGTCAACAGGTTTGTTGCGCACGACGACAAATACCCCCCGTCCGGCCTAGTCGGGGGCGCTGATCCGCAGGTCAGGGCTGGCGCTCGCAGCCGGTCCCACTCCGGCGCGTCGGCATCGATTGTGACGGCCGAGGCCGGCTCCAGGGCCGCCGTGACGATCCGTCAGCGGCGGCCGGTGGCCAGGATGACGAGGAACTGGCCGCCGCCCGGCTCGACGTCCGCGGTCACCGGCAAGCCGGGCACCAGCCGGGAGAACCGGTCCACCAGCCAGTCCGCGGCCTCTTGGGCGTCCCGCCTGGTCGGGCAGCGGGCGACCATCTCGCGGCCCCCCTTGCGCTCCAGCCGCCCGGCCACGGTGATCAGCGGCGCGGGCTCGACCACGTGCAGGCGGTCCGGCCACGCGATGACCACCTTGACCGCGCCCTTGCGGGTGTTGCACCCGCGGTGCGCGAGCCGCTCGACGAGCTTGGCCTTCCGGTCGGCGGTGCGGCTGTCGACGCTGGGCCCGCGCGGGTCGTTCACCGACATGTCGGGATCGACCGGCTCGTCGCACACCCAGCACCGCCAGCCGTCGCGCTCGGCCACTTCATCAAGGAGGCTCACCCCCGCAAACTAGCCTGCCGCACCGCCATCCCGCGCACCACCCACACCGCCGATCAGCCGCGGCCCGCACGCGCGATCGGCAGTTCGTCGGCAGGAACCATCGGGACAGCACGGACGCGATCAAGGGCGGGACAGGCGCCCCTAAGGTCGTTTCTGGTTCGTTCCTTCGAGAAAGGGGCTTGCGAGATGGTGAAAGGCGTGCGTGGGCTGCTGGCCGCGCTCCTGGTGGTGACGGCGGTGACGTGGCCGGGTTCGGGGACCGCGGCCGCGGCTGTGACGTCGTGGACGCTGACAACCGCGCAGCGGCAGGCGTACCTGTCCTACTACGCGCCGGTGATTTTCAAGCGGGGGGACGAGAGCAGTGGGCGGGAGGGGACCGACTGGCTGTCCAATTACGACTTCGACCGCGATGGCGACTACTCCAACAACCGGGTGAACTGGCGCAACGTCAACCAGTACACCATGGCGGGGGCTTACGGGCACTGGCGCATCCGGCCGACGCTTTACACGGCGCTGATCGAGTACTCCGAGAACGGCGTGAAGAACCTCGTGCTGCTCTACCACGTCTACAACGCCGCCGACAAGGACTTCAAGGACATCCACGACTGGGAGCGCGTCGAGATCGTCCTGCGCGGGGTCAACGGCACCCCGGGTTCCGGTGAGGCGTTCTCCCACGCCACCATCACCGCCCACCATGACCACACGATGCGCCGGGCGAGCGACAGCGCGATCAACTTCATGCCGACCGCCACCGGCAGGCACCTGATGCTGTGGCAGGCGGACGGCAGCGACGTCGACAGCATCACCGTCAACCGCCACGGCCACGAGCTGCGCTTCGCCACCTTCACGTGGAACACCATCGCCGCGCGCAAGGAGAGCACGAGCCGGGCCGAGGTCGACATCAACAACGACGACGAGAAGAACGTGCACTACGTCTTCGTCCCGGACCGCTCCCCGGCGGCGGTGTCCTCGTGGCGGGCGCAGGCGATCACCCCGTCGACGGCGTACAGCCTGGCCAGCAAGGTCGACGACGACACCTGGGTGCCGTGGCACGCCACCAAGCGCGCCACCTACGAGCTCCAGGACCTCGCCGACGTCTTCCCCACGCACTGGCAGCACTCGAACTGGTACACCCACTGGCTGAGCAGCAAGTCCAGCGACGTGCTGCTGGAGTCCCCCATCACCAACGAGTACGGGGCCGCCGAGGTGAGCGCGGGCCTGCAGCGCTTCTACACAGCCTCGCGCAACGCGGGTGACTCCGACCTCACCGACGGCCGCGAGGGCATCCCCTCCAAGGGCTGGTTCTACGGCGACTACTCCGGCGAGGAGAACGCCGACGAGATCTCCGGCTCCGACAACTTCGGCGGCTACGAGGGCACCGGCCTCGACAGCCTGGGCCGCACCCGCGGCGCCGCCAGCGGTGACTACGCCTCGCACAACGCCTACTGGCGCCAGCACGACTTCTTCGTCCACACCGGAGTCGTCAACACCGCCAAGACCCGTGAGGCGGGCGTCTGGCTGACCGGCCAGTGGTACACCGCCGCCAACGGCGGCTTCGACGGCCGCTGGGTCCAACTGTTCGAAGACCTCCCCTAACACCTGTCGGATGGGGACTCCTGGTTGGTCCGCTGCGCGGGCACCGGGTCAGCCAGGAGTCCCATCGTGGCCGTCCGGCCGAGCGGGATCTGGGTCCGGATTGCTCCGGAAAGCCGATGCTGTGGGAGATTGGCAGTGATACTGCTTACCGTGTGACAAATTCCCTGCGAATGACACTCGCATCTCTCCTCAGTGTGGTGATGGCGTTGGCGCTCGCCATCGGTGTGGCGCCCGCGGCGTCGGCGGCGACGGCGTGGCCGGTCATCGGCAGTGGGGCGAGCGGGCCGAACGTGACGTCGGCCCAGTACCTGCTCCGCGGCCACGGGCACGGCATCACCGCTGATGGCCTCTACGGCTCGCAGACCGTGACCGCTGTTCGCTCTTTCCAGCAGGCCAGGGGTCTGGGGGTGGACGGCATCATCGGCGGGCAGACCTGGGGCGCGCTGATCTCCACGGTTCGCGAGGGCTCCAGCGGCGAGGCGGTGCGCGCCGTGCAGACCGCGCTGAACAAGCACGGGTTCGGCATCGGCGTCGACGGGCAGTTCGGGCCCGCCACGACCAGCGCCGCCCGCTCGTTCCAGAGCCGCGTGGGGCTGTCGGTCGATGGCATCGTCGGCCCGGCGACCTGGCAGGAGCTGATCGGCCAGGCCGGGTCCGGCGGCGGCGGTTTCTCCCTGCCGCTGCCGAGGTCCGCGCTGCCCCGCAGCGAGTACGACGACCCGCACCACGACTACCCCGCCATCGATCTCCCCGTCGGCACCGGCACCGCCGCCTACGCCGTGCGCTCCGGCGTGGCCAACCGCGTCAACGACTCCAGCTGCGGCCTCGGCATCCGGCTCAGCGGCGACGACGGCGCGGTGTACATCTACTGCCACTTCTCCGCCTGGTCGGTCGCCTCCGGCGCCAGGGTCAGCGCGGGCACCCGGATCGGCTCCACCGGGAACACCGGCAACTCCACCGGACCGCACCTGCACTTCGGGATCAAGACCGGCGCCACCAACCGCTGCCCGCAGCGGTACCTGCTGGCCATCTACGACGGGGTGACCCCGCCGTCGGCGGCGAGCCTGCCCACCTCGGGCTGCTCCTACTGACCGGCGAACCCGTGCTGCCACAGCGTTTCGGCGCATCAGGTGAGTAGGAACAGCGCCAGGCAGGCCGCGACGGCGAGCGCGCCGCCGACGGTGATGGCGCGCAGCCGCGAACGCAGTGCGCGATCCCAGTCCTCCTGCCTGCCCGAGGCGTACCGGACCAGCGGGGTGAGCGCCCGGCCGCCGCCGAACCCGATCCCCGCCAGCACCGCGGCGGCGATGCCGGGGCCTGCCAGGAGCAGCGCCGCGGCGAGCACGTAGGGGCTGGTGGCGGAGACGTAGGTGCGCACGCCGGTGCCCAGCTCGAAGCCGAACCGCAGCGCGCCGCGCGTGCCGCGGCGCAGCACGTCCTGCGGGATCTGCCTCGCGTTCTGCGGCAGCGGGAACCGGACGAGACCCGCGTCGCGCAGCACGGCGAGCACGGCGAACGCGATGATCAGGCCGTACCGCACCGCTTGGGGAACCGGCGCCACGAGGCCGCCCAACAGCCACAGCACGACGGCGCTCAGCACGCCGCCCGCCAGCAGGCCCGCCGTGAACGAGCCGAGCACCGTGCCCTGTCGAACCTGGTCCCGCCACCCGGGCGAGGTCAGCGCGAGCGCGCTGTTGCGGGTTCAAACCGAGCCGGAGAGCGTGTAGCCCGCCAGACCGCCGAGCACCGGCCAGACCGCCGCCGACCACCCTACGACGCCGAGCCCCACCCCGGCCGCGGCCAGCACCGCCAGCGGGGCGCGCGGGTCGGTGGCCAGCCGCCGGAGCGCGGACACCGGGGCCGGGCGGGCGTCGCGGTCGGTCACGACGCACCGCCGGTGAGGGTGCGCCAGGTGTTCGGCCCGAGGACGCCGTCGACGGTCAGCCCGTTCTGGCCCTGGAAGTCGCGGGCCGCCGCCGCGGTGCCCGAGCCGAACACGCCGTCGACGGTGAGCCGGTAGCCGTACCTGTTCAGCTGCGACTGGGCGGCCCGCACCTGGTGCCCCGACTCGCCCGAGCGGGTCGTGACCACCAGCTTGGGCCAGGTCGGCGGGTCGACCTTGCCGGTGGTGGCGAGCTGGCCTGCCGACTGGAACTGCCGGACGGCGGTGGTGGTCGCCGAACCGTAGATGCCGTCGACCGTCGTCGGGTACCCGCGGAAGGTGAGCAGGTGCTGCACCGTCAACACGGTCGCGCTCGGGCTGCCGGAGGCGGTGGTCGGCCACGCCACCGACTGCTGGCAGCCGCAGTCGGTGGTCCAGCGGCAGATCGACCGGACCCAGCTGGAGCCGACCTTGCGGTAGCCGTCGTGGCAGCGCCGTTCGATGTGGCAGGCGCACGACCCGCAAGCCCGGTCGTAGCGCCACATCCAGCCGTCGTAGCTGCCGCTGAGGCAGGCGTTGGGCCGCAGCGTCCACGTGACCCCGTCGTTCTTGTGGAAGCCGAGGTTCGCGCCGACGGTCTCGCAGGCGTCGCCGAAGACCATGCTCGGGCCGCAGCCGGGCGAGCAGTTGTGGTCCGCGGCGTAGGAGGGGCAGGTCGGGTAGATGTCGTAGCCGTCGGCGACGGCGCGCCGCACGGCGGGGAACGCGCCGAGCGCGGTCAGCCCCACCACGGTGCCCGCCCGCAGGATGCTCCGCCTCGACAGCGACCAGTCGACACCGGCCCACGAGCGCGACGGCCGACGCCGCTCGACCGGCATCCCCGGGTCTGCTCCCCGCAACGGGGGTACGGCAATGGTCATGGCTGTGCCCTCTCACCGGGTTCGGTGGCGACCAGGCTGGGTCCGCCCGACGTGCCGAGCAGGTCGCGCAGCGCCGCCCGGGAGCCGACCGGCCCGGCCGCCGCCACGCGGCCGTCGGCGCCCACCAGGACGGCGAACGGGGTGGCGATCACGTCGTACGCGGCGAACAGGCCGCCCTGGTGGGCGTGCGCCGTCACGGGGGCGGCGAGCCCGGGGGCGGCGTCGGAGTACAGCGCGTGCACCGACCACCCCGGGCGGTCGCCCGCCAGCCGGGTGGTTTCCGCCAGCGCGTCGACGCAGGTGTGGCAGTCCGGGGTGAGGAAGAGCAGCACGGCGGGCAGCGCCGGGGCGATGCGCTCCACTCCGGGCGCCGGGGTGCCCGGCGCGAGCCCGACCCGCGCCGGGTGCCGCGGCGGGCCTGCCGAGGACAGCGCGTGCACCTGCCGGACCAGGCCCGCCGTCACCAGCGCCAGCAGGAACAGGGCCACCCAGGTCAGGATCAGCGCGCTGGTCTGGAAGCTCATCGGACACCTTCCCGTGGTGCTCGTCGGCCGCCCTGGACGTGCCTGGCCGCGGGCAGCTGCCAGAGCAGGACGGCGAACGTGGCCGCCGCCAGCAGGACCACCAGCGATGGCGGGGCGACCGGGGTGAGCGGCGGTACCGCCCGGGACACGGCCGCGCCCAGCGCCATCGCGGCGAGGGCGAACGCGCGAGCGGCCACCCAGGCGTCCATCGGCACCTCGACCCCTCCGCAGCCGCACGGGCCGGTGCGCCCGCTGCGCACGATGAACAGCGCGTAGGCGCCGTAGCCGGTGAACAGCAGGCCCGATGCCGCCAGCGCGGGCGACACCACGCCGCCGAACCCCAGCAGCCCGGCCAGCAGCGCGATCCCCAAGGCGCCCTCGACCGCGATCACGCAAGCCGCGGCCGCCTTCGCGAGGGAGCGCGGCAGGACCCGGTGCGCGATCAGCGCCGACGGCAGCACGTGCGGTGCGCGCAGGTGCTCGAAGGAGGCGATGAGCAGGGTGACCAGGACGGTGCCCGCCGCCACGCCCGCCGTCAGGGTGAGCATGGGCCTACCCCGGCCTGACCAGCCGCATACCCAGCCTGCCGAGCAGCGTTGGAACCTGGTCGATCTCGGTGTCGGCCAACGGAAGCACGGTCGCCCAGGTGTCCTCACCCGCGAGCACGAAGTACCGGCCGCCGTCGGACAGGGTGTCGGTGAACAGCTCCCCCGACGGGGTCGCCACACCCCGCCACGCGGGCAGCCGGGTGGCCTGCGGCGCCGAGCGCAGCGTCAGCTCGACCAGCCCGAGCCGGGGCACCTGCTTGGTGACGGTGGCGGGTCCGACGGGCTCGCTCGCCGGGGCGAGCGGCCGGATCGTCACGCCGTCGTCATGCTCGGCGATCCGCAGCGCGTTCAGGACGCCGAGCACGGCGCGGGTCGTCACGCCGTAGAAGTGGCTGATCAGACAGCGGTGCTGGCCCTGCCACTCGGCGAGCAGCACGTCCTCCCGCCGGTGGGTGCCCGCGTCGTGCCTACGCGCCCGTCCGATGCGGAGCGTGCCTTCCGCGAAGCGCAGTTCCTCGTCGAACCCGGGCACGCCGAGCGCCGCGGCGAGGTCCGCGCCCAGGCCGGGCACGCCGGAAACCACCTCGTGCCTGCTGCCCCCCACGTTCACCTCGGCCGTGGAGGTGAACGGCTGACCGAGGTCGAACGGGCCCGCGAACTCGTACCGGGTGCCGTCCAGCGCCAGGTGCGCCACCGTGGTCTCGACCATCGCCCATCACCTCCCGCCGCGCCGGGTTGGTACCTGCTGACCGGATCGGAGTGCTCTAGGAGAAAATATGACGCGCCAGGTCCCGGCGATAGCGCCCATTCGGCGGCTCTGCCGGATGGGCCGGGCGCTATCGGAGCCTGCGGGTGTTGTCGGACAGCCGGGTGGTGACGCCCGTGCGGTCGAGGAGTTCCAGCAGCGGCACCACGACCCGCCGGGTCGTGCCCAGCGCCTGCCTGGCCTGACTCGTCGTGAAGGGCTGCGCCAAGCGCGAAAGCCGCTCCGGGGCCAGGTCGACCGCGTCGGGCAGCAGCACGACGCCCCCGGTCAGCTTCACCAACCGTCCCACCCGGACGGCAGCGGCCACTTCCCGCGCTCCCAGGCCAAGTTCGCCCAACCTCGCCGCGTCCGGGGCGTGGAACGGCGTGGCCCGCAGATCGGAGGCCAGCGCCGCCAACGCCGTCTCCAGCGGGGCTGGCAGTCCACTGGGGACACCGCCCGCGGCGGAAACCAGCGGCGCCACCAGTTCCGCGGCGGGCAGCTTGAGCTTGCGCCGCAACGTCTCGGCGGGCAGGCCGGTCCCCAGCGGGTGCTCGCGGCGCCACGCCGCCAGCTCCGCGCCCATCCGGGACACCAGGGAACGCCAGGTGTCCTCGTCGGTGTGCCAGTCGGCGACCACGGGCGCGCCCGCGCGTCCCAGCGCCTTCTGCTGCGCGGTGCGGTGGAAGGGCGCGCCACCCAGGCGATCGAGGTCGACGACGGTCGCGCCGACGATCGCGTGGCTGCCGGGATTCCTGACCAGCACCCGATCGCCGACGCGCAGGGGCAGTTCGCGGTCCAGCACGAGCCTGCTGGCGCCGCCCGCGAGGGGGTGGGCGCGGGCGGGCACCGCGGCCGATCCGATGTGCACCACCGCCTGCCTGGGCAGACCGCCCGCGGTGACGTCCACGACGCGCGCGGGCCACCACGCGCCGGGGGTCACCAACGCGTCGCCGCGGCCGACGGCCCGCCGGTCGACCCCCCGCAGGTTGACCGCCACCCGGGCGACGGCCCCCACCTCGCCACGGGCGCGGCCCAGCGCCTGCAGGCCGCGCACCCGCACCCGCTCGCCGTTGAGGACCAGTTCGTCACCGGTGCGCAGGACGCCCGCCTGGAGCGTGCCCGTCACCACGGTGCCCGCGCCCGCGACGGTGAAGGAGCGGTCGACCCACAGGCGGACGTCGGCGGCCGGGTCGGGCTCGGGGAGCCCGGCGAGCAGGTCCGCCACGGCCGCGCGCACCCCGTCGACGCCGTCGTTCGCGACCACCCAGGGCACCCGCCCCAACGACGTCCGGGCGATCCGGTCGCGCGCTTGCCGCAGCGTCGGCGCGGGATCGGCGAGGTCGGCCCGCGTGATGACGAGCAGTCCGTGCTCCACGCCGAGCGCGTCCAAGGCCGCCAGGTGCTCCTCGGCCTGCGGCATCCACGGCGCGTCGGCCGCCACCGCGAACAGCACCGCGGGCGCCGGACCCACCCCGGCGAGCATGTTCGGCACGAACCGCTCGTGCCCCGGCACGTCCACGAACGCGACCTCGCCGCCGCGCGGGAGCCGCGTCCACGCGAAGCCCAGGTCGATGGTGAGCCCCCGCAGCCGCTCCTGCTCCCAGCGGTCCGGCTCCATCCCGGTGAGCAGGCGCACCAGCGTCGACTTGCCGTGGTCCACGTGGCCCGCGGTGGCGATCACGTGCACCGCAGCACAGCCTCCGCCAAGCACTCCTCGTCGGCCGCGGCGACGGCGCGCAGGTCGAGGAGGCACCTGCCGCGCTCGACCCGGCCGACCACCGGCGTCGGCCCGGCGCGCAGCGCCGCCGCGTACCGCTCGGGCAGGCTCACCGCCGCGCTCGGCAGCTCGACCCCGGGCGCCCCTCCCCCGCCCACGACCGAGGTGGACGCGACGGCGCGCGCGTCGACGCCCCGCCCCGCCAGGAGTTCGGCGAGCGCACGCGCCCTGCGGAGCAAGTCGCCCTCCGCCGCGGCCAACGCCTGCGCGACCGGGGTGCGCGGCCCGCGCAGCGTGGCCTCCAGCGCGGCCAGCGTGAGCTTGTCGACGCGCAGCGCCCGCGCGGCCGGGTGCCTGCGCAGCCGTTCCACCAGGTCCGCATCGCCCAGCAGCAGCCCGGCCTGCGGGCCCCCGAGCAACTTGTCCGCGCTCGCGGTCACCAGTGCCGCGCCCGCCCGCAGCGCGGTGGCGGCGTCCGGCTCGTCGGGCAGCAGCGGGTGCGGGGTGAGCAGGCCGGAGCCGATGTCAACCACCAGCGGCGCGGGCAGGCTCGCCAGCGCCCCGACGCCCGGCGTCGAGGCGAACCCGGTGACCAGGAAGTTCGACGGGTGCACCTTGAGCACGAACCCGGTGTCCTGGCCGATCGCGTCGGCGTAGTCGCGCAGGCTCGTGCGGTTCGTCGTGCCCACCTCGCGCAGCCGCGCGCCCGTCGAGCGCAGCAGGTCCGGGATGCGGAAGCCGTCGCCGATCTCCACCAGTTCGCCGCGGCTGATCACGATTTCCCGCCCGGTGGCCATGACCAGGGCGCACAGCAGGAGCGCCGCCGCGTTGTTGTTCACCACGTGCGCGCCGCCCGCGTCGGGCACCGCCGCGCCGAGGGCGTCCAACGCCCCCTGCCCGCGCCGCCGCCGCGCGCCGGTCGCCAGGTCGAACTCCACGTCCGTGGTGCCCGCCGCCGCCAGGAGCGCGGCTCTGGCCGCCTCGGACAGCGGCGCGCGGCCGAGGTTGGTGTGCACCACCACGCCGGTGGCGTTGAGCACCGGCCGGGGGCCTGTTTCCAACGCGGCCAGCGTCTGCTCGACCACCCGCTCCGGCGCGATCAGGCCGTCCCTGACCCGTTGCTGCGCGTCGCGCGCGGCGGCCTTGACCGCGTCCCGCCCACGGGCGCGCACCGCGTCGCGCAGCCGGGGGTCGGCGAGCACGGCGTCGGTGCGGGGGACGAGCCTGCGGGGGTCGGTCACCGGGCCTGCCTGCCGTGGCGGAGGCGGACGGGAATCGAACCCGCCAGCGACAGCGACTGTCGCTCAACGGTTTTGAAGACCGAGCCGGCCACCAGGCCGGGCACGCCTCCTCGCGGCATGATCGGATAGTGCCACACTGGCGCGGTGACCCACCGGCTGACCCAGTACGCGCACGGCGGTGGCTGTGCCTGCAAGATCCCGCCGGGCGAACTGGAACGGATCGTGACCGGCCTGGCGACACCGCGCGACCCGTACGGCGAGCTGATCGTGGGCCTGGACACCGGTGACGACGCGGCGGTGGTCGGCATCGGGCAGGACACAGCGCTGGTCGCCACCGCCGACTTCATCACCCCCGTCGTCGACGACCCGTACGACTGGGGCCGCGTCGCCGCCGCCAACGCCCTGTCGGACGTCTACGCCATGGGCGGGCGGCCGGTCGTCGCCCTCAACCTGCTCGGCTGGCCCCGGGACGCGCTGCCGCTGGACTTGGCCGCCGAGGTCCTGCGCGGCGGCGCGGACGTGGCCGCCTCGGCCGGGTGCCACGTGGCAGGCGGTCACAGCGTGGACGACCGAGAACCGAAATACGGCCTGGCAGTCACGGGTGTAGTCGATCCGCGCCGGATCATGCGCAACTCCTCAGGACGCCCCGGCGTCCCCCTGTCATTGACCAAACCACTGGGACTGGGCGTCCTGAACACCCGCCACAAGGCAACCGGCGAGTCCTTCCCCCACGCCGTAGAGGCAATGACAACCCTGAACCGCGACGCCGCCGCGGCCGCGGTCGCGGCGGGAATCACCTGCGCCACCGACATCACCGGCTTCGGCCTCCTGGGCCACCTCCACAAACTAGCCCGCGCGAGCGGGGTAACCGCCGTCCTGGACTCCACGGCCATCCCCTACCTCGACGGCGCCCGCGAAGCACTACGCGACGGCCACGTCAGCGGCGGCACCCGCCGAAACCTGGACTGGGTAACCCCACACGTGCAAATCAATTCCCAGGACGCCCTACTCCTGGCAGACGCCCAAACCTCCGGCGGCCTACTCCTGGCAGGCGAAATCCCCGGAGCCCCCATCATCGGCGAACTCATCCCACGCCGCGACCACACCGTCATCGTCCGCTGATCTCCCGCACCAGCGGCCAATGGGCACTTGGCGGGCGCCTGCGGAGATCACCAGGCAGCTCGGCAACAAGCGAAGGTCTGACCGCCGCCCCTCACCTAGCCCTGCCATCGCACCTGTCCTGACTCACCGGCCGCGCCCGAACTGCCAAGCCCTCCGCCACCACGGCCGGCTGTGAGGAAGCGCGCGGTTATCGGCACTGTCCTCGGACTCGTCTGGAGAGCCGCCGAACACGGCGCCGATCAAAGTCTTGATCACTTCCTCGGTGACCACGTTCGACGGACCGCCATCCTGCTCGATCTGCCTCTCGAACACACGGACCAACCGGCCCTGGTACTGCGCCTTGATCTCCTCCGGATCGTTCGGCCATTGGTGGCGGACGTACCAAAGGAGCGCGCGAGCAGCCGCCCACGCAGGGAGAGCTCAGAAGGGCGCGCCTGATTCCATCAGACGGAGAAAGAGCTGCTCCACGGGTCGGCTCCAACCGACTCGAAGAAGACCAATGTCCCTGGCGGGCCCACGGCCCGACCGAACTCGCTGATCGCGGCGACCAAGCCGGTCAACCGCTACAGCCGTGAGCTGGCGAGACCTTGCGTCAGGTGAGCCAAGCCAGCGCTATCGCGGACTGATGCGGCGGCATGTCCCGCGGCGTCGCCCCCCAGGACCAGACAAGCTCGCAAGCAGTCGGCGGGCCGATGGAAGAGGTATGTGATCAGCGCGAGCACGAGCCGGGTGGACGCCCAGCCGTGCACTGCGCCGCGCCGCCTCCGCGCGGTGGCGCGGCGCTGCCGACGCCGTTCCGGTGCGCTGGCTGCCATGACGCGAGGGTATCGCACGCTCGTAAGACGAGGCCGCCGACGCTCGGCGCGCATGTCAACACGCTGGTTCACATCGCGCGAGGGCGTAGCGACGATGTCTTGGGTGGCGCGGGTTTCGGCGCAGGTCGACCTCATACGGTCCGTTGTGGGGTGAATCGCAGGAGTTTGGTTGTTTGGGTTATCAGGTGGCGTAGGGTTTCCAGGTTTCCGGTTAGGGCGCCTGCTGTGCGGGCTTGTACCAGGATGTTGCCGATTGCCGTGGCTTCCGCTGGGCCCGCGAGCACGGGTCGGCCGGTGCGGTTGGCGGTGGCTTGGCACAGCAGGTGGTTGTGGGCGCCGCCGCCGACGAGGTGGATCAGTCGGATTGGCTTGCGTGACAACGACTCGGCCTGGTCGATGGCGTTGGCGAAGGCTTGGGCCAGGCTTTCCACGATCGCGCGGACCAGGGCGGGGCGGGTGGGGGGTGCGGCGCGGCCCGCTTCCTCGTACCAGCGGCGGATGCGGGTGGGCATGTCCCCCGGTGGCAGGAACACCGGGTCCTGGACGTCGAACACCGACGTGGGGGCCTGCGCCGCGGCGGCCAGTAGCCCTTCCAGTGGCTCGTTCCAGGTTTGGACGCACTGGTCGAGCAGCCACAGGCCCATGACGTTGGTCAGGAAGCGGACCCGACCGTCCACTCCGGTCTCGTTGGTGAAGTTCGCGGCGCGCGCGGCCGCGGTGAGCACCGGCTGCTCCAACTCGACCCCGACCAGACCCCAGGTGCCGCTGCAGATGTACGCGGCGTCGTCGGTGTGGATGGGCACGCCAACGACGGCCGAGGCGGTGTCGTGCGACCCCACGGCGGTCACCAGCAGGTCCCGCTGTCCGACGGCGTCGGCCACCTCGGGGAGCACCGGGCCGACCACGGCGCCGGGGTCGACCAGCGGGCCGAACACCCCGCCCGGCAGGGCGAGCCGTTCGATGAGCGGAAAGTCCCACTCTCCGGTCCGGATGTCGAGCAGGCCGGTGGTGGAGGCGTTCGTGCGCTCGGTGACGGCACGGCCGGTGAGCCAGTACCCGAGCAGGTCCGGCACGAGCAGCAGCCGCTGCGCCTCGGCGCACCACGGGTCGGCGGCCAGCTGGTACAGCGTGGTGAACGGCAGGAACTGCAGGCCGTTGCGCGCGTGCAGCTCCTCGAACGGCACCGCCGCGTGCGCCGCGGCCACACCGTTGGCGCTCCGGGGGTCGCGGTAGTGGTACGGCAGGCCGAGCAGCCTGCCGTCCTTGAGCAGCCCGTAGTCCACGGCCCACGAGTCCACGGCGACGCCCGCCAGCCTGCCCGCCCGCCGGACCGCGCCCCCCAGGCCGTCCAGCGCTGCCCGGTAGAGCCCGACGATGTCCCAGTGCAGCCCGTCGGGCAGGCGGACGGGCTCGTTGGCGAAGCGGGCGACCACCTCCACCCGCAGCAGGCCGGGCCCGGCCTCGCCGAGCACGACCCGCCCGCTGGACGCGCCGAGGTCGACCGCGGCGACGACCGCGCTCATCGCAGGAACGCCCCCGCCACCCCCGCGTCCACGGGCACGTGCAGGCCGGTGGTGTGCGTGAGGTCCGGGCCGACGAGGGCGTACGCGGCGTTGGCCACGTGTTCGGGCAGCACCTCCCGCTTGAGCAGCGTCCGCTGGGCGTAGAACGCGCCCAGCTCCTCCTCGGGCACCCCGTAGACGGCGGCCCGGTTCGCGCCCCAGCCGCCCGCGAAGATCCCGGAGCCGCGCACCACGCCGTCGGGGTTGATGCCGTTGACCCGGACGCCGTGCTCGCCCAGCTCGACGGCCAGCAGCCGCACCTGGTGGGCCTGGTCGGCCTTGGCCGCGGAGTAGGCGATGTTGTTCGGGCCCGCGAAGACGGAGTTCTTGCTGCAGATGTAGAGGATGTCGCCGCCGAGGCGCTGCTCGATGAGCACCTTCGCCGCGGCGCGCGAGACCAGGAACGAGCCCTTGGCCATCACCTCGTGCTGGCGGTCCCAGTCGTCGGCGGTGGTCTCCAGCAGCGGCCTGGACAGCGACAGCCCGGCGTTGTTGACCACCAGGTCCAGGCCGCCGAAGGCGAGCAGCGCCTCCCGGACGGCCGCGTCCACCTGGTCCTCGTCGCCCACGTCGACCCGCACGCCGAGCGCGGTGTCGCTCCCCCCGATCTCGGCGGCCGCGGACCGCGCCTTCTCCAGGTCGAGGTCGGCGACGACCACGCACGCGCCCTCGGCCGCCAGCCTGGTGGCGATCGCCCTGCCGATGCCCGACGCGGCCCCGGTGACCAGCGCGACGCGGGTGGCCAGGGGCCTGGGCCGGGGCAGGCGGGCGAGCTTGGCCTCCTCCAGCGCCCAGTACTCGATGCGGAACTTCTCCGATTCGGAGATGGGCGCGTACGTCGAGAGGCCCTCGGCCCCGCGCATCACGTTGATCGCGTTGACGTAGAACTCGCCCGCGACGCGCGCGGTCTGCTTGTCCTTGCCGAAGCTGAACATGCCGACCCCTGGCACCAGCACGATCGCCGGGTCCGCGCCGCGCATGGGCGGGGAGTCCGCGGTGGCGTGGCGGTCGTAGTACGCCTGGTAGTCCTCGCGGTAGCCCTTGTGCAGTTCGCGCAGCCGGGCCGCGCACTCCGCCACGGACGCCGTCGCGGGCAGGTCGAGCACCAGCGGCGCGACCTTGGTGCGGAGGAAGTGGTCGGGGCAGCTCGTGCCCAGCGCGGCCAGCCTGGGGTGCTCGGCGCGGGCAAGGAAGTCCAGGACCGGGTCGGAGTCGGTGAAGTGGCCGACCACCGGTGTGTCCCGCGACGCGATGGACCGGATGACGGGGACGAGCGCGGCGGCCTTGGCGCGCCGCTCGGCCTCCGGCAGCGCGGTGTGGCCGTCCAGCACCGGGCCGAACGGCTCGGGCCCGCTGTGCTCGGCGATGTGGGCGGCGGCGGTCTCGATGATCCACAGCGAGTGGCGCTCGGCCTGCTCGCTGGTGTCGCCCCACGCGGTGATCCCGTGGCCGCCGAGGACGCACCCGACGGCCTCCGGGTGGGCGGCCTTGACCGCGGCGATGTCCATGCCCAGTTGGAAGCCCGGCCTGCGCCACGGCACCCACACGATCTTGCCGCCGAAGATCTCCTCGGTCAGGGCGGGCCCGTCGGCGGCGGTGGCGATGGCGATCCCGGCGTCGGGGTGCAGGTGGTCGACGTGGGCCGCGTCGACCAGGCCGTGCATGGCCGTGTCGATCGATGGCGCCGCCCCGCCCTTGCCATGCAGGCAGTAATCGAACGCGGCGACCATCTCGTCCTCGTGCTCCACCCCCTGGTAGACCTCGGTCAGCGCGCGCAGCCGGTCCAGCCGCAGCACGGCCAGCCCGGATTCGGTGAGGGTGCCCAGGTCGCCGCCGGAGCCCTTGACCCACAGCAGCTCGACCGGCCCGCCGGTCACCGGGTCGGTCCCGATGCCCTTGGCCGAGGTGTTCCCACCGGCGTAGTTGGTGTTCCTCGGGTCGGCACCCAGCCGGTTGGACCGGCCGATCAGCGCGTCCATACCGCCTCCCCGGACGTGTCCCTGGTGGTCGCGTCGAGTCGGAACCCCCCGGCTCGCGGCCGGGGGCCTCTGAGCACTGCCTGAGCCAGGCGGTGTCATCAGCTCCACCCCGCTTGGGTGCCGCCGACGCGGTCGGCCTCGATCCGCTGCTGGTAGCCGCTGGCGAGGTAGGCGGCCATCGGGTCGGCGGGCAGGCCGCGGCTCTGGCGCCAGTCCGCCAGCTCGGCGCGGACGTCGGTGTAGAAGGCGTCCATGAAGACCTGGTTGGCCAGCAGGACGTCGCCCGAGCGGCGGGCGGCGGCGAGGGCGTCGGTGTCGATGAGCAGGGCCCTGGCCAGCATCTCCTGGACGTTGAGCACGGAGCGGATCTGGCCGGGGATCTTCTTCTCGATGTTGTGGCACTGGTCGAGCATCAGCGCCACGCAGGCGTCCGGCCCGTAGCCACCGCCGCGCACGACCTCGGCGAGGATGCGGAACAGCTGGAACGGGTCGGCCGCGCCGACGATCAGGTCGTCGTCGGCGTAGAAGCGGCTGTTGAAGTCGAACGACCCCAGCTTCCCCAGGCGCAGCAGCTGGGCGACGATGAACTCGATGTTGGTGCCCGGCGCGTGGTGGCCGATGTCCAGGCACACCATCGCGCGCTCCCCCAGGGCGAGGCAGTGCGCGTACGCGGTGCCCCAGTCGGGGACGTCGGTGTGGTAGAAGGCGGGCTCGAAGAACTTGTACTCCAGGACCAGCCGCTGCTCGCCGCTCAGCGCGGCGTGGATCTCGGCGAGACCTTCGGCCAGCCAGTCCTGCCGGGCGCGCAGGTCGGCCTGGCCGGGGTAGTTGGAGCCGTCGGCCAGCCAGATCTTCAGATCCCGGGAACCGGTCTCCCCCATCACCTCGACGCAGTGCAGGTTGTGCAGCACCGCCTTCTTCCGGACCTCCGGGTCGGCGTGGGTGAGGCTGCCGAGCTGGTAGTCCTCGTGCTGGAAGGTGTTGGAGTTGATCGTGCCGATGCGCACGCCCAGGTCCTCGGCGTGGCGGCGCAGGTCGGCGAGGTCGTCGACGAAGTCCCACGGGATGTGCAGCGCCACGCTCGGCGCCAGGCCGGTGAAGCGGTGCACCGCCGCGGCGTCGGCGATCTTCTCGTGGACGGACCTGGGCGTGCCCGGGGAGCCGAACACCTTGAACCGGGTGCCGGAGTTGCCGTAGGCCCAGGAGGGGACTTCGATCGCCAGGGCGGTGAGTCGCTCGGCGATGTCGTCGAAGGTTGTCACGATGCGTCGACCTCGTCGTGGTTGAGGGCCGTGAGCTGGTCTTCCAGGTGGAAGACCTCGCGCAGCCGGAGGAAACCGGTGTCGGGGCTGGTGTCGCCGAGGTCGGCGAAGAACTCGGCCATCTCCGCCTGCCAGCGCGCGTTGACCTCCTCCGCGGCCATCCCGGCCTGGGCGTCGGCCAGCGATGGCGTCTCGAAGTAGCCGATCAGGAGCCCGTCCTCGCGCAGGAACAGGGAGTAGTTGTGCCAGCCTGCGCGGGCCAGGGCGCGCAGCAGGTCCGGCCACACCCTGGTGTGCCGCTCGACGTACTCGGCGATGCGGTCCGGTTTGACCTGCAGCTGGAAGCAGACTCGCACCATGGGCCTCCTCAAGCAGCGCGTGGACGGTCTGGTTCGCGCGGTCGTCACGTCTCTAATGAAAGCTTTCAATCATTAGCCCGTCGCTAGCGTAGGACGGGCACAATCCGAGGGTCAAGAACCCGTTGGGATCAATGACATCGCGCAAGTGCTAGCCTCCTGTAACCTTTCAAATCCGCAGGGAGGCAGCTGTGCCGCGCAATGCGAAAGGACCGTCCGTGGTGGACGTCGCCACCGCGGCGGGCGTGTCGCTCGGCACGGTATCGAACGTCCTCAACCGGCCCGGCCTGGTGGCCCCGGCCACCCGCGCGCGCGTCGAGCAGGCGATCGAGCGACTGGGCTTCGTCCGCAACGAGTCGGCCCGCCAGCTGCGGGCCGGGGCCAGCCGAGCCCTGGCCTACGTGATGCTCGATGCCAAGAACCCGTTCTTCACCGACGTCGCCGAGGGCATGGAAGCCGCTGCCGAGGCCGCCGGGCTGGCGCTGTTCCTGTGCAACAGCGCCAACCGCGTCGACCGCGAGGACGCCTACCTCGCCCGGCTGCGCGAGCAGCGCGTGCAGGGCGTCATGGTCACCCCGGTCGACGCCGACCGGGCGACCCTGCTCGCAGGCGCCGGCGACCCGTCCACTCCTGTCGTCCTGGTCGACCGCACCCCCTCGACCGACGCCGACACCTGCTGCGCCGTCGCCGTGGACGACGTCTGCGGCGGCATGTTGGGCGTCGAGCACCTCGCCGACCTGGGCCACGAGCGCATCGCGTTCATCGGCGGCCCGGACAGCATCGGCCAGGTCCGCGACCGCTTGGCGGGCGCCAGGCAGGCCTGGGCCGCCGCAGGGCGCCCGCCGTGGGCGCTGACCCACCTGCGCACCGGGGGCCTCACCTTCGCCGAGGGCCGGGCGGCGGGCGAACGCCTCGCGGGCCTGCCCGCCTCCCGCAGGCCCACCGCCGTCTTCTGCGCCAACGACCTGCTCGCCCTCGGCGTCCTCCAGCACGCCACCACCACGGGCCGCGCCGTCGCCTCGGACCTGGCGATAGTCGGCTACGACGACATCGACTTCGCCGCCGCGGCTGCCGTCCCCCTCACCTCGGTCCGCCAGCCCCGCCACGAGTTGGGCAGGCGCGCCGCCGAACTCCTGATCGACGAGTCCGCCAACCCCGAGCACGTCCACCAGCGCATCGTCTTCACCCCCGAACTGATCGCCCGCGCCTCGACCCTGGGGTGACCGCTGCCGGGGGAAGCGGTCCGGTCGCGTCACCTCCCGCGCTCCACGGCCACGGCGGCGAAGACCAGCAGACCCGGCAGCACCACGGCGAACGCGGGCGCCTGCACGACCACCAGCCCGGCCACGACCACGGCCGCCACCAGCGACACCGTGCCCAGCCAGTGCCCCGGGGCCACCAGGACCGCCCACCGGGCACCCGGCCGCCACCGGGCCGCCGCGCGCAGCGACACGGCCACCAAGGCGGCCAAGGCCAGTCCCAGCGCGGGGCCGAGCACCGTCGCGCCCGGCAGCCCGCCGAGCAGCGCCAGGAGGTCCAGCGCGGCGACCGCCACCACCACGAGCGGGACGGCCCACGTGACCGGATCGCGCAGCGCCCGCCCCAGGAGGAGGGCGAACCGCCGCACGGTCGGCGTGTGCCCGTCGTCGACCAGTTCGCGCAGCAGCGCCGCCCCGGCCGCCGCCGCGCCCCATGACGTGACGACCGGCAGGGACGCCAGCGACACCAGGACCCCGACGAACAGCACCTCGGCCACGAGGGCGACGTGCCGCACCCCTGTACTCGTGCCTGGGCTCATCCGCGCGCTCACCCCTTCACCCCCGACGTCGACACGCCGTCCACCAGGAATCGCTGGAACGCCAGGAAGAACAACCCGATCGGCAGCAGCGCCAGCACCGACATCGCGAACATCGGCCCGTACGCCGACTGGGTGGACTGGTCGATGAAGATCTGCAGCGCCAGCGGCAGGGTGAACTTCTCCGGGTCGTTGAGGTAGATCAGCTGGCTGAAGAAGTCGTTCCACGTCCAGATGAACGTGAAGATCGCCGTGGTGATCAGGGCGGGCCGCAGCAGCGGCAGGATCACGTGCCGGAACGTCCCGACCGGGCCACAGCCGTCCAGCGTCGCCGCCTCGTCCAGCTCGCGCGGCAGGGTCCGGATGAACTGCACCATCAGGAAGATGAAGAACGCGTCGGTGGCGAGGAACTTCGGCAGCACCAGCGGCCAGAACGTGTTGACCATCCCCAGTTCCTGGAAGATGACGTACTGCGGGATCAGCACGACGTGCTGCGGCAGCATGATCGTCAGCATCATGAAGCCGAACATCGGCCCCCGGCCGCGGAAGTGCAGGCGCGCGAAGGCGTAGGCCGCCAGGGAGCACGACGCCACGTTGGCGAGCACCGCGCCGCACGAGATCAGCAGAGAGTTGCCGAAGTAGTGCCACACCCCGAACCCGCCGACGCCGTCGAAGACCTGCGCGTAGTTCTCGCCGGTGGCTTGCTCGGGCAGCAGCGCGAGGCTGGACAGCACCTCCTCGGCGGGTTTGAACGACGTGGACACCAGCCACGCCACGGGATAGAGCAGCAGCGCCAGGACGCCGAGCACGAGGACGTGCCACAGGACGCGCTTCACCGGCCGTCCTCCCCCGCGTAGAACACCCAGCCTCGCGCGCTGCGGAACAACAGGGCGGTGATGAGCGCGACGACCACGAGCAGCACCCACGCCATCGCCGACGCGTAGCCCATGCGGAAGTCGGTGAAACCGCGCTGGTACAGGTACAGCGTGTAGAGCAGCGTCGAGTCGCTCGGCCCGCCGCGCCCGCCGCTGACCACGAACGCCCCGGTGAACGCCTGGAACGCGTGGATGGTCTCCAGCACGAGGTTGAACAGGATGACCGGCGTCAGCATGGGCAGCGTGACGCTGGTGAACCGGCGCACCGGCCCCGCGCCGTCCATCTGGGCCGCCTCGTAGAGCTCCTTGGGCACCTGCTTGAGCCCCGCCAGGAACACCACCATCGGCGCGCCGAACTGCCACGCCGCCAGGGCGACCAGGGTCAGCAGCGCGTACTGCGGCTGGTCCACCCACCCGCCGATGTCCAGGCCGACGGCCGACAGCACCCGGTCCACCGTGCCGTCGGTGGAGAACATCGCCCGCCACACCAGCGCCAGGCTCACGCTCGCACCGAGCAGCGACGGCGCGTAGAACGCCGAGCGGTACAGGCCCACGCCGGTCCAGGCGCGCGTGAGCAGCATGGCCACGGCCAGCGCCAGCACCAGCTTGAGCGGCACCGAGATCGCCACGTACCGCGCGGTGACCCCGGCCGCGTGCCAGAACCGCTCGTCGCCGGTGAGCATCGTGGCGTAGTTGTCGACCCCGACCCACCGCGGAGCGCTGAAGAGGTCGTAGTCGGTGAACGACAGGTACAGCGACGCGACCATCGGCCCGATGGTCAGCAGCGTCGCGCCGATGATCCACGGCGACAGGAACAGGTACGCCGCGCCCTGGCCCCGCCGCGCGCGGCGGCGCGCGGCGGGAACCGGTGGTGGGGCGGTCTCCGCCGCCGGTCGGCTCAGGACGGGGCGCGCCATGTCATGACCCGAGCGACTGCTGGGCGTCCTGCACCACGCGCCGCGCGGCGTCCCCGACGCTCACGCGCTGGAAGATCACGTCGTCGTAGGTGCGCTGGAAGTCCCGCTTGATCGCCGAGGAACCGGTGGGCCACGCCGCGAACGCGGGTCCCATCTTGTCCTTCTGGTTGCTCTGGTGGTCGCACACCAGCTTGCTGGCGCCCTCGGCCGCACCGCAGATCTGGGCGCGGATCTCCTCGTTCGGCGGGACACCGCGCGAGGCGCCGAGGACGCGGCCCGCGTCGGGGTCGTTGAGCAGGAAGTCGAGCAGCTTCACCGCGGCCTCCTTGTTCTCCGAGCGCTGGGACACCGCGAAGGACACCGGGGGCAGTGCCGCCATCCCGGACTCGGCCACGTCGCTGGGCAGCGGCGCGGTCTTGATGCCGGGCCCGTAGGAGGAGAAGTAGCCGGTGAGCCCGGAGTCGTAGCCGACCTCGGAGGCGGCCTGCTTGGTCACCAGCCCGGAGTTCTGCAGGCCGCCGTCCTGCTTGGTGGTCACCTCCGGCCCGGTGACGCCCTTCGTGGGCCGCATCGCCCCGATCATGCTCCAGTACCGCTCCAGGTCGGCGGCCTCGAAGCCCAGCCCGCCGTCGGCGGTGTAGAGGTCCTTGCCGTTCTGCCGCAGCCACACCTCGAACCAGTCGATGGCCCAGCCGAAGTCGGTGGTGCCCGCCACCGAGCCCGCGGCGCCGATCTTGGCCATGGCGTCGGCGAACTGCGCCCAGGTCCAGCTCTGGCCCGCCTCCGTGGGCGCGGTGACGCCCGCCGCCTCGAACAGCGCGGGTTCGAGCACGATCATCTCGGTGGTCTGGCCCGCCGCGACGGCGTACTGCTTGCCGTCGACCTTGCCCCCGGCGAGGAGGTTCGGGCTGATCTTGTCCAGCCGCAGGGACGCGCCCGCGTACTCGCCCAGGTCCGCCAGGACGTTGCGGCCCGCGTACTCGCCGAGCGTGGCGCGGTCGAGCTGCAGCAGGTCCGGCGCGGCCCCGCCCGCGACCTGGGTGGAGAGCTTCTGGAAGTACGGGTCGTAGCCGCTGTACTCGGTCTCCACCTTGATGTCGGGGTTGCGCTTCTGGAACTCGTCGACCGCCGCCCTGGTCACCGCGGCTCTGTCCTCGTTGCCCCACCACACGAACCGCAGCGTCACCGGTCCGCCCGCGGAGTCTCCGCAGCCGGACAGCGCCGCGATCGCTGACAGCAGCGCGGCCAAGGCGCCGCAGGACCCTCGGCGAGACCGTCCTCGACTCATCGCCCACCTCTCATTGAATCGATTCAAGCCGCGATAGTGGCGTGAGCCAGGTCACCGCGTCAAGGTTTTAGTAAGCGATCATGTCCTAGACCCATCACAACATGACCGGTCTTGCACTTCGGGTTGAAACGCTTCATTGTGTAGCGGCACAGGGACCGGCGACCGGAAGGACCACCGTGGGTCTTCAGCGCAGAGCACTGTCCGTGGCGCTCGCCGCGGCACTCGTCCTGGCCGTTCCCGCGCACGCCGGGGACGCCGGACGGCACCCGACGGGGCTGGAACGCCTCGACCGCGGCCTGGTCGCGATGCGCACCGACAGCGGTGTCCACCTGAGCTGGCGGCTGCTCGGCCACGAGGTCACCGGGTCGACCCCGACCGGCATGGCGGGCCCCGACTTCGCCGTGTACCGCGACGGGAAGCGGATCGCCGTGGTCACCGACAGCACCAACCACCTCGACGTCGGCGCCCCCGCGGACGCCGAGTACCGGGTGGTGCCCGTCGTGCGCGGCAGGGAGGTCGGCCTCAGGGAGGTCGGCCGCGGCACGGCGGTGACGCCGTGGGCCACGCCGTACCACGACCTGCCGCTGCGCAAGCCCGCCGATGGCGTGACCCCGGCGGGCGAGACCTACACCTACTCGGCCAACGACGTCAGCGTCGGCGACGTGGACGGCGACGGTGCCTACGAGTACGTCGTGAAGTGGGACCCGTCCAACTCCAAGGACGTCTCGCAGGTCGGCTACACCGGACCGGTGTACGTCGACACCTACCGGTTCGACGGCACCCTGCTGCACCGCGTCGACCTGGGCGTCAACATCCGCGCCGGGGCGCACTACACCCAGTTCCTGGTCTACGACTTCGATGGCGACGGCCGCGCGGAGATCATGCTCAAGACCGCGCCCGGCACGAAGGTCGTCGACCGCCATGGCAGGGAGCGCCACATCCGGATGCCGCGCGAGGACGTGCGGGCGGGCTTCTCCCACGGCGACGACTACCGCCTGAGCCCGCAGGCGTACCACCAGCGGCTCACGCGGGTCTTCCAGGACTGGCACCGGCACCCGGAGGTGGTGGCGGGTCGCTGGCCCGCGACGCTGGAGCAGGCGTTCGGCATCGCGCCACGCCACTCCTACCCACTGTCCGAACAAGACGCCACGGCGCTGGTCGACCACTTCATGGACGTCTACGCGCCGAGCCGCAGCGCCCGCAACAACCTCAGGGCGTTCGCCGGGTTCATCGTGGACGGACCGGAGTACCTGACGGTGTTCGACGGGGCGACCGGCCGCGAGCTGCACACGACCCACTACAAGCCGGGCAGGCACGACGACGGGCTCATGTGGGGCGACTACGCGATGGCGCGCGTCGAACCGGGCAACCGCGTCGACCGGTTCCTCGCGGGCGTGGCCCACCTCGACGGCAAGCGCCCCTCCGCCGTCTTCGCCCGCGGCTACTACACCCGCTCGACCCTGGTCGCCTACGACTGGGACGGCAAGCGGCTGCGCCAGCGGTGGTACGTCGACAGCGGCTGGGTGCCGATGAGCAACCCGTTCAACGACAACCCGCACAACCGCGACGGCGCCGATCCGCGTTACGGCTCCCTGGCCACGCAGGGCGCCCACTCCCTCAGCGCCGCCGACGTGGACGGCGACGGCAGGCACGAGATCGTCTACGGCGGCGCGACCATCGACGACGATGGCACCCTGCGCTACAGCTCCTCGGCCGTCCTGCCACCGGGCAGCGCCAACCCCGGCGCCCGCGAACGCCTCGGCCACGGCGACGCGCTGCACGTCACCGACATCGACCCCGCGCGGCCGGGGCTGGAGATCCACATGGTGCACGAGGGCGCCCGCAACGCGCCCTTCGGCCACACGCTTCGGGACGCGGCGACCGGCGAGGTGCTCCACGGCGCCTACACCGGCGTCGACACCGGTCGCGGCATGGTGGGCGACGTGCGGCCCGACGTGCCGGGGCTGGAGACGTGGGCGTCGCTCCCGGGCGGCGCGGGGGCGGCGGGCCTGTGGAGCGCCGACGGCAGGCCGCTGGACACCCGGATTCCCGGCACGAACATGAGCATCCGCTGGGCTGGGGACCTGACCACCCAGATCGTCAACGGCGCGACCCCCACCGTGGACGACTGGCTGCGCGGCCGGATGCTGACGACCGAGGGCACGCTCACCAACAACGGCACCAAGGGAAACCCGTCCCTCGTCGCCGACGTGCTGGGCGACTGGCGGGAGGAATTGTTGGTGCGCACGGAGGACAGCTCGGCGCTGCGCATTCACGTGAGCACCGAGCCGACCGGCCACAAGATGTACACGCTGATGCACGACAGGCAGTACCGGGCCGAGGTCGCCCGGCAGCAGACCGCCTACAACCAGCCGACCTACCCCGGCTTCCACTTCGGCTCGGACATGGACTGGGCCAAGGTCCCGCTGCCGTGACCCGGGACCCCGCTTGAGGTCACCTGTCCCACCCCTTGTTGGAGTGATGATGGAGCGAGCATGGCCGGTGGGCCTGGAAGCCCTGGCCTACGGCGGGGACTACAACCCCGAGCAGTGGCCTCGGGAGGTGTGGCAGGAGGACGTCCGCCTGATGCGGCTGGCGGGCGTCACGATGGTCAGCGTCGGGATCTTCTCCTGGGCGCTGCTGGAACCCGAGCGCGGCCGGTACGAGTTCGGCTGGCTGGACGAGCTGCTCGACCTGCTGCACGCCAACGGAATCCGCGTCGACCTCGGCACGCCCACCGTCGTCCCACCGGCCTGGTTCTACGGCGAGCACCCCGAGGCGCTGCCGGTCACCCGCGACGGCACGCGCCACGGGTTCGGCTCGCGCGGCGCCATCTGCCAGAGCTCGCCCGCCTACCAGCGGGCCGCGCTGTCGATCACGGAGCAGTTGGGCCTGCGCTACGGCGGCCATCCCGCCGTCGCGCTCTGGCACGTGCACAACGAGTACGGCGTCCCGGTCAGCGCCTGCTACTGCGACGTCTCCGCCGCCGCGTTCCGGCGGTGGCTCAGCGAGCGCCACTCCACTGTGGAGGAACTCAACAAGGCTTGGGGCACCACGTTCTGGGGGCAGCGGTACACGAGCTGGGAGCAAGTCCACCCTCCCCGGCTGTCCCCCACCGTGGGCAACCCGGCCCAGCAGTTGGACTGGGCGCGCTTCTGCGGTGACGCGATGCTGGCGAACTTCACCCGGGAGCGCGACGTCCTGCACCTGCTGTCCCCCGGCGTCCCGGTGACCACGAACTTCATGGCCGCGCTGCCGCAGTGCGAGCCCCTCGACTACTGGGCGTGGGCGCGCGAGGTGGACCTGGTCGCCAACGACCACTACCTGATCGGGGCGGACGAGCGCCCCCACGTCGACCTCGCGATGGCCGCCGACCTCACCCGGTCGCTGGCGGGCGGGCAGCCGTGGCTGCTGCTGGAGCACTCCACCAGCGCGGTCAGCTGGCAGCCGCGCAACATCGCGAAGCGGCCCGGCGAGATGGCCCGCAACAGCCTGGCCCACGTCGCCCGCGGCTCCGACGGCGCGATGTTCTTCCAGTGGCGGGCCTCGCGCTTCGGCGCGGAGAAGTTCCACTCGGCGATGGTGCCGCACGCGGGCACCGACAGCCGGATCTGGCGCGAGGTCGTCGCGCTCGGGGCCGATCTCGCCGCACTGGCGCCCATCCGCGGCAGCCGGGTCGCGGCCGACGCGGCGATCGTGTGGGACTGGCAGTCCTGGTGGGCGCAGAACCTGGAGTGGCGGCCCAGCAGCGATCTGGACGCCCGCGAGCGCCTCTCCGCCTGGTACGCCGCGGCCTACGACCGTCACCTCACCGTCGATTTCGCCCACCCCGAGGCCGACCTGAGCGGCTACCCGCTGGTCCTGGTGCCCGCCCTGTACTCCGTGACACGCCGCGCCGCCGACAACCTCACCCGGTACGTCTCCGGCGGCGGTGTGCTCGCGGTCTCGTGCTTCTCCGGCATCGTCGACGAGAACGACACCGTGCACCCGGGACCGCACCCCGGCCCGCTGACCGACGTGCTCGGTCTCACCGTCGAGGAGTTCACCCCACTGCGCGCGGACGAGCGCGTCCACTTGGACAACGGAACGAGCGCGCGGGTGTGGTCGGAGATCGTCATACCCCGCGGCGCCGCAACGGTGTGGTCCTATGCCGATGGCCCGGCCGCCGGGCTGCCCGCCGTGACCCGCCACGATCACGGTGATGGCACGGCCTGGTACGCCTCCACCTGCCTCGACCCGTCCGGTTTGGACGCCGTGCTGGCCAGGGCAGCCGCCGACGCCGACCTCACCGAGCGAGACCTCCCCCGCGACGTGGAGGTGGTGGAGCGGGTGGGCGAGCACGGCCGATACCTGTTCATGATCAACCACACCGGCACCGACGTGACGATCCCGGTCGCCAATGGCGCCGAACTGCTCACCGGAATCGCCGTGAGCGACCACCTGCTCCTGCCCGCAGGCGCCACCCGCGTCGTCCACTGCTGAGGGAACACCCCTGCGACAGGACAAATCGGCTCGCGGCGGTCTGGGTGGGAAACGATCAGCCGCTGGTCGACGTCGCGGGTGGGAAGACGCCCGGGGACGTGTTGATGACCGGGGGGCTGGTCATCGGCTGCGATGGAGTCGCTGTCGTCGTGGTGAGCCGGGTCGTCGGGTCCGCGGGCACCAGCGGGGCGGGGACGTCCGCCCGCCCGCCCGGCAGCAGCACCACGGCGAGGACCGCGGCGGCGGTGACCACGCCGCTCCCGGCGACGGCGAGCGCGCGGCGGCGTCGGCGGACGCGTTCGCCCGCGCGGACGACGTCGGCCGCGGTGAAGGTCAGGTCGGGGGACTCCTCGGCGTGCAAGGCGTTGAACACACCCCTCAGGTCGCCGTCGCGCACCACGTCACACCTCCATCCAGAGTTCACCGATGTTAGGGCCCAAGCGCCTGCGCAGAGCGGCGAGGCCGCGGGTGGCCTGGCTCTTGACCGTGCCCTTCGAGCAGCCCAGGGCCGCGGCCGTCTCCTCGACGCTCAGGTCGTGCCAGTACCGCAGGACCAACACGGCGCGCTGGCGGGCCGGGACCGCGCCAAGGGCCTGCCACAGAACCAGGCGGGTCTCGCTCAGGTGCCCGCGCTCGGACAGCTCAGGCACCTCGCCGGTGAGCCGTTCCCTGCGCCAGCGAACCCGCCGCCGCTCGGCGATGAAGGTCCGGACCACGATCTGGCGCAGGTAGGCGTCCATGCCCTCCCGGCGGGCCAGCTTCGGCCCCGCCAGGTACAGCTTCAGGAACGCCGCCTGCACGACGTCCTCGGCTTCCGGCCAGTTCCCGCACAGCAGGTACGCGGTGAAGCGCATCGAGCGCGCGCTGCGGGAGAACTGGTCGGAGAACTCGGCGTTCCAGGTGGAGTCAGTCACCGCGCAGTGGTCTCCGGGTGGGCGGGTCAGCGCGTCCGCGGCGGCGCCGTGGTCAGCACCGGGGGCGAGGTGGGGAGCGAGGTCGGGCGGGGGGACGTCGCGATCGAGGTGGGACGGGGCGACGTCGGGTTGGGCGATGTCGCGATTGACGTGGGACGGGGTGACGTCGGGACCAATGTGGGGTGAGGCGACGTCGCGATCGACGTGGGGCCGGGCGACGTCGCGACCGGTGAGGTCGCCACGGGTGATGTCGCGATCGGCGAGGTCGCGACCGGTGACGTCGCGGGTGACGTCGCGATCGGCGAGGTCATCACGGGCGACGTCGCGATGGTGGACGGTGCCGGGGAGTCCCCGCCGCCGAACCCGCCCGCGATGGCGGGCACGGCCAGCCCGACCCCGCCCAGCACGATCGCACCGACCACCAGAACCAGACGCTTCTGCACTTGCCGCTCCTCCGGGCTCCACGGGTCGCCACCGGTCCGGTGACGCCCTCACCCCTTTCCATGCGATCGGCGGGCCGGCAGGTTGCACCGAATTCCCGCCCCCTCCGCGCACCGCCCCGCGGGAACATCTTCCCAGCTCACGCCCCGGCACCGCACAGACCGCCGATCCCGCAGAGCCTGCCCGGTCGAGTTGCGCGAGTCAGCGATGACCGCCCCAGGTCGGGCGCGGGGACACCCGACCCCACCGACCTGCGGCTCGACCAGCCTTCACCGCCTCGGGTCAGACGCGGGACGCCCAGCCCGGGGCGGATGCCATCGGCGTCCAAGTGGTCGAAGCCGCGGCGGATCTTGGTCAGGAGCAGTTCGGCGAGCGTCATGCCCCCGAGCATCGAATGATCACCAACAACCCGACAAGCCCACTCACCGGATCGTGGCGAACCCACTCGTTCAGCCGATCCGCCCACAGCTCAGCGGACACTTCTCGACGTCGGGGCAGTAGGCGATCACCCCAGGCTTGTAACGCTGGGTCGAAGCCTGCGATGACACGGTCGAGCCCGTCATGGTGGGATCCCAACGTCACCGGAGCGAACATGTCATTACGGGCCTTCTCGTCCTGGGTCACGACCACCGCGTTGATCGCGGTGCTGGCAGGCTGCGGAGAACCCGCCGCGTCCTCGCCACCCAGCAGCGTGCCCCAGCCCCAGTCGACAACGGAACCCGCTCCGCCGGAGACGACCACCGCGTTGGCCGTCCCGGAGCTGGCCAGCGGCCCGCTGCTGGCGACCTGCACCGACGGCGGGGTGTCGCTGTCCACCATGGATCTCACCACCGGAACGTCCACACCCATCACGACGTTCTCGGCGACGATCTCCTCGATCGGCGCCACCAGCGGACCGTCGACCACGTGGAGCGTGTGCACCTCCGGCACCCTGTCGTCCTACCTCGCCCGCCAGGTGTTCTCGCCCGAGCTCGACCGCATGGCCGTCAACGTGCGCGACACCACCAATGACAGCGGCCACGTCGGGTGGATCGACGCCGCGAGCGGGGAGCTGACCGACGTCACCGCCCTGCTGACCGACGCCGGGGGCTACAGCGCCCAGCCCCAGCACTCCAGCGCCCTGTTCGACGAGGACGGCAACTTCGGCTACTTCGACGGCGCCGCGAGCGAGTACGTCCTCATCGACCCGGACACCCGGGCCAAGGTCCGCTCCCAGAAGATGCCGACGCCGGGCCTCAAGATGTTCCTGATGCCGGATGGCTCCGTGAGCGACAACTCCAGCGGCCTGGAGCGCGGCATGGTGCTCACCATTCCCATGCAGGCAGGCGGCGTGCTCGACTCCTCCAGCTACAGCCCTGTCGTGTGGATCGTCGACAAGTCGCGCGGCCTGCAGATCAGCGAGCCCATCAGCGCCCCCAACACCCTCGGCGTGAAGGCCGCGGGCCCCGACGACCCGACCACCGAGGGAAAGGTGACCCCCATCACGCCGCTCACCGACTACGTGATCCAGTCCGCGGTCTCCGACCCGGAAGCCAAGACCGTGGTCTTCACGGCCGGCCGCGGCCAAACGCTCGACACCTTCCAGGTGCCGCTCGACGGCTCGACCCAACCGAGCAAGATCGGCACGCTCGAGCAGCAGCCGGGCGAGGCGATCACACTGATCGGTTGGGAATAGCTGTCGCGGGATAGTCGAAGTCGTGGGGATGCGGGTCGGGCGGGTGCGGTGGCGCACCCGCCCGGCCCGCTGTGGCTATGGCGTCACGGGCCTGCCGCCGAAGGTGACGGCCAGGCGGCCGTCGGCGGCGAAGGACCAGCCGAGGGCGCCGGTGTAGTTGGCGCACCGGGAGCCGTTGGTGCCGCTCCAGAACTGGTTGGTGGAGTCGGTGTTGCCGACGATCCTGTCGGTGGTCCCGCTGCCGCTGCGGCAGGAGGTGTTGGAGCGGAACACCGACGTGCCGCCGTCGAAGGTGAAGTTGCGCTCGGCGCTGTCGACGCTGACGTTGTTGGACATGCTTATCGTGCCCAGGTTGCGGTTGTAGGTGAAACCGTGCTTGCCGTTGTCGAAGGCGATGTTGCGGCGGACGACGTGGTTGACGCCGATGTCCTCGCCGCCGAGCTTGTAGCCGTTGCGGTCACCCGCGCCCGCCTGGCCGCCGTTGCTCAGCGTGCCGTTCTCGAACGCCAGTGAGTCCTCAATGGTCACCGCGCCGATCGGGCCGGTGTCGGTCTTGGTGTAGAGGTCCCAGCCGTCGTCGATGTTGTTGTGCGCCACCGCGTACCGGAACACATTGCCCGGGCCCGAGGTGAGCTTGGCGGCGAACCCGTCGGCGTCCTCGCCGTCGGAGTCGGCGTTGTCGTGGGACACCGCGCTCAGGATCAGGTTGTTGGCGGGCCACTGGTCCTTGGGCGTGGTGGACAGCGTCCGGGACAGCTGCAGGCCGGTGTCGCGGTTGAACCGCGTCACCGTGCGCTCGAAGGTGTTGTTGCTGCCGCCGACGAAGATCCCGTTGTCCCCGGCGCGTTCGACGACGATGCCCTTGACGTGCCAGTAGTTGCCGTTGACGGCCAGGCCCCGGTTGGCCGGGTCCTCGGCTTGGGCGGAGAAGTTGAGCACGGGGGTCTCCCCCGGCTGGGCGAACAGCTTCTTGAGCGCGCCGGAGCCGCCGTTGTTGCCCTGCGGGATGGTGACCGTCTGCGAGAACGAGTAGGCGCCGCCGCGCAGGTAGATCGTCCCGCCTGGGGCGACCCGGGAGATGGCCGCGGTCAGGGTGGTCGGGTCAGCCGGGGTGCCGGCCGCGCCGTCGCGCCCGGCGGGCGCCACGTACAGCGCGTCCGCGGGCGGGTTCGTCGTCGTCGTGGTGGTGGTCGTCGTTGTCGTGGTCGTGGTGGTCGGCGCGCTCGCGTAGGTCTCGAACTCGGCGACCCGCGGCGTGCCGCTGGAGCCGGTGATCTCAAAGTTGATCTTGGTGAGCGAGGTCGCCGGGAACCTGATGGCGCCCGCGCCGCTGCCCGTGGCCAGGACCGCGCCGGTGTCGTGGTTGACGACCCGCCACGAACCGATGTTGCCGACGGCGCCCGATGCCTCCCGGATGTTGATCGACGACACGGTGGTGGGCGACCCCCACTTGACCGAGACGCGTCCGGTCGAGCTCGCCGGTGACCAATACGTGGCGAGGTTGCCGTCCACCACGTTGCCGTAGCTGGTGCCGTCAGCCTTGCTGGAGCCGTCGGCGCCCGCCCCGAGGCTCAGGTTGACCCCGCTCGGCGGCGGCTCCGTCGGCGTGGTGGTCGGAGCGGTCGTGCTGGTCGGGCCGGTCGTCGGGTTCGTCGGTGTGCAGTTGCCGTCCGACTCCCGCATGCCGGTGTTCGCCCCAGCCGTCTGGCTGACGACCGCGGGCACGCAGTTGGCGCCGTCGAGCGGGTACGGGTACGAGATGCTGACCGAGGTGTTCGACGTCGGGTTGGGGCCCGCCGGGTTGTGGTCGCCGCTGCGGGCGGACCACGTCACGTTGTCGAAGATGTTGCCCGCGACCTGCCAGTAGCCCGCCTGGTCGGTGTAGAACGTGCCGAGCACGTCCTTGGAGTCCTCGAAATAGTTGTTGTCGACCTTGGCCTTGGCGCCCGCCCGCGAGTTGATGCCGGACTCGACGAGGCCCACGTAGTGGTTGTTGTACATGTGCGCGATGCCGCCGCGCAGCAGGGGCGTGCGGGAGTTGAGGTTCTGGTACAGGTTGTGGTGGAACGTGACGAAGCCGTTGGACAGGTCGCTCTCGCTGGACCCGATGAGGCCGCCGCGCTCGGAATTGCGCAGGATGCTGTACGACAGGGTCACGTACTTGGTGTCGTTCTTCATGTCGAACAGGCCGTCGTAGCCCTCCGCCTCACCGCCGGAGGCCAGGAGGGTGACGTGGTCGACCCAGACGTTGCGGACGTTGCTCTCCATCCCGATGGCGTCTCCGCCGTTGGACGTGGGAGAACCGGACTTCTTGACGTTGCGGACGGTGACATTCCGGATGATGATGTTGCGGGACTCGCGGATGTGGATGCCGAGCTGGTCGAAGACGGCCCCGCTGCCGACTCCGATGATCGTGATGTTGCTGACCTGCTTGAGTTCGATCACGCCCGCGGCGGTCGCGCAGCTGGGGCCGGAGACCTGGGTGGTGTTGCCGTGGTTGATGGTCCCCGCGACCTCGATGGTGATGGGGGTGCTGCTGCTGGCCCGGCCGCACAGGGCCTGGTGGATCTGGGTTCCGGTGGTGGCCCGGACCGTCGCCCCGCCCTGCCCGCCCGTGGTCCCGCCGTTGAGGGAGGCGTAGCCGGTCGCCGCGGCGCTCGCCGCCGACGCCGCTGACATCGCCAGTACCACACTGGTCGACGTCACGACGGCCAAGGCGGCCGCCATCGCGGGGACTCGCCATGCCACTGCTCGTTTCACGTCATCTCCTGCGTCATTGAAGGCTGGATGGTCTGTCGCGTTCGCTGGTACGGGAGCGGTCGGCTAATAGGTCGGCACGTTCACACGCGGCGCCGGGACCACCGCCCGAGCATCGCCTCCTTCGCGAGCGAGCGATCACAACGACGGCCGTCACGCAGCGGGTAAGCGCTTTCAGGAAGCGCTTTCTCGCGAACCTAGCGCGCACATCCCTCCTGGTCAAGAGCCGCTCATGCGGTCACCTGCCCACCCGAGGGTGTTCGTTCACCGCTCCCGCGAGCCTGTGGGAAACACCAGCGTCCGCGCCTGGACCGCCACGTGATTTGGTTCAGCACGCCGACCGCGACGACAAGTGGAGTACACGGCGTCGACTGGAGACTGCCGGACTCCCTTTGGGACCGTGGCGACATGTCCCAGCGCTGTCAACGCTCAATTTCAGCCGCCTCGAACTGCCACCGACCCAAGAGGCCGCCTTCTTTTCACTCAGGACTGCTCTCACCGCGCCCAAAGCTAGGCTGGCAGGCATGGGTGAACTCGTGGCACTGCGTCCCGTGGCGGAGCGGGACCTCGACCTGCTGGAGCGCCTGCACGGCGACCCCGACGAGGCGGGGGAGTTCGGCTTCTTCGGCCATCGGAACCCGGGCTTCCTGCGTCGGCAGTGGGCCGAGGCGGGCTTCCTGACCCCGCAGGGCGGACGGCTGGCCGTCGTGGGGCAGGACGACCGGTTCGTCGGGGAGGTGCAGTGGCACGAGGTGTTCCAAGGGCCTGTCTCGCCCTGCTGGAACATCGGCGTGGGCTTGCTCGCCGCGGAACGGGGGCGGGGCCACGGCACGCGAGCCCAGCGCCTGCTGGTCACCTACCTGTTCAACCACACCAAGGTCAACCGGATCGAGGCGTCCACCGAACGAGCGAACGCCGCCGAACGGCGGGCGCTGGAGAAGGCGGGCTTCACGCGAGAAGGCGTGCTGCGCGGCGCGTGCTTCCGAGCGGGCGCGTGGCGGGACATGGTCCTCTACTCGATCGTGCGCTCAGACCTGGACACCGAGCTGTGATGGCCACCAGCGTCACCATGGCGACCGATTCGACAGGTTCCTGCCCGCACCATTGGTCCCCGGTGACGCGCAGGCAAGCAGCACTGGCCGATCATGCCGATCCGGGACCTGCTCATCGACTACTTGCGGGAGCGCCGACCGTCGCTGGACTTCACCAGTCTGGACGCTGTCTCGCGAACGCCGGCTGGCTGTTCTGGGCCAACCTCTTCACTGCTCGGGCGTCCTGTTGGCATGACGTCGACTGCAGAAGGCCATGCGTCTCCCACTGATCCGGCTCGGGTCAACGATTACGACAGCATCGCCGGGGTTACGCGGCCGAGAACGAGACCAGTCTCCTGAACGCGTACTACGAGCGGCCCGCGATGCTGGAACTCGCCGGGGACGTGACCGGCAGGCGAATCCTCGACGCAGGCTGCGGCTCGGGGCCCCTGTTCGCCGCGCTGCGCGATCGGGGTGCGGCCGTGACCGGCATCGACGCGAGCGCCGCCATGCTGGAGCTGGCCCGGCGGCGGCTGGGCGCCACCGCGGACCTGCGGGTCGCCGACCTGGCCGACCCGCTGCCCTTCCCCGACGACGCGTTCGACGACGTCATCGCATCCCTGGTGCTGCACTACCTTCAGGACTGGGGGCCGACACTGGCCGAACTGCGACGCGTGCTGACACCCGGCGGACGGCTCATCGTCTCGGTCGAGCATCCGTTCGCCATCACCCTGATGCGGCGCTTGGCCGGGGACAAGCCCGACTATTTCCAGACCCGCAACCGGACCGAGGAATGGACCATGGGCGGGCAGACCGCCCAGGTGAGCTTCTGGGACCGCCCGCTGCACGCGATGACCGACGCCTTCACCGCGGCTGGTTTCCACATCAACGTCATCAGCGAGCCGCCGCCCGCGCCCGCCGCCCGCGACTTGTTCCCCGAAGAATTCCGCAGATTCGCAGGCACGAGCTTCCTCGGCTTCCTGTTCTTCGTCCTGCAGGCTGGCTAGCCGCCCCTGAGCAGCCAGCCCCTCAGCCACCGCAACCCACTCGCACGCGGTGGGCAACGGAGGCGGCCCTACGAGGTCGCCGATGGCCGGCACAACCGTGCACGAGGTCGTCCGGGGTGTGAGGTGGGAGCGACCCCCCGAAAGCCGCTCCCACCTCGGTCTAGTCGGGCGTCGCTGGCCCTGTGGTGGTCGGCCCTGTGGTCGTCGGGCCGGTGGTGGTCGGGCCAGTGGTCGTCGATCCGCTGGGGGTTGGTCGGGTGGTCGTAGGTGCGGTCGTCGTGGTGGGGGCGGTCGTGGTGGGGGCGCCCGGGGGACGCGGGATGAAGGGCGGGGTCTGGTCGTACTCGCAGCCGAACTCGCCCGCCAGGGCCTGGGGCGCCGGGAACTTGTTGGTGTAGCGGTGGTCGCCGTCGCAGCCGTACTGGTAGACGTTGAGCGGGATGCCGTTGCGGTCGTACAGGTAGAACTCCGGGATGTGGTTGCCCTCGGCGTCCACGGCGACCACGGTGGTCAGCTCCCGGCCGTCGTACGCCAGCCCGGAGGTGCCGGAGACGGCGTAGTAGGAGCCGCCGCTGGACGGCGGGTCCACGGCCTGCGCCGCGAGCGCCACGCCGAGTCCGATCACCAGGGCGTTGGCGGGCACGACGACCAGCAGCAGCCGCCGGTCGGTGGCCACCCGCGTCCCGGCCCACACCAGCACGGCCGCGGCGGCGAGGATGGCGATGACCCAGTACCCGCCCTCAGCCCGAGCCGCGCCGAGGAGGGCGAGCGCCAGCAGCCCGAGCCGCACCAGCCACCACGCGCCGCGCATGTCGCGCAGCCGGTCGGCCCAGGGCAGCCCCGACACCAGCCGGGCCCCGATTCCGCGGAGCTTGCGGTACTCCGGCAGCGCCTCCACATCGCCGCGGCGCACGATCCCGGCGAAGACGAGCCACAGCGCGGGGATCGCGGCCAGCGCGGTGAGGAACACCGGGATCAGGGTGTCCTCGTCGTACCGGCTGAGCGCGGCCACCCCGGAGATCGCGGCGCCGCCGGTCACCGCGGCGGCGGCCAGCAGTACGTACCGCGCGCGCCAGGCGCGGGGCTTGTCGACGGGGCTCGCCTGGGCGGACGGGTAGCCGCCCGCCGCGCGCAGTTCGGCGGCGTACTCCTCGGGCGTGCCCAGCCGCCGCTCGACCTCCTCGGCCGAGCCCGCTTCCTCGAACACCTCGGCCACGTGCGGTTCGAGGTCCTCCATGACCTCGGCGACCTCGTCGGCGGGCAGGTCGGCCAGCGCGGCCCTGACCCGCCGCAGGTAGTCCTCGGTGCGGGTGTCGATGCCGTTCACGCCGCCGCCCCCTTTCGCAAGATCCCATCCATCGCCTCGGCGAACGACCGCCAGGCGTGCTCCGACTCGGCCAGCTTGGTCCGCCCGGCCTCGTTCATCCCGTAGTACTTCCGGTGCGGCCCCTCGTCGCTGGGCACCACGTAGGACGTGAGGTACCCGGCGCGGTAGAGCCGCCGCAGGGTCCCGTAGACGGAGGCGTCCCCGACCTCGTCCATCCCGCCGCCGCGCAACCTCCGCAGCACGTCATACCCGTAACCGTCCTCGTCCTTGAGCACGGCCAGGACCGCCAGATCCAGCACTCCCTTGAGCAACTGGCTCGTGTCCACAGCACCCCTCCCCGCTATCGCGCTAGCGACACTATTACGCATCGCGCAGTAGTGCGCAAGCCACACAAGTACCGCGCGAGTTCGATGCCGCGCGACCACGCCCGACCCCGACGACCGGGTGGCCGGTGCGGGCGTCGTCGTGCTGAGTGGCCGGGTTGGCCGGTGGTACCCGTTTGGGTAGGCCGTTCGGGTGTTCCCGGCCACCCCCACGACCGGGTGGACTCGGGGCAGAGGTGAGCCATGAGCGTCGGTCAGCCGGTTCTGGACTTCGGTTCGGGTGCGTTCTTCGACGACCCGTACCCCAGCTACCGGCGGGCCCGAGAGCTCGGCCCGGTGGTGCGCGACGAGCGCGGCATGTGGCTGGTCACCGACTACGCCACCTGCGCGGAAGTGTTGCGGGACAAGCGGTGGGGTCACGCCGACCGGGACCCGGCGATGGCCTCCGAGGTGCAGGCGCCCGCCATGCGAATTCGGGTGTTTCCCGACCTGGACAGCGATCCCTGGCCGTTCATGCGGCAGAACCCGCCGGACCACACCCGGGTGCGGGCGCTGGTGAACAGGGCCTTCACGCCAAGGATGGTCGCCGGTTTCGAGGACCGGGTGGCCGAGCTGGCCTGCCGGCTGATCGATCAACTGGATGACGAGGCCGACCTGGTGACGGCATTCGCCAAAGCCCTGCCGATTCGGTCGATCTGCGCACGGCTCGGCGTGCCCGACCAGGACTGGGCGCAGCTGCTGGCCTGGTCCACGGAGTACGCCCGCGGCTTCGACCCCGGCTTCGCCGCCGACGAGGGACAACTGGCCGCCTGCGAGCGCGCCGCCTTCGGGATGCGCGACTACTTCACCGAGTTGGTCAAGGTGCGCCGCGCGGAACCGCGCGATGACCTGCTCAGCGAGCTGGTCGCCGCTCGGGCGGACGGCGACTTCCTCAGCGACGAGGAGCTGGTCGTCACCGCTGCGCTGCTGCTCAGCGCGGGCAACGAGACCTCCGTCAGCCTGCTCGGCAACGGCGCGCTGACGTTGCTGCGGCATCCCGACCAGCTGGCCTGGTTTCGGGACAACCCGGCGGCCCATCCTGCCGCGATCGAGGAACTGCTGCGATACGAGTCGCCGTTCCAGTTCGGCGACCGGGTCGCGCTGGCAGACCTGCGGCTGCGCGACGTGCGGATCGCGGCTGGTGACCGGGCCCTGCTGCTCGTCGGCTCGGCCAACCGCGACCCGGCCGCGTTCGACGCGCCGGACACCCTCGACCTGGCCAGGGACCCCAACCGGCACCTGTCCTTCGGCGCGGGCATCCACTTCTGCGTCGGCGCGCCACTGGCCCGGCTGCAGGGCCGGGTAGCGTTGCGGACGTTGTTCGAACGAGCGCCCGAGCTGCGGCTGACCGGACCGCCGGTGCGGGACCGGGTTGCCTGGAACCGAGGGTTGGAGTCGCTCCCCGTCGCCGTTCGCTGACCAGGGGAAGGCCCTTCGAATGAAGATCATCGCGTTGTCCTGCACGCAGAAGCGCCTCCCGTCGCTGACCGACGCGCTGCTGGAGGCGGCGATCTCCGGCGTTGTCCGGGAGGTCGGTGGCGCGCGGGTCCAGCGGATTCGGTTGATCGATCACCGCATCGCGATGTGCGAGGGCGAGGACACCTGCCTTGACCCCGAGGTGGGCCAGTGCACGCTCGATGACGACTTCGAGCACGTCGTCGGCCTGGCCGAGGGCGCGCGGGCGATGCTGCTCGCCATGCCGGTGTACGCGGGGAACGTGCCCGCGGTGCTGAAGATCTTCCAGGAGCGCCTGAAGAGCTTCATGCACGCCGACCAGCGCCCGTTCGGCAACCTGCTGGTGGGGACGATCGTGCATTCGCGCACGATGCTGACCGAGCCCGCGCTGGCATCGTTGTTCCCGTGGTACCTGCGCCTGCGGAACAAGAACGTGGCGTCGGCGTGCTTCACCCAGGACGACCACCAGGACCTGACCCGCACCGCGGCGATCGACCTGTGCGTGGCCGTGGGCAGGCAACTCGGCATGACGCTCGAGGCCAACCGGTCGCCCGCCACCGACCGCATGGCACTGCCGGTGGTTCAGTCCCCGGCTCGCCCGCGGTGCGGTGACCCGGCCGCGACCTCTTCTGGGGCGTGAGGGGATTCCGCGCGCCAGGTGCACCCGTCGCCGGTCTGTTCGCACGACACCGTGACCTCCGGTTCCACGTAGCGGGCGGCGATGGCGGTGTTGAGTTCCTGGCAGTACGGGCACGGTGAGGAGAACGTCAGCACGACGCCCGCGCGGGCGGCCCGTTTGCGGTATCGGAGGATTCCGCAGTCGGTGTTGCGCAGGGCGGTGCCCGAGGGTTGGGGCTCACTGGTCACCGCCGAGTCGTACAGCAACAGCTGACGCCGCAGCCGGGTCATGAAGTGGTCGATGGCGGACACCCCGACGGGCCGTTGCGCCCGCAGCAGCTCCGCGGTGATGCGGGAGTTCGCCTGAATCCACGCGGCCAGGCCATCTTCGCCGTGCTCCCCCAGGATGAACTCCTCCGCGGCTGCCTGGGCCTCGAAGAACCGCTGGCGCCACAGGTCCACTTTCTCGGCCGGGTCGAGGGGAGGCGGTTCACTGGTCATGGTCCGCGTCCCGCCCGGTGGCACCGTCCAGCTCGGCGAAGACCTCCTGGGCGACGCGCAGCCCGTTGTTGGCGACCGGCCAGCCACCGTAGTAGGCGAGCTGGATGATGACTTCGATGACTTTCTCCCGCGACATCCCCAAGTGCAGGGCGGCACCGATGTGGCCGCGCAACTCCCAATCGGTGCGCGCCAGCGTGACCGCGGTCAGCGCGACCAGTTCGCGCTCCTCGACGCTCAGGTGCGGACGGGTCCAGATCTCACCGAACAAGTGGTCGACGGTGATCCGCAGGAACTCCGGGTAGGAGCCCGGGCGCGGTTCGCGGCCGAAGACCTGCTGGAACATGGCTTCACCGCGCTCATGCCGGGCAGACGGCTGATTCATCGCTCAACTCCTTCGTGTAGGCCGAAAAGTTGTCAACGTCCACGACGCCGTGAAGGCGGCGGCAACGGCGGGACGCTGCCGGGGCCTGCCGCCGTCACTGCCCGGTCACAGGATGATGCTGAGCTTTCCGTGCTCGTACAACGTTTCGTGGTCGAGCACCACGACCCTTCTCCGGGCCCGGAACGACTCGCCGTCGACGACGAGCTCGAACCGGTATTTCCCAACGTAACAGTCAGAGCGCCCGTGCCCGAACCGGTACACGACGACATTCGCCGCGACGTCGAGGCACGTGCCCCGATCGGTCAGGACCTCCACGTTGCTGATCACCCGATTCGTCCGCGACCGGGGGTTCTCGCACCACACCTCGCCGTTGAGGAGTTGTTCGACCCGCTGGCGCAGCCGGGTGGCGTCGTCGTCGATGAGCCCGAGCGCGCCTGCCGTCTCGCCGCGGACGTCGGTGGCGGGCACCGAGTAGCGCACGTCGTCGGTCAGCATCTCGTCGTACCACTCGAGCAGGCGCCACTCGTCAAGCAGCCGCGCCTCGCGGAAGAGGAACTGGCTCACCCGGTGCCACAACCGCACCTGGGCCGTTTCGTCAACTGTCAGCTCGGTGGTCATCGCGGTTGTGCCCCTTGCGTCTCGGGCCGGTGAGCGGCCTCGAAGTGACCGTCGTCGCCGTGCATCAGCCGGTCCCACTGCCGCCAGAACTCGCGGGCGGGAAGCTCGTCGGTCGTCTCCGGGACCTCTTTGCCCATCCCGCGTGACAGATCCGAGTAGCGGACCGCGCGGTTGAGGTAACCCCGCTGGCACGACTCGACGATCTCGACGTCGTCGGGGGTGGCGAAGCCCGCGGGGCCGAGGAACGTCAGGTAGTGGCTCTTGCGGAGTTCCCGGATGTCCGGGTCCTCGTCCTTGGGGGCCAGGGCGACCGAGGTGATGGCCATCTGATTGGCGCCGACCGGATCGATCTTGCGGATCGTGATCGCGATCGCGTCAATGATCATCAGGTTGGGGAAGACCAGCACCGCGCGATTGGTGCCGGTGATCCGTTCGGCGCGCTCGGCGCCGAACCGGTCGGCGAACCGCGCGGCCGTCGCCTCGATCCGCGGCCGGACCTCGGCGCCGAACATCGGCGTCCAGTAGGCGAGCGGGCGGGCTGCCGCCGGTGGCAGCTCGTTGGCCCCATGCCCCAGTCCGAGGGCGCGGCCGAAGCCGCCTCGGCGCCGTGGTGGCACCGACCCCAGTGACTCCATGTAGCCGACGTAACGCTTGTGCAGGGCCCGGAAGTGGTAGATGTCGACGCTGTTCTCCATCATGAGCTTCCAGTTGGCCCGGGCCCCGTGGAGCTGCGCGCCCTGGATCACCTCCATCCCGACCTCGGACTGGTCATCGATCAGATCGAGGTATTCCGTGGCACCCGCCAGGTACTCGGTCAAGGTGCGCGGCTGCTCCGGGTCGAAGGTGGCGAACACGAAACCGCGGTAGCTGTCACTCCGGTGCCGCGCCAGGCCGAAGTCCGCCTTCCGGAAGCCCGGCCCGTACCCGTCCGGGATCGGGACCCCGACCAGGTCGCCCTGGTTGGAGAACGTCCAGTCGTGATAGGGGCACCGGAACGATCTGGCCTGCCCGGCGGGCTGCGAGCAGATCAGCGCCCCCCGGTGGGTGCAGCTGTTCGCGAACACCCGGACCACCCCGTCGGACCCGCGCGCCATGACCACCGGGCGACCGCCGACGTCTCGGGCCACATAGGAATCCGGCCCGGGCACCTCCGATTCGTGCCCGACGTACAACCAGCAGCGATCGAAGATCCTGGTCATCTCCCGTGCGGCCAGGTCGTCGTCGGTGTAGGCGCGGCGGTCCACCCGGAACGAGAGGCGCTCAAGATCATCAATCACGATCGGGTCGCCCACCGGCGGCCGCGGTTCGACCATCACCGCTTCCCCCCTCGCTGTAACGCCTCGACCGCGCTGGTAACCAGCTCGGCGGTGCGCACAGTGGAATCGCCGCACTCCGGCTGCGCGGCACGCAGCCGGGCCCGGTAGTCCCGGGCGGGGTCGAGCAGGTCGGTGACAGCGTCAGCGACCGCCCGCTCGGTGACGCCCGCGGGCTCCAACGCCGTCCCGAAGCCCGCGCTGCCAACGAAGTAGGCCTGGACGGGCTGGTCCACGGCCAGCGGGATCACCAGCATCGGTGTCGCCGCCCGGATCGACTCCGCCACGGAGTTGTACCCGCCATGGGTGATGAACACGTCGGCGCGCTCGAGCACCTCGCGTTGCGGCAGATACGGGGCGGTGAGCACGTCATCGGGCAGCGCGAGCTCCCCGGCGAGATCCCCCACCGCGGCGATCACCCGCGCGCCGGTCGCCGCCGCCCCGGTGATCACCGTGCGCAGCAGGTCCGGCCGCCGGTAGAAGATCGTGCCGAAGGAGACGTACACCAGCGGGCGGCCGGGGTCGATCCGGTCCAGGCCCGCGAAGGCGACCTCATCGCCCCGGGTCCCCGCCGCACCCGGCAACCCGACCAGCCGCACACCGTCGTCGGTGATCGCGTCGTCCCCGAGGAGAGCGGGGATCGTCGGCATCACGTTGAGGATCGGCGAACGCGCCGAATGGGTCCGGGTCGACCACAGCACCCCGTTGCCGGTCAGGTAGTCGCCGACCTGCTCGTCGTACGGCCAGCGACCTCGCCGGTGCTCGCTCGGGCACACTCCGCCCAGGTTGGCCCAGATCATCCCGTACGGCACGCCGGACGCCTGGGCGCCGACCATGGCCGACGCCGTGACCGGCAGCGAATCGACGAGCACGAAGTCCGGTGCCGCCGCACGCAGCGCGTCCACTGTCTGACCCGCCACCGGCGACGACCGGAGCATCGGGCCGATCTTCGCCGGGTCGCCGCTCCACGGCGCCATCTCGACCTGCCCGATCACGCGGACCTGCGTCTTGCCCAATGCCTGGCGACGTTGCTCGTCAAGCGCGCCACCGTCGGCGGACAACAGCAGCAGCACGACCTCACTGCCCGCGCTGCGGAGCGCGTTGACCACCGGGACATACAGGTTCAGGTGCCCATGCTGAGTCGTGGTGAGGAGGGCGACGCGCATCAGATCTCCGATCCATCGAAACAAGACGGCCAGACCGACTCAAGATCCGGGTCTGGAGCCACGATCGCGCCCTGCCTTCAGAAACGAACGGCAGAACCCCGCCCGGACAGACAAAAGGGACCGTCGACGTCAGGTCCTGTTACGAGGCGACAGTGGGGCTGCCCAGCCGCTCGACGGCGGTGACGTCGAGCAGTTGGTCATGGGCGTACCGGGCGGTGGACCCGCCTGCCGCGGTAGCGGCGACGAGACCACCGTTGTCTGCGCAACGTCGTCTCCTGGATGACAGGGCCAGCACAGCCTGGACCCACCGTTCGTACCGCAGAATTCGGCGAGCCCACAAGGTCCCGCGCCCCTCCGGCAGCTATTTGGGACAGATGCAGCAACGCGATAACCCCTCGTCGGGCAGCTGATGCAAAACGTCGCTCAGCTTGTCGGAGGTGTTACTACGTCGTCCGGGTGATCGCGGGCCAGCAGCCGCGGAGAGGCAACGACGTACTCCCCCCGCCAGGCGACTGGCCACGACAAGGTTGTCCTCGCTGAGGGAACGATCGGGTGCCGCGACCACCGTCGGTAGCGGTGGGTCACACCGTTGGGCGAAAGATTTCGGCGGGTTTACCGCAGCGGGCGGCGCGAACCCTTCAGGAGCAACAGGACACGCGGCCGGCGTTGTTTTCGGGGCGTATGCCTTTCCTGGGCGGAACGCGCGTCACCGCTTGCCTGGCACCGTGCTGGCGCCCGACAAGCGGTGACGGTCGGCGGCGTCACATGCAGATGCTGCCCCGGCTGCTCATGGTGAGCACGTTGCAGGCCATGAGGTCGTCCTCCGGCGCCACCTCAGCTTGCAAGGACAGAACTTCCTCCATGCTGATCACTCCTTTCATCCGGTGTTGTCCCCTCGACGTGGTGTCGAGGGGGTCTGGAGGGAGTCGAGCAGGAGCCGCAGGGCGAGCAGGACACCGGCTCCGCCCGACCACAGGTCGGTGGAGATCCGCTGACCCGGCTCGCCGAGCCAGCCCGCTCCGTTCCCGTGCGGCACCGCGTACCTGAACAGGCCGCGAGCGCTGCTCAGCGCGGCGTCGAGGAGGTCGGGCCGGTCGAGCCGCTTGCCCGCGTCGGCGAGCGTCGTCACGAGACCTGCCAACCCGGGGAACAGGCCGGGGAACACGGTGAAGCGGGCCGTGCACGCGGTCAGGCACCGCGACAGCACCTCGTCGGCGGTGAGGTCGACGTCGACGGGCACGCCGAACTCCGCGCCCGGCCGGTGCGCGAGGAAGCGGGAGAGGACCCAGGCGTAACCCGCGCTGCCCGCGAACAGGTAGGGGTAGACGCGCCGGTCGCCGCGGGCGACGCGGAAGCCCACGCCGCCGCCCGGCAGGGGCACGGCGTAGGCGAGTTCCTCGCCCAGCAGCCGCATGCCGCGGGTGAACAGCCGATCGTCCCCAGTGGCGCGGTGCAAGCGGTACAGCGCGAGCGCCACGCCCGCCCGCCCGCTCACCAGTCCGGAGCGGGTGGACGTGCCCAGGTGGGCGGTGAGCTCATCACCGTCCGGCACGCGCTCAAGCAGACCCGAGGCCAGGTCCAGCCAGCGCTGCTCGCCTGTGCGCCGGTGGTGGGCCAGCAAGCCGAGCGCGGTGCCTGCCGCGCCGCCGCCCAAGGTGCTGGAGGTGTGGTTGAGACGGTGTGCGGCTGCCGCGGTGAGCAGCCTCTCCGCCGCGTCCTTCTCACCGAGTTCGGCCAGCACGCCCGCGATGCCCGCACTGCCGTGAAGCAGGCCGGGCGCGGTGGTCTCGGCTGACGCCAACGATTCGTCCCGCAGCCCGCGGACGACCGCCGGGTCGCCCGCGCGGCCCGCGCGGCGCAACGCGTGCAGCACGCCCGCGGTGCCCGCGGCCAGCGCGCGGGTATTCGTCTGGTGCCCGAGCGGGATGGTCGGGTAGACCCGTGCCGGGTGGTCCGGCTGTGCCATCTCCTCGATGGCGTCGGCGGTTCGCTCGGCGAGGTCGCGCAGCGCGGCGATCGGGTCTGCCCGGACGGCGGGCGGGGTGGGCAGGCGGGTGTCGTTGGCGCGTTCGCGGCAGTGCGTGGCCCACCGCCACAACCGCGGCTCGACGGGAGCGATCTCGGCCAGGTCCGCGCGCAGGTGGTCGAGCACGGCCGGGTCGCGTTCGGCCACTTCGTGCAGCGGGAACAACAGGAGCAGCGCCAGCGCCGACAGCCCGTACCAGTCGAGTTCCCTCGGATCGCGCTCGGCCAGTGCCCGCGGGTCCGGGTGCAGGTAGCCGGGCGTGCCCATGTACCGCCGCACGCCGCCTGCGGGCTGCACGGCCTCGAAGTCGACCAGCCGGACACGGTCCTCGTCGTCGACGAGGACGTTGGTGGGGCTGAGATCGATGAACACGAAACCCAGGTCGTGCAGCGCGCGCAGGTGCGCGTCGAGCTGATCGAGGAGTGCGAGGCAGCGTTGGTGATACCCGGCGTACGCAGGCGCGTCCGTGTGATCGAGCACCGCGGGGTTGTTCGTCACCATCCACCGGTACAGCGACCCGCCCGGGATGAACTCGGAGACGAGGTAGCTGTGCTCCCAGTGGTGGAACAGCTCCACCGGCCGGGGGCACACGCCCGGCGCGCGGGCGTGGATCTCTCGCAACACCAGGTATTCCTCGGCCAACCGGGTCTTCGCGTCAAGGCCGTCCGCGGTGTACCCGTTGTGCGCTCTCGCTTCCTTGACGAACACCGCGGCGCCGTCGCCGTCGCGGAACCGGTAGGCGCCACCGGCGTTGCTGTGCCGCAGCACGGAATCGAACGTGTAGCCGTGCATCGTGACCGGTCCGGCGGCGCGCGCGGGGGTGGTCGTGCGGAACGGATCGGACACGCCGTGCGGCAGGTGGAACACGGGCCCGCGCTCGTCGTCGGTGACCTGTCCGTCCGGGCCGGTCATGGTCGGCACGTGGTTGCCGTCCGCGTCAACCCTACTGCGGCCGCGGAACGCGCCATAGCGGTACGACACGCACGTGCTGTCGCCGAACCGCCGGTCGGTGAGCACGAACGGCCCATCGATCCCGGCCAGGTCCGACGACAGGCGCCTCATCAGCAGCAGCGCGCACCCCTCGGTGGGCGGGTACAGGGTGCAGAACTTGCCGCTCTGCGGCCTGGCGGCGTGCTTGTCGTGCGCGATGAGGAAGATGCGCTCGCCCGCGAGGTGCTTGAACGGCACCCCGAGTTCGGCGCACGCCAAGGACACGACCGCCAACACGGACCGCGCGTTGCGCAGGGAGCTGGACACGTGCACTTTCCAGCCCTGGTCCGGAAGAACCAGGCCGGGTGGCCCCCAATGCGTCCACGCGCCGTCGTGCAACCGCGTCCACCCATCAGGCACCTGCGCGGGATGATAGCGCGCACCAGGATCAATGGTGTCCCACTGCTCGTAATAGTCTGAATCCGCGATCAGGAAAGACATGTCCACGGCCATCCCCACCCCCACCTGCGGCTGACAACCCATCCATGAGAGGGCCCTGGTCATGGAAGGGTGCGGAGTTCGTCGATCCTTGACGATCCGTCGGTGGCGGGAGGCGGCCAGTTGACGACGAACTAGCCGCCTCCCGCCTCGGCGTTCGCGCTCACGCCAGGTACCAGTCGGGAAACCGTTCCACCACTTCGCTTATCGCTAAAGGGATAGCGAAATGCTGTTGACCTGGGGAATCTGCGTGACCGTGCCGTCCGGCCACCGGACGGCGGCCACGGCACCGGTGTAGTAGGTCGCCGAGATGTGCGGCGAAGTCGTGGCGATCGCGTTGATGAAGGCCGCCGAGACCTTGTAGTTCTCACCGACAGCAACCAGCGAACCGTTGCGGTACAAGCCGACGGCGAGATCCATCTCCTGCATGACGTGACTGCAGTTCACACTGCCGATGCCCTGTTCACCGCCACCTGACCCACCCCAGTAGCGGAACGGGTTGCTCGCGGTCAGGGTGCATGACCAGACCCCCCTGGTCACGACGCTCGACGCCTGGACCGACGCCCCGGTCGTCTCCTTGGCCAAGCCGGGCGCCGCCCGATCGAGCACCTCGGCCTGCGCGGCCGGGCCGAACACCATGACCCCGACAGCTGCCAACCCAGCGGTGACCACCGTGGCGAACCGGGAGCCCGAGAAGCGTCTTCGCATTGTTCTCACGAGTTTCCTCTTTGCCAGAGTAAGAAATCGCCCGCGAGCGCGGGCGGTTGCATGATTGACACGATAACAGCGCAGAAGCCCGCAGAAGAAGGCGACAATCGAGTGTCCGCCCTTCAGCCCATGGCCTGAAGCCCTTTCAGCCCATGCCCAGAGAGTGCGTCGCCGCCGGAGGAACGCGGTTTCGCCACCGGCACATCACCGCGGCCGAGCTGGATGTCGGGACGGGCTCCGCCGTGCTCGACCTGTTCTCGACATCGATGCAAATGAATGGCCGGAATCGCCGAACACCGCGCTGCGGGGAAGGAGACGCAGGGCCGGTTGCCGGACGAACTGCTCCGATCACCTTCTCGGCGGTCACCGGGCGAGGCCGGGACTGGCTAGGTTCCGGGCGGAGGATCAACGGAGAGGACACCACATGCCCATTCCCACCGAGCCGATCGGCAGCATCCCGCGTCCCGGGTACCTGCTCGCCAACCTGGCCGACGACACGCTGGTCGCGAAGGCGCTGACCGAGACCATCGCGGAGTTCGCCGCCACCGGCTCACCCGTCGTCACCGACGGCGAGCAGGGCAAGTCCAGTTTCGCCACCTACCCACTGCACGGCCTGACCAACCTCGCCCCCGACGGCGCGGTGATCCCGTTCGCCGACGGCCACACCCGGCAGCTGCCGAAGCTGACCGCGGGCCCGTTCCGCTACGGCGCCTACGCGGTGTCCCATTACAAGCGGGTGCGGTCCTTGACCGACCTGCCGGTCAAGCAAGCGGTGATCGCGCCGTCTGCGCTGAGCCTGCTCTACCCGGCCGACGGGATCGAGGGCTATCCGCGCGAGCAGTTCCTCGCCGACCTCGCCGACGAGGCGGAGAAGGACATCCGGCAGTGCCTGGACGCGGGCGCGCACTCCGTGCAACTGGACTTCACCGAGGGCAGGCTCTCGCTCAAGCTCGACCCCAGCGGCGGCGTCCTGTCGGACTTCATCGCGTTGAACAACCTCGTCCTCGAGCGCTTCACCGACGCCGAGCGCGCCCGCATCGGCGTCCACACCTGCCCGGGTGGCGACCAGGACTCGGTGCACAGCCTGGACATCGACTACGCCGAGTTGCTGCCGAAGCTGTTCACGCTGCGCGCGGGGGCGTTCTACCTGCAGCTGGCCAGCGAACCCGACCCGCAGCGCGTGCTGGCCATCGTCGCGCACCACCTGCCCGCCGACGCCCGGGTCTTCATCGGCGTCACCGACCCGATCGACCCGGCGGTCGAAACCCCGGAGCAGGTCCGCGACCGCGTCCTCACCGCCGCCCGGCACCTCCCCATCGACCGGCTCGGCACCTGCGACGACTGCGGCTTCTCCCCGTTCGCCGACGACATGTCGACCTCCCGCGACACCGCCTTCGCCAAGATCTCCGCCCGCGTCCGCGGCACCGAGATGGCCGCCGCGGAACTCGGCGTCTGACCGTCTGCTGTGGAGCACCCACCGGGGTGCTCCACAGCAACGTCACTTGCCCAATAAGGACGTCAGGCGACCGCCCTGCCGGTCATGGGCTCCCGTCCGAACCTGTACTCAGGCGACGGGGAGCCCACCCGGCCCTGGGTTAGGTCGATCCGGGACTTTTCGCTGAGGCTGTTGACACCGGACGACGACGTTCGTACGGTTCAGAAAGCGCTTCCCAGCAGTCGTCGGATTAATTGAAACGTTTCACATCCGACGTGGTGCCATCCCGCAGTCGTATGGCGGGATGTCCCTAGCCATGCTGGGAGCGCTCCCAGGATCTGCGACGAAGGAGCAACGGTGCTCACCAACTTTGTTCAGAGAAGTGTGGGCCATCCCCCCGACGAGCCTTCGACGCGGGGACCATCAGCTCGGCAGGCAATGCCGCAGCGGCACGGTGACCGCGCCGTCTCGTAGCGCTCCGCTGGTCGGCCCCAGTACTCGGCCCAGTGCTCGGCCCAGTACCCGCCCGAGTACTCCGCCCACACCGTCACCGGTCTCGCCGGTGTCATCCGAACTATCTGTTGGAGGTTCGTCATGCCCATAAACAGACGGCGCCCCGCGCTGCTCGCTGCCGGCGTCGCCTTGACCATCGTCGGGAGCGGTGTCGTCATCACCGGGGCTTCGGCGGCTCCGGTCCGCCACGAGGCCGAAAACTCCCCCGCCACCTGCGCCGGTGCCATCGAGTCCAACCACGCGGGCTACTCCGGCAGCGGGTTCTGCAACGCGGAGAACGCGGTCGGGGCGGCAGCGCAGTTCACCGTCACGGCGACCACGGCGGGCTCCACGACCATCGGCGTCCGGTACGCCAACGGCGGGACCGCCAACCGCCCCGCGGACGTGCTGGTCAACGGGGCGGCCGCCCACTCGGGCACCGCGTTCGACCCGACCGGCGCTTGGACCACGTGGGCCACGAAGACGCTCACCGTCCCGCTGAACGCAGGCACGAACACGATCCGGTTGAGCCCGACCACCGCGGAGGGCCTGGCGAACGTCGACTACCTCGAGACCGACGCCACGGACAACCCGCCTTCCGGCAAGCAGATGGAGGACCTCGACCGGGGTCTGGTCAGCGTGCGCTCCGGGACCGGCAACCTGGTCTCGTGGCGGCTGTTCGGGAACGAGCCCGCCTCGACCGGGTTCAACGTCTACCGAGGCGCGACGAGGCTGAACTCCTCCCCGATCACCAACTCCACCAACTTCCAGGACGCCGGGGCGCCGGGTGACGCCTCGTACACGGTCCGCGCGGTCGTGGCCGGGGTGGAGCAGGCGCCGTCCGAGCCGTCCCTGCGCTTCAGCGGCGGCAACTACCTGGACGTGCCGATTTCCCGGCCTGGGAGCACCTACACGGCCGGTGACGCGAGCGTCGGCGACGCCGACGGTGACGGCCAGTACGAGATCTTCCTCAAGTGGGACCCCAACGACCAGAAGGACAACTCCCAGTCGGGCAACACCAGCAACGTCTACATTGACGCCTACAAGCTCAACGGGCAGCGGCTGTGGCGCGTCAACCTGGGCCGCAACATCCGCGCGGGCGCGCACTACACCCAGTTCCAGGTGTACGACTACGACGGTGACGGCCGGGCCGAGCTCGCGGTCAAGACCGGCGACGGCACGGTGTCCGGCACGGGTCAGGTGATCGGCAACGCAGGCGCCGACCACCGCAACTCCTCCGGTTACATCATCACCGGACCCGAGTACCTGACGGTGTTCAACGGGCTCACCGGCGCCGTCATGTCCACGGTGCCCTTCGACCCCGCCCGCGGCAACATCTGCGACTGGGGTGACTGCAACGGCAACCGGGGCGACCGGTTCCTGGCGGGCACCGCCTACCTGGACGGGCAGCGCCCCAGCATCATCATGGGCCGCGGCTACTACGAGAAGAGCGCCATCGCGGCGTGGGACTTCCGCAACGGGCAGCTCACCCGCCGCTGGAAGTTCGACTCCGGCTCCGCGGGCAGCCAGTGGACCGGCCGCGGCACCCACTCCCTGTCCATCGCCGACGTCGACCGCAACGGCACCGACGAGGTCATCTACGGCGGCATGACCATCAACGCCAACGGCACCGGCCGCTACACCACCAGCTTCCGCGCCCACGGCGACGCCCTGCACGTGGGCGACTTCATCCCCAGCCGCCCCGGCCAGGAGATCTGGCAGATCCACGAGCAGAGCTCCGGCGCCGCCGCGACCCTGCGCGACGCCAACAGCGGCGCCACCATCATGCAGAAGAACAACACCTGCAACTGCGAAGGCCCCGCTCGCGGCGCGGCAGGCGACGTTTACGCGGGGAACCCCGGTGCCGAGTTCTGGGGCAGGGGCACCGGGCTGACCAGCCTGTTCAACGGCTCCGGCGGCAACGTCGGGCGCTCACCGGGCAGCGCGAACTTCCTCGCCTGGTGGGACGCCGACCCGGTGCGGGAACTGCTGGACGGCAACCACGTCGACAAGTACGGCACCGGCGGTGACACCCGCCTGCTCACCGGCTCCGGGGCGCACTCCGTCAACGGCACCAAGTCGACCCCCTCGCTCTCCGGCGACCTGTTCGGCGACTGGCGCGAGGAAGTCATCCTGCCCCGCGACGACAACGCCGCGCTGCGCGTTTATGCCACGACGACGCAGACCGGCCTGCGAATCCACACCCTCATGCACGACGCCCAGTACCGCGTGGCCATCGCGTGGCAGAACACCGCCTACAACCAGCCGCCGCACCCGAGCTTCTTCCTCGGCGGCGGCATGAGCACCCCGCCCCAGCCGAACATCTACCTCCGCTAAGCCCGATCCGTGGGCGGGCAGGCCGCACCTGGCCTGCCCGCCCACCGCCATTAGCCGGGAACGGCAGGCCAACCCGGGTACGACTTCGGTGAAGCAGAGGTAGTTCCCAGGCTTGTCGACCAGGACGCCCATGCGGCGGGCTGTCGGCGACCGGGTCGACGGGGTCATCGGGCACGCTCGGACTCGATCCGGGCTCAGCGCCACGGCCAGGTCGTCCGGGAGTTTTCCGGGCCTCCGCGACGTTGAACGGGGTGATGAGCACACTCCGCTTCCACGTCCTCGGCGACTCACTCGCCGCCGGGGTCGGCTGCACGAGCCCGAGCCAGACGCTCGGGCACCGCCTGGCGGCGACCCTGCGCGCCGCGGGCCACGCGGTCGACCTGCACGTCCACGCCGTCCCCGGCGCCCGGTCCACCGACCTGGCCCCGCAGGTGCGCGCCGCATCGGCAGGGCGGGTCGACGTGGCGATGCTCGTGATCGGCGCGAACGACCTGATCTCCTTCACCCCGCCGGAGACCGGCGTCCGCCAGCTCGGCGCGGCCGTCGCCGACCTCACCGGCCTCGGCGCCGCCGTCCTCGTCGTCACCGCCCCCGACCTCAGCATCGTCTCAGCCGTCCCGGGCCCCTACCGGGACTTCGTCCGCCTCGTCAGCACCGGCTACGCCCGCGCCCAAGCCGACGCCGTGATCAGCGCGGGCGGATTCGTCACCGCCGTCGGGGCCGAGCTGTTCGACAGCTTCCGCCGCGACCCCAGCCTGTTCTCCGCCGACCGCTTCCACCCCTCCCCCAGCGGCTACGCCCTCATCGCCAACGCCTTGTCCCCCCACCTGCTGCGCGTCGCAACCGACCGCGCGGCATGACCAACAGAACACCTTCGCACGAAACACCTCTGGTACAACTCGGCGTCACTCGTTGCGGTCTACCCCTTGTCCAGCAAGGCTTCCACACCCACATTCTCCCTGTGAGGTGCTGCTGGACGACCTGATCAGCAACCTGCGGCAGGGATGCGCGCTGGATCAGCGGATCACCCTGGTGACCGGCTCCGACGCCTCGATGCTGCGCACCAGGCCCGACCTGGCCCCGAGGGGCGACCAGCCGCACCTGGTGATCCCCTACACCCCGCACGGCGAACGGGCTGAGGCCGGGAGAACTCCCGACACGCCAAGCAGTTCGCGCCGAACTGGAGCGCTCGGACCGCGTGCGCAACGCTGTGCGCGGTGCGGGCGGCACCTTCAGGCTCGACGCGACGACCGGCAACGCCGTGGGTCGCAGGCTGCCCGTCATCGAGGTCGGGCCGAGCGGCGACTTCGTCGTCAAAAAGATCCTCCCGACCCCTTGAGCGCAGCGAGCCCAACGCGACACCAACAATTCCGAAATACGCAGCGACCACATCTCCACAAGAAGTCGTGGATTCGCCCAGACAGTCGCAGACCGCCTCCGACCGGCCGGTATTAAACCGGAACAATGCCGGTCGAACAGCGCAGGCACAATTGTCAACCACTTACCGATCATCACGAGACCATTTAGCGCAATCACCTTCGATTCACTCGATCAGTCGCTACCGTCCTGACTTCCCGGTACGTACGTTCGCGGTGGGAGTAGTTCCAACAACAGGAATGGCGATCCCTTGACATCGGTGATTCCAATCGAATTACTGCGGTTCCGCGTCCTCGGACCGGTGGAAGTCCTCCGCGGTGGTGTGCCCTGCTCTCCCCGGCCCCCCAAACAGCGCGCGCTCCTGGCGATCCTCCTGCTGCACCACAACCAGGTGCTGTCCACCGACACGATCATCGACCTGCTGTGGGCGGACCAGCCGCCGCGCTCGGCCTCGGCCGCGCTGCAGATGCACGTCTGCGGGATACGGCGGCACATCGGGGGCGGCGGGCATCGGCACCCGGTGCTGCGCACCGAGACCCGCGGCTATTCCATCCGGCTGGGCCCCGACCAGCTCGACCTGGCCGTCTTCCGGAGGCTGGCCCGCGCGGGCCTGCGGGAGCTGGCGGCGGGCCGGTGCGCCGACGCGGGCGTCCAATTCGCCGCCGCCCTGCGTCAGTGGCAGGGCTTGGCGATGGCCGACATCGCCACGGCCGGAACGCTGGCGAACTACGCGGTGCACCTGGAGGAGGAGCGGTTGGCGGTGCACCAGCAGAGCATCGGCGTGGACCTGTGCCAGGGCGCCGCGCGGCAGGCCGTCGGCGAGCTGGCGGAGCTGTGCGACCGGCACCCGATGCGCGAGGACCTGCACCAGCAGTACATGATCGCGCTGTCCAAAGTGGGCAGGACGGCCGACGCCCTGCGGGCCTACAACCGGCTGCGCGCGGCGATGGTGGCCGAGGCGGGCATCGAGCCCTGCCCCGACCTGCGCGCCACCCACCAGGCCATCCTGCGTGGCGAGTCGGCCATCGACCCGGTGCACTCGTGCGGTCAGACCGGGGCCGCCAGCCGCCAGTCGTACCGCCTGCCGTAATACACCAGGGGCCCGTCCTCTGCTGACGCCGCGATGGCGACCACGGCGCCGATCACCACGGCGTGGTCGCCGTGCGGGAAAACCCGCTCGGCGGCGCACCGCAGGTAGACGGCCGCGTCGGCAAGCCGGGGCACGCGGCCGTCCCATCCCCACCGCACCCCGGCGAACTTGTCGCCGCCGCTGCGGGCGAACCGGGTGGCCAGCGGAGCCTGCCCGGCGGCCAGGAGGTGCACGCCGAACTCGCCGCCGCCGGTCAGCGCGCGGTAGGACCCGGCCGCCCGGCCGACGGTGAACAGCACCGACGGCGGGTCCGCGCTGTAGGAGCACAGCGAGGACACCAGCAGGCCCCGGGGCGCGCCACCCGCGTCGGCCGTGGTGACGACGGCGAGGCCCGCGGCCAGGCGGGCCATCGCGTCGGTGAAGACCGCGACCTGGGTGGGGGCTTGGTCGACGGTCATCGGGCCAGCGCCTGCCTGCAGGAGTCCAGCCGGGCGCGGGCGTCGTCGTCCTCGACGGCGGCGAGGACCGCCTCGTAGTCGGCGATCGCCTGGTCGAGGTCGCCCGCGCTTTCGTGCGCCACCGCGCGGTTGAACCGGATCTGCGGCGAGTCGTCCAGCTCGGCGGCCCGGTCCAGGTGCTCGATGGCCGCGCCGACCTCGCCGGACTCGTAGTCCAGCGAACCCAGCAGCGCCCACGCCTGCGCCATACCGGGGTCGGCGGTGAGTGCGGCGTTCACCGCGGCCCGCGCGCCGCCGGTGTCGTCGCGCTCGATGAGCACGCGGGCCTTGGCGCACAACAGGTGCGGGTGCTCGGGGGCGATGCGCAGCCCGGCCTCGACCTCCGCCCACGCCTCGTCCGGCAGGTCGAGGTCGCACAGCAACCCGGCCAGGTTCGCCCGCGCGTCGGCGTGGTCGGGATCGAGGTCGATGACCCGGCGCAGGTTGGCCAGTGCGCCGTCGAGGTCGCCGAGTTCCAGGCGGGCGTCCGCGCAGTTGTAGAACACCTCGGGGAACGGCGGGGAGAGGCGAATGACCGCCTCGTAGTCGGCGATCGCCTCAGCCGGGCGACCCATCCGCAGCAGGATGGCCGCGCGGTTGAAGTGGTGGTCGGCGAAGCCCTCATCGATCGCCATCACGGCGGTGTACTCGACCAGCGCCTCGTCCAGCCTGCCGAGCATGGTGTGCAGCCGGGCGCGGTTGTAGCGCAGGCCCGCGCGGTGCATCGCCCGCTCACCGGGGTCCAGATCGCGGTCGAGCCGCTCCATCCCCTCGTCGAGCAGCGCGATCGCCTCGTCGGGGCGGCCTTGGCGGATGGCCACGAGCGCGAGGCCGTTGCCGTTGAAGACCGTGAAGTAGGTGCGCTCCTTGGGGTCTTCCAGCTGCGACGCCAGCGCGATCGCCAGGTTCAGCCAGCCCCTGGCGACCTGGTAGTCATGGCGTTCGGGGGCGTGGTGGCGGGCGTAGAGCATCGCCATGCCATAGGCGACCTTCATGTGCACGGCCGGGTCGGTGGAACTGGCCCGCACCTCGTTGTAGACGGCCTCGGCCTCGTCGGCGCGTCCGGCAGAGGACAGCGCGGTGGTCATGCCACCGGTGAATTCCCACCACAGGTCCGGGTTGTCCGCCCGGTCGACCAACGCTCGGCCGCGCGCGCCGAGGTCGGCGGCGGCGTGGTACATGCCGAGGTTGCGGCAGTGCACCTGGGCCCGGCGCAGCGCGACGGCCGCGGCGGCCGGGTCGGAGCCGCGCTCCAGGTGGAACGGGATCGCGCCGAGGGACAGTGAGAACTCGCCGACCGCGGCCAGCTTCTCGGCGCGGGCGTCGTGCAGCGCGGCGCGCTCCTCTGAGGACAGCGCGTCGTAGGCCGGGTCGGCCACGGTGCCATTACTGTCCACATAGGACATATTTATCGTTTCCGACTCGACGCCGTCCACCTGCGTCGCGTACTCGGCCAAGGCATCGGGAAGCGACGCGGCGACCGGGCCGGGCGGATCGGTGATCGGCCCGGCCGCGCCCACCACGAGCCGCAGAACGGCCGGGTCGAGACGGCGCAGCGCGACGGCGAGGAATTCCTGGTCGGTCGGATCAGCCAGGTCCGCGTTGGCCACCACCAGCGCCATCGGGCCGCGAGCACGGGCGGCGAGGTACTCCCCCAACAGGTCCACGACGCCGTGGGAGATTCGCAGGGTGTGCAGGCGGGCCTGGAACCGGGTGCGCTCGCCGGCCTTGGACATCAGCTGGAGCGGGGTTTCCATCGGGGGCACCGCGCCTGCGAACTCCGGCGCGCAGGTGAGGATGGTGACGTTGGCGCGCTCCCCGATGCCAGGACAGCGCGCCAGGGCGTCGGCGACGATCTCCCGCAGCAGCGTCCCCACCAGCGTGTAAGGGCCGCGGTGGTGACGGTGGGCGTCGACCGAGGCGAGCACCGGCGAGTACGTCGAGGCAGGTGGTCGGGCGGTGCCGGGCAGCCACAGGTGGTCGGGCATGGGTTTTCCCTTCAGGAGATGACGTGCACGGGCTGCGTCCGGTCGCGGCGGCGCCTGCGCTCGCGCACGGCGAGCCAGCCCGCGGCCGCCAGCGGGCCGAGCGTGACGACGAGGAAGACCACGGAGTCGAGCAGGTCGCGCGTGGGCACCGAACCGGTGGCGAAGAACCGGCCGATCGCGCCGGAGAACAACTGGTAGGCGGCGGGGCCAACGGCCACCACAAAGGTGGTGATGCTGGCGGTGTACCCGCCGACGATCAGCCAGGAGTACCAGCGGGCGACCCTTCGGTCGATCGGGTGCCACTCGGTGTCGTCAAGCAGGCGGTGGTCCCGGCCCAACAGCCGGTTGACGCGGTTGCGCAGCGTCCGCTTGGCCGTCTGGTGCAGGTCCACGCAACCCAGCACGGTGCTGATGAGGACGTACAGGTCAGTGCGCAGGTAGAGGAAGAGCTGCCAGGCCAGGCGCAGCGTCGTGGCGTACGCGATGGCGAGGCAGACCCGGCCGGTCATCGACAGCCCGCCACCGGGGTCGCGGGTGAGGTCGGCGACCAGCACCAACACGGCGAGGGCCAACACGTCGGCCAGGATTCCGGCCAGGATGGGCAGGTAGCGCTTGCGACGGGGCACCGCGACCAGCCCGTCGAGCGCGGTCTCCACGACCAGGAAGTAGAGCCTGCGGCCGAACCGCAGCCGCGACCGCAGCCCGAGCCTGCGGCCCGCCAAGGCGTGGAATCCCTCGTGCAGCACCAGTTGCGGGATCGCGGCGAGGATGAGGACGGCCTCGATGATGGTGAAGTAGTCGGTGAAGAACAGATTCCGGTAGTCGGGCAGCAGGGCGGGATCGCGCACCGCGGCCACGACCCCCCACCCGAACAGGCCCACGTACACCGCGAAAGCCACGGGGGAGAACAGTGCTGCGCCCAACCGCTGCCAGCGGACCGGTTCGGCCACCGCGGCCTGCTCATCGGGCGCTCGGGTGAACCCAAGTTCCTCGAGCGCGCCGATGATGTGGTCCATGTCGGTGCTCTCGCCGTACTCGGCCTCGTACCAGCGCCCGACGCTGTTGGGGGACTCGCCCGCGGCCAGCCTGCGCACCACCTCGGCGCCATCAGCGGGGAACACCGCGTAGGAGTCGGTGTCCGGGCGACCGATGGTCACCTCGTCGCCGTCCTCCAGGTACACCAGGGGATGGAAGGCGAGCGGCCGGTCGAGAGTGTCGGTCACGTGGCCCCTCCGGGGCTAGAGCCGTGCATGGGCGCCGAAACGCCCATGCACGGGAGCGGACCTCAGACCTCGATGTGGTAGCACTCGCACGCCGCGGAGGTCAGGCGCACGGCGCCCGCCTTCCGGACCTGGATCTTCTTCATGGTGGCGGGCTTGGTCTTGGTCTTCACGGCCGGTCCTTTCGCTGATGGGTCAGTTCTCCCCCACCATTTCCATTCCGGGCAAAGGGCACCCAACGGTTCGCCAAACCCCGCGCGGACCCGGATCACGTCACCAACGAACCGTCTTCCCCGTCGACGGACCGCAGGCGTACGGTGTCAAGGTCTTGACACCGTACGCACTGGCCTGTGGCTGCTGTACCGCTCACTGCGGTGACGCGGCGACTGACCAGTCAACATCTTCGGACCAGACCGGCTGAGTCGTCCCGCACCTACAGCGTGCTGCGTTCCGTGGGCATCCTGGAGACAACACCGCCCCTCACGTCACCTGCGCAACCTCACCGAAATCCGAAGGGCGTCCGCCGACTCCTTCCGCGATCGACCGTCTATCGGCGCTTCACCGTATGGACCGGGCCGGTCCGGCGTCGAGCCAAGTCCGCTCAAGTGCGAGACTGGGCGAGAGACGTGACGACTCAAGGGAGTTCGGTGTGGCCTCTGACGCCCTCGAAGGACCGGTCCCGGCGTCGAGCGGACGGGGCCAGCCGGTCCTCGACCTGCTGGACAAGGCCATCGGCCTGCAGACACCGCTGGTTCGCAAGAACATCGCCCGGGCCCGCCAGCGCAACCCGGAAGCGACACCGGCGGAGATCATCCGCACCCTGGAGCGGATGTACGTCAGCACCCTCGCGGGTACGGGGGCCGCGGTCGGGGGCGCCGCGGCCGCGCCCGCCGTCGGCACCGGGATCGCGCTGGCGCTCTCGGCGGGCGAGGCCTTCTCCTCACTCGAACTGAGCACCCTGTTCGTACTCTCGGTCGCCGAGGTCCACGGGGTCCGCCTCGACGAGATCGAACGCCGCCGAACGCTCGTCATGGGAATCTTGCTCGGCCAATCCGGCTCCACGAGCATCGGCAAGATCGCCGAGCGCACCGGCCAGCACTGGGGCCGTCAGCTCGTCAGCAAGGTGCCCACAGCGACACTGAACCAGATCAACAAAGTCCTGGGCAAGAACTTCATCACCAAGTACGGCACCAAGCAAGGGATCATCGTGCTCGGCCGGGTAGCCCCGTTCGGCATCGGCGCAATCATCGGCGGCGGCGCCAACGCCACCGTCGCCGCCCTCGCCGTCCGAGCCGCCCGACGCGCCTTCGGCCCGGCCCCCGCGGCATGGCCGGAGCCTGCGCCTTGGCCCCCGCATGAGACACCGCCGGAAGTGGTGCCGGGGACGGTGCTGAAGGCCCTGCCAGAGTCGACGCCGGATTCGCGGCGGGAGACCAACTGAGGCCCGGTTGCGACCACCAGCGACCACTCACCGGGCGAGCGGTGATGACGGGAACAGCAGACGAATCGCGGCAGGTTCAGATACCCGGCCGACGCGGTGCCGCCGAAAACTGGCCAGTAAGCTGCTCATTCACGTTTCGATGGGAGCTGACGGAATGGCGCGTCTCAACGTCGGCTGCGCGATGTGGACCCACAAGGCGTGGTCTGGGCGGTTCCTGCCGCAGTCGTTGCCTGCCAAGGAGCGTTTGCGGGCCTACGCGGGCTGGTGCAACGCGGTGGAAGGCAACACCACTTTCTACGCGACTCCCGCCCGGACCACCGTTGCGACATGGGCGGAGCAGACCGACCCCGGGTTCCGCTTCGTGCTCAAGCTGCCCAAGGTCGTCACCCACGAGCGTCGGCTCGCCGGGGTCGAGGTCGAGATGCGGGCGTTCCTGGACGCGATCGAGCCGCTTGGCGAACGGGCGGTCCTGTGGACCCAGTTGCCCGGCTCGTTCGGCCCGCCGGACGTCGATGCCCTCGGCCGCTTCCTGCGCAGGCTCCCCGCCGACCGCAGGCGCGCCGTCGAAGTGCGCCATCCCCGGTTCTTCACCGACGCCAGTTCGACGTCGCTGCTGGAAAAGGCCCTCGCCGACGCGGATGCCGAGTGGGTGCCGTTTGACACCACAGTCTTCTTCCAGACCCCGCCGACCAGTGAAGCCGAGCGGGACGCCTGGACCAAGAAACCGCAGTTGCCGCGGCGCACGCGGGCACTGACCGACCAGCCCATCGTCCGCTACCTGGGCCGCGATTCGCTCGAGGAGACGGTCGACGGGTGGCGGCCATGGACCGCGGTGGTCGCCGAATGGCTGCGGGAGGGCCGATCGCCGACGATCTTCCTGCACACCCCCGACAACGACGACGCGCCTGCGCTCGCCCGCCAGTTCCACGACGACGTGCGGGCGCTGGTGCCCGACCTCGCCGCACTGCCCGAACCGAAGCCGGTCGAGCCCGCCACCCTGTTCTGAGCGAACACCCGATCGAGTGAGACGCTCTGCCGCGACATGGTTCGCGACCTGTTAGAAGTGGCACTCATTCCAAGCTCGGCCGGTAGCGGCTCACGCTGGATGTCGACCGCCTTCTGCTCGACTGCCGCCAAGGCCAGCGCCCTCCAACTCCACTTCGAGGAAGGAGCTGAGGAACGTCTAGACACGACGATCCCCGCGCGCATGCCTACCCTGGTGAACGCCAGCCGGATTAGTACATCTTCATTGAGAATGCGATCAAGTGGGGCGACCCCTTTTCGCTGCCATGAACTCCTGCATCGAATTTGAATGAGACCTTTGATATTCGTGACCCAATTCCAGCCGCGCCGATGAACGAGTTCACCACCCAGCGCATATCGCTCGTCGGCATGTGATGGCTGCAGTTGCCCTGTTGCCAGTCGAGGCGGTCGTCGATCAGCTGCGGGCGTGAGCGGACAGGTCAAGTGTGAGGTGGCGACGTTGGGTTCGGAGTTCGGCGAGCCTTGCGTTGGCGTAGTCCCGGATCCGTTTGGGATAGGGCGACGATGCATGCAGCGTGCGGTCGTCGCCACGTGCCCATCCGCCCAGAATGACTTCGTAGCGGGCGACGTGCGCACAGAAGTCGCCGAGAACGTCCGGGACTTCATCGTCGGCGACGAGCATGGGCCGAGAGACGATCAGCTCGTACGCCCTGCGGTTGCCCGGCATGAATACGGCCGTCATCCACTCTTTCCAGAGTTTTCTTTCGTCCGCAATAAGTGGGAGGGAGAACAGATAGTCCCGTCCCGGACGAACCAGAGACCGGAACTCCCCCCACGCCGCCTCGCCATCCTCGATGACGCAGACAAGCGGCTCGTACAGCAAACGAATCTGCCTATCCACCACAGCCAGATGCTCCCGGAGCCGGACGTCGGCACCCGCCGAACGCGAGCCCTCCCGACCGTGCTCGGCACACGTCGGAGGCTGCTCCACACCACCGCACAGGTAAATCGGACCGTGGATCACCCCGGCCTGAATCACCTGTGCCGGACTCCCACTCGCCCAGTTCCTCACCACACCCGCACACGAGTGGCCACTCGTTCGCTCCATGAGAAACCACTATCCCTCCTCACCATGCCGAGTTCAACCAATCAGACACCAGAGCCCCGTTACCAACCAGACCATCACACCCCGACACCCCCAAACTCGACCACGGTGCCAACACAGACCACCAGCTTCCCATAACCTGCCGACACCCAAGTGACCTACAGCGCCCGCTCAGCGGCTTTCTAATTGACTGGTGCCACGACCGGTGCCTGCCAGGCTCAGCCGAGGTGACCGGTCGGGACGCTCTCTCATCGGCTGCCCACCCGGGTCCGGGCGTGGCTCACTCATGGCGTGCGTCCCGACGGTCGCCGCGACGGTTGTGGCTCAAGAGGAATTTGTCCAACTCGAAGAAGCGTTGCCCTCCCCGTCCTCACACGGTCGGAACGAAGGAGGGCTTTATGGCGCGGGAGTTCTCCACTGGTCATGGTCGCAAGGCTGACGACACCGACGCCCACTCGTCGCCCAAGTCGCGTTGCGCACCGCAGATCTCAACCGGGTCGTCGAGGACGACCACACCGTCGCCCCGCGGCTTTGGTCGACCGCCGCGACGAACTCGGCCGTACCCGCACCGATACGGTCAACCGCCTACATAACTGCTGGCCGAGCTGATCCCGGGGCGCCAAGAAGTTTCTCTCGCCGTCCAGGCCCGCAACCTGCTCGCCGGTGTCCGGCCCTGCGTCGTCGGCAGGACCCACCGCGCCCTGGCCGCGGACCTGGGCCACCGAACTCGCCGGGCTGGCCGCAAAATGAAAACCGGCGACAAGCAGCTCGACGCCACCAGAACCGGGTTGCGCGACCTCTACGGCATCGGACCATCCAGTGCAGCCCGGCTTCTCGGCGATGTCGGCGACATCGTCCAATTCCCAAATCGGGGCAGGTTCGCCACCTGGAAGGGGACCGCGCCGATCGACGCCTCCAGCGGTGACCAACACCGCCACCGCCTTCCCGCGCCGGGAACCGACACATCGACCGGGTCCTGCACATCATGGCCATCATCCACTCCGCGACAACACCCCGGCCGCGCCTACTACCGGCGGAACTCGCCGCAGGCAAGTCACCCATGGAGGCTATCCGCTGCCTCAAAACAACGCTTCTCCGATACCATCTACAAGCAACTCATCAACGACGTCGAAGCTGCCTCTCCCCTGCCCCTCGGCATAGAGGGCGGCCATGAGCGGACGGGCAGGTCATGGCTGTGGCTAGGTCCTGTTGGTCTGATGGGTCATGTGCCCGCACCTACACCCAATCACCAGCGTGGGCACGGGCGGGATCAGTTCTGGGTGTGGTCGCTGGCTCGGCGGCAAGGACGCCGAGGTCGAGGTGGACGTCGTGCGGTGGGGAGCCATCGCGCAGCAAGACCTTGTCGTCGGCGCGGTGGCGGCAGTCTTCCGCGACCAGTCGCTCAGCTCGTGAAGCGGGCGCGGAAAGTCGACGGATGACATGAACGGGTGACTTCTCCCTCGTCGGTCCGCTGTCGAGTTGGCCCAGCAACGCACAATGTTGACGCTACAGCGGAACCAGTTAGTCGGGCCGCGCGTCGGCGAATCCGGCGGCCCGCCGCACTGCGGTGTCATAGTCACCGTCCACCCGCACGACATCCGCGCCTTCCTCGGTGATGCGGGCGGCGGTTTCCAGGAGCATCACCCCAGCACGAAGATGTCGCCCCGATTCCGACCTCCAGTTCGACGGCAATCTCGGGACGGACATCGGCGGCGGCGCGTACCCCAGCAGCGACCGATGGAACGCGTGAGCGCCGCCAGATACGGACAGGCCAATTCAGCCCCGGGTGGCGGGCGAGCAGTACCACGACGTCATGCGGACCATCTTTGGCGCGACAATCCAACAGATCCAGCGGGTAACCAGCCCACACTCGGTGGTCCGCCACCTGTTCTACCTCAACGCCGCCATCCCCCACACCGGCGACAGCCTCATGATCACCGCGGTGGCCACCAGCCAGGGTGAGCGCCCGGACACCGGCCTAACCTTCCAGGCTGCTGACCCAGCCCCACTTTCTTCGCGCACGAACCAGATCTAATCGGACTCCCCGTCGGCCACTGTCCGCAGTGGAGCCACCCAAACCTGGTCGTCGACCTCCTCGCCGAACGCGCCTGGCTCATGCCCGGCACCGCGAGCGAACCTTTTCGGCGTGCGGCACAGCACGCCCGTCCGAACTCCTCGCCCACGGTGTTCAGTGGGTCGTCCGGGATGAGAAGGCGGCCCGGATCGCCGGCATCAACTCCCTGGTGCCGCTCCCCGACGCGTCGGTAGCACGGTCGTGTCCACGGCGGTCCGTCACGTTGCGGTAGGACGGTGGCGAGCGCACCCGCCGAAGCACGCACGTCCGAACAGGCGATCACCGGTCCGACACTTAATCAGTGACGGCCTACTCGGGTCGGAGGAGAGGCAGGTTGTGCCATGACGAACGGCGCCGAGGGTGTCCGCAGATCGGTCCTCAAGCGCAACCCGGTCAACCGACGGGTGCTCACCCCGCAGTGGCGGGGGCTGTTCCCTGGCTGGGTGCGACAGCTTGCCGTGCTGCTGGTGCTGCTCCTGCTTCTCCTGGCGGCGCTGATCGCCTGCGGGGAGTCGGAGAAGCCCGTCAGCCTGACCTCGTCGACGCTTACCGGGCCTCGGCTCGCCGCAGGCCCGATCTGCTTGGAGGAGGCGGTGGACGTGTCCGACTCCATGACCGTGTTCACTGCCCAGCGTGAACTGGCCGAGCAGGCGTTGTTCGACTTCGCCACGCGGGTGCTCGACGACAACGACCTGTTCTCTGCGGCGTTCTTCGCGAACAAGTCGGCGGTGGCCTTGCCGCCGACCCGGTTGTCCGCGCTGACCGTGCCGCCCGCGGTCCCCGACGCCCTCGGCGGCGGGACCAACCTCGCACCGGCCGTGGACGCGTTGGTCGAGGCGAGGGCGAAAGTACCGGCCGGGGTCACCTGCGCGGCGCGGGCGCTGATCGTGGTCACCGACGGCGTCCTCGGCGACGACCCGGCGGTACTGGAGGCGGCGCTGCGCGCCGGGACCTACTCGCGAGTGTTCGCCGTGGTTCCCGCAGAATCCGGGTGGGGCAGGCCCGCCGGCCTCATCGGCGGGTTCCTCGACGCGGTCACCGTGCACCACTTCACCGACGGCGGACTCGTCGGCCGCGCGGCGTCGATCATCGCCGACGCCAAGCCGCTCGACGTCGTGTATGGCGAGATCATCGGCTCGCTGACGGGCCAGGCCCTGATCCAGTTGGACTAGGAGGAGCGTGATGAGGAAGAGGTCCAGGAAGGACGCCGTCGAGGAGTGGACCAGGAACCCGGGCAAGGCCATCCCGTACCGGGTCTGGGAGCGGCTGTCGGACCGGTGGTGTGCGGGCCGCGACGCCCGGGTCCCGCTCCGCGAGACCGATGGCGACGCGATGTCCACACCGAGGATGGTCATGCTCGGACAGTGGGGCCGTGGATTGACCGAGAAGGCGTGGATGCACCACCAGGCAAGCACGGCCGAATCGCGGATCCACCTGAGCGAACTGCGGGCGCGGCACGACACCGGCGTCGAGCGCCTGGCCACCGCCGAGTCGCAGTTGGAAGGGCTGGCCGCACCCACGCCCGAGCAGCTCACGGCCCGGGTCAGCGGCGAGGAGCGCACCTCGGACGACGTGCGCATGGGCAGGCGTATGCGGGAACACTCGGAGCGGCGTAAGGGCCTGCAGGCCGAGGTGAGCCGCTGCCGCACCGAGTTGGCCGACCTCGGCGCCGAGATCGCCAGGACCGAGGAGTCGCTGCGCACCTGCTTCGAGGCCGTGTGCACCCGGGCGCAGGTGATCGAGGCGCACATCCGGCGGCGGCGCGCCGCGTACCTCACCTATCTGGTGCGCAAGCACCGCGAAGGCCGGAAGCTGGGTCTGCTCGTGCGCCCGAACTGGGATGAGCGTCCACAGTGGTCCACCTGGGAGATCGCGCCGGGCCTGCGGGCCGGAGCGCCGGAAGGAGGTCGGCGGTGACCGGGTTCTTCCGACGGCGCGGGGCGCGGGGCTTGGACCGCCGAGCCGAGTCGCTGGCCCGCGTGGTGGGCGGCGAGTTGGACCTCATCATGCCGCCGCCGTACGACACCTCCGAGACCGAACCGGCCGCTGGCCGCCAGCGGGTCGAGGAGCTGATCGGGCGGCTCACGCCCAACGGGCTGGACGCGGGCTCGCGGGACGTGCTCAACAACGTCATCAACGACTGGGCCGACGCGGCCGTCGCGCGACTGGACAGCGAGCGGGACGAGCGCCAAGCGGTCGGCGACGTGCTGATCGGGCTGGCCAGGGAGGAGGTGGCGCGCCGCAAGCCGCTCTACGACAGGGACCTGACCCGCGCGTTGCACTACCGGGAGGCCCTTGAGGCGGCGTTCGTCGCGCTCACCGGCAAGAACACCGCGACGCTGCTCGAGCCCGCGCCCGACCGGTTCGCCGACCACCCGCTCAGGTCGACGCTCGGCGACATGGCGGACGACTCCCAGCGCGACGACGAGGCCCCGCTGACCCTGTCCACCCACATCCCCGCGCGGCCCATCCCGCACACGTCCAACGGCCACGTCGGAACCAGCGCATCAACCGAGCCGTGAGGAGCCCAGCATGGACATGACTGTGACGGAGAAGGCGTCACCGGGCGCGGACTGGCGCACGCCGGAACGGGTCGGCTACGCGCACCCGCCCGAGGTGGTGGGCCGCTCGAAGGGCGAGATCGCGTATTACATCGCCCTCGCGATCGCCGCGACCGCTGACGTCGCCATGTTCTACGCCATCGCGTCGATCATCATGAAGGACGACGGTGAGCTGGTCATCATCATGCTGGTGGCGGGTTTCACCGCCAGCTCGCTGACCCTGGCCCACTTCGCCGGCCGGATCGCCAGGGACGTGTCCGCGCGCCACGGGCCCCACACCAGCCGGATGGTGTGGCTGCTCATCATCGCGTGGGTGCTGCTCGGCGTGGTGGTGTTCACCGTCAGGTTGCTCGTGGCCGAGTCCAGCGGCGGCACGCCGGGGATCGGGCCGTCGGAGTGGACCAAGATGATCGCCGCGGCGATCATGTTCGGCGCTCTCTACCTCGCCTCGGGCGTCGTCGCCGGGGTGGGCGAGTACCTCACCAGGAACCCCTACCGGTCCAGCTACCGCAACGCGCAGCGCCAGTTCGACAAGGCCATTCGCCGCCTGCACCGGTCGCAGCCCCCGTACGAGCGGGCCGTGAACGTGCTGCGGGTCCACACCCGGAACCGCGAACGCGAGGAGCGCAACTACGAAGCCGCGAAGCGGCAGCGGCTGGCGTGGGCGAGCGAATGGAAGCGCCACGCGGCCATCGTCATCGCCGCCCACCTGCAGAGCCCGTCCGCGACCGACGGCATGTCCAGGCCGGACCGCTCACCCGATCCCATGCCCTCCGACCTCGACCCCGACGACCACGAGAGGTGACCATGCGCCCCGTCCCCCGCCCGGTCCGGCTCCTGCCACTGGTGCCGCTGTTCGCCGCGCTCTGCGCCACGGGATGCGGCCCCGAGACCGTCGCCTGCCCGACCGAGAACCCGCCCACCGGCCTGACGATCGCCGCGGCCGTGCGGGCCAACAGTGCCAAGCCCGCGTGGCCTGCCGAACTCGACGCCGAGCTGGCCAGGGTCACCGACGCGGTCGAGAACGGCGCCACCGGCACCGGCGTGACCATGATCAGGGCGGATGGCGCCCCCACCATCGGATGCGCACATACCTACGTGCCCAGCGAGGGCACTGATCCCTCCAAGGAGTACTACCGCGACCAGTTCAAGAAGGTCGTCAAGGCGGAAGCCACCAGGATGGCGGCGATCGCGCCCGAGGCGAACCCGCTCGCCGCGCTCGGCCAGGCGGCCGCGGCCGCCGGTCCGGACGGGACGGTGGTGCTGATCGACTCGGGGCTGCAGACGGTCGCCCCGCTCGACTTCCGCACCGGCAACCTGCTCAGCGCCAACCCGGACCGGGTGGTCGCGGCGCTCAAGCGCGGTGCGCACCTGCCCGACCTGGGCGGGCGCAAGGTGATCCTCGTCGGCATCGGCTACACCGCCGCGCCGCAGACCCCGCTGCGCGACGGCCAGCGCGGGCACCTCATCGAGCTGTGGCGGAAGATCGCCGCCGCGGCGGGCGCCCGGGAGGTCGTCCCGGTGACCAGGCCGAACACCACCGCGCCGGACGGCGACCATCCGCCGGTCAGCGAGGTGCTGGTGCCGCCCGCCGAGGACATCGTGCTGGACTGCGGCCTCGACGTGGTGCTTCCGGACTCGGGGGCCGTCGGTTTCCATCCGGAGGAGACCGCCTTCCGGAACGAGATCGCGGCGCGCACGGTGCTCACGGGGATCGCGGTGTGGCTCAGAGACAACCCGACAGCCACCGGTGCGATCACCGGATCGGTGGCCCACTACGGGGCTGACACGACGCAGGGACTGTCCCTCGACCGCGCCAACCGTGTCCGGAGCGTCCTGGTGGAACTTGGCGCGCGGGCGGGCCAGCTCACCGCCAAGGGCATGGGGTGGGGGCCGTTCCCCACCAAGACCGCTGTGCCCGACCCGACCAGCGACCCGCTCAACCGGCGCGTGGTCATCACCCTCAACTGCGCCTGAACAGATCTCGCTGTCCCGCGCTCCCACGAACTCCCGGGAGCGCGGGACAGCGAGCGTGTCAGAAAACATCCAATGTGGACAGTTTTGGCGCACGAAAGCGACCGGCCGCCCAGCCGTGATTGGCTGGGCGGCCGGTCGCGAGGGGTTCTCACCCGGCGATCTCGGTGGGTCGCGGTCCGGCCCCGTCGTGGAAGACCGCGCTGGCGACGACCCGGCCGTTGAAGATCACCGTCACCGGGCTGTCGTCCTTGGCCAGGACGGCCAGCTTGACGACCGACCCCTGGTCCATGGCCTCCTCGACGGTGTGGAGGGTGTCCTGGTAGTTGGCCCCGGCGATGCCCCAGGTGTGGCCGTCGAACGTGATGTACTTGTTGGTCATGCGCTGTCCTTTCTCGATGCGAACTGGGATCCCGCTACTGCTCCACTGACGGACCGTCCGAAATCGCGATCGCGACGCGGCAGGAGAAGTCGCTGGCGCGCACCACCGACTCGACCGGCGGCCGGTCAGCGCCGAACCGCTCGGCGGCCAGGAAGGACCCGCGGTAGAGCCCCATGGTGACGCCGCACGCGTCGAGCAACAGGCTGTGCGCCCGATCCACGGCTTCCCCGGCCGACACCGCCGGGTCCATCCCGTGGAGCAGCGCCGCCAGGCCGGGGACGCCGGGCCGGTCGGGGGAGATCCACACCGCGATGTCGACGTTTGCCCGCGCGGTCCCGTCGAACAGCGGGGTCGGATCCAGCGGCAGCCGTTTCCCGTCGCCTACCTCGGCGAAGCGGGCGGTGTGCTGATGCGCCCGCTGGCGGCCGTCTCCGTCGGCGGTCAGCACGAGCGCGTCGAGCCGGATGTCGAGGTGGCGGAACATCCGGTCGTGGTGGGCGACCAGGTCCGCGAGCCGCACCACGACCCGCGCTGACGGCCCCTCGGTCCTGGCGGTGCCCGCCAGGGCCGGGAAGTCGCGGACCTGGAACGCGGCCCGCTCGGCGGCGGGCGCGGGGCCGGGGGCCAGCTCGAAGTCGATGGTGTGCACGGCGAAGTGCGCGGGCCGAAGCAACATCGGGGCCACCTCACGCCCGCTGCCCTCCCCCAACTGGCTGAGGAAGCGCTCCAATCGGGAGGGCCGTTCCATCCCGCGGAGACCCTGCTGCTCCATCACCCGGGTGTCGACCGACCCGTCGCTGGCCAGCACCATGATCGTCTCCTCCCGGGCCCGCTCCCCCGGCACGGATTCCGGCCAGCCCAGTTCCATGCCCGCGAGCCCGCCCAGCAGGTCGTTGCCGCCGAACGTGTACTCCTTCCCCGGCTCGATCCGCACCCCGCTGGGCGCCGCGGGGTTGAGCACGGTGATCCGCGCGGAGACACCGATGTCGACCAGCGACACGTAGACCGGGTCGCGCCACTCGTTGCGGACCGTCACGCACACCGCGTCGCCGGGCCGCAGCACCGCGCCCGAACCGGGCAACGGCACGGGAATGCCTGACTCCACCTTGGCAAACCGCACCGCGACCGCCGCGCCCAGCGCGCTTCCCGGGTCCTCGGAGAGGCGGCGCAGGGCACGGGCGCGGGCGATGCGCCGGAGGTCGATCAGGACCGTGGCCGCCCCCGACGGGTCGACAGGACGCGGGACATGCAGGGGGCCGATCCCGTCGTGGATGACCAACCCGGTGGGCTCGACCGCCACCCGGACGACGCCGTCGTCGTCGGGTTCGGGCTGGCACAGCAACGGGTCCCGCGCCACCAAGCCCGCCAGTCCCGCTTCCTCCCGGTCGAGCCGCACCGACATCGCGGGCAGCGCCGTCGTCGTCAGGTGGGCGCGCGCCCCCAGCGGCAGGGTCACCCCCGGCAGCGGACCGGACGCGTCCTGGCCATCGACACGGTCCACCCGCACGACGCCGAGGGGCGTCGCCTCCTCGGCCGCCGGGGAGCCGGTGGGCACGACGGTGTACTCGTCACCCACGCGCGCGCCGAAGAACGCCGCGCCCGCGATCCGCACGCGGTCGCGCACGCCGACTGCGGGGAGGCTACCCACCGGGTCGGCCTCGGCGGTCTCGAACACGACCCGCGTCGCGGGCCCCTCGGCCTCGGGGCGCTGGCCGGGGTAGACCATGAGCACCCGCTGCCGCACCCGGTCCGCCACGGTGGCCCACGACAGGGTCAGCCCGCTATCGCGCAGCTCGTCGAGCGTGCGGGTGAGCGCGTCGGTGAGGTAGCCCATCCGCCTACTGTCGCTGTTGTCCGCCTCGTAGGCGGCCTGCTCCGGCGCGCACGCGACGATGCGCACCGCGTTGGGGTTGCCCTGCGGCCGCCATGATCTCAGCGGCGAGCTGGCGAGGGCGAGCGAGTCGAGATGGGCCCGCACGATGTCCACCGAGACCTTTCTGGGCAGCGACCGCACCGCCCGGTCCGGATCCCGCGACATATGGGCCGCGTGGCAGCAGTCGAGCACCACCGCGACGTTGCCCGTCCGTTCGGTCAAGCGCTGAAGCAGCAGGGACAGCTCCGGGGAGGTGATCCCGCGGAAGTCCTCATCGGACGACTCCGGATAGTCGGCCGGCACGATGAACTGGATGACCCGGGGGCTGGGCATGCCGTACCCGAGCTCGGGGTCGGGGGCGTATCCGCCGTGCCCGCTGTAGTAAACGACCACGGCGTCGTCGAAACGGGTTTGGGCGATGAGCAGCTCGTAGGCGTCGATGACGCCCGCTCGGGTGGCGTTCTCGCCCTCGCACCTGGTGATGGTGAAATCCCAGCGTCCGAGGGTGGCCGCCATCGCGGCGACGTCATTGCCGACTCCCTTCAGGACTCCGGTCTCGCACCCGATGAGCAGTGCTTTGCGCGCCATGGTTGTCCTCCAGTCACGATGCGCTTCCTAGGCGCGCGCCTAGGAAGCGCGGGACGCGGGTGTCTATGGAAGAGGAGTGCGGTCTATTGCTCGTCGAGTAGGCCCGCCGCACGCGCGGTGTCCACGGCTGCCGCGGTGGTGGCCGCCTCGAGCTTCTTCTTGATGTTGATCCGGTGGTTGGCGACCGTGGGGACGGCGAGGTGCAGCTTCCCTGCGATCTGCCTGGTGGTGAACCCGTCCGCCACCAGCCGGAGCACCTCGAGTTCCCGGTCGCTGACCCCGAACGGCCGCTTGGCGCGTGGTTTGGCCACCCGCTTGAGCCGGTGCGCCGCGACGATGCGGGCGATCAACGCGGCCAGCGGGCCAGCGCCCAGCGCGGCGGCGATGGCCTCGGCCTCCTCCGCTGCGGCCGCTGCGGGGCGCTTGTTCCCGGCTCGCGCCGCGGCCGCGGCCGCGCGGGCCAGCGCGTACGCCCTCGGATACGGCCTGCCCAGCCTGCGCCACGATTCGGCGACCGCGGTCCACGCCGCGGCCGTGTCGACCCCGCGCCCCCGGTCGTGTTCGACGGCGCACTGCGCGACCAGCACCCCGACCTCGACGTCATCGTCCGAGGAAGCCTCGCCCTGGACACCGTCGACCGCGGAATCGTTCCCCGCGGAATTGCCATCCGCGGCATTGGGAACGGCGCGGGCCCGTTCGGCCAGTTCGTCCGCGACCTGACGCGCCCCTTCGCCGCCATCACCGTCAAGTTCGTCCGCCGCGACGCGCAGGCCGTAAGCGCAGAGTGGCAGCACGAGCAGGCGGTCCTCCGTGCCCGCGACGGCCTCCAGCCCGTGCCGGACGGTGGCCAGGGCCGCCGATCCGTCACCCCGGCGCACGGCCAATTCCGCGAGGCACCGGTATAGCGGACTGAGGAACCGGGGCTGTGCGCTGGGCAGCGTGCGCACGCTCTCCAGCATCCGCCGCGCCTCGTCGTCGCGCCCTGTCGCGAGGTCCATCTCAGCCTTGGTGAGCCGCTGGAACGTCGTCTCGCGCGCAGGATAGTAGCGCATGACCTCCTCAATAAGCACGGCCGCCTCCGCCCACTCCCCCACGAGGAAGAGCGTCGCGCAGGCGTTGTTGGCCAACAGCCCGGCGAGCCGGGAGCCGAGCAGCCCCATCTCCCGTACCTTGGCCAGGCCGTCCTGGAACACCTGGACCGCGGCGCCCACCTGACCGGCGCGCTCTAGGCACACGCCGAGGTTCGAGCAGGCGCGCAGCATGTCCTCCAGGTGGTCGGCCTCCTCGGCGATCCGCAGGGCGGCGCGCAGGTCGGAGATCCCAGGCTCGTGCCTGCCCAGGGCGGACAGGGCGAGACCTGAGCTGCTCTTGGCGCGCCCGGTCTCGGCGAGCGAGCCCGACGCGACCGCCTCGTCGTGCGCGGCGGCCGCCAGGACCAGCGCCGGGGCGCACCGGCCCCGCTTGACCTCCGCGGTGGCCAGCGCGGCGGCCACCCTCGACCCCACCGCGCTCGGCGGGGTGTCTTCGAGCAGACGACGCGCCGTGCGGTATACCGCCACGTACTCGTCGTCGTACCCGGCCTCCCACAGGTAGCTGCCCAGTCGCTCGTGGAGCTCTCCGGCCAGCGCCGGGCCGACCTCCGGACCCGCGGTGTCGACAGCCTCCCTCGCCCAGGCCACGGCTTGGGCGAGGTGCCCAGCCCAGCGCGCCGCGTCGGCGGCCACCTTCAGCACCCGCACCCGGGTCGCGCCCGCCACCAGCTCGGCGTCGAGCACGCGCGGCCACACCTCCAGCGCGCGCCGGTACTGCGCCTCCGCTTCGGTGAACGCGCGCAGTCGCATCGCGAGATCGCCTGCGCCCACCGAAGTGCGCAGCGCTTCCGCCAACCGGTTGGCGGCGAACCAGTGGTAGGCCAGCTCGGTGAGCACCTGCGGGTTGGTCGACACCTCCTCGGCGAGCGCTTCGGCCAACACCGCGTGCAGGCGCCTGCGCTCTCGCGGCCGCACGGACTCGTAGGCGGTTCGCCGCAACAGCGCGTGTTGACAGCTGTAGGACTCGTCGACGTTGTCGGCGATGAGCACGCCCCGATTGAGGCACTCGGTCAGCGCGTCCCCGAGCGTGGCGTCGTCGAGATCGACGATCCGGCTGAGCAGCTCGTCCCCCACGCGCCTACCAGCCACGGCGACGACCTTGAGCAGCTTGGCCGCGTCCCCGCTCAGCAGGTTGATGCGGGCCACCATCAGTTCGGTGAGCGACTTCGGGACTCGCGGCAGGCCACCGGTGGTCTCATCGGAGTCGGCGACCGCGACGAGTTGCTCGGTGAAGTACGGGTTGCCCTCCGACAGCTCAAAGTGGCGGTCGGCCTGCTCGGGGCTGACGTCGCCGCCGGTGAGCACGGCCACGAACGAGCGCGTCTCGGTCCTGGTGAAGGGGGCAAGGCCGATCCGGGTGATCCGCCGGGCGAACGCGGGCTCCGCCATGCGGGTGCGCAGCGGATGGCGCGGGCTGAGCCCGGACCGGCAGCTACAGATCAGCAGCATGCGCTGGTCCGACGCGGTCTGCACCAGGTAGGTGATGAGGTCGAGGGTGGCGGTGTCGGCCCAGTGCACGTCCTCGAAGACGAGCACCAGTGGGCGGTGGCCGCCGATGTGGTCGAGCAGCCGCGACACCGCGCCGAAGACCCGGGTCTGCGCGCCGAGCGCGGCCGACGGCTCGCCGCCTACGGTGAAGTCGGCGATGAGCCCCGCCAGTTCCGCCCAGGCAGGCCCGGCCAACTCGCGGGCCCGCTGCTCACCCCGCTGCCGCACCAGCGTGCGCAGGGCGTCGGTAAGCGGCCCGTACGGGATCCCGCCGTCTTTGAGGTCAAGGCAGCCGCCCACCAAGACCTCGGCGTCCGACGCGCGCGCGAGATCGACGAACTCGCCCAGCAGCAACGACTTGCCGACGCCGGGGTCGCCGTCGAGCACGACGATAGCCGGGACTCCGCCGGTCACTTGCGCGAGCAGGCCCGACAAGGCAGTCAACTCGGCGGCGCGGCCGAACAACTGGTGTGCCACGACACCATCACACCCTTCGGGTCAGGACAGCTCACGCGGATGATCGGGCCGCGGTCACTATCATGTCGGCCCATGGGAATCCGTCGGGCAGCGCTTCGGCGGCCCTGCCCAGCTCCGCGACGGCCCACGCGGCGCGGCACAAGCACCGAAGGGCGTGCAGCTGGGCCCGCTCCGCCTCGCCCGCGCCGGGCTGCGCGGCGAGCACGGCGTCGAACCGGCCCGTGAACCCCGAGGCGGTCTGGGCGAGCGCGGCCATCGGCCGCTCCCGGTCGAGAAACGCGCCCAGCGACCGCAGGACCACGAGCGCGGCCGGGTGTCCCATCGGCACCTTCCTGGCGGCGCCGAGCAACGCCTCGGCCCCGGCCGCGCGGTCCCCGCCACCGCCGTCCACCCGGTCGCGGAGGTGCAGGCTGACCGCGAGCAGGAACCAGTCCCACGCCGGACCCGCACCGTCAGGGTCGGCGCCGTCCGCGTGGTCGAGGACCGAGGTGGCCAGCGCGACCGCCTCGTCGACATCGGCGACCGCGAGGACGGGGGCGTCGGGCAGCAGCAGGGCGGCCATCGCCTCCCATGCCTCCCCGTCGTCGGTCCCCGGGATCAGCAACTCGCGCAGTTTCCGGCGCAGACCGCCCGCCTCGACCGGCGCGACAGGGTCCGGTTGCGGGACCACCGGGGCCTCGGCCTCGGTGACGCGGCCCTCTACGACCGGAACCGGCAGGGTCAGGGGGTCGAGGGTGGCGAAGATATCGGTCCGCGCCAGCGACAGCAGGTCCGGCATCCCGACAGTCCCCGGGATGCCAGCCGACGGGCCGGCACGCTGCTGAAGGTCACGCATGGTCGTGAAGGCCCGCGTGAGTTCGGTGAAGTCCATGCCGCCGAGCCCGCCGCCCAACAGCACCCGCATCGTCTTGCACATCGTGAGGATGGCGTCGATGAACTCGTTCACGGCGCCGTCGGCAGACCCGGCCGCCCGCGCCGCGTGCAAATGCCGCTCCGCGCGGTCAAGGTCCGCCGTGGAACCACCCGAGGCACGCGCGGCGAACATGTCCATCGGGGACATCGAGACCAACCGCGCCATCGGCGCCATAGCCCTGGTCAGGTACTGCGTCCCGAGCACGATCCGAGCGACGGCCACGAAGGCCACCGGAAGATGCGGCGCGTCGACGGCGCCGTCCAGGAGGATGATCGCCCGTTCCCGGTCCCGCTCGTCGCCGGTCTGCGTGGCGCGGAGTCCGAGCAGATAGCCCAGGACGCCCGATGCCGAGGCATTCGCGGGATCGGTGGCGGCGACCAGGCCGTGGGCCTCGTCCATCACCTCGATCGCGGAGCTCAGGTCGGGAATGGCCGCGGGCGTGCCCGGCCTGTTCCGCATGGACCGCTCGGCCAGCGCCTTCGCGAGCCTGATCAGCGGTTCCAGCCGCACCGCGCCCCGCAGCCCGGCCAACTCGGCGCGCAGCCCGGCGATCTGGTCGTCAAGCATGGACATCGTCTCTCCCTCCGGCCGACTCCCGACCGATCTGCGGTTAGTGACCGCCGTGCACGAATCCGGCCCACGCCGCGACCTGCCTCGAGTCGTGGGCCGCCACCATCGATCGCAGGGCTTCGGGCATGCGGGCCGGGGTCTCCCTCGGGTCCAGCATCCACATCTGCGCGCGGCGCAGCGCCTGCCACGGTGGCAGCCCTTCCTCGCGCAGGTAGTGGTGGAACAGGAACATCAGCGCCGAGGTGGCCTCGTCCGGGACGGCCCACTGTGTCGACAGGACGGTTCGCACACCTGCGGCCAGGAACGCCGTTCCGAGGCTGTACGCCTCGTCGTAGCCGTGGATCGACCGGCCGGTGTGGCACGCGGCCATGACCACGATGCCGATCCCGCGTCCCGGCGCGGCGTCGAGCAGGCGCACGATCTCGTCGGCGTTGAGCTCGCCCGCCGTGCCGTCCGCGCCCACGGCGAGCAGCAGACACGCCTTCGCGCTGTCGGCGCCCGCGGTGAACGCCCCGTGGCAGGCCAGGTGGAGCAAGGCCCCCGCCTGCGGTTGAGTGTCGGCTATCCAGGCGCGGACCTGTTCGGCCGTTCCTGCGCCGGACGGGCTGGTCGAGCCGTCCGGCCTGCGGCCGATGTAGCGCGCCCCCGGGTAAAATGCCTGCCGCAGGGCGTGGGCCTCGACACGGGCCGCTGCGAGCGGGACAGCGGCGCCGCCGGTGTCCGGGTCGCCGATGACCAGGCCCGTGCGGCCGGGCGCGATCGGCGGCAGGGCGGCGTTGGCGCAGAAAAGGCGCGCGGACGCGGCCTGGGAAAAGGCGGCGAGTTCGACGGCGTACACCCCGTCGTGCCTGCGCGCGGCCTGCCACGGGATGCGGGCGAGGTCGCCCATCGGGATAAGGACGACGCGGGGCACCTGATCGCCCCGATCGGGCAGCCTGCGGGCGAGGTAGTTCTCCAGCAGCGGGCCGATCGCGGCCTTCCACGCCCACCGACACAGCGCGTCGATGTCGGCGTTCAGGGCGGTGTCGCGGATCGGCGCAAGTTCTCGGGCACCCCGCGCCAGCGTGGACAGGTAGCGCTCGACCTCGGCGTCGGACTCGACGCGCAGGTGCGGCAGGTACACGCAAGCAGGCGGCCCCGTCCTCGGCGCGACGAGCGCCATGCCCGGTCGCTGTGGCGCCGCCGGGATCAGGTAGACCAGCGCGTCGACGTCGGTGGCGGCAAGCGCGGACCTTATCTCGGGGATGGTGGGCGGCGCGATGAGCGCGCCCGCCGAGTTCTCGACCAGGATGTCCACCACCTCGCGGCGCACACCGGGATCGGCGCCGTCGGCCCACCGGCGGGCGAGGTCGGCGCGCCCCACCTCGGTCAGCCGTTCGGCGATGCCGCGCAGTTCCACCTCCGCGTACAACATCAGGCCCCGGCCGGTCTCGGCGGCGCGCAGCGCGCTCTCCAGGTCGTCGGCCTGGAGGCAGCCGACCACGGTATCGATGGCTTCCTCCGCCGCGCTCCGCAGCGCGATCCGCGCGCCCGCCGGGTCGGTCTCGACCAGGGCCTGGTAGACGTAGCGGATCTGGGCGTCGTGCTGCACCACGGCCGCGCCGGGCAGGTCGCCGGTCCGCTGCCGGACAGCGCCCAGGATGCGGTTCGCCAGCGGCCACAGCGGGTCTTTCGGCTTGATCAGCCGAACCGCGTCCTCGATGGGGCCGCGGGCATCGATCCACCCTGCGATGTCGCCGGTCACCTCTGCCCTGCGGATCAGCCCGAGCGCCACCGAGATGAGGGCGAACGCGCGGTCCGCATCGTTCCCGGAGAGCGCGACAGCTTCCCTGCTGTGCTCGATCGCGGTGTCCAGCCGCGCCAGGTCGGTGACTTTGCCGCCGTCGAACAGCGCGCCCGCCGCGGCGATGTGCGCCAAGGGGTCGGCGACCAGTCCGGGATCATTCCGGATGCCGGGCGGCTCGCCGCCGTTCGCACCGTTCAAGAAGATATCGAGGTACCGCGCCGAGTCGCCAATCGCGTTCCGCAAGCCCCACTCCTCCGGAAGGCCCGCGACCAGTTCCAGGAAGGCGGCGCTGTCCTTGACCACGGTGTCGTCGTCGCCGTCCCGGTTGGCGTGCTGAATCGCCAACAGCCGGTCGACGAACCGTCGCATGGCGATCGCGGTGGGGTGATCGCCCAGGCTGTCGAGCATGGCGCGCATCTGGTCGGTCATCCGGAGGATCGCGCTCTCGTCGCCGTCCCGGAAGCCGATGGCGGCGCGCACCGCCTCCCGCGCGCCTTTGACGTCCAGCGCGGCCAACGGGTCGTCGCCCACCTGCTCGGCCAGTTCGGCCAGTTCGCGGTCGGCGGCCGCCAGGTCCACCTGGCCGGTCGCGGCGGCGTGGGCGAGCCAGCACGCCCGCCCCACCGCCCGCGCCGTCCCCCACACGCCCGCGATCTCCAGTGGGACCTCCTCCACCAGGTCCAGCAACGCGCCCACGGCGGGGAACAGGTCGATACGCCGGTTCGGTGACCGGGTCAGGGCGACGACCATCGTGGCGGCCAGGCGGCTGCGCGCGGTGTCCCTGGGCAGGATCATCAGGTCCGCGGTGAACGCGGCCACCGCGGTGGGCTCGGCATCGCCTGCGAAGGCCCGTTCCACCGTGGCCTGGCAGCGCTCGAACACCTTCCTGGCATCGACCGTCATCGCCCCTCCTGATCCGCACGCCCCATGCCCCTCCCTGACGGACGGGGGTGGTCCGTCAGGGAGGGGCGTTCGGGAACGACCGGCGACGGAGGATGACGGGTGGGGTGGATCAGCGGGCGGCGATCATCGACGCGCGAGCGCGTCCTGGACCACGGCGATGATCCGGTCGACCACGGCGTCGTCGGCCAGTCGGGCGTCCACCACGGGCCCGAGGTCGGCGGCGGGCCCGACGGCCGTGCCGCCGCCGAACACCTCGGCGACAACGACCACCACGGCGGCGCGCAGATCCTGCCCCTGCCCGACCCGGTCCTCGATCGCGGCGACGGCGAGTTCGGCGAGTTCGGTGAGCGGGTCGCCCGAGTCGGTCCGCTCGGGGATGTCCGCGTCGGAATCCGCGGAGAGCCGCGGCAGGGGGATCGCGGCCACGCGCTTGTGCCCGAGCGGGCGCTCGACGTAGTCGGCATACCAGGCGGGCCTCGCGCGCATGGCGGCCAAGACCGTGGCCACGTCGCGGCGGACACCGCGCAGCGCGGTCTTGAAGTCCACGTCACCGGCCGCCGCACGGCGCTCGGCCCAGCGCTCGGTGGGCCACACCTCGGGCCCGAGGTCAACCTCGTTGCCCACGAAGTCGAGGACGCCGATGGCGACGGCCATCAGCCCCGGGTCGCCGTCGAGCCGGGCGGCCAGCCAGCCGGGCACCCGGGGCCGCTGCAGGGCGCCGCGCACTCCGCGCCGCTTGCGGTGGGCGTCGACCGTCGCCGCCGTCAGCCTGGTCCTGATCCAGCCCTCCAAGTTCTGGATCGCGGAGCGGGCGTAGCGGAACAGGTGGTCGATGACCGCGTCCATGTCGTCGTGGAAGTTGTGCAGGCACGCGTCGTCCATGCGGAACACCGAGGTTGCGCACCGGTAGTGGCCGCGCCCGCGTTCCAGCTTGCGGGTGAGGTGCTGGAACACCACCGGTTGGGCGATCTGGTAGGCCTCGATCCGCAGCCGCCTGCACTCGTCCGGGGCCGCGGCGGCGACGGTGTCGGCGAGTTCGCCCCGCAGGGCGAGCTCACGGACCCGTGCGGACGTGGATCGGCTGCTCTTGTCTTCGGTCATGGCTGCTCCGGGGGGTACTGGCGGAATCCGCCGTGGCGCGGTGGACCAGATCGGATCGGGGCCCTGCGGGCATCCCTTTCCGACACCGTCCGATTCACGGGGGCGACAACCCGCCCCACACCCCGGAAGCTAATTCGAGGAAATGCAGAAAAACATGAACCAGGGTCAAAGTCAGTAACAAACCACTATTTACGGCATGCCTGGGGAAGCGGTGAGCCAGTCGGATAAACCACCGCAGACAACCACCTAAACCACCGCTTGATCAGCGAGAACGCGAGGAGCCATGGATACGACCAACAGCACTCCACCCCCTGCCACCCCCCTGCGCCCCCTGCCGTGGGACACCGGGACGCGACGGAGACTGACCGCCCTGTTACGGCGGGAACTGGCCGACCGATTCGACGCGGCGGAAATCACAACCCAGCTCAGCAAGTCGCTTGAACTGCGGATATCCCGCCTGCAGAGAACCAGGGAATAGGCCCCGCCCCACGTTCCCTGACGGACGGTGGCGCCACTCCGTCAGGGAACGGCACGGTTGATCGAGTGGGGCTTACCGCTGACTGCGGCCACGCCATGACCATCACCGTCTCAAGCGTCAGGCGCGCCGATGTCCAGTCGGCCACCTGCGCCGAGCCGTAGACGACGTAATCGACGCAGCCGAGGAACCAGTAGCGGCCGTAACCCTGGCGGTAACCGCCCTCGTCGGAGCGGTAACGGAACTCCCAGCATCGCGAGATCATCCAGATCTACCCGCGCAAGTACCTGCGACCGACTCGGCAGCGGCGAACTGTTCGAAAACCACCGCCGCCCGTGCGCATCGCGGGAACGTCGCCCCACCCGATCAGCAGCAGCCCGTAGTCCAGCAGGTCGTCGCCGTGCGGCTCCGCGAACTCGTACGCCTCGATCGCGCCATCGTCGGAGTCCACGAACCGGTGGGACAGCAGGAACGCGACCATCTGGCGTGCGTCGGCAAGGTGCTCGTCATCGGCGGCCAGCAGCGAAAACCGCTCGCGGGCCGCGTCGATAACCTTGTCGAGGTCACCGCGGTCACGTCCGAGCAGGAGCAGTTCCTCGTAGGCATTGAGCAGCCACTCCAGGTTTGGACGCTCGTCCCTAGTCGCAGTCGGTCTGCTGAGGATGGCTCGGGGCCCGGCGACAGCGCGGTCCAGATCGGTTTTGTCCTCGGTGCCGAGAAGGCGCGTGGTGGGGCGTACGCTTGGTGCAGCGCGAACTCCGGGTCCGTCGCTCCTGGGAAGACAACCCTGGCCAGTCCGTCGAAGGTGTCCGCGCAGGCGCGCGCCCACATAGGCCTGCCCTCCGAGTTCGGTTGGCCAGTCTGCATTCACCTTGATGAAACAGTCAGCAAACGATGATGGATGATGTACGACAGTCCTAAATAGACAAACCGGGGAAACGCCGGAGTGTGCTCTGCTCACCGCTATTCCGGACTACCAGTCCGCCTCCAGCGCCTCCCCACGTGACGTTGCCAGGTCGACCGACACGGACCCCGTTCCATCCAGTTTCCGCCTCGTTATCTCATCGTTGCAATCCGAATCTTCCACTCTGATCTCCGCGACCTCGGCGGTGCGCGCACCGCGTGGCGCTACCCGCGGTCCGCGACCTCCCTCCCTTCGAACTCACGGCGCAGGCATCGAGTTCGGCCACACCGTGACGACTGCCCGTCCGTCACTGAAACGGTAGGGAGCCGGACGAGCGCTGGACGGGATGATGTCGCGGGAGATGGACCACGTGGTCGCGGAGCTGAAGCCACTGCTCTACCCGAGGGACTTCGACGAGCTGCTGGACGAGGACGGTGACATCGTCATACCGGACACGCCCAAAGGCGTCGCGATGCTGCGCAGCATACTGTTGCTGCGGAAATGGGTGCATGTGGCGCCAAGCACCAACCTGCGGGAAGTACTGACGGAACTTCTCGACCTGGAGAAAGTCGCCGACGGGGAGGAGCCATACGCCAGCACCATCTCCGCCTCGGTGGAAGCCATTCGGTTCAAGGTCGCCGGGTTCGAAAGCGACTTCCCCACCGCACGACGTGTCGCCGACAGCATGGAGGCGAAAGCGGAGTGTTCGGTGACACGGGCAACCGCGCTCATGGGCCGCACCGGTCAGGCATTGCAGTCGGGCACACTCGAAGACCTGCGCGAGTGCCAGACGGGGATCACCGACCTCGTCGACAGCGGAGAGCTCAACGACCGGATGGCCCAGCAACTCCTCGTGGCGTGGGACCACATCGAGAACGTGGCCGTCTGGCGGTTCGGAGTGCGGCGAACTGCCCAGAAAGCCAGTGCGGCCCCCACCGACCTCCCGATGTTCGACCAGGAGATCCGGCTAGCCGGCGAGGCGCTCAACCTCGTCACGCTGCATGGTCTCGACCGCCTGGACGACGCGATAACGCTACTCCGTCGGGCCACGGTCCTTCCCGGCCCGCCGAGCACCCACCGGCACGCGGTCCTGCTGAGCCTTGGCAACATGCTCCTGGCTAGGTTCGAGGATCAAGGCGACCGAGACGACATCTCCGCCGCGATCGGCCACCTCGAGGAATCTCGGTCCCTTTTGGACTCGGTGACCCACGCCGCTTGGTCTGGGGTGTCGCAGGCGTTGAGCCGGGCGTACACGGAGGCCGAGCGGCGGGCGGACGGGGTCGCGGCCGGGTTGGATGGTCTGCGTGGGTTCGCGTGGGCGACGCTGTTGCAGCCAGACCCGGCAACCGCGCAGCTCGCCGTCGGTGACGCCGTCGACAGCGCCTTGGAGGTGGCGGACCTCGCCCTCCGCGCGGGCATGGCCGACGAGGCGGTCACGGCACTCGAGTCCGGCCGGGGACTTCTGCTCTACTCGGCACTGGAGACACAGGACCTTCGCACCAGGCTGACCAACGCCGGACATCGCGACCTCGCCGACGAGTGGGCTCGACTGGCCGGGATTCCGGTCGAGGAGCTGCCTGCCGATCTGCGCAGGCGCATGATCGGCGCGCTTGCGGGCTTCACCGTCGGCGCGGACGGGTCCATCCTGTCGGCCGGGAACGAAGGCGCGGGGAAGCGGCTCAGCCCGCCTCCGCTCTCGAAGATCCGCGCGGCCCTGACCCGACTCGACTGCGACGCCCTCGTCTACCTCGTCCCCGGCGACGCCACGCGCCCGGGACGCGCCGTCGTCGTGCCCGCTGCGGACGTGACCACCTGGGTGGACCTCCCCGACCTCACCGCGGAGAGGGCGCGTCACCTCGTCGCCGCTGGCGACGGTCGGTTCCGGGAGGTCGAACCGCCTCGCTCGGCGGGGGACTCCGTCGACGTCTGGGCATGGCAAGCGGCCGTCGAGCCGCTCAGCCGACTCCTGGGACACGACGGGGACGCTCGCGTAGTCCTCGTGCCGTTCGGGGAGTTGTCGCTGATCGCCTGGCACGCTGCGCACTCGCCGGACCGGCGGAGGTACGCGGTGGACCGGTTCCGGTTCTCCGCCATCCCGTCGGCGCGGCTTCTGTGCGAGGTCGCGGACCGGCCCGGTGTCCCACTCGGCGATGGCGGGTTGGTGCTCGGCGACCCCGACACCGGCCGGACCGAGGACGATCTTCCTGCCGCGCGGGCCGAGGCGCTCGCGCTGTCCAAGGTGTTCTACCCGGACGCGACCTACATGGGCAGACTCGCGGACGGCGCCCTGGCCAACAAGGCCGGAACCCGCGCCGACCTGCTGGCGTGGCTCGACGATCCTGCGGGCGGACCGGTGATGCACCTCGCGTGCCACGGAGCGACCAGCCCGGGTGCGGCGTTCCTGGTGCTGGCGGACGGAACCCGGCTCATGGCCGACGAACTGCTGGAGGCGTTGGACGGCAATCTGGGACGCGGCGTCTCGCTCGCGGTGCTGGCCGCGTGCCGGACAGGAGAGTCGGTTCGCGGCCACGACGAGGCCTTCAGTCTGGGATCGGCTTTCCTCACCGCCGGTTTTCGGTCGGTTGTCAGCACATTGTGGAGTGTCCCAGACGAGTCCACGTCCGTTCTGATGTTCATGTTCCACCACTTCCTCCGCGTCGAGGGGCTCCGACCCGCCGACGCCCTGCACGCCGTACGGCGCTGGGCGGTTCACGACCGGCATCCGCCAGCGTCCATGCCCGAGGGACTCCGGAAACTTGCGTCGTCCAAAGACATCGGCGAGACCGCGTCTTGGGCCCCGTTCACCCACTTCGGCTGGTAGTGGGCAGGTTGACAGAAACACGACAGAACGGGCCGGTCGTATCGCTCGACCGGGCCCGACACGATGATCCACCCGACGGCCGGGACGGTCCGGCCGCCTCGTGGCGATCCCGATCTGGAGCAATCCCATGACCGAAGACAGCAGTAGCCCGGAAGCGGTGCAGAACCTGCTCGCCAAGCGCGCGGCCGGCGGTGTCCCGTCCGGCGAGCAGCAACTCGTGTTCGACCCGGTGTCGGGGCAGCTCAAGGCGATGACGTCGGCGGACCCGGACGCGGTGATCGCCACCTCCACCACCGACGCCGGGTACTTCGCCGTCCCCGGTGCCCGGGCAGGTGACCAGTGACACGCGTGTTCCTGTACCAGGAGCAGGTCGAAACTTTGTGGCGGGAGGTGACGGCCTCCCGGGCCCCGCGCCGCCGCATCGCGCTCGGGATGGTGCTCGACGACGGCGAGGTGTGCCACGTCTACATCGAACCGCCGCGAACCCACTTCGCGGGCCACCCGTGCACAGCGGTGGTGGACTTCCGGGAGTACGACGGCGAGGAGGTGACCAACCTCGGTGCCCGGGAAAGCGCCCGGATCGTGGTTCTGCTCTGCTTGCGGGACAACGTGATCGACGGCCGGGCGTTCCTCGCCGACGGCACCGGGTGGACCGAGGGCGAGGTGCGGATCGTGCCAACGCGCACCGAGTTGTACGTGCGGTCCGCCGGGCTCGTGGAAACCAGCGCGCTGGCACGATCCCGGGTCGCCGTCGTCGGGCTCGGCAGCGGCGGATCGATGGTGGCCACCGCGTTGGCGCAGTCCGGGGTCGGCGAGCTGGTTCTGGTCGACCGCGACCGCTTGGAGATTGGCAACGTGTCCCGGCACGCCTGTGGCGTCGGCGACCTGGGCCGCCGCAAGACCGCTGCCCTGCGGGACCTCGTCACCGGCAAGAACCCGGATGTGCGGGTGGAGACCCACGACATCGACGTCGTCGAACGGCCCGAGAGTCTGCGCGCGGCGCTGGACGGCGCAGACCTCGTCATCGGCGCCACCGACGGGGACACCAGCCGCTTCCTGGTCAACCAGATGGTGGTGGAGGCCGGGGTGACCGCGGTGTTCGGCCGGGTACTGACCCGGGCGTGCGGCGGAGACGTCCTGCGGGTTCGTCCTGGCAGGGGCCCTTGCCTCGCCTGCGTCTACACGGAACGGTTCCTGGCACAACGCCCCCGGGAGCACTCCAGTGTCGCCGACGCGCGGACCGATGCCGACGCGTACACCTCGGCTGAGGACGTCGCGGCACGCGTACAGGTCGGCCTGGCGTCGGACATCGTGCCGGTGGCCAACCTCATGACCAAGCTGGCGCTCGTCGAGCTGTCCCGCGGCGCGGGCGGGCACCTGGAGTCGCTGGACACGGACCTGGTAGCCGACTTCTACGTCTGGGCCAACCGCCGCGAGGGCACCTACGCGGGCTGGCCCGAGATGGGGTTCTCCTTCAATCAGCCGTCGGTCCTGCGCTGGTACGGCGCGGACCTGACCGCCCGGGTCGACTGCGTGGTGTGCGCTGCCCCGGTGGCGGCGGTGTCCGACTTCTTCGATGGAACGGGGGACGACAGATGATGGCTAGGCGGGACCGGCCCTTCAAGCTGGTCATCCACGAGGGCGAGCTGGATCGCATCACGGAGTGGGTGCTGGCCAGCGAGGACATCGAGACCGGCGGCAACCTCTTCGGCCTCTGGACGCACAGCGGCGCGCCCACCGTGCAACTGGTCGTCGGCCCTGGGGCTCGGGCCCGGCACGGGAGGACCTCGTTCTTCCAGGATGTCGACCACGTGAACCTGGTCGGGGGGCAGGCACGGGACAGGCACGGTCTCCAGCACGTCGGGGACTGGCACTCGCACCACACCATCGGGCTGAAGCAACCCAGCCGAGGGGACGTCGCCACCGCTTTCGGTGTCTTCGACACCACCCCGCTCGACCGCTTCATGCTGATGATCGCGACCATCGAGGACCTGCGGGCGAGGCGGGTCGAGGTCGGCGCGTTCCTGTTCGAACGCGGCGTTGACGGGTATCGGACCGGCCGGTGGGTGGTGCTGTCCGGCGACAGCCCGGTCGCGGGATCGCTGCGGCCCGGCGACGGGCCTTCCAAAGAGCCGCGGGCGAAGCGACTCAAGTCCCGGAGCGAGGTCAAGGCGTCCTGGCAGGTACCTAGAACGACCCTGGACTCACCGGACGGGTCCCCGATGACGCCCAAGCCGGGCTGGTACACCGAGGACTGGGGAACCGCGCTACTGCGCTGCCTCGACATCCTCTGCCAGAGCAGCTTCGCCGACGGCCGGATCGGCCTCGACGAGGCATCCGGCAGGCTGTCCTACCGGTTCCGGTCGGCGGACGCCGACGTCGCGCTCGTCTTCCCGGCGGCCTACCCCCACCAGGTCGCCGAGATCACAGTGGCGCGCGGAGGGACCGGGCGAACGATCCCGGTGTCCGCGAACGCGACCACCGCCAAGCACCTGTTCGCAGCGCTGATGTCGGCCGTCGCCGACGCGCCCGCGAGGCAGAGGAACGATCCGAACACCGAGGAGTCCCATGAGCGGGTGGAGCGCGAGCCAGCAGCGCAGGCTGACGACCGAACGGGAGATCCTGGCCCGGTTCTTCCCGGAGCTGGAGTGGCGGCACCCGAGGGACCCGGACAGGACGGCGCTGGAGGGCCCGTTCCGGACCAACAGCGGACGGATGTTTCGGCTACGGATCACTGTCCCTAGGTCGTTTCCGTCCGAGTGCCCGGAAATGCTCGTGGTCGACCCCGTGCCGCTGAGGGACTTCCGGGGGGAGACGCTGAACAAGCCCTGCGCGTCCATGCACGTGCTCGGCGGCAAGGACCTGGCGACGAAGATCTGCCACTACCGGCCCAGCCGTTGGGTTCCGGATAACACCCTGTACCTGGTGGCGTTGAAGGGCAGGGTGTGGCTGGAGGCCTATGACGCACACCTGCGGACCGGCAAGCCGTTGGACAACTTCCTACGGCACATGGCCGAGGAGCAGGGGCACCCGGCAGCTTCCTCAACGCCTGTGAGCGAGGACGAGCGCACGTTTACCCAGTTGCTGAGGGGCATCTTCGGCTAGGACCATCTTGGCCCGACATCGCACCGCGCAACCAGGCCGATCCCTCGTCGTGACCAAGCTGCTTGCGGCAGCGGCCACAGCCGGAAGCACACCGACACAGCTGCGCGGCACCTACCCGGTGATCTGCCGCAGACGGGCGCGGGGCAGCCCTCAGTGCATGGTTGCCCCGCCAGCCCAGTCGGTGGACCTGCTGCCAGGGACCGTACCCGACGGAGACCGATGGCGGAGCAGTCCGGTCACGACCTCAGGGGCGGCTTCGGCGTCGACCCGTGGCACGGCCCCGCCCACAGCGTCCACGCGGGTCTGCGGATCTGCTCATCCCCGGACAGGCGGCGGCCGCCACGCGACCCGATCTGCGTCGCGCCTGCGCGACAGGGTGCTCGCGCTACCCAGGATCACGGTGGCACAACGGTCCTGGTTCACCGGCAGCGTCGCCGACACCGAGATCCGTGACCGGGTCAGCACCCCGGCCAGGACGGCGGCCTCGGGAATCGGCGGCATCAAGCCGCCAGGGCGGGTGTCAGCGCGTTGCTGCCCAGCCAGATCGCCCTCCCCCAGGAGGTCTTCGCGCTGCGCATGGCCCGCCGCGAACTGCTCACCGGCTACGGGAGACCGTCTCGGACGCCCCGCCGCCGAACGTGGCCCTCGTCTTGGACACCAGCCCGGCGACCTTCAACCCAGCCGAGACAGTGCTGTGCCTGGTCGGCCGCCTGATCACCACGACGTTGTGGACGGGTCGGGCGGGTCACCTTCGACCGACCCGGAGTCCTGCGTCTCCTCACCACCCCCGAGGACTCGTCGCCATGTGGACCGCCGCACCCTCGAGAGATCCCGCCACCCCGGTACAGGATGGCGGGATCTCTCAGCGCACGAACTAGCGGGCGATGTCGACCGGCTTGGGGTCGCCGCCGTTGTCAACGACGGCGGTGACCGTGAGAGTGCCGTTGCAGAAGACGGTGACCGGACGGCCCTGGGAGTCGATCAGGGAGAAGCGGACGGGGCCGCCGGTGAGGGCCGCGGTGAGGTCCTTGAGGAGGTCGTCCGCCCCGGCCTCAGGGATGTCCCACGACTGGCTGCCGATGATGAGGCGCTTGGTGCTCATTTCGGTTTTCCCTTCCACGGTCGGCTGCGGGGTTCCGCTACCAATCCCTTGACGGACTACGCCGGGCTCTCCCGGACGGTGCAACGGAAGGCGAAGTCCTCGGCGCGGACGCCGGTCTCCACAGGGGGGCGGTCGACGCCGAAGCGTTCAGCGGCGAGCAGGGTCGTCCGGTACAGGCCCGCGGTCTCGCCGCTCACCCCGCGCAGGAAGTCCTCGGCGGCGTCGACCAGGGAGGACGACCACCGGCCGGTGGTGGCGGGCTCGGTGTCGCGCAGGAAGTCCGCCAGGGGGCAGCGGTCCTGGTCGGCCGGGGACACCCAGACCGCGATGTCCAATCGGTCGCGCACAGTCCCCTCGAACACCGGCAGGTCGCCCAAGGGGAGGCGGGTGCCGTCCACCACGTCGGTGAGCCAGACCGTGCGCGCCTCGGCCACGCCCGCGTCGTCGACGACGACCAGGGTGTCGACGCGGACGGCGGTGTGGCGGGACGCCCGGTTGTGCAGGGTCAGCAGGTCGCTGACGCGCACCTCGATCCGAGTCTCGCCGTCGCCGGGGTCCGCCCAATTGATCTCGGCCTGCCGGGGTCGGGTGTCCACCTGGAAGGCCGCCAGGCCGTCCTGGACCGCCGGCTCGGGGACCAGGGTGAAGTCGACCGCGCGGACCGAGTAGCGGGTCGGACGGGCCGACTCGGCGACGATCTCGCGACTGCCCCCCGAACCGATCTGGTGGAGGCAGCGCTCCAGATGGGACAGGCCCGACCGGACCTTCAGGCCGGCCTGGGTCAGCACATTGGTGTCGGTCGGCCGGTCACTGGCCACGACCAGCACGGTCTCCACCCGCGGACGTCCGGTGGGCACGGACTCCGGCCAGCGCACCGGCAGCCCGGTCACCTGGGCGGTCGTGTCGTTGCCGCCGAACACGTACTGCCCGCCGGGCGCGATGTACACGCCGCTGGGGCTGTACGGGTTCAGCACGCCGATCTGGGCCGAGACCCCAATGTCGACCAGGGAGACGTAGACCGGGTGGTCGCCCGGGTTGCGCACGGTCAGCAGGATCGACTGCCCGGAGTGAATGAACCCGCCGGACAGCGGCACTGGGACCGGCGGACCGGAGCCGACGGTGGCGAACTCGACAGTCGGCTCGGTCGGCAAAGCCAGCCCCTCCTCGCCGGTCATCCGACGAAGGATGCGCGCTTTGGCGATACGCGTGAGGTCGTCGAGCACCCTCACCGTCTCGGAGGTGCGGCCGACCCCCAACGGACCGACCTCGTCGGTAATGACGACCCCGTCGGCCTCGAACCCGACCCCGATCTCCGCGCGCTCCCCCAGCTCGGCCAGCCGCAGGTAGGGGCTGCGCAGCACCCCGTCCACCAGGGCGGTCGCCTCGGCGGCGTCGGGGACGTGCACGACCACCGGCGCCAACGACGCCTTCGTCAGATGGGCCCGCGCCCCCAACGGGACCACCGCCCCGGGCTTGCGGGGCGTGAAGGCGCCATGGGCGGCCTGGGCGTCAACGCTCTCGACGGCGACGGTCCCGACCGCGCGGGCGCTGTCGGGCTCGGCGCTGTCGTCAGGCATCACGGTGAACTCGTCGCCGCGGCGCACCCCCAGCAGGACCGCGCCGGGGAGCCGGGCGCGGCCTCGGTCGACCGTGACCGGGAACGTCGCGACCGGGTCGGTCTCCACGGTGTCGAAGAGCAGTCGCGTGGTGGGGCCCTCGGCCTCCGGGCGCTGCCCTGCCCACACTTCGGTCACCAGGTTGCGCACCCGGTCGAGGACCGTCGCCCACGACACCGTCCCACCGACGGCGGCCGCCTCCTCCAACGCCGACACCAGGGCTTTCGTGAACCGCCCCATGGTCCTGCCCTGGTAGGGCTCCTCATAGGCGAGCTGCTCCGGGGCGCAGGCGACAAGCCGGACCGCGTGTGGGTTGCCCTTCACGTTCAGCAGTCCGAGATCCGGACTGCTCCGCCGCATTGAGTCCACATAGGATCGGATCTCCTGATAGGACACCTCCCGGCTCAGCGAGCGCGGTGTGCGGTCCGGGTCGCGGGACATGTGGGCCGAGTGGCAGCAGTCGAGCACGACCGTGACGTTGCGGGTCCGCTCGATGAGGCGGGCCTGCAGCAGGGACAGCTCGAACGAGGTGACCACCCGCATGTCGCCGTCGCTGGACTCGGTGTAGTCGGTGGGCACCAGGAACTGGTGGGTGTTCGCGCTGGGCGTGCCCTGAGCCACCTCCGGGTCCGGGGCGTACCCGCCGTGGCCGCTGTAGTAGACGACGACCGCGTCGTCGGGTCCGGCGCCCCCGATGAGCTGTTCGTAGGCGTCAAGGATGCCGTCGCGGGTCGCGTCGGCGCCCTCCCTGGGGTCGCAGTCGAACCCGGCGGTCCCCAGGACCGTCCGCATCGCCGTGATGTCGTTGGCCACGCCCTTGAGACCGAGGGTCTGGGCTCCGATCAACAGCGCTTTGCGCGCCATGTCTCCTCCTGTTTTCGGGCATCCCGAACACCCGGACGAGCCGGGCGGACGGGAAAGGGGTCAGTCGGCCAGTGGGATCAGGCCCGCAGCGCGGGCCTTGCCCACCGCCTCGATCGTGTTGGCCGACTCGGTCTTGGAAATCGAGTTCTGGCGGTGGGCACTGACGGTCCCCCGCGCGATGCCGAGAGCCTTGGCGATCTCCTTGGACGTCAGGCCGCGGTCCGCGAGGTCGAGCACTTGGAGTTCGCGCAGGGTCAACCCGTACCGGGACGACGGGGCCTTGGCGGGCGTCTCCTTCAGCGTCACCCCGTCGACGAACGTCGCGATCTCCGCCGACAGGGGCCGCGCGCCCAGCCTTTCGGCGATCTCCGCGGCCTCCGTCGCGACGGCCAGCGCGTGGGTCCGGTCGTCCGCCCGCAGAGCGGCCCACGCCTCCCGCAGCAGGGCGTACGCCCGGGAGTACGGCCTGCCCAGGTCCGCCCACACCGCCGCGAGCGAGGCCCAGGTGGCGACCGAGTCGACGCCGAGCCTGCGGGCGTCCTCGGCCGCGCAGGAGGCTGCCAGGGCCGCGACCTCGGGGTCGCCTTGGCCCTGTCTGCCCGCGGCTTCGGCCCGCCAGGCCATGTCGTGGACCAGGTCTCCCTGGGCCCACGGCGAGTCCGGCAGGGCGGCGGCGTCGGCGGCCGCCCGGAGGCCGAACTCGCACAGGTTCAGCACGTAGAACGGGTCGTCGGAACCCTTGACCGCCGCGAGGCCGTTGGCAATTGTGTCCAGCGCGTCGCCGAGGTCGCCGCGGCCCGCCGCCAGCTCGGCGCTGAGCCGGTAGAGCGGGCTGACGAACCGCGTGTGCAGGTTGGTGTGGGCTCGGAGGGCCTTCAACGCCCGCCCGGCCGCGTCGAGATCGCCCCGGGCCATGTCAAGCTCGACCTTGGTGAGCTGCTGCATCACCGTCTCGGCCGACGGGTAGTACAGCAGGATCTCCTCGATCAGCGTGGACGCCTGTGCCCAGCGCCCGACGTAGATCAGGGTGGCGCAGGCGTTGTTGGCAGACAGGCTGGCCTCCCGCGTCCCCTGCAACCCCAGCCGCCGGGTCGTCTCGAACGCGGCGAGGAACTCCTCGGCCGCCTCGGCGACCCGGCCCGCCCGGTACAGGCACGCGCCCAGGTTCACCCGCGCCCGCAGGAAGTCCTCCAGGTGGTCCACCTCGGTCGCGGTGCGGACGGCGTCGCAGAGGGCCGCCACCCCGTCGTCCACCTTCCCCAGCCCGCACAGCGCCACCCCAAGGCTGTTCCGCGCCCGACCGCCCGCGGCCGACGAGTCCGCCGCCTCGGCGATCTCGGCGGCGCGGCGGGCCAGCGTCAGCCCTTCAGCGGCCCGGCCCTCGCTGACCTCAATCGTGGCCAACGCCGAGTAAACCCGCGACAGCGTCTCGCTGGGCTCTGTCCCCTTCAGCACCCGCCGCGCGTCCCGGTACGCCTGGGCGGAGCGAGCGTCCTCGCCCGCCTCCCACAGGTAGCAGGCCAGCCGCTCGTACAGGCTGCCCGACACGACCGGGTCCCCGTTGGCGACAGCCCCGACGGCCTCCTCGGCCAGCGCGGCCGCGGCGGGCAGGTGGCCCGCCCAGCGCGCGGCGTCGGCGGCCCTGGTCAGTACGGTGACCTTGCCCGCGCCGACGACCACCTCCGCGTCAGGCACCCGGTCCCACAGGTCCAGTGCCCTGCGGTACTGCGTCTCCGCCTCGGCGAACGCCCGGACCCGGTAGGCCAGGTCGCCCGCGGCCACCGACGCCCGCAGCGCGTCGGGAACGCTTTCCGCCGCGGCCCAGTGGTAGGCCAGCTCGGGCAGCAGCTTCGGGTCGGACGCCACATCCTCGGCGAGCGCCGCGGCCAACGTGGCGTGCAATCGCTTGCGGGTGAGAGGGCGGACACCGCTGTACACCGTCTCGCGCAGTAACGCGTGCTCGAAGGTGTAGGACTCTTCCTCCTGGTCTTCCAACAGGACCCCGTGCTCGATGCACTCGGTGAGGGCCGCGTCGAGGGCGTCCTCGTCCAAGGCGACGACCCGGGCAAGGAACCGCACGGCGACCGTGCGCCCGGCCACCGCGGCTGCCCGCACCACCCGCGCGGCGTCCTCGCCGAGGTGGGTGATCCGGTCGCGCATGAGGTCGCCCAATGAGTCCGGCAGCGCCGCGATCGGTCCGGCGGCGACCAGTTGCTCGGCGTAGTAGGGGTTCCCCTCCGACAGCGCGTAGTAGCGGTCGGCGAGCTCAGGGGCGATGGCACCGTCGGTCAAGGCATTGACGAAGAGCCGGAACTCCCAGTGCTCGAACGGTTTGAGGTCGATCCGGTCCACCCGGCGCGCGATCGAGGGCTCACGCAGCCGCTGCCGCAGGGCGTGCCGGTAGGGCAGCACCGACCGGTGGGTGCACACCAGCATGAGGCGCTGGTCAGTCATGGTGCCGACCAGGTGCGCGAACAGGTCGAGCGTGGCGGTGTCGGCCCAGTGCATGTCCTCGAACACCAGCAGCAAGGGCTGTCCCCCGCCGAGGTTGTCCAGCATCTGCGCCAGCGCGCCGAACACCTTCGTCTGCGCCCCCGGCCCGGCGGGCGCCTGCTCCCCGACCCCGGTGAAGTCGGAGATCAGCCCCTCCAGGTTCCTCCAGGCGGGCCCGGCCAGCCCGCGGGCGCGCTCGTGGCCCACCCGCCGCACCAGCGACACCAACGCCCGCACGAGCGGCTCGTAGGGCATGGAGCCGCCAACCAGTCCGACGCACCCACCCGCGAGCACGACCGCCCCCGAAGCCCGGGCGGCCTCGGTGAACTCCGCGACCAGGCGGGTCTTGCCGACCCCCGGCTCACCGGCGAGCACGACCGCCGAGGGCTGCCCCTCTGTGGCCTCGCGCAACTTCCCGCGCAGGAACGTCACCTGGTCGGTGCGACCGACTAGAGCACTGGCCACGGATATATCATCGCCTTCCACTGTGCCGGATCGCACCACGGACAACCGGGTGGCCTCCACCCACGACCGGACTGGCCGAACGCAGCACCCGCGCGTACGGATGGCCGTCCGGCACCCGGGTGCGCGCCTTCTCGAACTCCTCCGCCGCCCACGCCGTCCGGCAGAGGGCGCGCAACGCCCGCAGCACCGCCCGCTGATCCGGGTCGAGACCCGCATCCGACGCCAGAACAGCGTCGAAGCGTGCGACCAGCCCGGCTGCGATCCCGCGCAGACCGGTGACCGGGTGATCCGGGTCGAGGAAGGCGGCAAGGGAGCACAGGATCACGGGCGCGGCCGGGTGGTCGGCTGAGACCTTCCCGGCCGAGTCCAGCAACGCCTCGGCACCCGCCCGCCGGTCGACACCGTCCCCCTCGACCCGCTCCCGCAGGTGCAGCGCGACCGCGAGCAGGAAGGTGTCAACGGCGACCTCCGCGTCGGACCCGTCCCGCCCGACCTCATGCAGCACGACGGCCAGCGCCACGGAGTCGTCCACAGCCGCGGTCTCGGGCAAGGCGGTGTCGGGCAGCAGCAGGGCCGCCGCCGCGTCCCAGACCGGCATCCCCGGGGCCAGCCCGAGCCGCTCCCGCACCTCGCGCCGCAACTGCACGGCAGTCGGGGACGCGACAGGCTCGGGCGCCGCAACTGCCAGTAAGGACTGGGCCTTGGACTCCGGCGCGTTTCCGCCCTCAACGACGGCAATGTCCTCGATCACGGCGGGAACCTGGAGCAGCGGGCTTCCCTCCACTATGGATCGCATGCCCTCGGGGGAGAGCATCATCGGATTGGTCCCGAGGTCGGTCTTGTGAGTCTGCATCCTCTGCGCCAGCGACATCGCCTTCATCATCGTCGCCGCGTCCGGGAAGCCGCCCGCGCCGATCGCGCGGACCACATCGAACATGTCGACCATCAGCCCGGCCTGAGCCGCGAACCCAGGCCCGACCACAGCGGCGTCGGCGGCCACCTCGCGCAGCAGGCGCTCGGCCCGGTCGAGGTCGGCGGCCGTCCCGGCGCCGCGGTGGAAGATCTGCAACGCCGACGGCCCGGCCAGCCGATCCAACGGCCCCGCCCCTCTGGCGAAGTAGAGCATGCCGAGCACGAGACGGGCCTGGGCAGCGATCGCGGTGGAGACGCCGGGACCACCGCGACCGCGCTCGATGAGGGTGACAGCGGCGTCGCGGTCCTTGTCATCCCCGCCGCACTGATAGCGGAAGAATCGGCTGAAACCAGCTGTGCACAAGGCAGTGGGAAGCGACGGGTCATCGGGGGCGAGGAGATCAACCATCTCGTCGAACACCTCGACGCCCTCGTCGAGGAAGGCGAGGACCGCAGGCGAACCGGCGGGTTGGGTCGTCGCCTTGGTCATCAGCGCCGTCCCTAGCTCGGCGAGCGCGGGGACGCGGTCCGCACCGGTCGTTCCGGCCATCCCGGCGCGCAATCGGGCAATCTGCTCGTCTGTTGTGGACACTTGACTCTTCCTTCCTGCCGTTTCACTGACCGCTGTGTGTGAATCCGGCCCAAGCGGCGACCGGGACGGGGCCCGTGCGAATCTCGCCGGGCAGGTCGGCGGGGGTCTCTCGGGCAGGGTCGAGCATCCACATCTGCGCGGCCCGCAGCGCCTGCCACGGCGGCATCCTGTGGACCCGCAGGAAACGGTGAAACATGTGGACAAATGCCGGTGTCCCATCATCCGGCGCTGTCCACATCGTCGAGATGACGTTGTGGGCGCCACCGGCGAGGAACGCCGTACTCAGACTGCGGACCTCGTCGTAGCCGGCTGCGCTGACGGTGTCGCCAGCCGCCAGGACGACCAAACCCACCGCACGCTGCGGTGTCTGGGCCATCGACCGGACGATCTGGTCGGCCCGGAACCTGCCCGTGGACGGGCTGTCGTCGGGGGCGAGGACGAGCGCTCTGGCACCCGTCTCGGCATCGAAAGAGTTGTGGCAGGCCAGGTGCAGCGTGGTTCCGGCGTGTGGGTTGGTATCGCCCAACCAATCGGCCACCTCGGTCGGCGTCCCGCGGCCGGACCGGCTGGGTGAGCCGTCCGGCTTGCGGCCGACGTAGCGGGCGCCCGGGTAGAACGCGCGGCGGACGGCGTGAGCCTCCAGCCTGGCCACAGTGAGCGGCTCGCAGGCTCCGGTGTCCGGGTCGCTGACGACGAGTCCGGTTCCACCCAGCGCGACCTGGGGCCGGCCGGCTGCGGTGCAGAACAGCCGGGCGGACGCGACCTGGGAAAACGCAGCCAGGTGGACGGCATGGGTCCCGTCGCCGCGTCGGGCGGCCTGCCAGGCGATGCGGGCGAGGTCGCCCACGGGGACCAGCACGATCCTGGGCGGCTGGTCGAGGGAGAGACGTTCGAGCACCGGACCGATCGCGGCGCGCCACGCCCAGTCGCAGACGCGGTCGCCTGGGGACGCGATGTACCGGTGGGCCTCAGTGCCCTCTCCGACCGCGAGGTGAGGCAGTCGAAGATAGGCGCAAGTGCCTTGGGCCGGGACGATGACCGCGTAGCCAGGGTGCGCGTCGTCGCCGGGAACCAGGTACACCAGAGCGGCAGCCCCAACCTTCCCGAGCGCGGCGCGCGCCTCCGCGGGCGTCGGCGGGTCGAGGAGACCACGGGTGGCGCGGTCGTGGGTGAGCAGGGCGTCCACGACCGTCTTGCGCAGGTCCGGGTCATCGCCATCCCATCGGCTGGCCAGGTCGGCGCGACCCGCCTCACGGAGGGCCGCGGGGATGTCACGCATAGCGGTCTCAGCGAAGATCAGCAGTCCCCGACCGCTTTCCAGTGTCTGGAAGGCTTCGGTGAGCTTGCCCGCCTCACCGTGGTGGCGAGCCGTCCCGGCAGCATGGGCGGCGACATCCTGGATGACCTGTCTGGCGCCACCCGCCACTTCCACCAGCGCCACCTGGGCGAGGCGGCGCAGACCGTCGAGGCCCGACGGCCGCCGGGACCCGAGCAGACCCCTGACCCGCGAGAGCAGCTTCTCCGTCTCGTGCCACAGCTGGTGGTCCGAGCCGTCCATCAGCTCCACCGCACGCACCAGCGCCTGTTCGGCCTCGCTGAGCCCGTCGCCGGTGTCCTCAGCGCGTCGCGCCAACGCCGACGCCAACATGAAGAGGCCGAGCACCCCCGTCTGGCTGTCGGCAACCCCCAAGAGCAGGTCCCGCAGCCGTCTGATGGCGTTGTCGAGCTGCCCGCGGCCCCATTCGCCGCGCTCCAGGCACACCAGGGTGACCTGCGCCTGGGCATAGATCCGCCGCGAGAGGGGTGCGTCGGTGTCGTCGGCCCGCTTGGTGAGTTCGGCGATCAGGCCAGGGTCGGGGTCCGGCCCGCCGGACTGGCCGCGGTGAACCAGCTCGATGTCGGCCAGCGCGGCCAGCACGGTGTCGCTGCCGGACACGTCGATGAGGGAGCCTCCGGTGACCCCCATCGCATCCTTTACGGCCTGCAGGGACTCCGTATGGTCCCCGACCCGGTCGGCGGCCAACGCGTCACCGAACCGCGCGGCGAACCGGCGGACGACCTCAGCCGTGGTGGGGTTGTCGATCTGCTCTGCAAGTCCGGTCATGTGGGAGATCGCGTCCGACACCGTACCCCGCGTCGGCGCCGTCGAGCGCAGCACGAGGATCTGCCGGGTCAGGTTGATGAGCTGCGAAACCGTGGAGTCCATGCCGTGCGCGGCCTCGGCGAGGCCGGAAAGGGTCCTCTGCGCGGTCGGAACATCTATGGCCGGGTCGGTGGTCGCGGCGTACATGATCTGCTGCGCGCGGGTCCAGACCCTGATCTCCGGCCACTTCGGGAACGGGACAGGGCCGCTGTCGGCGTGGTCCAGCAGGGCGCCCAGGTGGAGCATGAGATCCAGTGGCGCCATGCGTCCGCTGTCGATCAGGGTGACAACCATGGTGACGGCCAGCCGGGGCCGTTGCGGGTGGTCCGGCGGGAGTCGGTCGAGGTCGGCGAGGAAGTCCCGCACGTCCTGTGGCGCGGGCCCGCCGTTGGCCGCCCGGTGCAGGGTGTCCCGGCACCGTCCGACCACAGCCGCGGCGTCGTCGGCCATCGGGTCCTCCTCGTTCGTCACGACCGTGCCCCCGCTACCTGACGGACGGGGACGCCGTCCGTCGAGGAGCGGAGGTGAAAGCAGACAGGTGGCCGGGGTCAGGTGGTGATCGCGGCGAGGACGGCGCGCACGACCTCGGCGTCGGCGAGCGCGTGGGCGGCCCGGTCCGCGGCGTCGGGGTGGTGCGGGGTCTCGTGCAGGTGCTCGCTGCCCGTCCCCTCGGCGAAGAGTGCGCGGACGACCTCAACGACCACGGCCCCGGGATCCCCACCGGCAGCGATACCCGCCTCGATCCGGTCCACCGCGATCGACGCCCGCTCCAGCATCCACGCGTTGGGGTCGTCCCACTGTCCCGTGCCGACCGCGAGCGTGTCCTCAGAGGACTCAACGGAGAGTCGGGGCAGCGGGATGGCGGTTAGGCGCTTGAACCCCATCGGACGCTCTACGTAGGACTCATACCAGGCTGGCTTAGTGCGCATCGCGGCCAGCACCCGCGCAAGGTTCACACGCACCGCACGCAGGACGGCGTCGGGGTCACCCCCGTCAGCGGCCATCCTGCGCGCGACCCACCGATCCACCGGCCACCCTTCGGGACCCACCGTGACATCGCCGCCGACGAAGTCCAACACCTCGACGGCGAGATCCAGCAGTACTGGATCCTCCTGCAGCTCACGGCCCAACCACTTGGACACCCGGGGGCGCTGCAACGCGCCACGCTCCCCCCGCCTGCGCCGGTACCCGTTGACAGTGGCCGCGGTCAACCGCGTGCCGATCCAGGCCTCCATGTTGCGGATCGGCACCTTGGCGTTGCGCAGGACTTCCTCCACGACGGCCTCAGTGTCGTCGTGGAACCGATCCAGGCAGTCGGCCTCCATGCGCTGGATGGACGACGCGCAAGCGGCATGCCCGCGCTTGAACTCCAACCTCCGCGTCAACAACTTGAACACCACGGGGTAGGCGATCCCATAGACGGCCGCCCGCAACCGCTTGAGCTCCTCCCCCTCCGCCGCACCAGCAACCTCGGCCAACACCCCCCGCCCCGCGAGGGCCCGGACATCGCCGGTGACTCGGGAAACAGTCGGCACACCGCTCATCGTTCGCTCCCGTGACGCGCAGGAATGGCCGCGAAAATCCAGCCGGAAAACCGGGGAGAAGCCCCGGGAACCAACTCCAGCTATCCGGACCACGTGGCGGAATCCGTTACCGCCCTGCCGTCGAAATTACGTCGCACAACCAGCCGAAAACTATAAACCAGCTTCGATACCAGCACCAATAACTAGCCAACCGGCCGTCGAACCGGACAAAAGACACCGACTAAACCACCCCAACCGAGGACTAAACCACGGGACCCCTTTTCCTGCCTAAACCACCCGTCAGAAACAAGGACCCATGCACACCCACACGACCGCCTGCACCTCCCACCACCCCTGGGACGTCGCCACCCACCGCCGAGCAACCCGAATCCTCCACGACGAACTCCTCCGCCGAGCCCTCCAGCACCACCAAGACCACCACCCCTGAACCCGCGCCTGACAACCCCGGGCCCGGTGCGCCTCCCGCACCGGGCCCGGCCGTTGGGTGTGAACGAATTCCAAGTCGAACTCGGCGTCATGCCGTCCAGTGCGGGCCAAGGCACAGATCAGGGCCGCCAAGTGACATCGTCGACTCCCATTCCCAGCGCCCGCAGTCCGCTTTCCAGTCCGGACAACGTGCCCCGGCGCGGAGTGCCGATAATCCACACGCCACCCGGACGGTCGCCCAGTTGCAGCGGTGGGTTCTCGGGTTCGTACTCCAGGTATTGCGCGTATCGGCGTCTGCCGAGGTCCGTGCGCGGGACCATGGCCTGGTTGGCCGAGCCCCGCCAGATCCGCTTCGTGGGCTTGGTGACGTCGTAGCGTCCGGTCACCAGCACGTCCGCCGCCGCGACGGCGCGCAGCTGGAGCCTGTCCAGTTCGGACTCCTCGTATCCGGTGTAGACCAGGATGTCGGCTTCCCGCCCAGCGCGAACCTCGGCAGAGGCGTCGAGGAACGCGCGGAGGGCAAGTGGTTGCTGCAGCGGCTCGCCGCCGCTGACGGTGAGGCCGTCCGCTCCCGCGTCGAGCGCGGCGCGCCAGAGGTCCAGCAGGTCGGCGACCGGTGTGTCCTGGCCGCTACGGGGGTCCCAGGTATCGCGGGACATGCAGCCGGGGCAGGACAAGGTGCACCCCTGCACCCACACGCCCAGGCGTCTGCCCGGACCGAGAGCGGTGACCGGGTACAGGGTGCGGCCGACCCGCAGCCCGGCGCTCACGGTCGCACCCCGCGGCGCAGACCGCGGCGGTGCAGGACCGCCTCGGTGAAGCTCGCGTCACCGGCGGCTCTGGCGAGGGCGGCGAAGTAGGACTCCTCGGCGGAGGCGTAACCCGCCCGGATGGCCCTGGTGAGGGCGTCGAGCGCCGTCTCCTCGTCGTCGGCCTCGACGTGCTCGGGGTCGACCTGGTCAACCACTTGGCGGCGCACGCCCTCCACCCGGTCGCGTCTGGCCCGGTGCCGGGCGTAGGCCTCCTGGTACGGGTGGCGCCTGCTCAGGCCGAGCATGAACGCGACCGCACCCGCCACGACCAACCCGCCGATGAACATGAGCACCACCGTGATGGGCACCAGGTCCAGCCGCTCCAGCCGCTCGCGCTCCTCCCGCAGCACCGCGGCGCAGGCGATGCCCAGCACGACGACGACACCGGTCCACGCGGTCCCGGTGACGCCGACGACCCAGGCGAGCCGCCGTTCGGTCCCGGTCGCCTGCCGTGCCCGCAGCATCAAGGCGGTGACGTGCGGACCGACAACGAGGAACACCGCCATGGCCGCGCACACCACCCACACCGCGGTCGGGCTGGTCCCCGCGCCCGCGACCCGGCTGAAGAACAGGTAGTGCACGCCGGTGAGGGCGGCGACCAGGCCCACCATGATGGCTACTCGCCAGCCGATGCCCAGGACTGTGGTCTCGCCTTCCCACACCGGGTCGTCGTCGGCGATGTCTTCGGTGGCGCCCTCGGGCGGGTCGCCGACAGGGGGGTGCTCGTCCACCGGCTCGCGCGCCCGTGCGTCGCGCACTGCCAGACGGTCCATCATGGACCGGGCCGCGGCCATGAAGCGGTTCGCCTCGGCGCTCTGCTCGCGCAGGTGGTGCACGCGGCTCTCGGTGATCGCGTGACGTTCGCGGGCCGACTGCACCGCGCCCTCGCACATCTCGCGCAGGGCGGCGACGTAGCCGGGGTCGTGGTGGGCCGAGAGCTCGTCACCGGGGTGGCCGAAGGACCAACTGTCGAAGACATGCGCGCCGACCTCCTCGGCGGCGCGGGCCTCGGCAGCGGCGATGAGCACCGTCACCGGCGTCCTCGGGTCAACGATCGGGCGGGGCAGCGGGGCGGTCGGGCCGGGACGGCGCCGGGACGTCAGCCGCTGCCAGAACGAAGTGGGCGGAGGGAGGTTCACGAGTGGTCCCGTCGGAAGTGCGGTGGCGGCGCGACTGCGGTGTGCGATCAGGTCCGGGCCCTGGGTCACACCACTAACGGTCGTAGACTGTGACCGCGCCTTCGACGTCGACAGCCAGTCGGAGGCGGTCGCCGGAGAACAGCGTCTTGGCGATCGACTCATCGATCTCGGCGTCGTTGATGAAGGTGCCGTTGGGGGTGGGCAGGGCGATCACCCACGGCCGTCCCGCGTCATCGACGCCGACGACGGCGTGGCGGCGCGAGACGTTGGGGAACGCCCGGAACACCCGGCCGAAGCGGCCCGCGCGTCCCAGCTCGAAACGTTCGCCACGGTCGGCGGCGACTTCGCCGTCACCGAACGCGATGTGCAGCAGCGGCGGCGTCAGGGAGGCCCGGCACCCGGTGTTGGCGCACGCGGTGTTGCCCTGGTTCGGGGACGGTGTCGCGCAGCGCCAGCACACCTCGGTGCCCCAGTGGGCGCGGGCCAGCGCGGCCTCCGGCCCTGGGACGCCCAGCCGCTCGGGGATGACGACTGGGGGCCGGGCAGCCGCCTCGAGCGCGGTCGCGTCCTCCGGGCAGATCTGGACGCTGTCCTCGTATTCCTTCCCGCAGCTGGGACATCTCTTCACCGCGGCTCCTGTTCGAGGACGGCGTCGAGGGCGGGGCCCTCCCGGGTGTCCCCGGTGCGCAGCCCGGACACCACGACCCGGTCGCCTGGCTGGACGTCTTGGTCGAAGAGCACCCTGGCCAGCGGGTTGACGAGGTTGCTCTCCAGTCGGTTGCCAATGCCGCGGCCGCCGTTCTCCAGGTCGGCGGTGCAGGCCTGGTCGATCTGCGCCTTGGCGGCCGCAGTGACGTCGAGGTGGATCCCCAGCTCGGAGAACACCCGCGCGGCGATGTTGCCCAGCTGCGAGTCGCAGATGCCGGTCGCGGTGGACCTGCCGATGAAGTCGAAGACCACGATGTTGTCGCCGAACCGGTTGAGCAACTCCGGGCGGGCGAGCTTGGTCGTGAAGTGGTCCCGGATGGCGGCCTTCACCTTGGCTTCCAGCTCCGGGTAGGGCATGCCGGGATCGACGATGCGCTCCCGCCGCCCGGTCTCGGGGTTGGTCACCATGATGCCCAGGTTCGAGGTGAAGATCAGCACGCACTCGGAGAAGTGTGTGGTGACGCCCTGGCCGTCGGTGAGCCTGCCGTCCTCCAGGATCTGCAGGAACTTGTCGAGGACCTGGGGGTGCGCCTTCTCGATCTCGTCGAAGAGCACGACCTGGAACGGTCTGCGCCGCACGGCCCCGGTGAGCTCGCCGCCCGCCTCGAAACCGACGTAGCCCGGCGGCGCGCCGATCAGCCGGTCGGCGGCCTGTTCGGCGGCGAACTCGCTCATGTCGAAGCGCAGGTAGGCATGGGCGTCGCCGAAGAGCACCTCGGCGACCTGCTTGGCCAACTCCGTCTTGCCGACACCGGTCGGCCCGGCGAAGAACAGCACGCCACGCGGGCGGGCCCCCGGAGTGCTCGCCTGCGCGCCGGAGAGGCCGAGGGCGGCGCGTTTGAGAATGTCGAGCGTCTTGGCGATCGCCCGCTCCTGGCCCAGGATCCGACCTGCGATCACCTTCTCCCCCTTGGCGATCTGGGCGCGGACGCTGCCGCGGCGCCACAGGTTGTCGTCGATGCCGAGCTTGTAGACGCGCACCGCGTCGGCGATGCGGTCCACCCCCATCCTGCGGTCCTTGGCCAGGCGGGTGATCCGCATCATCGAGTCGAGGGTCATGCCCTCGGTGCGGTTGGCGAACTCCTCCACCGGACCGACCCGCCCCGGACCGTCCGTGGTGGACGCTGGTGGCAGGAGCGGGACCAGCATCGCGGCCATGTTCATCCGGTTGTCCAGGGTGGGCATCCCCACCGCGACGGTGCGGAAGGCCTCCATGCCCGCGGTCAGCCAGGCGGGCAGGTCCCGTTCGCCCTCCGTGAGCCAGATGACGGGGTTGTACAGGGGCGCGGTCCGCGAACCGGGGAAGACTGCGGGCCGGGCGCTGAGCGCGAGCTTCTGGCAGTAGAGGAAGAAGTCGCGCTCGCCTGCCTCGAGCTGCCCCGGTGTCCTGGTCAGCCGGGCGGCGAAGTCGATCATGAACGCGAGCCGGACCGGGGGTGGCCCGGTCGGGGGCCTGCCGGCGCGCTGCTGGCCGCGCTGGGCCTCGGCCTCCAGCGGGGGCTGCTCGGCCACGCCGACAACCTTGGCGAGGTGGGCGCGCAGGCGCTCCAGCGTCGGGCGCCGCCCGACGACGTTGGCGCCCAGGACGCCCTCGACGGCCTGCCGGGCGGCCGGGTCGTCCGGCGGGAAGACGCCGACGCCGTCGACCGGATCGTAGGTGACGAAAGCCTGGAACCCGCTGGGCCGCAGCACCCGCCACAGCAGCGGGAGCAGGGGCACGATCTCCGGGGTGGCGCCCGGCGGTCCGACGAGGAACTGGTCCCTGAGGTTGCCGTGCAGCACGTACTGCGCGTGCACCGCGAGGGTTCCGGCGATCTCGGTCGCGAACGCCGGGAACCCCTGGGGCACCTGCGGTTCCTCCGGCACAGCGATGGTGTCCGCGCTCACTCCTACCTCTCCCTCTGCTGCTGGACGTTGTCGCGCCCCTCGCGGTCGTGGATGGAGGCGTCCACCGTCGGCGACTCCCGGTCGACTTCGACGTCGACCCGGCCGTCGACCAGGCGGACCGCTTCCGCGGCGGTCTCGTAGTCGTTGGCGAACACCGCGCACCGCTCCCTGTCCACGAGGTCGGCGTCCACCCCGGAACCGGCGACCTCGCGGACGAGCCTGCTGCGCACAACGGAGCCGTCGACCCACACCTCCCCGGCATGCTCACCCGCCCACTCGGCCCGGGTGAGCCGCAGGGCGGAACCGGCCGCCGCGGTCTCCACCGTGTAGCCCTGGTCGGCGAAGTACTGGCCGACCAGGGCGCGGACGAACACCTGGTCGGCGGTGTCCTGTGCCCAGGCCATGAGCGCGCGGCCCTGCGCCCGCAGGTCGCCGGTCAGGTCGCTGTCGCCGCGGACGACCGCGCGCAGCCGCTCGGCCGTCCCCGCCAACGTCGGGGGCGGCTCCATGCCGGTGAGCACCTCGGCCAGCGGCCCGTCGTCCAGGGTCGCGACCCAGGTGGCCGCCTGCCTGCGCCGGGCCACCACGCTGTTGAGCTCGGCGACCAACTCGCGCAGGTCGTCCATGTAGGCATCCTGCGCGCGGGGGTTGGCGACGACCTTGGCGGCGGCGTGGAGGGCCTTGTCGCGTTCGGCGGCGGCCGCGTCCACGTCCAGCAAGCCCAGGACGCGCTCGACCTGTCCGGGCCGCACCTGCGCGGGCTCCACAGCGTAGCGCCCGCGCAGGGCCTGCACGTGCGCATCGAGCGCCGCGAGCGACTGGGCGTCCTCAGCAGACGAGAGCGTCGCTGTGAGGCGGGGCGGCGGCTTGCGAATGTCCAGCGCCTTCTGCGCAGCGGCGAGGTCGCGTTGGACCGCGGCGATCCAGCGGACCATCTCCGCGGGCGACCGGGTCCTGCCCAACCGCAGCGGGTCGGGCACCGACACGCTCACCCGTTCGGCGGCGGCCCGCTCCCGGAGGATGCGAATGCGCGCGTTGACGGTGACGACGTCGGCCGCGACGACCTGCCATCGGGCCTGGTCGGACTCGGCGGCCTCTATGGCGACCACCCGCGCCTCGACCCTGGCCCCGTAGTCGCCCACCGCCCGGACACCGCCCTCGACAGCGGCGTTCGCGGCGCGGACCACCAGCACGGCGGCGGCCCCGACCGCGACCACCGCCGCGGCCCCGACCAGCGCGATGGTCCCGACCGCGACCACGGGCACGGCCGCGGGGACGACCGCGATCCCTCCTGAGCTCATCTGTACCTCCTTGCCCGCTACCTGACGGACGGGCACCCCGGTCAGACCGCCGCGTAGCGGGCCCGCTCCTCACGGTCCTGCCTGCGCCACGCCAGGAACCGCTGGACTGTCCACACAAGATTCAGTCCCGCCAGCAGGAACGGCGTGACGGCGGGCTGAAAGACGGTGAGTACCGCGAGCACCGCCAGGGTGACGAGGACGACGGGCACCGCGGTGCGCCGCGCGAGGAGATTGCGCGCCACCCGGCCGAGCACCATCGCACCCGCGCCGAGGAACGAGTACGTCGGGTGAAACCGCTCACCGGCATCCCAGGCCAGCAGCGATTCGGCGAGGGTGGTCGCCAGGAGGGCGACCACCGACGCCAGCCAGGCATCGACCACCTGCGCGTCGGAGGCCAGGTCGATCACGTCGCCCAACGCGACCAACCCAAAGAGCAGGACCGCGACCGCGGCCACCCCGGCGACCGCGAACCCCAGCGCCCGGGGCCGGTTCTGCCTGCGGGACCACTCCAGGTGCCGCCACCGCCGCCGGATCCAGTCCTCGCGGACCCGCTGGGCCCGCTCCTCGGCCCTACGGGTCTGCCACTGGTCGCGGGCGAGGCCGAGCAGGGCGTAGGCGACCAGGTGGAACTCAGGCCGCGCGATCATGTCTGAGAGCCACGGGACGGCGTACTCGCGGGCCCTCTCCTCGAGTTCGGAGCGCAACTCGCGTCGACGGGCCTCGGCCGCGGTCGCGCCCAGCAGCGACAGGCTGAGCATGTAGGACTCCGACTCGGCGAGCAACCGAACCGCCTCGGCTTTGGCCACCCGGTCCGGCACCGCCCTGGCGACCGCGACCAGTCGGGTGTGCTCGGGCCGCCACCGCGCCCGCACGTCCATCAGGCCGTTGCCGCCCTCAGCGTCCAGACCTGGCGACGCTGGGTCCTCAGATCCCTTGGGCAGGCCGGGGGCCAGCACCGGCAGCAGGTCGTGGTGCCAGAGGTCGGCGATGATGTCGGCACTCACCCCCACGCCTTGGATGCCGTCGTCGGCCAAACGGCTCAGGGTGACCGGGGAGATGTTGCGGCCCCGGTAAAACGGCGGGTGGGCGGCGTCGATCGCCCGCAGCTCGTAGAGCAGTCGGACGTCGTCGGGCGCGCGCCTTCCCGGCCTCCCCTCCGGCTTCGGCAGACCAGGGAACGTCGCCAGCCAGGTGTGCAACCGGTTGAGCGGGTCCCGGTCGCGTCCCAAGAGGACGGACCGGGTCACGTCCCACTCCCGGGTCATGATCCCGGCCAGCTCGGCGCGCCATCGGTACTCGCGCCCCAGGTGCAGGTAGGGCCCCCCAGGGGCCTCCTCCCCGGTTCGGGATGCGAACACCGGCCTGGCCACCGGCGGCGACTCGCCGCGCAGCCACTGGCGGACCTCCTCAGCCCCCCACCGCTGGGCAGACCTTGTCGTGAGCAGTCCCTCGCACAGCAGGCGGACCCTCGGCGAGGTGACGTCGGATACGTCGATCGTCTCGCTGACAATGTGCACGCGCAGCCGGTTGTCCCGCAGGTCGGGGAGAATGCGGTGACCGGTCGCCAACTCGAACACCGTCGCGCCGAGCGACCACCAGTCGAACGCGGGACCGACCGCCCTCGCGCCGAGAAACTCCGGAGGTGTGTAGGGCACCGTGCCGTTCTGCTCGTCCACGTAGAGGAGCCCGACCGGGGTGTGGGAGCTGATGCCGAAGTCGGCGACCACCACCTCGCGGAGATCGGCGGACCGGAACAGCAGGTTGGCCGGTTTGACGTCGCGGTGCACGATGTCGGCCTCGTGCAGTTCGGCCAGCCCGTCAGCGACTTGGCGAACCATGTCGACCAGGATGGGCTCCGCTGTGCCGCAGGGGTGTTTGGCCACCCATTCGGCGACGCTACCGCCGGGCAGGTGCTCCATGACCTCGTACTGGAGGTCGTCGGCCTCGCCGATCTCGTCGACTGAGACGACGTGCCTGCTGTGCGGCGCGCGCAGGTAGGCGGCGACCTGCCCGTCCATCCTCATGCCCGGCCAGTAGACCTTGAGCACCCGCTCACAGCCGCCCGCGCGGTCCCGGACGCGGTAGAGCGCGCCCTGCCGCCCGGACCGGGCCAGCACGTCCAGAACCTCGAACCGGGCGAGCAGGTCGGGGGGCAGGTCCCGCTCGGGGACGTTCGCCGGCTCCGAGCGGCCCTGGTCGCAGTCCGTCCGCAGCCCGTCGAAGAACGGGGCGCGGCCAAGGTCGATTACCGTGAGGGCCTGCTCGACCTCCTCAGCGGCGGTCTGCGGCGGGCAGCCCGCGGACCCGTCCGGCGCGGTCACCGGCCCCCATCCTCTGTCCGACCTAACACGCCAACTCCACGACGACCGACCGGTTGAGGGCGGCCACAGCGGGGATGAGCACCCCGCCCGGGCCCAGGTCTTCCTGGTGGTACGGACCGGTGCTGCCGTCACCCCGGGTGGTGATCCGCTCAGCGGCCACACCGAAGCGCACCAGCGCGGCCTTTACGGTGCTGGCGCGGCGCTGGGACAGGTCGCGGTTGCCCGGCTCGGGGCCCCACCGCGCGGTGTTGCCGACCAGGGTGATCCGCTGGGTGCCTGCCTTCACCAGGTCGGCCAGTTCACGCAACGTGGCCTCGGCCGCGGTCGGGTCCCTCAGGTCGGCCTTGTTGGCGACGAACCCGACGGAGTCGCTGTCCTGCAACACAGTCGTCCCGCACGCCTGCAGTTTGGGCGGCTGCGGCAGCGGCACCACTGTGACTGACTGGTCGACGTCGACCGCGTCCCGGCGCGACGGCACCTCGACCTCCTCGACACACTTGGCGCCCGAGCGTTCCACCACGCCCCGCCAAAGAGCGGCGACCCGGGTGCGCAGGTTCTGGTCCAGCGCGGGCTGCGGGTCTGCGGTCCCGCCGAGCCCGACGAGCAGGACGGCCCGGCCGGACAGCTTGGGCAGCAACCCGCCCACGGCAAGGAACTCGGCAACGTCGGCGGGTTCGGCGCCGAACATGCCGTCCTCGAGGAACGACAAGGAGCCCGCCGTGGCCAGTCCCGAGTCCACCAAGACGACGGTGCCGCCCTCCGGGGTCACCCTGGCGGCCTCGGCGACCGCGCCCAGCACGTCGGCCTCGGCGGCCTTGGGCATCAGCTGGGCCAGCACGGTCTTGACCTGCTGCACGACCGTCTCGACCTGCTGGGCGCGCTTGCTCTCGTTACGGCCGTCGATCGTCGCCTTGGCCGAGACCGCCACACTCGGTTGGCCGTCGACCCGCACAATCCGGAGTTGCTGACCCGCGGCCGCCGATGCGGCGATCAGGTCGACGACCACACCGGGCAGGATCGGCTTGGGACTGCCCATCCGCGCCCCCACGACCAGGGTCACCGGGCCGTCGGCCGTGGCCGGGCAGTCCCCCGACCACTCGGGTGTGGCCGCCTGCCCACCGCAGGCGGTCGACGCCGCCACCGCGGCCGCGGCGACAACGGCGGCCCTCCACTGTCGGCGCTGCCTCATCGTCCATCCCCTCCCTGTTCAGCCGTCCCGTTGCGGGTGGCATCGATTTGGCGGTTCTCCTCGTCCTTGGCCAGCAAGTCCAGCGCGGCCTGGTGCTTGAGCCGGTCCACTGCCTGCTCGCAGCGAGCCCGCAAGCCCATCCAGGCCTCGTCACGTTCCGCCCGCACCCCGGCGACGGTGACAGCCACTTTCTGCGCCTCTACGAGAATCGCCTTGATCCGCGCCAACTCCTTGGCCGCCTTGGTGCGCCGCGCCAACGCGCGGGCGTACTGCCGGGCCGCCGGGTGGTGGCGGATGAAGGCGAAAATTGCCGACACCGCGCCGGTGGCGATGTAGAGGACGAGGAACAGCAGCGGCGAGGACACCGCGTCCGGGGCCTCGGGGACGATCTCCTGACCGTCGACGACGATCTCCAGGCCGGAGTCGCCCTCAGGCGGGTTGTTCAACCGGAACAGGAACGCCGTCGCCCCCAGCGCGGCCCACACCAGCAGACTGGTCCACATCGCCACCCGCGCTCCCGGCGCGTGCCTGGTCGCGATGACCTGCCGGGCGTGCTGACCGGCCAAATGCGACAGCGCGATGCAAACAGTGGTGAACCCGGCCACCAAGATCCAGAGCATTGACTCGTTCTCGTCCACCGAGTCCATGAGGATCTGGTGGAAGGTAACGACGTCCGCGCCTGCGGCCAGGGTAAGAACGACGAGGTGCAGCAGCGTCACCATCGGCGAGCCCGCGATCTGCGACGGGTCCCCGTTGATCACCGCACGGCGGCGGACGACGCCTGCCGTGCGGTTGCCGTGGACGGTCATCGCCTGCCCTTTCTGCGCTCAGCACGGGAAACCGGTTCGTAGAACGGGGTGTCGGGGTCGGCCAGCCGTTCCAGGGCGTGGGAGACGGCGGCTTCCAGGTCGTGCAGGACGTCTTCCTGATCGTCGTGGCGGATCCGGCACACCTCCACGACGGCGGCGACCCGGGCCGCCACCAAGTCCAGTTTGACGGTGACGGAGTCGTGGTGGGCCTTGGCGTCGGTGAGCCACTTGGCGACGAAGGTGTCCAGGTAGGCGTCCATGATCAGCCCGGACTTGCGCAGCGCTCCCATCGGCACCTCCTTGAGGGTGTCCGCCAAGCGCGCCTCGTCGGTGGCCACCGCGAACCCGTCATGCGCCTCCGTGCTGAGTTTCGGCAGCCTGTGCTTGACGCGCTTCAGCGCGAGGGACGCTTTCCAGATCTGGAAGGTGTTCATTCGCCGTCCTCTACATCCGGTGATCTGCCCTCGGGCGGGAGGGAAGCGGCCCGACCGCGCGGAGCCGCATTCACCCGGCGCACGATTTGCCGATAACCGACTGGTCCGCGCCCCAGGTCGGCGGGATCGGCCGCAGGCGGCGCCACCACCCAGTCCGGCACGACCTGGGAGGCGAACCGCAGCAACGGGGCCAAGTGCGCGCCCTCCGGGTGGGATATGACGACGTTCTCCCAGTACGCCGCGACCCGCAGCGCGCAGTGCTCGGCGACGCACAGCGCCCTGGTCTGGGCGACGACGAACTCCTTGGTGATCCGCTCCTTGGTCACGGCGATCCGGTGGTTCAAGGCGTCGACCTCGGCGTAACTGTCGGCCTCCACCGCGCGGGCCCGCGTGATCCGCCGGTTCCGGACGACGTCGCGACGGCTGTGGACCACGGCCTGGTTCTCCATGGCCAGCTCGATCGGGTTGCGGGGGCGCAGTTCGGCCTGCGTCAGCTCCGCCTGTGCCTCCACGACGGCCTTGCTGTCGCGGTCCAGCCCCACCACGGCCGACGCCAGTTGTTCACGCATGCGGATGAGGTCGGTGCGGTCGCCGTGGACCCGCTGCTCGAACGCGTGCCGCTCACTTTCCATACGCAGCAGGGCGCCTTGGAAAAGCTGCTCGGCGTAGGGCGCGGTGACCGACCCGTCCTGCTCGGCCATCTCCTGCAGGTGCTCGAGCATCGGGACGCGGCCCCGCCCATCCCGGCGGCCGCGGTGGCGGTCGCGCAGCCGTTCCCGCCAGCGGTATGGCAACTGCTGTGTCGTCATGCGTCCTCCTCACCGTCGAACACGACGGACACGACCACCCCGTCGTCGCACGCAGCCCGGTGCGCCAGCGCGATTTTCGCCAGGGTGTTCACCCCGGCCCGCAGATCGCTTTCGCCCGCGGCGCCGGGCACGCCGTCCTCGGGCACCGGGAGGTCCACCGCGGCGAGTCGGGCGAGGGCGGCGAGGACCGCGCCCGCGTCGAGCAGCGCCCGCGCCTCGTCCGTGCCCGCGGACGCCGCGTCGAGGGCGTCTACCAGCAAAGACTGTTGCCGCGGCTCGGGTTCACCGAACCGCGCGGCCTGGTCGACGACCAGCCGGGCGCGATCGAGGCAGCGCTCGGCTGTGGTGGTCAGGAGATCGACGGCCGGGGCGAGCCACGGGTGGTCTGCCACTCGGGGCATCTCACGCCCCCACGGCACGAACTCCTCTTCGCTGTCGTCGTCCTGCCACAGCTCCCCGGCCGAGGCGGTGACCGCCTCGGCGGAGGCCAAGAGAGCGGTGTCAGCGGTCGACCCATCCGAGAAGGACAGTCCAACCTCCGCGGACTTGTCCTGACGTGCCAGCACATCGGCGATGTCGCGCACCAGGCTCCACAGCCGTCCCGGCTGTCTGCCCACCGCGGCGCACATGCGCCCGGTCGCGCCGACGACAAGGTCACGGTGCCTGCCCCGCAGGCGGAGGGCGACCCCCCAGGTCACCGCCGCTGTCGCGGCCACGGCGCCGAGACCACCGGCGAACGTCCACAGCACCTGCCCGACATCCCATTCCACATCGGTTTCCTGACGGACCGCGGGACCCTGGCCGACGGGACGCGCCTCCACCGGTCCGGTCACCCGCCTGGCGTGGTCACCGGCGGCGGATGCGGGAGGCGGCGATGACCTCGTCCACTCGGAACAGCACATCGGCCACCCTGGTCGGGCTGGAGAGGAGGGCGTCGGCGCGGAGGGGGGAGAGAGCGCCTGCCACGGCGAGACCGCGGACGGCATCGCGCAGGATTGCTACGCGGGTGGTGGGTGGTGCGGCGGCCACTTGGCGTACGACCAGGGTGAGGACCGCCTCGTCGGAGTCCGGGGAGAGGCCTTCCACGGCGTCGAAGGCGCAGGTCGCGGTGGGGTCGGGGACTTGGTCGGCGCCCCAGGGGGAGGCGTTGTCGTCGGAGATCGGGGCGGTCATGGTGTCGGGGCGGCGACCGAGGGGGCGTTCGATGTAGGCCTCATACCAGGAGACGTACTCGGGGGTGTCGGGGGTGCCCACGTTGACCCGCGAGCCGTCACTGCACACCTGCTTGACCTTCTTGATGATCTCCGGCAGGCGTTCAACGTAGTAGGGAACGGTATTGCCGAACTCTGCGACGCAGCGTTCCGCGAGCCTGCGCAGCAGGTAGCCGTGGCCGGGCAGCGGTGCGGAGTAGCCCGCCTCGTCGGCGAGGTGGCCCAGGACGGCGCGGTGCTCCTCGTCCGGGAGGGCGCGGCCGAACTTGTTCTTGCGCACCTGCTTGGGCTTCACCTGGGCGCCGCGCTGGGCCCGGTAGGAGCGGAGGACATCGTGGACGCGCATGCGCACGTGGTAGCGGACGGCGCCGGGCACGTTTTCCAGGGTCGGCCCGTGCTCCGTCAGGAACACCGAGACGACGTGAAGGACGTCGGCCACCAGGTCGCGGCACACGCACTCGCCGGAGAGGGCGAAGCGCCCGGTGCTGACGACCTGCTTGCGAGGTGCCCTGCCCGCCCGCAGGCCCGGCATGGTCAACACCATGTCGCACCGGACGACCTTGTGGCTGCTGTGGAGGGAGCGGCGGGATTCGGCCAGTTCGACCAGCACCGCTTGCACTACATCGGGTGAGAAATCGGGCGATTGCCGTGTTACGGACTGCCGCACTATCATAAGTAGTTTTCTACTCTAGTAGAGTTTTCTATGGGAGTTTGGAGATCCAACTGTGACAACTCCGTCAGATGCAGGTGTGCACACCCATATGCCACTATTGGCTTATTAAGGGATGGAGAGATGGATGGCGCTGCTGCCTGCAGTCGTGCCCCAGTTGGTCGAGAAGCGCTCGGAACTGGTGCCCGCCCGGCTGGCGCGCAAGGTCGCCCCACTGTTTGGCGTCCCCTACGAGGGAAGCCCGTTCTGGCCGCTCACCTGGGTTTGCGACATCACCGCCATCACCGTCTCGGAGCTCTCCCGCGGGGCGCCGCTGCCGACCCGGGCCGCCGCGGCGAACTTGCGCGGGGTCGACCACTCAGGCGAGTGGGTCGAGCACGACCGGGCCGTGGTGCCCGCAACCGGACGCACCCTGCCGAACGAGATCGTGGCGGCCACGGTGAACCGGTTCGGCCCCGACACCCGCTCGGCGGTCGTCCTGATGGCCACCAATGTCCTGCTCGCACCGGTCACCCGGGCGATCGCCGACGCGCTGCCACTGTTGCGCGGCGCCGACGGCGGGGATCTGCCCACGGTGCAGTGGATCGCCGCGTGGGCGGCCACTGCGGTCGAGGTGTACCGGTCCCAGCCCGCCCTCGTCACCGCCGCCCTGACCGCGCGCGGCATCCAGCGGGAATCGTCGAACGCTCCGCGGTTCCCGTGGGCGCGACACCTGGCCGACCGACCCAGGGGCCGCTGCGAGATCGGCGCGGCGCCGGTCAGCGTCCAACACGACCCGGTGACCCGCCCCCGCGACCTCGACGTGCTCGACGTCTTGGCCGCGGGCAGGCTCAACGCGACTGGCGCCCTGCCCGGTGGCGAGACCCGGGTGACCGGGCGCGGTGTCGGCGACCGACTGGTCGACCTGATGGTGGGCATGCTGGCCGACCTCGGGCAGCCCGACAGCATCGGGCACGTGTGGGTGAGCGAGCGCGTGCCCAGCCAGGTCGTGGCCGAGGCGCTGGTCCCGTCGTCGGGCCTGGTGCGGGAACTGGTCGAGAAGTGGGCGCACGGCCCGGGATCGCTGGAACCGGCCGACCAGTTCGCCGACGCCCTCGCCGACGCGATGGCCCGGCCGGTGCGGCTGCCTTCCCCTGCGGAGGTGGCGGCACTGCCGCTACTCACCCGGCGGGCCTTGGCGCTCGCGGCGATGGGCGTGATCCGGCAGATGGGCCTGCTCGCGCCGTCGCAGTGGTTGTGTGGCCCTGAGTTCGACGCGATGCTGACCTCGGTGACGGACGTGGTCGAGGGCGCGTTCCCCGACGACGACCCGATCGTCCCCGACACCCGGCTCCGCGTCGCCGTCCTTAGGTCCACTGTAGACCGCCATGCCGGACACGCGGGCAATGCGACCGCGGGCTCCCTGCAGCGAGCCACGGAAAACTGCCTTACCGCCACCGGGCTTGACCGCGGCACCCGCGCCGAGCTGCTTTCCCTTGCCTGCGTGGAACTGCAGACCCTGCGCTCGACCGTCCTCGGCACCGAGAACCTGGTCCCGGTGCTGCACCAGTACTGGGCGGCCTTCGCCGAAGCCGTCGAGGCCGACATGACCGACCCCGACACCGCCTGCGGCGGTCTCAGTTTCCAGCTGCACAACTACGCCACCTTCCTCGGTGGGAACAAGGACGACGAGAAGGACCTGCGCACCGCGCTGCGGTTGTTCGCCGACTCGGTGATACCGGCGCGCACCCGTCTGCACAACCGCGACCGCGACTTCCGCCCGTTGGCACGCAGCCTGTACCTCGCCGCGGACGCCGCCGTCGGGCTGGCAGCCCTGTCAACGGACCGGGGCAACACCGCCGAAGCCCTGACCTGGACCGAGCAGGCCTACGAGTGGGCGCACCGCGTCCTGGCCAACGAGCTCTACGGCCCTGGCCGCATGCACCCCCGGATGGACGACAGCCTGGCCGCCCTGCGCCTGGCTCCTGTCCTGGTCTTGGCCGTGGAGAGCGGCGTCAGCGCCGACCGCCAGGCCGACGTGGCCCGGGCCGCGGAACTGCTCGACCTCGTGGAGCGTTGGTTGAAAGAGACCACCGACGGGCGCGTCGAACGCACCGCCTACTACACGACGGTCGCCGCGCTCCGCGCCCGGATTACCGCCTGCGGCTGAGTGCTCGTCGCGCCAACTGGCTGGACACAGGGCATTCCTCCCTTCTGACGGATAGCGCACACGTTTTCCCACCTCCCCTCGAGAGCACCGCCGACCGGGCCGTCGTATCCCGATTGGGAGGTGATCGACATGCGCGGAGGCGGCAGCAACGGCGAGGGCGACAGCAGGTGACGTGACCAGCCGGCGGATCCGATCGATCCGGCCGGATGTCGGACAACACGGCCGGGTAGGCGCCGGAAGCGCCTATCCGGCCCACTTCCACGACCTGCTGTCTGCACGACCCATCGCCGGCATGAGGGGCGGTGTTTCACTTCGCCCAAAAGACACCGTGATCATACGGACGCGCAGGTCGCCTCAGCATCGCGGTGCGGTCACCGCCGTCGGTCCGTCAAGACTCCATTGGAGATATGCGACTCCAGGAAGACCAGGTGACAAGCGGACATGGATCCGATTCGGCTGCTGCTCCACCAGACCACCGCCGGTGTCGACCAGGTCGGTGAGGCCGACCGGCCGGGTTGGGTATTCGCACACTGCTGGAACGTCGTGGTGTGGTTGGAACACCTCAACGGCGACACAGCCGAGATAGACAGGCTTTTCACTGACATCCGGTCGTTGCCCGACGGCTTCCCCGGCCGCGGGAAACTCGCCGCCTGCGCCCTGACCGCCGCGTGGCGACGCCAGTCGTTGAAGGGCAAGGAGCGAATCGAGGGGATCGTCGCACTGGCTGACCTCGCCGACGCGGACCCGGACCCGTTGCCGGATTGGCCCCTGACTTCGGCCGCGGTCCGCTCCATCGGTTTGAGCCTTGCCCTCCAGTTCGGCCTTCCGGGTATGGACGTCCGCGCGATGGAGGAAGAAGTGCGACGCCATGTCGCATCCACGAAGGGAAATGAGCCGTACGCGTCAGTCTGCGCGTTGACACTGGCCGCCATCAGACAGTCGCGTGGGCTCACCGAGAACAACCCCAGCGGCATGCCGGACCCCTTCCTTGACATCCCCGACATCTGGGCGGGCTCGCCGACAGCCGGGTCGAACCAGCAGAGGTTGGCTGTGTTCCGTCTCCTCATGGAAGTTCAGCGGGCAATTCTACTCGGAGACAGCAGGCGAGCCGGTGAACGCCTCGGCGAACTGGTCCTGCTGCACAACAACCCGGCGACATCGTTTGAGATCCGCCAGACCCTGCGGAACGCGTTGACGTCGGTCATCCCCAGTTTCCGTCTTCTCGGCTGGGAACCTGCCACGCACCTCGATCTCGACTTCGATCTCCCCGCAGAGGTCGCAGATGTGCCAGTGGAGAAAACGGCGCTGGACGCATGGAGCAAAGCCGTCCAGCTCATGGGGGAGGGCGCTGTCGCCGAGGCGGTCGCCCTGCTGGACCGAACCATTCCCACCGTGGCGGAAACCGACCCGTGGTTGGTCCACTACTTGACGACGCTCGGCGCGGCGTTGGCTGACCCGGACTGGCGCCGGAACAGGCCTGGCGAACTCCAACGCGCGATCACAGTACTCGAACGGGCTCGGGCACTCGCCGGTTCGATCACCCACGGCCAGTGGCCCCTGATCTGCATCCCGCTGGCGCATGCGTACCGCGCGATCGGTCGGGTCGACCAAGGTCGGGAGATCGCCCTCAGCGGGTTGCGCGCCCACGCCTGGTCGGCGTTGTCACAGGCCGATCCCGGATCAGCCCAGGCTGCGAGCCGGTCCGCCGCGTCCGAAGCCCTGGACTTCGCACTGACGGCCGCCGCAGAGCGCGACTTCGACACCGCGGTGATGGCATTGGAGTTCGGTCGCGGCATGGTGTTGTTCTCTGCGTTGGAGACCCGGGACCTGGCCCGACGGCTCACCGAAGCGGGCAGACCCGACCTGGCCGACCAGTGGCGGCGGTCAGACGGCTCCCCGGACCCGTACCTGCGCCGCCAGGCGATGGGCGTCCTCACCGGCGTCCCGGTCTCCCCCGGTGACGACCCCGCCAGCGGGCGTGGCGAAGGCCCGACAAGGCTCCTCGACCCGCCCGGCACCGACGAGATCCGGGCCGCCCTCTCCGCTCTGGACGCCGGAGCGCTGGTGTACCTGCTCCCCGACGATGACGCCAGGGGGTGCGCCCTGGTGGTCCCGGTCGACGGCCCGGCGGAGCGCCTCCTCCTCCCCTGGCTGACCAACGCCGCCGTGGCCCAGTTTGAGTCGCCGCTCGGCGGTGAGGACCGCAGCGGTCGGGAGATCGATCCGCCCGGGGGATGCCCCGACAACCTGGACGATGCGTGCGAGTGGGCCTGGGACGCCGCCATGGCACCCCTGCTGCACCGGTTCGCCAAGGCCGACAGCACCCCGGCCCGACTGGTGCTGATCCCCATCGGTGGCCTGGCGACGATCCCGTGGCAAGCCGCCTGGGACCGGGCGACCGGCAGCCGGGCAGTCGACCACGCCGTACTGTCCTATGCCGTGTCCGCCCGCCTGATGTGCGACAACGCCTGGCGCAGCCGCACCCCCGTCGGCGAGGACGCCCTGATCGTCGCCGACCCCGCCACCCCGGACGGCCACGACCTGCCCGCCGCCCGCGTCGAGGCCGAGGCCGTCGCCCGCCTCTACCCCGGCGCCCACCTCATCGGCCGCGTCCCCGGCGGCGCCACCGCCCCCGCGGGCCGCGGCGGCAAAGCCGAGGTGCAACGCTGGCTGTCCGCCCCCGGCTCCGGAGCCGTCCTTCACCTGGCCTGCCACGGCACAGTCCGCTCCGGCCCCGATGCCACCTCTGCCCTCCTCCTCTCTGACGGCGCTCACCTCACCGCCGACGAACTCACCGCCGATCTCACCACCCCCAACGCCCGCCAGATCGCCCTGGTGGTCTTGGCTGCCTGCCACACCGGCACCTCCAGCCGAGGCTACGACGAGGCTTACAGTGTCGCCTCCGCCTTCCACTCAGCAGGCGTTCGCACTACCATCAGTACACAGTGGAGCGTCGATGATCGCACCACGGCCGTCCTCATGTTCATGCTCCACCATTACCTCCGCACCGAATTTCTTCCCCCACCCCAAGCCCTCCACGCAACCCAACTCTGGGCCCTCCACGACCGCCAACCCCCCGACACCATGCCCACCCCCCTACGCGCCTACCTCAACGAAACCTCACTGGACTCGGTACGGGCATGGGCCGCCTTCGTCCACTCAGGCCACTAGGTGTATATGGTTGGAACGTTGTGACGGTGATAGATGTTGACGTGGAAGAACCTCTGGATGGGATGTGGTTTGTCCAGGACCCACGCCAGCCGGAGGCTCTCGTGCCTCACCGTAATGCCCGGAACACGTTCTTGAGCAGACTGCTGATTGTCCAGCGGTATGAGGCCGGATAGCCTCAAGCCCCCATCGCGGCCGCGATGGGGGTCTCGCGCAAGTGTGTGCGGACCTGGCTCGGCAGGTATGCCGCCAAGGGAAAGCCGACCTGCTCGACAGGTCGTCGCAGCCGCATCGGTCACCGCGCCGCACCAGCGCCGAGCTCGAGCAGCGGATCCTCGCCCTGCGCCACGAGCAGCGGCGTGGCCCGGACTGGACCGGCGTCGAGTTGGCAGTACCGACTCGGACGGTGTCGCGGATGCTGCCCCGTCACCAAGTCCCGCGGCTGGCCGCGCGACCCGATCACCGGGCAGGTGATCCGGGCGAGCAAGGCCACCGCGATCCGCTACGAACCAGACCGGCCGGGAGAGCTGGTCCACATGGACGTCAAGAAGATCGGCCGCATCCCCGATGGCGGAGATTGGCGCGTCCACGGCCGCGCCCTACGGGAAACCACCCGTGACCCGCACCGCACAGATCGGGTTCGACGCTGACGGTCGCCTCACCCACGGTGTCGTCCGCGGTGTAACCGCTGCCGACGGTGGGCACGGCCACCAAGCCGAGCGGCACAACGGCACCAGTGGGGATGAGGTCTTCACCCGACTGGACGGCCTCTCGCTCGAACGCATTAGGGTCTGACCCGGAAAGTCACCAATGGTGGGCAACGTCGACGACCATGCGCGACCACGTGCCGGGCCCGTCGAGCAGCAGCACGCGGAACGGCAGCTGAGCGCGCACGCCGAGCCCGATCGTGGTCTGCCCCTCGAACTGGCCCGCCCACGCGACGTGCCGGAACGTGCTGTAGCCGGTGACGTCGGCGAGCTCGCCGTTCGGCAGGAAGATGGCGTCGGTCGGCGTAGTGGGAACCCGCGGCACGACCTGCAGGCGCGCCCCACCACGCACGGGGACGAGTTCCCCCGAGCCGTCCTTGCGGATCTCGTCGACGTAGCGCACCGAGTAGCCGTTCACATCGCCGTTCACGTCGAGGACCATCCGGTCGAAGCACGCGTGTCGGCCGGTGCGGATGGCGTAGAGCTCGTCGGTGGAGCCGGGGCCCGCCTCCTTCGACAGGGAACCCCAGGTGATGCCGCAGTACGGCGTACTCGCCCCCGCCGTGGTGGGCACCCCCAAGAGCACACCGAAGACCAACGCCACCAGGATCACGACTGAACGCCTCATCACGGCCTCCTGACACGAGAGTGTGCTTTGAAGGACGCCTGTGCGGATACTCAGGTTGCGCGGGGAACGGAACGACCGTGGGTGCGGTTCAGTTGGCGGCGCCTGCTGCAGGACCAGATATGGGTCGTCTCGTCTTTGCAAGGTGCTCGTAGACGGTCATTCGCTCGTCGCGCTCAAGGTCGTGATCAGTTCTTTCTTGTCTCCTGACCGCGTGACCGCGGCACCGGGCGGCACCGGGCGGGCGGACTGACCGAGCGGGCTGGCTAGCATTGGCGATCGTCAGACCAGCATCACAGGGTTGGGAAGGACGGCCGTGGAGACCCTCGAATTCCAGTCTGAGGCGCGTCAGCTGTTGCAGTTGATGATTCACTCGGTCTACTCGAACAAGGACACGTTCTTGCGGGAACTGGTGTCCAATGCCTCCGATGCGCTGGACAAGCTGCGCCTTGAGGCGTTCCGGGACAAGGACCTCGACGCTGACACCTCCGACCCGAGGATCACCATCGAGGTCGACAGGGTCGAGCGGACGCTGACCGTGCGGGACAACGGCATCGGCATGACCCGCGAGGACGTGGTCGCGCTGATCGGTACCATCGCCAAGTCCGGCACCGCGGAGTTCCTGAAAGCGCTCAAGGAGCGCGACGGAGCGTCATCGGACGACCTGATCGGCCAGTTCGGCATCGGCTTCTACTCCACGTTCATGGTGGCCGACCGGGTGGCCCTGGTGACCAAGCACCCGCGCTCGGCCGAGGGCGTGCGCTGGGAGTCCGACGGCGGCGGCACCTACACGATCGACACCGCGCCCGACGCACCGCAGGGCACCTCGGTGACCTTGAAGCTCAAGCCGGTCGACGACGAGGACAACCTGCCCGACTACACCGACCCGGCCGTCCTGCGCCGGATCGTCAAGCGCTACGCCGACTTCATCACCTGGCCGATCACGCTGGCGGGCGAGGACGGCGCGGAGCCGGAGGTCGTCAACTCGCGCAAGGCGCTGTGGGCGCGCCCGCAGCGCGAGGTCACCGAGGAGGAGTACGCCGAGTTCTACCGGCACGTCAGCCACGACTGGAACAAGCCGCTGGAGACGATCAGCCTCAAGGCCGAGGGCACGTTCGAGTACCAGGCGTTGCTGTTCATCCCCTCGCAGGCCCCGATGGACCTGTTCATGCGCGAGCGCAAGCGCGGCGTGCAGCTCTACGTCAAGCGCGTCTTCATCATGGACGAGTGCGAGGAGCTGATGCCGGAGTACCTGCGCTTCATCAAGGGCGTCGTGGACGCTCAGGACCTCTCGCTCAACGTCTCCCGCGAGATCCTGCAGCAGGACCGGCAGATCCAGCTGATGCGCAGGCGGCTGGTGAAGAAGGTGCTCGCCACCTTCAAGACCATGGCGGCCGACCGGCCGGAGAACTACGCGGTGTTCTGGCGCGAGTTCGGCGCCGCCCTCAAGGAGGGCCTGCTCTCCGACACCGACAACCGCGACGCCATCCTCGGTGTCTGCTCCTTCCAGTCGACCCGCGACGCCGAAGCCCTCACCACCCTCGCCGAATACGTCGAGCGCATGCGCGAGGGCCAGGACGACATCTACTACATGACCGGCGAGTCGCGCGCCGCGGTGGAGAACTCCCCGCACCTGGAAGCGCTGCTGGCCAGGGGCTACGAGGTGCTGATCCTCACCGACCCGATCGACGAGATGTGGGTCGGCTCGGTGCCGGAGTTCCAGGGCAAGCGGTTCCAGTCGGTCGCCAAGGGTGAGGTCGACCTCGCCTCCGACGAGGACAAGGCCGAGGCCGAGCAGCGCGAGAAGGACTTCGTCGACGTCCTCGCGTGGCTGACCGAGACGCTGTCCGAGCAGGTCAAGGAGGTCCGACTGACCACCCGCCTGACCAGCTCCCCGGCGTGCGTCGTGGGCGACTCCTTCGACCTCACGCCCACGCTGGAGAAGATGTACCGGGCGATGGGCCAGGAACTGCCCCAGGTCAAGCGCATCCTGGAGCTGAACCCGACCCACCCCCTGGTGGAGGGCCTGCGCGCGGCACTCGCCGACGGCCGCGACCGCGCCGATCTGGCCCCAGTGGCCGAGCTGCTGCACGGGTCCGCGCTGCTCGCCGAAGGCGGCGACCTACCCGACCCGGCCCGCTTCGCCCGAACCCTCGCCGAGCACCTGCGCAAGGCGCTCTGAGCGCTAAGGCCAAGCGTCCGCCGCCAGCGGCCAAGGTGAGGGCGACGGGCGCGGGCTGCCTCACTCGTACCGACGCCGTCGTGGAGGTAGGCGTCCGCCACGTCGGTGCACACTGCGACGGTCTTGACCCAGCCAAACCAAGGGAACCAAGTCGATGGCAAGGCAATCTGCAAGGGCCTCGGCCAGAGCCGGGCAGTGGCTACGACTCACCACCATACGCAGCGTCTTGAAGTGCGGTGGATGATTATAGGAGCTGTTGACCAGCGAGTAGACCTCGCGACGTGTCTTGCCTGGGGATAGGCGGTGGCCACATAGCCCCTGCGTGCCCCAGCGCAGGCGGGATGGGTGATGCAGAGGGCGTCGTTGGGCTTGGCGGTAGCCGCCGCGGTTGAGTCAGCGACGCTGGACCTTCCCGGAAGACGCTTCGATCGGGCTGGCACGCAGTGCGGCGAACGAGACTTCGCATTGCCGCCGGTTGGGATTGTCTCCTGCGGTAATGACGAAGGGTGGCAGCGGAGTCCGGCGCAACGGCGGGTGAGTCTGGGGCTGCTCAGCACGGACACCGTCCTGAAGTCGTTCGCCGACCAGGACTTGATCGAAGCGTGCCGGTCGGCCACGCGCGGCGAGCCGTTCCTTTACTCGGGGTCACGACCCTGATCCAGTATCCCATCGGCGACCGCTCCGGCCTGCCGGGCACCCTGCTCAACTCGCGCGAGCTAGCCTGCGCGACCGCCTCAACATTGCCCGCTACGTGATCCGCGCCAATCTCCGCCATCGGGGATGCGGCCGATCTTCTTGACCTGCACACCCCACTCGTTCAACCGGCGCACGCCTCCCAGAACTGATTGCCGTGGAAACCCACTCGTCCACCACCGCCGCCTCTTGATCACCACCGCCCGCGCGGCACTCTGCTCGGCGGCGGAATTTATGGCCAGCTGAGTCACGCCGAGGGCGAGGTGAACCGGGCCAGTTCCTCAGGGGTGCGGCGCGCGAAGCGGGCGCCGGTGAAGTCTGTCCACGGCGCCGGTGTCGCGTCGTCGACGAGCCGGGTGGCCGGCAGCACGGCGCTGTCGAACTGGGCGTCGCCTGTGAATGTGGCACGGCGGAATACCGCGCTGCCCGCGAAGGTCGTCTTGCGGAACCAGGCGTCGCCGGTGACGGTGGCCTGTTTGAACTCCACGTTGTCGTGGAAGACGGCTTCCGAGAAGCTGGCGTTGCCCGCGAATGCAGCCTTCATGAACCTGGCGGCACCGGTGAAGTCGGTGGCGAGGAAACCGGCATTCCCGGCGAAGGTGGCCTCGACGAACCCGGCTTCGCCGCGGAAGACGACTTCGCGGAACCCGGCGTCGCCCGCGAAGCCCGCGAGACGGAACGCCGCTTTGCCCGCGAAGGTGGCCCCGTCGAACGTGGCCTCGCCCGAGAAGCGGACTCTGCGGAAAGTGGTATCTCCGACAAAGGTTGCCCTGGTGAAACGGGCTTCACGGACGGCGCAGTCGCCGAGGTCGAAGTCGATGAGGGTGGCGCCGGTGAGGTCGAGGTCGATGAGCGGCCAAGACCCGCCTTCCTGGTCGCCCATGCGTAGGTGGGCGGCGAGGATGCGCTGCGTGGCCAAACGGACCTCGCGCTCTTGGACGCGCTCGCGGTGGGCATCGCTGAGCCTGTCCTCGGCGTCGTCCGCGGGCGGGGAGCCGGGCAGGGTATACGGCATGCGCAGATAGGCGCAGTAGACGTTGACGACGGTCTGCCGGTTGCCCGGGTGCTCTTGGGCAAGGCGCTCCAAGGCGTATAGCCCACCCAGGCGCACAGGGGCCTTGTCTGAGCCCAACTGCTCGACGGCCTTGGTGTAGAGGTCGGTGATGCGCCGGGCGTCGGCATCGCGCTGGGTGGCTTCGGCGGTCTCGCGCTGCAGGTCGTAGGCGCGGGCGACATCGGCCTGGTCGCGTTCCTTCTGCTGCAGGGCGATCTCGGTGGAGCGCTGCCGCCGCCACGCCAGCCACAGTCCGAACAAGCCGCCGGTACCCAACAGAACGGTCAGCGCTATGCGCACCAGTTCCAACTGCGCCGGAGCCTGCGCGGTACCGCTGTCGACCACTAGCCACAACAGGGTCAGCAGGCCGCCGACCAGCAGCACCACACCGCCCAGCACGCCGGCGACCGCGCGCGCCGACGGCGACGTCATCGGCGCAGGGGGACGCTCGGGCCGCGGGATAGGGGAACTCGCCACCCACTGATCATCGCGCCCCGGTCCGCGCTCAGTTTTCCTGGGTGAGCTTCCACAGCCTACGGGCCACCATGTTCCCGATCCGCACGTAACTTCGGCCTCCACAGCGTCAACGACCCCTCCACCACCGGTCCCGTAAATGTGGAACCGCGGCCGCCCCGACCCGCTCGACGTCTTGTCAGATCGCTGACCTCCTTCTGGGAAACCACCACCATCGACCTCACCGGCGCCTACCTCGTCAACCGCCTGCTACTGGCGGTGCTGGGTGCCGACACCGTGGTCGAGGGGGCGGCGGGCCCGGTCCGCGGCGATGTGGTGACGGATACGCGAAACCCGTTAAGAGCGGGAGAGCTGGACAGCGCGGCGCGTGATCCGCACGGCGTCGGACAACATGCGCGCCCTGGGCAACCAGTCCCCGATGGCGCTGCACTCCCCCGGGCTGCCGTCCGCCGTCAAGGCCTTGGCCAACCTGGCCGCGCTCCGCTCCCGCCGCAAGACACTACAGAGCGATCAACCATGCCAAGATTGGCTGAGAAAGCCAATTCACCACCAAGCCCAGAATGAAGACCGTGAGCAGAGACGCCCCGAACTGCATCCACGCGCTGCGGAACTATCGCTCGAACTGCCTCCCGACCAGCCCCTCAATCGCCTTCGCCTGCTCGGCGTTCAACGACGCCAACTGCTCATACCGTTCCGCATTCGCCTGATCCCAATTTCTGACCTTGAGCACGGGGTAGGCACGCTCGTCGCGCTCCTTGTCCGGCGCGAACAACGCCACCCGGCCTCTGGGGACGCGGGGACGGGCGGTCGTATCAGGCTCATCGGTCCAGCAGGCAGCCCTCGCCGTAACCGGGCAGCCGGGGTTGTTCTGGATTCGGACTATTCCTTAAGACTCCTGACGTCGTCGGCCCGTACGACCCGGCTGGAGGAATCTCGGACCACCAAGGGTGTCGAGGTCAGGCGATGGTGCGCCGCAGGACGGGTCGGCGGACTGCAGCACCTCTGCGGGGAATCAAGTACCCGGGACACGGCTTCCAGGAGTTCCAGATCCGTGCGGCGGTGGTGTCGTGGGTGCTGCCGGGCAGATCGCCCGATACCTACAGGATGTCCCCGTCGGATGAGTCGATGACCTGCAGGTTCACACCATGGATCTTGTATTTGCCTGAATAGAAGGGCCGGTCGGCGGCGATGCGGTCGATCGGGATGCGGACCCGGCGGATCCATCTCACCTCCCCGGAACGGGGCGACCAGATCACCCGCCGCGCGGCCAAGGGCTCACGCGGCGGCCGCCCGCCCACCTTCGACTCCAACCGATACAAACGCCGCAACGTCGTCGAACGCTGCTTCAACCGCCTCAAACAGTTTCCCGACCTGGCCACCCGCCACGCCAAACGCGCCGCCTACCACCAGGCAGAACTCACCATCGCCACCATCATCCTCTGGCTCCGATGACTACAGGACACCACCCAGACGCACGTGCCGGAGATCAACGTCGGCGATCAGGGGTGGAGGGATGAGTGCGCTCCTCTGCTGCCAGTGACGGTGCTCATGTGCGTGGACATCGACAGCGCCAGGGGTCGGGTGGTGGATGATCGGGGCGTGTCCGAGACCGGAGCGGTGGACCCTGGGTGACGGACACGCCCCGATATCAGGTTCGAGTTCGATGCCGGACGTGGTGGTGCAGGCCAGGACCGTCCACGGTGAGGTGCACGTGCATTCCGCGCCGCTGGGCATCGTGTCGCGGCGGGAGCTGGCGGGGTTGCCGCATCGGTTCGGGGGGTGCCCCGCCCGGGTGACCAGGTTTCAGGCGCGGGAGGCCGCTGCCGGGGTGGTCGCGGCGCTGGCCGCAGACGGGGTGGGTGTGCTGACCGGGTCCGCCAGCGCAGTCGGGGTGGTGGCGGGGTGGGCGAGACACAGTTGCCGCCGACTACGCCCACCACACGGAGGAGACCAATGCTGGTGTGGATCACAGCCACCGTCCGAGACGCCATCGTGGCCGCCCGCCTTGCAACCGACCTCACCGGGACGAGGACGACGACGCCGAGCAGGGGGCGCGGCGTCGGCTGGCCTGGTTGGCCGCCACCGAGCAGCCGTGGCTGGTGGTGCTCGACGTCGTGCAGACCCGCCGACCTGACCGGGTTGTGGCCCCCGCACCCCCGACCGGCCGCACGCTGGTGACCACCCGCCGCCGCGACACCGCCCTCACCCGAGCGGGCCAACTAATCGGGATCGGCCTGTTCACCCCACCGAATCCCACACCTACCTGACCACTGAGGGTGAGTGGGGCGGAGGGGTCGCCGTTGTCTCACGCTTGGCGGTGTGCACCCAACTGGTCTCCTGCCCGGAGTTGACGTTCCGGGCAGGAGACCAGTTGGTGTTCGACTCCGAGTGCTGTGGGGCTACCTGTGCGTCCCGTCCTCGATCGCGCTTGTCGGGGCGACGGTCTGGGTGATGGTTGTGCTGGGGTATGCCGTCGTGGGGGTCACTGTGGTGGGGAGGGGCGTGGTGGGCGTAGGAGTCGTGGGGGTGGTGGTCGAGGGGGTGGTGGTCGGCGGGGTTGTGCTGGTGGGGGTTGGGCGGATGGACGGGTAGTCCTTGCAGGCAGGGTTGTCGGCGAGGGCCTTCTTCGCGGCGGTGATCTTCAGGTCGAGTTGGGCGGAGTCGATCTTGGCCAGTTCCCAGGCCAGGCGGGCGCGTTCCACTTCCGAGGCGCTGGCGGCGCCCTGGTTGTAGAGGCGCAGGATGGTGTCGTACTCGGCTTTGGCGAGATCCTCCAGGGCTTTGCGCAGCGCCTTCTCGTCGAGCAGGCGGTTCAGCTCCAGTGACAGTTCGACGCAGGCCTTCTTCGGGTCGTTGCCCTGTCGGTTGCGGCAGGCCGCCTCGGCGTACTTGGCGTTGTTCAGCGCGATCGTCGCCAGGTGCAGGGCGCGCTCGGCGGCGCGCAGATCGGCGAGGGAGCCCGCGCCGCGCTCGTAGAGCCGTTTCGCCCGGTCGTAGTCGGTTCTGGCCTGATCGGCGAGCAGTTGCTGACGCTGCACCTCCAGCTTCTCCGCCTGGCACGCCTCGGCGTTCGCCGGAACCTCGGGGTACGGCGAGGTCGACGGCACGGGCGCGGCCATCGCGACCGTCGCCCCGACGATCAACACAATCAACAGCCCGACAAGCCTGACAACCGCCTTCACGATTCCTCCAGGGTGACCGATGTGTCCCCTACAATACGAACATCGACTACCGCGGACTGACAACCGCGTGATAGGTCAAGCGATTACCCCAACTGGTGGCCGACCAATCGGCACAACCCACACGGACTATCCATTCAGGACCAGTTTCGGTTGTAGCGGCATTCGTCCGCCGGGTCATGATTTAGGCGCTACTCCAGCTTGCTCCACCTACCCCAGTGTGAACCGAACATGGAATGGGTGTTCCGAATTCTTGGTTTTGAGGACGAAAATGACTACTTGGAAGACGAGGTTCCGTTCGCAGACGTTCCGGGCCGCGTGGTCGAGTTCTTCTCCATGAATTGATCACGGCAAGACGGCAAGCCCGCCGTGCGGTGCTACCTGGTTGTCGCGTTCATCACCCTCCGTTGCGCCCGCCAGACCTGTCGCGTGCAGGGCCTGCCCCACCCGCCGCCTCGATCAACCCCACATATGCGGAATTTCTCACGTCTGCTACCTGCTACCGAGCCGGTTAGGCTCTCGGCAGGGGGCAGCTGATCGAAATCCGCGTGTCCACCGAAGGGGAGGGCTGGTCGGCCCCGAAGGGGGAGAGTTGGCGACATCCGAGACGTCCGGTCTGGCATTCGGGATCCTTGGCCCGCTCGAGGTCACCCGAGGGGGCACGCCGGTGCCGGTGAACGGGCCGAAGCTGCGGGTCATGCTGGCGGCTCTGCTGCTTCGCCCGAACGCGACGGTCCCGGTCGACCGGCTCGCCGAGGAACTGTGGGGCGACGAGCAGCCTCCGACCGCGCGCAAGAGCACTCAGCTCTACGCACAACGGCTGCGGCGCGCGCTGGGCGGGACCGTGATCGAGACGCGGCCTGACGGGTACCTGCTGCGGCTGGCCCCCGGGCAGCTGGACCTGCTGCGCTTCCGGGCACTCGTCGAACAGGCCCGCACCGCCGAGCCGGAGACCGAGCGGACGCTGCTGGCCGAGGCGCTGGTCCACTGGCGCGGCGCGCCGCTGGCGGACGTGCCGTCCGAGTCACTGCAACGCGACCAGGCCGGGCCGCTGGCCGAGGAACGGCTGCGCGCCAGGGAGCGCTACCTGGAAGTCAGCCTGGAACTGGGCAGACACCGCGAGATCGTCGGCGAACTCGGCGCCTTGACCAGGGAAAACCCCTGGCAGGAGTCGTTCTGGGCGTTGTACATCCTCGCGCTGCACCGCAGCGGGCGGCAGGCGGACGCGCTGGAGACCTATCGCGACGTGCACCGGATGTTCACCGACGAACTCGGCGTCGCCCCCGGGGCGCGGCTACGCGCGGCACACCGCGCCATCCTGACCGCGCAGGAGGAGATTCCACTCACCGAACTGTTGCCCGCCGCCTGCCAGCTGCCCGCGGACCTGCCCAGCTTCTCCGGGCGGACGTCGGACCTGGCGAATCTGGACGCGCTGCTCGGCGACCCGCCCGGGCACCGGACCCTGGTGATCGCAGGCCCCGGCGGTATCGGCAAGACCGCGCTGGCCGTGCACTGGGCACACCGGGTGGCCGAGCGGTTCCCCGACGGCCAGCTGTTCGTCGACCTGCGCGGGTACGCGTCGACGTCGCCGCTGTCCAAGTCCCAGGCGATGACACTGTGCCTGCGCGCGCTCGGCGTGTCAGCCACACACGTGCCGATGACACTGGACGAGCAGGTCGTGCTGTACCGGACGATGCTCGCCCGGCGGCGGGTGCTGGTGGTGCTGGACAACGCGGCCGACGCCGACCAGGTCCGCCCGCTGCTACCGCCGAACCCCGGCTGCGTGGCGCTGGTGACCAGCCGCGGCGACCTGCGCGGGCTGACCGTGCTCAACGACGCGCGAGTGCTCGCCCTGGACGTGCTGACCACCTCGGACACCCGGGTGCTGCTCACCGGCCTGCTTGGCACGGACCTGGTCGACGCCGAGCCCACGGCCGTGGACCGGCTCGCCGATCTGTGCGGGCACCTGCCGCTGGCGCTGCGGATCGCGGCGGCGAACCTGGTCGGCGGCAAGCACCCCTCCGTCAGCGACTACGTGGCCGCGCTGCGCGCCGACCCGCTGGCGGAGCTGGCCATCGAAGGCGACCCGGACGTCGCCGTGCGGGCCACCTTCCAGCTGTCGTACCAGGCGCTCGACGAGTTGGCGCGACGGATGTTCCGGCTGCTGGGCAGCGTGCCGGGCCCGGACTTCGACCTGGCCGCGGCCGCGGCGCTGAGCGGCGCGGCCGAGCAGACCCGCCGCTGCCTGGACCGGCTGGTCGCGGCGAGCCTGCTGACCCGGCGCGGCCCCGCCCGGTTCCAGTTCCACGACCTGGTCCGCGAATACGCCGCCGACCGCGCGCGGGCCGACGAGACGCCCGATGAGCTGGCCGCGGCCGAGACCCGGCTGTTCGACCACTACCTCGGCATCGCGTCCGCGGCCACGCACCGGCTGTTCCCGCTGTTCCGGCGGCTCCTGCCCGGTGCGGGCGAGCCCGCGGTGGAGTTCGGCGACGACGGGCCCGCGATGCGCTGGCTCGACGCGGAACGGGCGAACCTGGTCGCCGCCGCCGAACGCGCGGCGAGCTCCCCTGGGCTACGGCACTACAGCGTGTTGCTGGCCGACGCCCTGCGCGGCTACTTCGCCGGACGAGGTCTCGCGGCGGACGGGCTCGCGGTGGCGAACGCGGCGCTGGGCGCGGCGCGCGAGGCCGGTGACCGCCGCGCCGAGGTCTCGGTGTTCGTGCTGCGGGGGATGATCGCGTACAACCTCAGCGACTACGACGCCGCGATAGCCCACTTCGAAGAGGCCCTCGAAGGCAGCGTCACCGGCATGGACCCGGCGGCCGAGGCGGAGGCGCGCCACGGCCTGGGCCGGGTGTGCTCCCAGCTCGGCAAGCCCCACGACGCGACGCGTCACCACGAGCGCGCCCTGGCCATCGCCCGGCAGGCGGGCGACGAGAGCACCGAGGCACGGGAGATCAACTACGTCGGCGTCGCGCTGCTCTCACTCGGCCGCGTCGAGGCGGCGATCGCGTGTCACACCAAGGCGGCCGAGCTGAGCGCGCGGATCGGCAACCAGCACATCCGGCTGCTCTCGCTCAACGGCCTCGGCCTGGCCCACTGGACCGCCGGGCGGATGCGCGAATCCGCAGAGTGCCACGAGGAGGGCATGCGGCTCGCCGACCAGTGGGGCATGCGGCACGGTGTCACCTCGGCGCTGGTGTGCCTGGCCGAGACCTACTGCGACCTCGGCCGCTACGACGACGCGGAGAAGCAGGCCAGGCAGGCCCTCGAAGGGGGTCGCGAGCTCGGCGAGCGCAGGCACGAGGCGGGTGCGCTGGAGATCCTCGCGACGGTCGCGCGGCGGCGTGGCCGCGTCCTCGAGAGCATCGAGGGGTACGCGGTGGCGCTGGAGCTGTCCCGGAAGATCAACTTCCGGTACGGCGAGGCGTCCATCCTGATCGGACTCGCGGCGGCGCACCGGGCCGTCGGCCACCCGTCGGACGCGGTGACGCACACCGAACTCGCACTGGCCAAGATGAACGAGACCGGGATGCGGGTGCTCGAATGCGCCGCGCTCACCGAGCTGGCGGCCGCCCACCTGGCGCTGGAAGATCGCTTGGCCGCGACCCGGGACATCGGCCAAGCCCTGAAGATCGCCCGGGAGGACGGCCAGCGCCTCAACGAGGCCCGCGCGCTGCGCGTGGCCGCCGCGATCCGGGAGGCGTACGGGGACACCGCGGAAGCGGCGGAGCTGAGTGCGGCCGCCGGAGAGATCCTCGCCGACCTGGGTGTCCCGCAGGACGCGGAACCGGTCCGGAAGTGAACGGCTCGTCCATCGCCAATTCGCGATGGACGAGCCGTTCTGAGGACTCAGCCAACGCCGGGATTCCTCATTTCCCCGCCATTTGTATCAGGTGGAGGCTGGTGGAGCTGTGGAGACCGAAGAAAGCGAAGTCGCGGGGGAAGTAGCCGGATATCGCCCATTCGGTTCCCGTGGCAGGCGCGAGATGGCTGAATGCCTCGTTGATTGATTTGGACTTGCCAACCCCTGCTGACACGGCCAGCTTCCCGTCCCCGCTCTGACTGACCTCGAACGGGCCTGCGGCGACCCACCGCCCTCGGCCCGCCAGGTCGTCGATGGTCCCCTCGCTGACCTTGACGGACGCGTCCACTCCGGCGCTGACCTGCGGTGCCATGCCCATCTTCCCGGTCAGCGACCAGCCATAGCCGTGCTGGTCCCTGGCCACGCAGTACTCACCGGCCACGCCTGCTCCGACGTACGCTTCGACACCACCGCAGACGGAGAGCGTGATCCCGCCCTGGTCCCCGCGGAACGGCAACTCGCCCCGCTTCAGGCGGTCAGCCACTTCCTGGTCGAGGGCCTTGAACATCTCCCGCAGCGTCTTGCTGTTCTCCCGGGCGACCAGTTCGTCGTATGCGACGCCTGCCTGCCGGTACTCGGCTCGGGCGTCGGCACACCACCCGGCCTGCGTCAGGGTCTGCCCGCCGAACCCGGAGGAGCAGTCCTGCGCCACTCGCCGTTCGGCGCGGTATCGGTTGATCCAGGCGATCTGGCGGTTGGGACTCGCCCCGACGGGAATCCGGGCCTCGGGCAACGGCCCCACCGGTGCTGCCGTCGACTGCGGGGAAGGCGCCGGGCTGGTGTTCTTCCCGCCGCCGCAGCCGGTCTCCAAAGGACAGCCGTCATCGAGGAGACCGGTCGCGAGCAGACCGGAGGGGTCGCTCTTGGTGATCGGGCTGTTGTTGCTGTAGGTGTAGCCGTTCAACTGCTGCGGGTCGCCCGAGTCCAGGACCGGGTCCACCGAGATGAACCGGCCGGTGTCCGGGTCGTACTCGCGGGCTCCCAGGTGGGTCAACCCGGTGCTCGCGTCCTGGGCGCCGCCGACGAACCCGCGTTCGCCCGGGAATGCCGACGCCCCGCCGCGCGGACCGCCGAACGGGAGCTGCCGCCGCTTGGTGACCGCCAGGGTGCCGGAATCCACCGCCAGCCGGGCCGTGCTCTGGTGGTCCGAGAGCAGCCAGGTCAGGGGGCCGCGCCCCTGGCGCATGGCGATCGTCCCGCCGCCGTGGCCGTAGTACCGGGTGACCGTCGGGTTGCCCCCGGCAGCCGGGAGGCGCAGTTCCTGGCCTGCCAGGTACAACGTCGTCCCCGTCGGATCGCGCCGGATCAGCCGGTTGCCGGAGGGGTCGTAGACGAACGCGGTCGTCTTGTCCCCCTTCGCCACCGACGCGAGCTTGCCCGCCTCGTTCCAGGTGAAGGTCTCCGTGACCCCGCCTGACGTCCGCGACGCGAGTTGCCCCGCGGCGGTGTAGGCGTATGAGGTCTCACCGTTCGGCGAGCTCACCGAGCCCAGCGCGTGAGCGTGTCCAGGCACCTGGCCGGTGTAGGTCCGGACGACGTCGCCCGTGGCGGCATGGCGCGTCTCGGTGGCCCGGTTGCCCGCCTTGTCGTAGGTGAACGACTGCCAGTACGGCGCCGGGCCGCGCAGACCCGCCACGGACGGGTCCGCCTCGCACGCCGACGCGGGCGTCCACGCCTCGGTGACCCGCTGCAACCCGTCCATGCGGAAGCACTGGGCGTCACCGGTGAACGCGTCCGCGATGGAGGTGACGTTTCCCGCGGGGTCGTAGCCGTAGCGCACATCGGACTGCATCGGCGACGGACTCTCGGTGTCCACGACGTACCGCGTGAGCCGCCGGTCGTTCTGGTCGTAGTACCGCGACAGCCAGACCCGCTTCGTGCCGGTCCCCAGCGTCAGCCGCGCGGGCTCGCCGTAGCGGGTGAAGTCGGTCGCCGACACCAGTTCGACGGTCGCGCCGTCGTAGCCGCCCCAGCTCGTGGTCGGCGGCCCGAGCTCGTGGTGGCCGAAGCTGACCGTCTCCTCCGGCAGCTCACCGGCCGCCGGGTAGGACTGGCTGGACAGGCTCCCGTCCGGGTTGTAGCCGGCGTAGGAGTCGTAGGTTCCCGCGAGCAGTCCCTCCGACGCCGGGATGATCAGCGAGGTGCCCGTCGGCCGGTACGCCGGGTCGTAGCTGAGCACCTTCCCGGTGTAGGCGTTCCCGTCCACGAACGCGGTCGACGACGCGGGCTGGCCCTTGCCCTTCGTCACCGTGTCATAGGTCCACTCCGCCAGCTTCGTCCCGCCGACGGCTCCGGCGTGCTTCGCGGTCTTGCGCCCCAGCGCGTCGTAGGTGTACGCCAGCACCGCACCCCGCGCGTCCCGCGAGGTGAGGACCTGGCCCGCGTCGTCGTAGGTCTTGGTGAGCAGGCCGCTGTCCGGGTCGTCGCTGCTGGTCTGGCGGCCGAGGAAGTCGTACCCGAACCGCCAGACCGCGCCCGAGGGGTCGGTCATCGTCTCGGGCCTGCCCGCCTTGTCGTAGGTGTACTTCGTCGCGTCGAAGCCCTGCCCGTGGTGCTGCCGCAGCTCGACGGTCTGTCCCCGCACGTCGGTGTAGGTCGACGTCGGAGTTCCGCCGGGAGGCGGCGTGACGCGCACGTGGTCGCCGAAGTACGCGGTCGTGGCCCGCCGCTTCTCGTGCGCTCCCGCGAAGTGGATCGCCGCGTCGGGGCGCCCGGCGCCGTCGAAGTGCGACCGGGTGTGCCCCGGGATGTCCGCGTCGGAGGCAATCCACAGCTCGGTGTCGACGGGCTTGTCGTTGAAGTACGGCTGGGTGGTCTTCCACGTGCGGCCCTGCGAATCGTAGCGCGTGTCGGTGAGCAACCGCCCACCGCCCGGGGCGGGCGCTTGCACCTGCCGCGGCCGCAGCAGGCCGTCGTGGATCGTGTTCCCGGAGACCTCGGCGCCGGTCGGGCCGATCCTGGTCGAGGTGATCACCGTCGGCCGGTCGGCGCGCACGAGGTACGTCGTGCGGACCGCGGGCACCTGCGGGTGGCTCGCCTTGGTCCAGGTCGGCGTCCACACCGCGACCGCGCGGCCGAGCGCGTCGTACTGCGTCTCCGACTTCCGCGAGTTGGGATCACTGGTCATTGTGGGGAGCCCCCACGCCGGATCGAACGTCGTGGTCGCCACCAGTCCGGCGGGCACGGCGTCGGTGCCGGGGCTGGTGACCGCGGTCTTGGTGACCGGGCCGCCGACCGCGGGCGTGTACGCCGTCTTCGTGGTGCGCCCGAGGGCGTCCGTGCTCGACGTGGCCCGCCCATGCGCGTCGTAGACCGAGGTCCCGGCGGTGAAGTACACCGGGCCCGCCGCCGGGCGCTCCTTCGCGATCTCGGTCTTCACGACGTTGCCGTGCGCGTCGTAGGTCGTCTTGTCGTCCGACAACGCGTCCCGTGGGTACTCCACGTCTGCTCCGCAGTGCACGGAGTTCGTCCAGACGTGTCCCGGCAGGCTCATCAGCCAGGCGTCCGCGTTGCGGGCGTACTCGGTGTGGGTGCAGCGGTCGTCGGCGGGTGTGCCGGGGTCGCCGAGGTCGTTCACCTTGGTGACCAGGCCGAGGTCGTCGTACGTGGTCTCGGTCCGCGTCTTGCGCCAGCCGGAACCCAGTGCGGCATAGCCCACCGATACCCCGGTGCCCACCAGGTACGCCTTGAACGCACCACGCGTCGCCGTCGGGCCCTGCACCGCGGGCTCGGTGATCGTCTTGTTCACCCGCGGCGGGTCCGGCTGGTCCGACGGGCCTTCCCGTTCGAACGTCGCGTTCTCGAAACCGAAGCCCGCCAGCCAGTCCGAGTCGGTCCGTGCGCCGCCCTCGGAGTCGGGGACCGATACCTCCCGCTTCCCCGAAGGCAGGTGGTCGCCGTCCATGCCGCGGTAGAACCGCTGCTCGGACATGGTCACGGGGCCCGCTGGGTCGTCCGGCGTGCCGTTGCGCACGCGGACCCGACCGAAGCCGCGGAACTCGTTCCACGTCCGCTTGTCGTTCTTGGTGAACTCCGAGGTGTCCCAGTGCCAGGCCGCGCCGTCGAGGTACTCGTACCGGGTGACCTCCTCGGGGAAGGTCGACCTCGGCTGCCCGTCCACGGTCAACCGGTCGGACCGCGTCACCGCTGTGACCACGTACTTGTGGAAGTAGTCGGTCCGCTCGGCGAAGTTCTTCTTCGCCCACCGCACCGGGAAGCACCGCTTGGTGTTGGTCTCCGGGTTGGCGGGCATGTTCCCCGGCTTGCACTCGGACTCGTAGGTGACCGACGTGATCCCACCGGTCTCGGACACGATCCCGGTGACGCGATAGCGCATCAACGGCGAGGCGCCATCCTGCGGCAGTTCGACGCGGTTGTACATCGGCGTGCCGTGGAACGTCACCGACGGCATCTCCACCGCTGTCGCGCCTGCCAGGCCGGTGTGCTTGATCCCCCTGAGCCACAACGCGGCCTTCTCGCCGTCACCGGGATCGGGGTACTGCTGGTCCAGCTCCCACCGGTCGACATCGCCGAACGCCGTGCCGCGCCACACCTTCGTGGTCACCGAGGCGAGCCGCTTGGTGGTCCAGAACGTCGGCGAGTGGTTGTTCGCGCAGGTGGCCGTGTCGCACTTGGCCTCCCACGGCACATCCGGCCAGTTGTCCCGCTTCTCCGGCGCGCACTCACTGCCCGGCACGCACCGGTCGGCCGTCGTGAACACGACCCGCCCCGACGGCTGCGTGACGCCGTCGCGCAGGCCGTAGTCGATGCGGTCCAGCTGCCCGCCACGGACGTAGGAGACCGCGTTGTCCTTGCCGTTGAAGCCGTAGGAGTTCGTTTCGGTCGTGTAGTAGAACCGCATCTCGTTGCCGTTGCGGTCCACCACGCGGCTCAGGTTCCACCGGTACGCCTGCGTGCACGACGACGCATCGAACGAAGCGCCGTGACACGGTTCGCCGGAGTCGTCGCCGAACACCGGCACGGTCCACGTCGACCCCGACTCCGACCCGAAGAAGTACTGCGTCCCGTCGACGGTCGTGATCTTCCAGGACTCACCGTCGTTGTCGCCGTTGCCCGCGCCGGTGAGCCGCTCGATCCGCGATCCGTCATCGGCGCGCGACCGCCACTTCCCCGTTGCGTCATCCCGGATCAGCATCCCGCCCGCGCCACCGTAGGACGCCGTGGCGTTGTCGCTGCGCCAGCACAGGTCCCCCACCTGTGGCGGCTTCACGTCGCCCTCGGTGTCCGTCGAACACCCCCCGTAAGCGCGCTCGACGAACCCCGAGGACAACGCCCAGCCGTCACCGACCCACGACGGCTGGTTGTTGGTCACCGTCGTCCGGCCGTCCACCGCGGACGACCGGTACGACAGCGCGAGGTTCGGCGCCAGCACGCCCGCCGCCGGTGGCACCCGCAACGGGTACGACCAGGTGAAGTCACCGGTGTGCGGCGACACCGCCCAGCTCGCCGACGGCGAGAGCGACGTCGCCGTCGCCGTGCCCGCGCCCTCCTGCGCAGGCTTGGCGGGCTGGTTGCCGGACAGCGCGCGCGCCGATGCCTGGTCGGACTCGATGGTCCGCCAGGACGGGCTGGACACCGGCACGGACGCGACGCTGTCGAGCGGCGTCGACGGGCTCCCTGCCCACGCCGCAGGTGCGGCGAGGGCCAGCAGCGAGGACGCCGCGAGTTGCGTGGCCACCGCGAAGGTCAAGCCACGTCTGGTTCTCCTGCGCACAACTCTCCCCATGGTTGTCAGCTGGTGAGCACGTAGCCCAGCGAGCCGCGGACGGTCTGGCCCTCGCAGGCGGAATCCCTCGACACGAACAGTTCAGCGCGGGTGTTCGTCGCACACTGGAACAGCGGGACGTTCGGCCGTCCGGCGGGCGGCTCGGTCCAGATGTAGCCGACCGTGGTCTCGACGGTCTTGCCCGCACACGCCGCGTCGGTCGACACGAACCGTTCGAATCCATCCACACAGGACTGAAGCGCCTGTGTCCCGGCCTCGTTCGTACGCGCCACCAGGCCGAGCGTGGCATCGAACCGGTAGCCCTGAGGAGGCGCTGCCGCGTCCGCCGAGTGCTCGCCCGTCCGCGGCAGCAGGTACCGGACCAGCGGCGCGTACGCCGGGAGGTACCCGAGCAGGCCGTCCACCGTCTGGCCCTCGCACGTCGCGGAGTTCGAATCGAACAGCTGGCCGTTGATCGCGCACCGGTACACCGGCCTCGTCGTCACCCCGGCGGGCTGGTCAATGTAGCTCGCGCCCAGCTCGCCCAGCTTCGTCGCACCCTCGCAACCCGGGTCGATCGAGGTGAACGCGTCGACGTCGTTGCGCAGGCAGCTGAACATCGGGTGCGTCCCGGCCGTCCCCGCGGGCAGGAGCATGCCCAGCGGGGTCTCGAACCGGTACCCGGCCGGAATCGGGGTGAACCGGTCGCCGATCCCGGTGGTGGCCGCGACGGTCCGATGGTCGCCGGGGGCGACGAACCGGCCGAACTGCCCCCCAGCGGGCGTCGCCCACCCGGCGCGGGCGCGGATTTCCTCGTCGGGCACGACACCCTCGTCGGTCATCACCTCGTCGATCGCGCCGGTGAAGAACCCGGCGGGCACGCCCTTCTCCTTGGCCCGGCCGATCGTGAAACCGCCCCACGCCGTCCACAGCAGCACGTTGTCCTTCGTGCCGACGAGCTCCCCGTTGACGTACAGCCGGAGCTGCCGCGCCGGGTAGTCGTAGACGCCGGTCAGGTGCGTCCAGGTGTTGAGCGTCGGCGCCGTCAGGGAGTTCGCGTACACCAGCGGGCGGTTGTCGGCGTCGGCGTCGTCCGAGGTCGCCGCGCCGAAGATCCACCGGCCGACCTCCGGGCGGTACTGCAGCACCAGCCCGCTGTGCCGCACGCCGTCCTGGCCGAGCACCGTCGCCACCTTGTCGCCGCGGTGCGGCTTCGCCCACGCGGCAACGGTGAAGCTGTCACGCATGAGCACTCCGACGTTCCCGGTGGTGGCCGCGGACACGCCGTCGAGCTGCAGCGACTTGCCGGACCGCCCGGCCGGGTAGGTCGCGGTGCCGGTCAGCGTGGTCGGGTTGGCGACCCACGAGGTGTCCTTCAGCGTGCCGTCGTCGAAGCGCCAGGTTCCGCGAGCCGCGGGCCGGACGTCGTCGTGCACCTTGCGGACCTCGGCGTCGGACAGCGCCTTGCCGTACGCGCGGACCTCGTCGACGCCGCCCTTGAAGAAGCACGCGCTGCCGCCGTTCCAGCGGCACCGGCCGATGGCGAACTTCCCGTTCGCGGCGGGCACGGTGATTCCGGACATCGCCCCGGAGAGCCCGCCGTTGACGTACAGCTTCAGCTGGCCCAGCGGCTTGTCGTAGACGAGCGCCAGGTGCACCCAGCCGTCGACGTACCCGGCTTCGGTGGACAGCACGTACTTCAGCTCGCCGCCCATCGGGACCACGGCCGCCCACTTCTTCGCGGTCGGGTCGTACTGGACGTAGAACGCGCTCTGCTGGTCCCCGTCCTGGCCGAACACCGTGGTGTAGCGGGTGTTGTCGCGGTTGTAGACCCACGCCGAGACCGAGAAGCCCATCGAGGTGTCGACGACCGGGCCGGACGTCTCCGCGGCGCCGCTCGTGCCGTCGAACCAGCCGGTGGTGGCGTCGCGGCCCGCGTGCCAGGTCGCGCCCGCGCTCAGCGTCGCGGTGTGGCCGCGCCCGCTGCTGTCGGCCGCCGCGGTGCCGGTGTTCTCGTCGAACTTCCAGCGCCCGGCATCGGCCACGGGGAGCTGCGCGGGCTTCGCCGCCGGGTAGGACCGGTGCAGCGCGGACACCCGGTCGGCGGTCAGCGCGCCGCTGTGGAGCCGGACGTCGTCGATCCCGCCGTGCCAGTGGCCGCCCCACTCACCCGCCGTCTTCGCCCGGCCGAACTGCAGCCCGCCGGTGCCGTGCCACGGCCGCAGCAGCGTGCCGAACTCCTTGCGGACGCCGTCGACGTACAGCCAGATCGTCTTGGTCGGCGCGTCGTACACGCCCACCAGGTGCACCCAGCGGTTCAGCTCGCCCAGCCTGACCTCCAGCGACGCCTTGGTCACCGAGCCGTCCTGCTCCGGCGCCTCGAAGGTCCAGTTGCCGTCGTGGCCGCTGTCGTCGACGACGTGCCCGAGCCGGAACTTGCTGTTGTCGTTGCCGCCGTCGAGCGACACCGCGCTCATGAAGCACCTCGGCGTCGTCTCGATGTCGCAGGGGTTGTCCTTGAGGTTCACCCACGCGGACACCGTGAAGCTGGTGTCGGTGCGCACGTCCACCCCGGACGTCGCGGCGTGGGCGCCGCCGCCGGGCAGGTCGAGCGCGTTGCCGACGCGCCCGGGAGCGAACGTCGCGCCCGCGCTGAGCGTCGCGGGCTTCGCCCCGACGGCGTCGCCACCGCGCGTGCCCTGGCCCTCGTCGAACGTCCAGTCGTGGGCGAGGCTGACGTCGCGCCCGGCCATCGTCCGGATCTCGCCCGCGAGCAGCGCGCGGCTGTAGAGCGAGACGTCGTCGATGGCGCCGGTGAACCGCTCGGCATCCGGGTTGTCCGCCCACAACGACCGTCCGAACTGGACACCGCCGGTGGCGTTGAAGCCGCCGGTGTGCGCGGCCGAGGCGGCGAGCACGCCGTTGACGTACAACTCGATCCGCTGGCGGTCCTTGCTGTACACCCCGGCCAGGTGCGTCCACACGCCCGGCTGCGCGACCGGCCCGGCCGCCTCGTCACCGATGCCCGGCTGGTCGCTGTTCATCGCCAGGAACGCCCACCGTCCGTCGGCGCGCTCGCGCAGGACGAACCCGGCCACGTGCTGCCCACTCTGCGACACCACCGCCGCCGGGCCGCCTGCCTTGTCCAGCCGCGCCCACGCTGTCACCGAGAAGCTGCGGTCGGTGCGCACCACAGGTGCGGCCGTCGAGACGTGGCTGGAACCGTTGAGCCGCAAGGCGAGGTCGTTCGGATCGGGCTGGCGCGTCTGCCCAGCCGCCCAGTCGGCACCTGCCGCGACCGTGCCGGGGAACCTGCCGTGCACCTCGGCGGCGTCGCCGTCGAACTTCCAGGTCGCCGCGGTGACGCCTGCGCCGGTGACCAGCACGCGGACCTCGTCCGGCGAGATCGCCCTGCTGTACACGCGGACGTCGTCGACCGTGCCGGGCAGCCGCTGGCGCGTCCCGCCGGGAACCAGCGACTGGCCGATCCGGAAGGCGTTCGCCGCCTGCCACGGCGTGACCCGGGTGGTCTCGCCGATCGGCTCACCGTCGACGTAGAGCCGGATCTTGCCGTCGGCCGCGTCGTAGGTCCCGGCCAGGTGGTACCACTGGCCGCGCACCGGCTGGAAACTCGTGCTGACCCCGTCGTAGCCCCCCGCGTCGCCGTCGACACGCGGCAGCACGAAGACCCAGCGCTTGTTCTGGTACTGCAGGCAGAACGCGCAGATCTTCTCGCCATCCTGGCTGAGCACCGTGAAGGTACCGTTCTCGTCGACGTTCGCGTCGAGGCGGACCTGCGCGGCGACCGAGAAGCTCCGGTCGCTGCGGACCATCGGGCCGGGCGTCGACGCGGCGCCGGTGGCGCCGTCGAGACGCAGCCCGCGGCCGACCGCGCCGTCGGAGACGAACGTCGCACCACCCTCCAGCACCGCGTCCGTGCCGCCTTCGACGGCGTTGCGGGCCGTCATGCCCTTGTCGTCATCGAACTTCCAGTGCGCGACCTGGACGTTGCCCGCGCTGACCAGGCCCATGATCTCGGAGGCCGACAACGGGCGGTCGAAGATCTGCACCTCGTCGATCGCACCCGGCCACTGGTCGACGCTCGCGCCGTTCCAGATGGTCCGTCCGATCCGGACCGGACCGCCCGCGTTGTCCTTGGCAGGCGGGGCCGTCGTGGTCGCGGCGAGCTTGCCGTCCACGAAGAGCCGGATCTCGTTGGCGTCCGGGTCGTACACGCCCGTCAGGTGCGTCCACGTGTTGAGCTGTGGCAGGCCGACCGCCGAGGTCGCGTACCGCGCGCCCTGGTCGTTCTCCGTGGAGGTCGGCTTCCCGAACACCCATCGGGCGTTGCTGCCGTCGTCCTCGGCCCGGTACCACAGCGCGAAACCGGGGAACTTCAGGCCATCCTGGCTCACGACCGCGCGGGCGCCGTTCTCGCGCTGGAGGTTCACCCACGCGGACGCGGTGAACCCGGCCGTGGTCCGGATCGCGTTCGGCGCGGTGACGTCGTCGTCGACACCGTCGAGCTTGACCGTCGAGCCGACCGTGCCCGCGGCCTGGATGGTCGCGCCGTTGTTCAGCGTGCCGTGCCGGTCGCCGAGGAACGCGGTGTCCTGGGCGTTGCCGTCGAACGACCACTGCGCCAAGGGGCCGTTGCCCGCGCGGACGTAGAACCGGTACACGCGCTGCGGGCTCGCGTTGCCCGCTCGGTCGTAGCTGTGCACGTAGAGCGTCTGCGGGCCGTCACCCGGCGGGGTCAGCTTCACGCTCGTGCCGCTGCCGAGGGCGTCGGCGTCGACCTTGGTGATCGGCCCGCCATGCCAGTTGTACGTGTAGTGGTTGATGTCGCCGACGCCGTTGCTGCCGAAGGCGAACGTGCCAGGCACGTCGGTGCCGCCGTGCCAGCGATTGTCCTCTGTGTACAGATCGGACCCGACGGTCGGCGGTTTGTCCACGGCGACGCGGTCGACGACGAACTGGGCGCCGTTGGCCTGAGGGCCTGAGGTCACACCGTCCGAGGCATGGACCCACCAGCCGATCCGCTGGTTGTGCTTGTCGCCCAGGTAGATCTGGGCGGTGTGCGCCGCGCCGGAGGTCTGCGCGGAACCGTCCCACGACGCGATCTCGGTGCCGTTGGCCGATACCCGCCACTGCGGGTACAGCATGTCACCGTCCGGGTCGGACAGCTGCGCGCCGAGCGTCATGGTGTCCTGGCTGACGTAGGGCAGGCCACCGCAGAACTTGCACGGCGGGGGCAGCGTCGGGTCGGTGACGATTCCGCCCGGCACGTACGGCGTGCGGTTCCACTTGACCTTCAGGACCGTCTGCGCCGGGTCGTACTTGCGCCACGCGTACTGGTCGGTCGAGTTCTTGGCCGCGAGGAACAGCGGGGTGTGCGACCGGGTGTCGATCAGGTCGAGCGGGATGCCGAACCCCACCTCCTTCCAGCCCGTCCCGCAGGGTCCGCCGTACACACCGGGCACCCACCTCGTGAGGTTCCAGCCGCCGCCCGGCTGGTTGTTCCAGGTCGTCCCGCTCGAGATTCCGCTGTTGGCGCGGTAGACGACCTGCTCCTTGTCGGAACAGTCCGGGCTGGAGATGGCGACCGTGGTGAACGTCGCCTCGATCATCGTCTTGCCTGTCAGGAAAGCGGTGTCGTACTGAAAGTAGGCCCGCCCCTCGCCGATCCCCTGGCACCAACCGCCGCCCGGCAGGTCCCTCGGGCACTGCCCGACCTGTGCGTTGCCGTCGCCGCTGGTCCACCAGTACGGCGAGTTCGGGTGGCCGGACAGGACGTTGGCCCAGCCCCACTTCTGGAACGTGGTCAGCGTCGGGTCGATGGTCACCGGGTACGTCACCGACGGGTCGGCGAGGAACTTCGCATCCGGTGTCAGCACCAGCGCGCCGTCGACCACGGACACCCCGATCGGCGCGGTGCGCCCGGCGGCGTCCCACATGGTCGACGGCGGCGCGCTGAACACGTCGGTCCCGGCGCTGTCCACGGCGCGCAGCGCGCCGTCCTTGCCTGCGGTCAGGGTGAGGCCGTCAGCGTCCACCGGCAGCCGGATCGCCTTGAGCGCGCGATTGCGCGCGGCCTCGGCGTCGCGCACCACGAGGTGCTGGCGGAAGCCGTCCCGTTCGGCGATCATCACCAGGTCCACGCCCGGGAACACACCCGGGTAGGTCGCTCGCGAGCCGGACAGCTCGGGCACGGGCAGCGTGGCGGGCCAGGACAGCGCGAGCGCCTTGCCGTCGCGGCGCATCGTCGCGAGAGCGGTGTCGCCGCCCGGGGACAGCGTCAGGTCGCCAACGGCGGCCTCCGGCGCGACCACGCCGTCGGCCCGACGGCTGAGGCTGGTGTCGACGCCGACCCATTTGCCGTTCTTGTGGACCCGCACCGGCACCGGGGTCAGCTCGGCGGTGAGCGTGCCGCCGGGGTTGGCGTACACCGCCCGGGTCGGGGTCCGCTCGTCGACGACCTCCACCCGCGTCCCCTGCAGCCGGGCGGCCAGCATCGCCGCGGGCGCGTCCGCCGCCTCGGCGACCGGCGCGGGCTTCGGCCCCGCCAGCTGACCGCTGCCCGCGAGCAGCGTCAGCATCGAACCCAGTAGGGCGGTGACCGTACCGGCCACCACCACACGCCGCAGACGCACTGTGATTCCTCCCCGCGGTCCCCCATGGACATACAGGCGGAATCATGCGGAACGGCGGCATCAGCCAGGCATCAACCCGACATCACGTCGGCCTCATGCCCTACCGGGACGAATATGACGAACCGACGGTGAGCGATTCCCCGGATCGCGGGACACCTGGGTGGACAGTATCCGTGAACGCGGGACTCAGTCCAGGTGTGCGCCATCGTGCACGAAGGGGCCCTTGCGGCTTGGGACAGCTTTAAGCGTTCCGGGTCAGGACGAGGCGGTCGTAATGGGCGCACAGCAGCCGGGTCTTGCCGCGGCGACCGGGCAGCTTCTCCCCGGCGACGGCGGTGAGCCCGCAGATCCAGCAGCGCCCGCCGCAGCCTGCGGCGACCCGGGTCGCCGCAGTAACCAGCCAGCGAACAGTCTTCTTCACCGACATCCCCGGTCCGTTGACGGGTTGGTGGGCGACGATCCGCCCGCGGGCCTGCGTCCTTGACCGAAGGCCTCGAAATGTGGCGCAGGCCACGCGGGCTTCTCCCCATCCGGAGTTTGAGTCGTCTAGACTCAAACTATGTTCACCAGGGAGGAAGCGCTCGAACGGGTCGAGGGGGCCCGTTCGCCCGCGGACTTGTTCGGACCGTTCGGCGCGGCTGGAAAGAAGGAGGCGCAGCGGCTGATCCGGGCCTTGGCGCTGGTGTTGCACCCGGACCGGGTGGGTGCGGACGACACGAGGGCGCACGCGGCGTCGGCGAAGGTGACCCAGTTCCATCGCATGTGGCTGCACTCGGACCAGGTCGTCATGCGTACCGCGCGCTCCGCCTATCCGATCACCGGTAGGCACGCGGTGGGCAGTGTCGCCAACGTGTATCGGACCGACGGGCCGCACGTGGTCAAGGTCGTCCGCGTCCCGGTGCTCAACCCGCTGCTGCACGCCGAGTGGGACGCGTTACGCCGACTCGGCAGGCTCACCGACGAGCACCCGTGGCTGCGGCCCTACTACCCGCGACTGGTCGACGAGTCCGGCGACGTCGGTCGTGGCGAGCGCGCCTTCACCGTGCTGGAAGCGTTGCTGGACGGGTTCGTGACGTTGGCGGACGTGCGCCGCGCGTTCCCCGGCGGGCTGGACGGACGCGATTACGCGTGGATGCACCGCAGGCTGCTGCGGGCGGTCGCGGGCGCGCACCGGATCGGCCTGGTGCACGGCGCGATCGTCGCGGAGAACGTGCTGGTGCACCCCGAGCGGCACGGGATCGTGCTCGCGGGCTGGACGTTCGGCGTCACGGCGGGCGAGCGGCTGCTGGCGACAGACAAGACCATCCCCTACCCGCCGGAGGTTCGCGACGGGCGCCCGGTCACCGCCGCCACGGACGTCCACATGGCACACACGATGATGCTGGACCTGTTGGCGGACAGCGAACACCGGCAGCGGACATTCGCGCGGTGGTGCACGCAGGACGACCCCGGTCGACGGCCCGACTCCGTCGACCTGCTCACCGAGTACGACGAAATGCTCGAAGAACTCTATGGCGAACGGACCTTCCGTCCGTTCGCGCTACCCAGGACAGGAGCCTGACGTGGGACACGGCAAATGGGACGACAACGCCTATGCGGCGGCCCGGACCTTCCGCGCCGCCAAGGGAGTCGATGACTTCGGCTACACCTCCACGCTGCGTTCGCGGCACAGGAGCGAGTGGAAGGCCGACCCCGCGCTCGACCCGAAAAGCGTGGTGGCGCGCGAGTGCCGCGACTCGGCCGACCACGCCGACTCCACGCCGATCGCGGTGCTGTTCGATGTCACCGGCTCGATGGGCACGGTGCCGAAGATCATGCAAGGCAAGCTGGGCAGGCTGCACGGCCTGCTGCAGCGCAAGGGCTACCTGGCCGATCCGCAGCTGATGTTCGGTGGCATCGGCGACGCCGACAGTGACCGGGTGCCGCTGCAGGTCGGGCAGTTCGAGTCGGACAACCGGATGGACGAGCAGCTGCGCACCATTTTTCTAGAGGGCAACGGCGGCGGGCAGAAGAGCGAGTCGTACGAGCTCGCAGCCTACTTCGTGGCCAGGCACGTGGTGACCGACGCGTGGCAGAAGCGTGGGCGCAAGGGCTACCTGTTCCTGATCGGCGACGAGCTGAACAAGCCGCGGTTGGAGGCGAAGCACATCCGCCGGATCATCGGGGACGACGTGCGGCAAGACATCGACCCGGCATCGGTGTACCGGGAACTCGAACGCAAGTGGCACGTGTACTTCGTGCTGCCCAAGCAGTCTTCGTACTACAACGACCCGGAGATCGCCGACCACTGGCGCGGCCTGCTCGGCCAGAACTTCCTCAAGCTGGACGATCCGGGCGCGGTGTGCGAGCTGATCGCCGCGACCATCGGCATGGAGGAGCGGGTGGTCGACCTGGATCAGGCGATGGTGGACTTGACCGAGATCGGGTCCGCGGCGGAGAGCGTGTCGGTCGGCAAGGCACTCGTCCACACGGGCGGCAGGGCGGTGGCCGCATCGCCCACTCCCCCGCTGCTCGACGGCCCCGACGACGTGACGTTGAGCTGATGGCCGGGCACATCATCGTCGTCGGGCTCGGGTTCGGCGACGAGGGCAAGGGGGCGGTGGTCGACGCGCTGTGCCACGAAAGCCCGGTGGTGTCGGTGGTGCGGTTCAACGGTGGCGCGCAAGCCGCGCACAACGTGGTCGTCGGGGACCGCCACCACACGTTCAGCCAGTTCGGGTCCGGCACGCTCTCGGGCGTGCCGACCCACCTCTCCCGGCACATCCTGGTCGAGCCGATCGCCCTGGCCCGCGAGTCGGAGGAACTGGCGGCGCTGGGCGTCGCCGACCCGCTGCGACTGCTGTCGATCGACGCTGGCGCACTGCTCACCACGCCGATTCACGTGGCCGCGAACCGGGCGCGGGAGGACGCCCGCGGCCGCGCCCGGCACGGCTCGTGCGGCAAGGGGATCGGCGAGACCGTGTGGTACTCGCTGCTCGCGGCTCGCGGTGCGAATCCGGGTGACACGGTGGAGAGCCAGCAGGTGCTCGGTGTTCCGGGTGCGCCCCCGGTGGTGGGCGACTGCGCGCGACCGTCGGTGCTGCGCGGGAAGCTCGATGCGCTGGCCCGCTTCTACGAGCCGCTCATCGGGGCGGGCATGGCGGTGGACGACCTGGTGGCCCTGTACCGGGACTTCGCGGGCGCGGTCCGCGTCACGAGCGGCGACGAGGTCGGCAAGCTCGCCGATCGGGGCAGGCTGGTGTTCGAGGGCGCCCAGGGCGTGCTGCTCGACCAGTGGCGCGGATTCCACCCGCACACCACCTGGTCGACGGTGACCCCGGACAACGCCCTCGGCCTGCTCGGTGGCCGCGAGGCCGCGGTGATCGGCGTGACGAGGACGTACCAGACCCGCCATGGCGCGGGGCCGTTCCCGACCGAGGACCGGGGCGTGCTGGCCCGGTTCCCGGAGCGGCACAACGGCGCGGGCGAGTACCAGGGAGCGTGGCGCGCGGGGCACCTCGACGCCGTGCTGCTGCGCTACGCGGTGGCGGCGTGCGGTGGCGTGGACGCCCTGGCGGTGACGCACCTGGACGCCGACGGGCTCTCCGTGGCCACCTCGTACGACGCGCCGCTCCCGGAATCCGGGCTCACCGGGTTCCTCGCCGACCGCACGCCGGAGTTGGTCGACATGCCGGACCCGGTGGCGTGGCTCCAGGAGCACTTGGGCGTTCCGGTGGTGGTGGCGGGCGCGGGGCCGGACCGCGCCGACTACGCGGTGCGGGCGCAGGCCCACCGGTGAGAATGCGGGAGAATCGGCCCGTGATCGAGTCAACCCTTGTGTCGGTGGACGTGCTGGCGTTGAGCTTCGACCCGCACTCCAGAGCGGTCCTGCTCGGGGTCGCTCCCCGCGCGTTCGAACCGTTCGCGGGCGCGATGGCCCTGCCCGGTGTGCTGCTGGGCAAGGGCGAGCGGCTGCGCGACGCGGCCAGGCGCGCGGTGATCGGCAAGCTCGGGGTGCCCTCGGCGGCCATCTCGGCGACGGGTCAGCTGACGACGTTCGACGAGCCGTCCCGAGATCCGCGCGGCCCGACGTTGTCGATCGCGCTGTGGTGCACCTTCGACGTGAGCCGGATGGACGGCGACCGCGCGACGTGGGCTCCGCTGGACGATGTGCCGCCGTTGGCCTTCGACCACGACCGCATCGTCCGCGACTGCCGCCCGATGCTCGCCGACCGGCTGTGGCGGGACACGGTGTTCACCGCGGGACTGCTGGGCGGCGAGTTCACCACCTCACAGGCACTGGACGTGACCGAGTCCCTCACCGGCGACCGTCCCTATCCGGCCAACCTCAGCCGCACGATGGAACGGGTTCCCGGCCTGGAACGCACCACGCAGCACGCCGCCGCGCAACCCAAGGGCGGCAGGCCGCCACTGGTGTGGCGCTGGAGCCCGTGAAGTCGGCTTCTCCTGTCGGGCACCGACCGCCGCGCGGGCGCCGGACACCCCGACCTCGTCCTGGCGCGGCTCACCAGGTGCCCGTCCAGGCCAGTCCAGGGCTTGGGCCTCAACGTTCTCCACGTCGAACATCGTGCCGGTCGTCGGGTGCGGTTCCGTGATCATGCTCGTTCGAGCACTCTGGAAGGGGGTACTCGGCGTAGGCATGCACTAGTTATCTGCCATGATCTTGCGATGTCGGCTCTTCAGCACGGTCGGGTTACGCGGCCCGGGCGGGTGTGAGTTCACGGTACAATTCGCCTCCAGCAATCACGTTCCTTGCCGAGCGGGTGGATTCGACCAATTCCGCCATGCCACTCGGCCGGTTCCGGTCGCGCTGTGAAGGCGGGAGACACGTCGTGAAACCCGAGCAACGTCGCAGAGTCGTCATCGTCGGCGCAGGCCTGGCCGGTACGGCCACGGCCATCCGCCTCCTCCAGTTCGCCAGGGAACCCGTTGAGATCATGGTGATCGAGCGGCGACCGGACTTCCGCAACGCCGGGATCGCGCACCACCCGGAGAGCAACCACTGGCACCACGTCTTCAACATCCAGGCGGGCCGGATGTCGATCTTCCGCGAGGACGTCGACGACTTCATCGACTGGGCCAACCACGAAGCCGACCGCACCGGGTGGCCGCGGGAATGGAAGGACTTCACGTTCGTGGAGTCCGGGCCCGCGCCCCGGCGGATATATCCCGAGTACCTCGCCGACCGCCTCGCGCACGCCACCCAGGAGGCGCTGGCAGGCGTCGTCCTGGTCGAGGGGGACGGCGAGGTCGTCGACATCGAGGTGCGTGAAGCCCACGTCGACGTCATCGTCGAGGATCTCACCCTGGCGGGTGGTGAAACCAGATCGGGGCGGGTCCCGCTCCCCGCCGATCACGTCGTTCTCGCGACCGGGCTCGAGCGGAAGTCCCCGTTCTTCGCCGCAGATGTGGTGGGCCACCCCGCGTTCGTACCGGAGCCCTACTCCGCAGCCGGGCTCGAGCGCATCCTCAGCGCCCGGCAGGACGACATCGTGGCCATCGTCGGCACGTTGCTCAGCGCGTACGACGCCGCGACGCTGCTCCTGCGGCGTGGCCACACGGGCACGATCCACATGATCTCGCGCTCCGGGCTGACACTGCGGACGTACCCGCCGGACCACCGGCACCACGTCCTCGACCTGCCGACGCCCCGGTTCTTCGACGACGGCTCCTACGGTGGGCGCGACCAGTTCGTGCGGCGCTTCACCGAGGAGTGGGAACAGGCGTGTGTGGCCGTGGCGCGTGAGCATCCCGAGGTGTCGCCCGCGGTGGTGACCGAGCGGGTGTTCAAGGCGTGGGAACCTTACCTGCCCGACCTCCTGGCGCGGGTGCCGACGACGGATCTCCGCGCGCTGCTCGACCGCTACGGCAGCCTGCTCGCGATGTTGCGGGTCGGTGTCATGCCCTACACCGCCGACCTGGTCAACAGCGCGGTGGAAGCAGGCGGACCGGTCGTCGTGACCGCGGGCAGGGTCGAGGGGATTCGCGGCACCGAGGCGGGCACGCTGGTCGTGACCGTGTCCGGGCGAACGACCGGCATCGAGGCGGATCTCGTGATCTCGAACTTCGGCCGGGAGTCGGACTACGAGCGCGTCGGCACCGAACTCTGGAGGAACCTCCTGCGGAAGGGACTGGCCTGCCCCCACCGGCGCACGGGCCGGGGCGTCGAGGTGGACGACCACGGGCGCCTGATCGGCGCGGCGGGCAGCCCGTCGCGCCTGATCACCGTGGTGGGCCACCCCCGCGAGGGCGACGAGATCGTCCGGAACGGGCGGCTGGGCGCGTTCTCGTTCAACCTCGCCGCGATCAAGAACCACTCGGTGGGGGTCGCCGCCACCGTCCTGTGCCATCTTGAGTCGTGCTACGACACGGCCACCAGCCCGCCCGGCGTCCGGGATCAGGGGTGGGACGAGGCGCTCGCGTACTCGACGATGCTCGACGTGCGCCGGATGACCGCCCGGCGGCAGGACCACCGGCAGGCGCTCACGGCGCGGCTGGAAGACAGCCTGCGCTCGCTCCGGGAGATCGCCGCGCGCAGCGGCGACGACGCCGTACCGGCATCGGTGTTGCGGTTCGCCGTCACCTCGGCCGCGACGGAGAAGCTGAAGAACCTGTCCGTGACCCCGAGGGAACTCCGTGCCGTGCTCGGGTTGGGGCGACAGCTGGAGACGACCTGCTGACCGGGTCGCGGCGCATCCGGGGAGGTGTGCGGGGGCGGAGCAGGTGCGAGCCTGGAAATCATGACCTGCTCTGGATGCGCGTCGTGAGCCACGTCGAGATCTTCGGGGTCCTGCTGGTCGGCGCGTCGCCGACGACAGCAGGCGGTCCCTGCAACCACTCCCGGACCCCTGTCGACGGCTCCGTCCTGGTCGTCGACGCGCTCCACCCCGGCCTCTACGACGCCATCGTCGCCTCGTCCGCGGTGATCTGCGCGAGGGGCGGCCACACCGGCCACATGGAGTCCCTCTGCCGTTCGCGCGGTATTCCGGTACTGCGTGTCGACCCGGCGGAGCTGGACAGGCTGACCGGTCACGTCACGATCCGACTCGACCGGCAGTCGGTCATCCTTGGCGAGACCGCAGGTCCCGAAGGGCCTCCGCGGGACTTTCCCGTCACGCCCGCCGACCTCCGTTCGATCTGCGTGGTCATCGCCGACGCGAGCGACGTCCGGGCGACGAACGCGATCACACCGCCGGTCGAGGAGGTCGGCACCTTCTTCGTCCGCGAGGAGTTCGTCTGCCTGGCCGCGGGACTGAGCCCACTGGACCTGCTGCGGTCGGAACCGCAGGCGGCCGAGTGGTACGGCGCCGCCCTCGGCGCACAGCTGTGCGCCATCGCCGACGAACTCCTCCCCGGTCAGCGTCTCGTCACGAGGTTGCTCGACCTCCGGTCGGACGACGCCACCAAGATCACCACCGAGACCGAGGTGCACCAGGAGACGAACCCGGACCTCGGCCTGCACGGCGCGCGCGCCCTGCTCCGGGAACCCCACTACCCGCACGCGTTCCTGGCCCTGCGCCAATACGTGGGCAAACGCCTCGGCCGGAACCCACCGCACCTGAGCTTCGCCGTGCCGTTCGTCAACGACCACGACGAGTACCTGCGGCTGCGAGGCCACCTCGGCCTCCCCGACGACTTCCCGCTGTCGGTCTTCATCGAGACCCCGGCCGCCGTCCACTCCACATCGGACTTCTGCGCGGCCGGGGCGAGCGAACTGTTCGTCGGCACCAAGGACCTCGTCCAGTTCTACCTCGCCGCGGACCGGAGCAACCACCTGGTCGCCCCCTCCTACCAGACACGGCACCCGGCCGTCGAGGCCGCGCTGCGCCACGTGGTCGACGCGGCCGGAGAAGCGGGCACCCCCGTCCACGTATTCGCACTGCTCAATGACATGGACCACTACGTACGGCAGCTCCCGGCGGCGGATGGGTTCATGATGTGCACCGCCGAGCTGCGCCAACTCGCACAACACCGACGCCCGCACCTGTCCCTCGCCCCACCCGGCCACCGCCAGCCGCGGCACCGGCCGCACCCAGCGGGACCGGCAGAAGCCGCCAGCTAGCAGTGGTCCTTGGACATCACACCATGCAAGGTGTGAGCGGCTGTGGAGAAGTCGTTGTGGGACGCAGGTCGCGGCGCGGTCGAGGACTCGTTCGAGGCTGACTGCGAGGCGAGTGGTCGATATCGCTTGCGTTGGGCCAGGTACATACGCCCGCTGAATGGGTCGTTCGTCCTAATCCGTCGGCGGATTCGGGCGATTGCCGAACACGGCACCGACTGCCAGTGTCGACTACGCCCTGCATTCACGACCGCTCGAGGGAGTCACCCGTATGACGCCAGTTGGTGCTGTCCGCGCGCGCTGGGCGGCCGGGGTCGGTCTCGCCGCCGCCCTGTCCGCCACCGTGCTCCTCGCCCCGCCCGCCGTCGCCGAGGGCACGGTCCTGTCCGTGCCACAGGCGATCGAGGGAAGCTACATCGTCGTGCTGAAGGACGGCGCGCAGTTGGCGCAGTCCTACGGCGCGGCCGTCACCCACACCTACAGCCACGCCCTGAACGGCTTCGCGGCGAAGCTGACCGAGAAGCAGGCCCGCACGCTCGCCGCCGACCCGGCTGTGGCTTATGTGCAGCAGGACGGCGTGGTGTCACTCGCCGCGACGCAGCCCAATCCGCCCTCCTGGGGCCTGGACCGCATCGACCAGCGCGATCTTCCGCTCAACAACAGCTACACCTATCCCAATGCCGGCGCCGGTGTGCGCGCGTACGTCATCGACACCGGCATCCGGACCACGCACGCGGACTTCGGCGGGCGCGCGACATGGGGCACCAACACCGTCGGGGACGGCAACAACTCCGACTGCAACGGTCACGGCACGCACGTCGCGGGCACTATCGGCGGTGCCGCGCACGGTGTCGCCAAGGCGGTGTCGCTGACCGCCGTGAAGGTGCTGTCCTGCGCCGGTTCGGGTAGCTGGGCGGGAGTCATCGCCGGTGTCGACTGGGTGACCGCCGACCACACCTCCGGCCCCGCGGTCGCCAACATGAGCCTCGGCGGCAACGGGAGCAACGCGGCCCTGGAAGACGCCGTCCGCAGGTCCATCGCCGACGGCGTCGTTTACGCCCTCGCCTCCGGCAACTCCAACTCCGACGCCTGCAACTTCACCCCGGCCCGCACCGCCGAGGCCATCACCGTCAACGCCACCGCGAACACCGACGCCCGCGCGTCGTTCTCGAATTGGGGCACCTGCACCGATATCTTCGCGCCCGGCCAGAACATCACCTCCGCCTGGCACACCAGCGACAGCGCGGTGAACACGATCAGCGGCACCTCCATGGCCGCCCCGCACGTGGCGGGTGCGGCAGCCCTGGTCCTGGCCGCCGCTCCCTCCTCGACCCCGGCGCAGGTGGCCGCGCAGCTGTACTCCAGCGCCACCGCCAACAAAGTGACCAGCCCGGGCACTGGCTCGCCCAACCGGCTTCTGCACGTCGCCGGCGGCTCCCAGCCGCCCGCCAACGACCACCTCACCCGCGGCCAGGGCCTCGGCGTCGGCGCGTCCCTGAAGTCCGCCAACGGCGCCTACACCCTCGTCATGCAGGGTGACGGCAACCTGGTGCTGTACAACACCGCGGGCGCCGCCCTGTGGCACACCAACACCTGGGGCAACCCGGGCGCGACCGCGACCTTCCAGAGCGACGGCAACTTCGTTGTGTACGCCGCCGACGGCCGCGCCCTTTGGCACACCGGCACGAACAACACCGCCGCGAGCCTCTTCATCGTGCAGGACGACAGCAACATCGTCCTCTACGGTCCGACCGGGCAGGTATTCTGGCACCGTCTGGGCTGAGTAAGCCATGAAACGGGGTGGGTGGTCCACTGTGGACCACCCACCCCTCAAGACAGTTCAGGGCCCTGCAGCCGCGGATGCGGATACCCCAGCAGCTCCGTGCCGCCTTCTCCAACGGGGTGATCTTGTACTCGGAGGTGCCTATCTGAACCTTGGCCGGCCGGGCGCGTTGGGGTACTGCGTTGTCGATGCGGTTGCATGCTTGCTCCGAGTGCGCTGACTCGTCCATGTGGTGCGCTGTTGACGTTGGCACACTGATCGCATGACAGATTTGACCGCCGAACTCGTGGTCGAGGGTCGCGTCCCGCAGACGCCAGTTCTCGCTCCGAACGGGCATCTGCTCTGCTACGTCCTCGCCCCCACCAGCAGAATCGGTGACCACCTCGACACCGCACTCTGCTTCGCCGAGATCGAAGGCGACGGTGTGTGGCGTCGGGCGACCACCGACACCGCGACGGAGTCCCGGCCTCGCTGGTCCGCTGACTCGCGCATGGTGTACTTCCTGTCCGATCGCGCGGAGCGTGGCACTCCGCAGCTGCACCGGCTCACCCCCGCTGACGGCGTGGTGATCGCGCTGACCAGCTGGCGCGCTGGCGTCGTCGACCATCTGCCGCTCGCCGATCCCAACCTGGTGGCGTTGCTCGCCGAGGACGAGTCCACCGAGGAGGACAGGCGCCGCGCCCGGGACCGTGACGACGCCATTGTCGTCGGTGAACGCGAACCGCGTGCCCGGTTGCGCCTGCTCGACCTGCGCACCGGCCGGGTCACCACCCCGGCGGTGTTTGGCGATCGGCACGTCGTGGAACTGCGGCAACGACCCGACGCCGGCCCGCTCGCCGTGCTCACCCAGGCCAGCGCCGACAAGGACTACGGCCCCCGCACCGGCCGACTACACCTGTTCGACCCCACCATGGGGACCGCGGAGGACCTCGGACCGGTCGAGGCCCACGCACAATCCCTGGCCTGGTGGCCGGCTGAAGACGGTTGGCACCTCGGTTACGTCGCCCTCACCCCACCGGTCCTCCAAGCAGGCACCGCCGTGTTCGACCTGGCCATGAGCAGCCGCGTCCGGCGCAACCGCACCGCAGGCCTGCCGATGTGCCCCACCGAACTGTGCCCCACCGATGCCGCCCCGCTGGTGGTGTTCGCCGACGGCCTGAACACGACCCTGGCCAGGCTCGACCCCGACGGTCCCACACCACTGTCGCGACACTCCGGTCGCCTCGACTCCCTCACCTCCACCCCCGCGGGCACGATGATCGCGGCACTGACCGGCACCCGCTACGAACCCACGAACGTCCACATCGGCCCACCAACCGGGCCACTGCGGAAGATCACCGACATACGCCCTGAACTGAATGACATCACCTTCGGTACACAGCAGCCACTGGCTTACCGTGCCGCCGATGGCCTCGAGCTGGACGGTCTGCTCGTGCTGCCGGTCGGCAAATCCGCTTCCGACGGCCCGTTCCCACTCGTCACGCTCGTGCACGGCGGCCCTTACGACCGTTACGCCGATCGCCTCCGGCTGTTCTGGTTCCCCAGCGCGCAGTGGCTGGCCACCGTTGGCTACGCGGTGTTCCTCCCCAACCCGCGCGGCGGCCAAGGCCACGGTCACGAGTTCGCCGCCAGTGTCGCGGGCAGGGTCGGCCGGGAGGAGTGGACCGACATCCTGACCGGCATCGACCTGCTCATCGCCGAGGGCGTCGCAGACCCCGATCGGCTGGGCATCGCCGGCGGGAGCCACGGCGGATTCATGGCCGCTTGGGCGATCGGGCAGAGCAACCGGTTCCGCGCCGCGCTGGTCAGCGCCGGCATCTCCGACTGGGGGATGCTCGCCGCGACTGGGGAGAACGGCCAGCTCGATGAAGCGCTCGGTGGCAGCACCGGCTGGGACGGAATCGGCCCTCACCCACATGACGCGCTCAGCCCGGTCTCCTTCGCCGGCCGCGTCCGCACCCCGGTGCTCATCCTGCATGGTGCGGAAGACACCAACGTCCCCCTCGGCCAGGCCGTCTACTTCCACCGGGCGTTGCGCCACTTCGGCGCCGAGCACGAGTTCGTGATCTACCCCAGGGAGGGCCATTCGATCCGGGAACGCAACCACCAACTCGACGTGCTGCGCCGCACCCGTGACTGGTTCGACCGCTGGCTCCAGCCCTGACCGGAAACGCCTGGTCCTGGCATCGTTTTTCCCACGCGAGCCCACTGGTCGATCTTCACCGAAGACTTGACATACCACCGCACCTACGTCGCGGCGGCCACCCAGGACAAGCGCGGTGAGGTGCTGGAGTTGGCGGTCAGGCGGTATCCGTATTTTGAGACAGGGTCCGTTCGAACACTCCGGTCGCCGTCTAGGCCCAATGTCCACACACGACTCAAGAGCACTGGGATGCCGACCGCCCTCCCCGCAGCGATGCCCGCTCCCTGTGAACTGAACATCAGGTGCCGAACCTCGCGCGGAGCAGGCGATACCAAGAAGTACGTGGGCGTCGACCCGCAGCGGTCAGTCCGAGTCGTCGACGGGTTGCATGTGGCGGATGGTGTCGCCGCCCTTGTGGTCGTGCGCGCGGGAGTATTTGGTGTCCAACACCTTCTCCAGTTTCTGCGCGGCTCCGCTGTACGCGTCGTCCACCGAGCCCGCGTGGTGGGTGACCGCGACCGGCTGGGCGCCTGCGGGACGGGCTTCGATCACACAGCGCTTGTCTTCGGCTCGCCCGGCCGCGTCCACGCTGAGGTGCACCTCCACTCGGGTCAACCACTGGTCGAACCGCGACAGGCTGGTCGCCAGTTCGGCCGTCACGTGGGCAGCCAACTTCTCGCCACCATGGATGTTGTGGTCGGTGTTGACCTGGATCTGCACGTGCACCCTCCAATGAACTACGGCATGTGGATCACGTCACAATACGCGACCACCGGCCACCTTGCCTGATTCCCGCGTGCCAGCGATCACGTCGTCTTCTCGAACACCTGGCGGGCGCGGTGTGACCGAGTGGTCAGTGCCGTCGCTTGCAGGGCTGTGTAGACTGACCATGGTGGTCCGTTCAGTTCTGCCTTGGGCCACGTCTCTTGTCGACCACCGCGCGCCGCGATCCAGGTGGATCTGCGCCGGGCAGGGACGACCCATCGACGTTTCGGAGCACATATGGCGGCCCGCCGCCCCCACCACCTTTCTTCGTCCACGCTCGGCGCATCGCCGACGGACGGTTCGACCTTCGCCCAACTGGGTGTACCTGCCAAGCTGGTGACGGCCCTGGCCACCCAGGGCATCGTCACCCCGTTCCCCATCCAGGCGGCGACACTGCCCGACTCGTTGGCAGGCCGCGACGTACTCGGCCGCGGCCGGACCGGGTCGGGCAAGACCTACGCGTTCGCGCTGCCCGTTCTCGCCAGGCTCGCCACCAGCACCAGCACGCGACGTCCCGGCAAGCCCAGGGCGATGATCCTGGCCCCGACACGAGAGCTGGCTGACCAGATCGGGGCGTCCATCGCCCCGCTGGCCGAGGCGCTGTCCCTGCGCACCATGACCGTCTACGGCGGCGTACGTCCGGGCCCGCAGATCGCGGGCCTGCGCGCCGGGGTCGACGTGCTCATCGCTTGCCCCGGCAGGCTGGCGGATCACGTCGCGTCCGGTCACGCCCGGCTCGACGCCGTGGAGATCACCGTGCTGGACGAGGCCGATCACATGGCCGACCTGGGCTTCCTGCCGCAGGTCACCCGGCTGCTGAACCAGACCCCCGCCGACTCCCAGCGCCTGCTCTTCTCGGCCACCCTCGACGCAGGCGTCGACGTGCTGGTCCGGCGCTTCCTGCGCGATCCGGTGACCCACAGCGTCGACTCCGCGTCCTCGCCGGTCAGCACCATGGCACACCACGTGCTGCACGTGCAGCCAGCGGCCCGGCTACCGGTGCTGGTCGACCTGACCGCGGCGCCGGGGCGGACACTGGTGTTCACCCGCACCAAGCGGGGCGCCACGAAGCTGACCCGTCAGCTCATCGCCGAGGGAGTGCCCGCCGTCGAGCTGCACGGCAACCTCGGCCAGTCGGCACGCACGCGTAACCTGCTCGCCTTCGCCGAGGGCAGCGCGGCCACTCTGGTCGCCACCGACATCGCCGCCCGCGGCATCCATGTCGACAACGTCACGCTGGTGATCCACGCCGACCCGCCCACGGAACACAAGGCGTATCTGCACCGTTCTGGTCGCACCGCACGAGCGGGAGCGTCCGGCACCGTCGTCACCCTGATGACCGACACGCAAGTCGGCGATGTCCGCGACCTCACCCGCAAAGCGGGTATCACCGCCACCGTGACCCGCCTGCAACCCGGCCACCCGCTGCTCACCCAACTCGCACCTGGCGAGCGCAGCTACACCGCGGCGAGCGCGGAACCGTCACCGCCCGTCCGATCAGGCAGGCGCACCGGCACCAAACCCCAGCCCGCCAAGAGCCCCCGAAAGCACCGTCAACCCGCGACGACGAACACCGAGGCGATCGCCACACCGAAAACCGGCGGGATAGCCGCTTTCTCCGCTGGAACCCACACGAACAGGCGTCCCCGCCGCTGACGACCAGCGCCACGGCGAGCGCGCCAGCGGTTGTAGGTGGCCTGTAATCGGCATGGTGACCCGACGGGTCACCATGCCTTGCCCTTGCGGGGCATCAGGTCCAGCGGTCCGAACTCATCCACGCAGATCGCCCACCCGTCATCGGGCAGGTCGTCGTAGAGATCCAGGATCCGGTGCACCTTCACCATGAAGTCCGGCTCGGTGGACGCCTTCCAGATGGAAGTGCTCTGCCACGACACGCCGCCGGTGCGCAGGGGTCCGGCGCAGGGTCTCCCGGCCGATCGCGGCCACAGTGCCGCAGTCGAGCAGATGGTCGCGCAGCCTGGACAGCGACCAGGTCGAGAACGCGGCGATGCCCCAGGAGGCGGGGGGACGTCCGGGCGCTCAGGGGAGATCCGTTGCCGGACCACCTCACCAATCACCCTCGGGCGTCCCCCGCTCCATTTTTGGGTCCAGGCCGCGCGCCCCCCGCTCGTTGAACGCATGGATCACATCACGCACGTAATCGTCGCTGCCCCGCATCAACGACGTGATCATGCTTGTTCTGCCAGCTGCGTATGGGCGCGGAGGACCTCTGCACCGCAGTGCCGGAGTGACTCGCTCACACAGCCAGTGGCGTGACCCACGGTTCACCAGAGAGAACTGGCGGCAGGCGGGGAGAGGCCAGCCCTGGCCAGTCCGCGCGCTGTGGCTGCCAACCGCAGGACTCCATAAGCGTTTGACAATCCGACTGCGTTCAATACCTGGGGCTTCGTGGACTCCGTCTATAGCTGCTCGTCGCCCGTCGCCGAGGGCCACTGATAGTTCAAATCCCGCAACCGCTCGGCCAGCCGTGCGGCGACAGCCTCCCTGCGACGTTCGAGATGTGCCAGCGAGATCGCGTGGTTGTCGCCCCAAGCACGGTAGATATCGACCAGGCGTTGCCGCTCGCGGGCCACCAGTTTCTCGGTTCGCGCGAGAAGATCGAAGCCGATCATCTCTGCAATTTTTTTGCGCATCTCTGGCAGAAGGACATCCGGCGTGCGTAACTGGTCGAGATCTTCTCGATTGGCCGCCCACCAGTCCGTGAACAGGCCATTAAGCTGTTCACCAGACAGAATCGACAGCTTACCGAGCGTCTCGCGGAACTCATTGCAAAATTGTTCGCGCACCGAGCCAATCGACTTACCAATAAGCTTTCCTTGGCTCAGTAGACCGCTCCTACAACCCCACGATCGAAGCGCTGCGCACCCGCCTGATCGAACTAGGCCACCACGAAGCGGCTGACATAACAGGCCCGAATGCCGCAGAGGACACGATCCTCCCGTCTGGCTTAACATCCCACTCGCAGGGCGAGGAAGGCGCCGCCGACGATCCACGGCCACCCTCCGGGTAAGCGATATCCTTGTAAGTCATTGATCAGGAGGCCTGATAGTTCCCAGGTCCGGTTTGCTACGAGCCCGTCGACCAGTTCTGGTTCGCCGCCCTGTCCGGGCTGGTGGACCGTCGTCGTTGGCCGGGACACCTTCCCGGTCACGCCGAGCACCCCTGCTCGCCTGGCATAGCAGATTCGTAGCCCGTAAGTGGGACCACTCTGCCCGGCGACGTACCGGACGTCCAGCGACACAGGCCACGACCAAGGCGCTCGTACTGCGGCTCGCCAAGGAGAACCCGCGGGGTCATCGGCACTCTCCGACGCGAACTCCTCGACCAGACTCTGATCCTGGGCAAAGCCCAGGCACGCCAAGTCCCCAACACCGACGAAGACCACTACAACCGACACCAACCCACCAAGCCCGCGACCAACTACCACCCGAAGCTCAGCAACCCCACTGCGGCACCCGACCTCGACACCCACAAACCGCACCGCACCCGCATCTCAGCGGACTCATCAACGAGTACAGACACGCTGCCTGACCAACAACCATGACTTTTCGAGCGGAACAGGCGGGTGTGTCAAACGAGCGGTGTAACTCGGGTTGGAGGAAACTACTTGCGTCCGGCGGCCAGGCGGCCGTCGAAGGCGATCTCGAACGCGTTCAGCGCGGGTTTCCACCGCATCGTCCAGCGTGCGCGGCCGGCGCCGGTCGGATCCAGGCTCATGATGGCCAGGTAGACGCATTTGAGCGCGGCCTGCTCGTTGGGGAAGTGCCCACGAGCCTTCACCGCGCGGCGGATACGGGCGTTGACGCTCTCGATCGCGTTGGTCGAGCAGATCACCCGCCGGATCTCCGGATCGAAGGCCAGAAACGGCACAAACTCCGCCCAGGCGTTGTCCCAGAGCCGCACGATCGCCGGATACCGGCCGCCCCAGGCCTCGGCGAACTCGGCGAACCGCTCTTTCGCGGCGGCCTCGGTCGGCGCGGTGTAGACCGGCTTGAGTGCCTTGGCGATCGCGGCCCAGTGCTGGCGGCCCGCGTAGCGGAAGCTGTTGCGCAGCAAGTAGACCACGCAGGTCTGGATAATCGTCTGCGGCCAGACCGTGGCGATCGCGTGGCAGTCCGATCAGCCCGTCGCAGACGACCATGAGCACGTCGTCGATGCCGCGGTTCTTGAGCTCGGTGAGCACGTGCAACCAGTACTTGGCGCCCTCACCGCCGTCGCTGGCCCACAACCCGAGGATGTCGCGACGACCATCGCAAATCACCGCGAGCGCGACGTAGATCGGCCGGTTGGCCACCTGACCTTCACAGATCTTGGCTCTGTCGCCGATTTTGTGATCGCGGGTGTCTGTGATCATGGTCGCGGTGCGCATGTGGTGGTGTCGAGCGGTTGTTCCCGCACCTGTCTGCCCTGGTCATCGACCGGATCGAGCGCAGAGACGGGGTGATCGAGTTGGCTGCGTGGGTGCGTGCCGGGTCGGCGTCCTGTCGGCGGTGCGGTCAGGTCTCGGCCACGGTTCACGGCCGCTACGTGAGGCAGGTGACCGATGTCAGCGTGGCGGGCACCAGCACGGTGATCCAGTTGGCGGTGCGCCGGTTCCGTTGTGTCAACGAGGCTTGTTCGGCGACGACCTTCGCTGAGCAGGTGCCCGGTCTGACCATGCCGCACAGTCGACACACGCCTGGGTTGCGCGCGATGTTGACGGCGATCGGGCTGGCGTTGGCGGGCCGCGCTGGTTCCCGATTGGCCGCGGCGCTGGGCCAGGTTGCTGGTCGGGACACACTGCTGCGGCTGGTCAAAGCCATCCCGGAGGAGCCACTCGGCGTGGTGAAGGTACTTGGAGTGGACGACTTCGCGCTGCGCCGTGGACACCATTACGGCACGCTGCTGATCGATCTTGACACCCATCGGCCGCTGGACATGTTCGACGGCCGCGACGGCGACCGGCTCGCGTCCTGGCTGCGGGAACATCCTGGTGTCGAGGTGATCTGTCGTGATCGAGCCAGCGGCTACGCCGAAGGCGCTCGAAGTGGCGCCCCGCAGGCGATCCAGATCGCCGACCGCTTCCACCTCTGGCAGAACCTCGGCCAAGTCGTAGAGAAGACCGTGAACGCGTTGCGGCCTCATCTGGCCGAACCAACCCCAGCCGCGCCTTCGACGGAGGCTCCGCTGGTGGTCCAACGGTCATCGGAGAAGAAGATCGTCAGGCGGATGCGCGAGCACTACGCCGCGGTCCAGCACCTGATCGGCAAAGGCTGGTCGAAGGCCGCGGTCGGACGTCAACTCGATCTGCACCCTGCCACGGTCCGCAAGTTCGCCAACGCCGCCTCCATCGACGAGCTGATCGCCAAGACCGAGCAACGCGCCCACGTCGTCGACGCGCACATCGAATACCTGCACCAGCGGTGGAACGACGGGCACCGCAACGCCACCCAACTGTTCCGCGAGATCACCGAACACGGCTACACCGGCGGCGAACTGGCCGTCCAACGCTATCTCCGACACTTCCGCCACGGACGAGGCCACGCACCTGTCCCAGCACCGAAACCACCCTCCGTTCGGCAGATCACCAGCTGGATCATGACCCGCCCCGACCGCCTCACCCGCGACGACACCGCCCAACTCCGCAAGCTCCGACGACGATCCCCAGACCTGAACCGGCTCGTCACCCACGTCCGCGACTTCGCCACCATGCTCACCGAACTGCAAGGCCAACGCCTCGACACCTGGATCACCACCGCCGAGAACGACACCCTGCGCCCGCTCGCGTCCTTCGCGAACTTCCTCCGCCGCGACCTCGACGCCGTCCGCAATGGACTCACACTGCCCCACAGCTCCGGCCCGGTCGAAGGCACCATCAACCGCCTCAAAATGCTGAAACGACAGATGTTCGGCCGCGCCGGACTCGACCTCCTCCGCAAACGTCTCATCCACACCTGACCGTTGCGATCACAAGATCGGCGACAGAGCCCAGATCTTGACGTGGATCGCGTCGATGAAGATCACCGGATAGACCGGGTCCAGCGGCCGGTTCTGCCATTCGACCATGCCCTCGACGACCTTGTCGGTGATCGTGGAGATGGTCTGCCGCGACACCTCGGCGCCATAGACCTCCGCCAGGTGCGCGGAGATCTCCCCGGTCGTGAGTCCCTTGGCGGCCAACGAGATCACCATCTCGTCCACGCCGCCCAAGCGCCTCTGCCGCTTGGCCACGATCTTGGGCTCGAAGCTGGCGTCCCGATCCCGCGGCACGTCGATCTCGACCGGGCCGACATCGGTGAGCACGGTCTTGGACCGGGTGCCGTTACGCGAATTGCCGGTCCCGCGACCGGCAGGGTCGTGCTTGTCATAGCCGAGGTGGTCAGTGATCTCGCCCTCGAGCGCGGACTCCAGCACCAGCTTGGTCAGCTGCTGCAGCATCCCACCCTCGCCGGTCAGCTTCAGCCCACTGGCCTTGGCCCTGCTCAGCAACTGCGCGACGAGCTGCTCGTCCAGGCCGGTCGCGGGCTTCGAGTTCTCGACGTTCTGCACGCCGGACATCATGTCGGTCATCAGGTGCACTTCCGTGATCGGGAGATACACCGCTCGTTTTACAGTCCCGAACAGGCCTGCGCGGACTTGGCGAAGCTGTCTTACGTTCACTACCCGCGATGGGCTATCGGTCCACGCAAGTCCAGTCAGGTCGGCTGCCCGCAAAAGTTTAACGGTATTTTGCGGGGGTGCACAATGAAATCAGGGGTGAGGTCACGGGGAACGTCGTGCAGGCGGTCCGTCACTTTCGCAGCTCCTGTTCCGCTGGCGTTGGCCGGGTTGCCTCCGGATGAGGGGTTTAGCGGACGGACAGCCGAGTTGGCCGTGCTCGCTGAGACGTTGGGACCGGATGGCGTGCCGATCGTGACCGTCGCCGGACCGCCAGGGGTGGGCAAGAGCGCGCTCGCCGTGCGTGCGGCCACGGTGGCGGCCGACTCGTACCCCGGCGGGGTGCTGTTCGTGGACCTGCATGGCTACGACTTCGCCCGCCGAATCGACGCGAACGCCGCGCTCGGCGCGCTGCTTCGGGTGTTGGGAGTGCAAGGTGAGCACATTCCGGCCGGTCAAGGTGAGCGGGAAGTGCTGTACCGGTCGGAACTCGCCCGCCGAAGCCAGCGAGTGCTCGTGGTCGCCGACAACGCCTCGGACACCGGGCAGGTGCTGCCGCTGCGTCCCGGCGACACCACGCATCGACTACTTGTGACCAGTCGGCACATTTTGCCCGTTCCATACGCCCGTCGCATCGAGGTGACCGTCCTGCCGCCGGACGACTCGGTCGCCGTGCTGACTGACGCGCTGCGTGCGGCAGGCGACGCGATCATCGACGATCCGGCCGTCGCCGCTGAACTGGCCGCCTTGTGCGGTCACCTGCCTCTGGCACTGCGAATCACCGCCGAACTACTCGCAGACCAGCCGGAATCGGCTGGCGAGTTGGTCGGCATCCTCCGTGACACGCGGTCCCGCCTCGGTGAGCTGGCATATGGTGACTCAGCGGCCGTTCGAGCGGCTTTCGACGCGTCCTACCAGCGTCTGCCCGCTGATCAGGCTCGGCTGTTCCGGCTGCTGTCCGTGCACCCCGGCCCGCACGTCAGCCGTGCGGCGGCGAGTGCGTTGGTCGCCGAGCCGGTCGATGTGACACGCCGCCTGTTGGACGGCCTGCGCCGAGCACACCTGATCGAAAGACGCAGCCGTTCAGACGTAGGCGTTCGCGAAAGCCTCGGCGAACGCCGGTTCAGTTACTGTCCCGTTGCCACCACCACCCGTGGAGTAACCCTGGGAAGACAGGCCGATGACCGGGTCGAGCACCTCCACGCGGAAGTTACCGCTCCAGTCACTGATCTCTTGCTTCTCGTACAACGAATGCGGGGTCAGGACCGCGAGGCTCCCGCCCGGAGATTCCACGACGCCCCAGATGACGCGGTACTGAGCCATTTCGCTCACGATGAGCCCGTTGGCGCCGACCTCGGCCTTTTCGACGAGGCAGAGAGCCACTTGGGCGATGGCACTCTTGACGTCCTCGATCCCTCCGGAGCCTTGGACGGTGATGACGAGTCCTGATGCGTTCACGAGCTTGTGGAGTGTTTCCACCAGCGTTCCCTGGGCGGCGGGGCTGATACGCAATGTGGTCATGAGTAATCCGTTCGTTGTAGGTCTCGGGTGGCGAAGAGGGCCGGTCAGTGGAGATCTCCGATACCCGGCAGGTAACCGCGAGGCCGGTGGAGAAAGGGAAGGAGCGAGACGGTGCCGTTGCGCAGCGGGCGGCTCTCCGAGGCGGCGAGGATCACCTGGGCGCGTTCAACGATGTCGTCGAGTGCGGTCGGCCAACCGCAGTCGATCCATGGAGGCGCGTCGCAAGGCACCTCGTCGACGGCCGACCACAGCGTCCACGGGGTGGTCGAGGCGGAGAGCGTCGTCGGGGGCAGGGGTTCCACGCGCAATTCGTCCCGGTCGGTGTCCCTCGACTCCGGCGCCCGCACCGGTTCGACGACCCGACGCAGCGTCCCGGATATGCGCAGCGACTCCACGATCTCGGCGAAGTGGCGGTGACGACCGCCGAGGCGGGCGGACCGCAGGAGGTCATCGGTGGCGTGGTCGATGGCGGCACGCCACCCGGCGCGCTCCGCGACCCGCGGGAGTCGCCACGACATCGACTGCATCGCGGCCCAAGCCCCACCCAGTAGCGCGAACCTGGTGAAGCTGTCCTCCGGGAAGGTCAAGCCCTCGTTGAACAAAGCCCGCGCACAGGCCAGCCACTGCCCGGTCTGGCGGTAGTGCTGCTGCGCGAGACGGAAGAGCACCCGCGCTTCTACCTCCTTACCACGCTTGCGGGCCACCGTTCCGAGGCCCAAGCGCGTGTCGGCGGCATCATGGTGGTTGTCCACGGCCAAGAAGTAAGCCAGCGCCTCGGAATACCTGAGATCCGCCTCTGCCAGGTTTCCCGCACGGAACGCGACGAGGCCGAGGTTGTGGTTCGTGCGGGCGGCCTGGTTCTCCGACGGATCCACGGAAGTCCAGTGGTGGAGGGCGGAGAGCAGGTGTTCCCGCGCGAAGTCGAACGACTCCACCTCCGCCAAGGCCAACCCGGAGTTCTGGTCCAGTTCGGCGAGCTTGCCCGCCAGTTCGTCCTCTCCGCAGGTCTCCCGGTACTGCTCACCGGCCCTGTCGAGGTGCGTCAGAGCCTCCTGCGGACGGCCCAGCGAGACCAGGACCGCGGCGAGGTTCACCAGCGTGTCCGCCGCCTCGCGTTGGAAACCGCCGCTTAGCAGGTCGTTGGCGGCTTCCCGGTACTGGTTCGCAGCGACATCCAGCTCACCGCGCTGGAAGTGGACGTTGCCCAGGTTCTGCTCCACGATCGCGACGCTGCGGTCCATGCCCAGGTCCCGGTACAGCGGCAGAGCGGCGCGGTAGCGCCGTGCGGCCTCGTCGAGGTCGCCCAGGAAGTAGGCGGTGTTCCCGAGGTTGGTCGTCGCGTCCGCGATGCCTTTCAGGTCGTCGGCGGCCAGGAATCCGGCGAGGGCCACCAGATAGTGCTCACGCGCTCCGCTCCAGTCAGCACGCCCCAACGCCTCTGTGCCTGCCACCAACCGGCTCGCTGCCTCGGCCGCGTCCCGCGGCGGCTCGCACCCCGCTTCATTCTCCTCGTCCGATAACGCGGAGGGCTGGGGCCGCGAATCACCGGTCACCGGGATCGAGGCGATCGCCGCCTCCGGTACGTCGTAGGTCACCAACGACGCCCACACCAGCGGGGCGTGCAGGCGGCGTTCAGCGGCGGTGCCTGCCGAACGCCAGGAGCGCAGCCGGTCACGCTGCCAGTCGCTTACCGAACCGGCCGGGTCGTTCGACCCCAACGCCTCGTCGACGGCCAAGGCGAGAGCGGTCGTGGCGCGCCCGATCCCTGCTCCATCGGACACCAGGTGCTCAGAGCCGTCGCTGGGCAGGCTCCAGCGGGTCGCAGTCACGGTGCGCGCGCCCGCATTGAGAGCCGCCAGCGTCAGGCCGATCTGCTCGGCATACCCGGCGTCGTCCGACTGGCAGGCGACGAACGCCACCCGTCGGGGCGCGGGCCACTTCTCCGGTTCCCGCAGCCACCGCCCGGCGGTAAGCCGTTCCTCCCCGGTGTGGGGATCGGGGGCGAACTCCAAGCCTGCCGTAGTCGGCATCGTAGTGTCGGCCGCTGAGGCGTGGCCGACGAACACCAGCCGCGACCATGTCCTGGACCGCAGCACGGCGCCCAATTCGGCCGGTGAGCAGCCCGCGGGTGTTACTGCGCCGAGCACCACGTTTTCCGCGTCGAACCTGTCGTGCCACTCGTCGGGTATCCCATCGGGGTAGATGCGTCCGCCACCGGTCCGACTCCCGGCCGCGATGGGGTCGACCACGCGCAGCGCAGGACCGTCGCCCACGAACGGCGCAGCCGGACGGGCGAGGTTGACCAGCACGCCCGGGCTGATGCCGCCCAAGACGTCCGCGCGCTCGACCAGGCGGACGTCCTGCTCGTCGTCCACGACCAGCAGTTCCCACGGCACGAACGACAAACCGGGGCCGGGAGCGATGACGACCGTCGTGCTGCTCGGCTCTGTGCGTGCGAGCCGAGCCCTCAGAGCGGGCGGCAGCAGCATCGCCCCGAGCTCGCGGAGCAGGGCGAGGTTGTCCACCACGTCGACCATCGCCCCCGTCCACGAACGCCGTGCGGCACCGTCGAGCACAGCGGCCCGTCGGGCAAAGAGTTCGATGCGGTCAGCGATGACGGCCGCCATCGCATCCGTATCCTCTTGGCCGATGACGGTGCCGGAGGTCTTCGAAGTAGCGGAAGCGGGGAGGACGGCCCGTTCGATGCGGTGGTCGATGTCGGCGAGGGTCGTCCGCTCATGCGTGGTGAGGCCGGGGAGCGCGGACATCAAGGCTTCCAGCGGCGGGACGAGCCAGTGACGGGGTGTGGACCCCACCTCCGGCGGTTCGGCATCCGGTTGATCCGATGACAGCCACCAGTGCACGTGTTCGGCGGTCTGCCAGAAACCCAACCACCACACACGTCGGAGGATGTTAGGAGCCTTCACGTGATCCTTTCGGGGCTGGCGGTCCGGCACCGTGCCACCATGTGCTGGTGACACGACTGAACCTGTCGCTGGACGACGGCTCGTACCTCGTGGTGACTGGACTCGCCGACGAGGGCTCACCGGACGAAGATCTGTCCGGAAGAGCGCACACGCTGAACGTGGCCGACTTCCTGAAGGATGCCGTCCTGGCTGGCGTGTCCGGGAACTTCAGTTACGACATGTTGAAAGCCGTTGGCATTCAACTGCGTGCCCGAGGGCTCCTGGCGAAGCGCCCGCAGCCCTCGGCCGCTGATGTCACCGAGATTGCCGTCCAGGGGCTCGTGTCAGCTGGTCACCCGGAAGTGCTGGTATCGCGGGTGGAACAGTTGGCGGACAAGTCTTGGTCCGTTGAGGGGACCGTTGGCCGGGGCGCGTTCGACGCCAGGTCGACCCCGAGGGACAGGTCATGCAGATCCGTGTCCGATGAGTGACCGGATCAGCCGTTGCCGCAGTGCGGACACTTGTTCATGCGTTCCGATTTCTTCTGTCCGCAGTAAGCACATTCCACACTGTCGGCCATGTCTGCCTCTTCCGGGTAGGTTGATCTATCCGTCGCGACACCGGTGTCGGTCGTTACACCGCCGCCGCCAGCGCGATCGTGATTCATGGACTCCGTTTGCCCTGCAACGGAAGGCCGGTACCCGGCGATACACGAGGGACGTCCTTGGCCAGACGAACAGGGACCTGCGCACAGGTGTTATGCCTGCCGACGATCCGCCGGGCCGCCGCCGCGCCACCGCCTTTCCCGGTCGAGCCGATCCCGCCGACGAGCGCGGACTCAGCCTCCAGGTCCGCGCCCTCAATGATCATGACCTGTGGGTCGATGGCGAGCCGATCCACTTCCACTGAGCAGTCGGCAATCTCCTTGAGCAGGAGGTCCTGCGACACCGTCGCGCCAGGACCGATGACGATGGTGGCGTCGGTGTTCGCCTGGGTGCCGGAGGGGAGCAGCCGGTGGGTGTAGGGGGTGGGGAGCGGGACCTTGTGACCCGCGTTGGGTCCGCCAACCCGCATCAGGACGTCGTACTCGGGCGCCAGGAAGAAGGCCACGTTGCCCTTGCCCTCACTTCCGTACTGCCCGCCCACCAGCACGTCGACGAGGCGGTCGTCGCGGTCGGCGAACAGGCCCAGCGCGCCCGCGACCCGGATGTAGACGTCCTCCTCCGCACTCCGCGCTGTGTCGATCACGGTGTCGGCCTCGGGCTCCAACTCGCTGATCGCCGCTTCGGTCGGGTTGATCCTCACCTCGGCGTAGGAGGCCAGCTCGGCGATGCCGCTACCGCCTCCCCTGGCGCGGTACCGACCGTTCAGGACCTCCTCAGGTGCCGTCAGGTGGACATGCGTCACCAAGGTGCCGAACGCTTCCCGCAACCTGGTGACCTGCTGGTGCTCGCGCACGGCGTCGATGATCACTAGCGAGGGCACGGCATCCGCGGTCGAACCGAGGTGGCGTGCCACGCCCTCGGCGACCCATCCTCCCTGCGTCTCCTTGTCGAGCCGGTCGCCGTACTCCTGCATGGCCCGGCGTTCCTGGGGGAGATCGATGCCGTACTCCTGCGCGCGGTCGGTCATGAGGTCGTGCGTTCGTAGGTGGTGCGCGTTGTGCCTGGCGACTAGCAGTCTCGCCAGCGTCGATTTGCCTGCCCCCACGGCACCGCTTATCGCGACGATTCGCGGGTTCGACGTCATCGTGTTCCCCCTTCTCGCGTGCCGAGCGGGACGGCTACCCCTCCACAGTGCTCCGCTGCGCTGGGATCGTGTGCACCACGACCCGCGCGCCCTTACGCACTACTACATCGCGGAGGATGTCCACGACGAGGTCCCATCGGCCGCCCGCCTGCCCGGTGCCGATCCGCGGTAGGTGGACGGCGAGCCCCTCCCCCAGCGCGTGCTCCGATACCCGCTCCAGTGCGGTGCGCAGAGCCGCGTAGTCGAGTCGGGTCCTGACTCCGGGACCGTAGCCACGCTGGGCCACCACGCTCGCGATATCGACGCGCGTGTCCCCTGCCTCGGTGGTGACGATGTGCGCCATGCCCGGCACGAGATTGTGCGACGACGCCACGGCCCAGGACCGGAACGCTTGGGCCGCGCCCGGGAACCGCGCCGCCAGCGCCCGTGCAACCCCTCGCTTCCCCCATGCGCGGGCCGAGTCGTTCACCACGTGTGCGATGACCGCAGGGCCGTCCAGGTGGGCGTCGGTGACGTCCCCCGTCCTGTACTCAATCCCCGCCTCGTTCGGACGCCCCGACTCCGGTTCTATCAGAGCCAACACCCTCGGTAGCAGGCGACCTGGGTAAGGAGGTGTGCCCACTGCTTGGACACGCATGGCCGAGCCGTCCGCGGTCGCGGAACCGCGCACGGTCTGACCGACGGCCGTACAGCCGCCGAGCACATCGATTCCGGGAACCCTCGACCCTCTGGCGAAGTCCGGCGCGGACGTCGAGGACGTCACCACGTAGTCCACCAGCAACGGCGAGTCGGAGGTGTCCTCGTACCGGGACGCCGCCACGAGGGTGACGGGTCGATCTGCCGTAGTAGTCAACCGGCGCAGGAGGGCCTCGGTGGACACGTCGAACAGGCGCCGCTGCTCCATGACGAAGTCGATGTCCAGGTCCAGTCCGACGAGTCCGGTGACAGCCTCCTCGGCATGAGCAGTTCGGCGGCGATCAGGTTGCAGAGCAGTTCGAGCTGCCACCCGTCGTCCGGGGCGCGCCCCGGAACCGCGCCCATCGCCGTCCGGTGTCGGGGTGCCGACGCGACGTCGGGGAAGAGGCTGTGGCCGATCTCGTGCGCGACGCCGTATCGCAGGCGCCCGCGCGGCCTGGTCGGGTTGTACTCGATCACCAAGGATTGATCGGCTCTGACGAAACCTCGAAGCGGCTGCTCAGGGGTGGAGCGCACCCCGGCCGTGTCGGACCGGATGTGCGCGTCCGCGATGTCAACTCGCGCGCGGAGAGATAGACCCAGCAACTCAGCCAAGGCGAACGGATCGAACGGCGGCCCTGCCAAGCCATGCGACCCTGCAGCGGCCATTACCTCTCGGGCGGTCCTCGACGCCACGGCCAAGGGGTCGTCGTCGCCCGCGAAGAGCCGAACAGACGGATTCGTCCACTCGCTGCGCTCGTCGCTGGTCGGCATTGCAGGATGTTAACGCCGACCACCGTCCCGACCAACAGAGTCAGCGGAGCGGTCGTGTCACCGGTTCGGGTGAACTTGCGGCTTGCTGGAAGCCCGTCGTCATCCATTTCCCGGTACGGTCAACGGTGGCTGCGCGTTGAGGACCGCCGCGATGTCCGGCGCAGTGTAGAGAGCCGATTTGAGCACCTTCCCGTCGTTGCGGTAGACGGGACGGCCATCGGCGCCGAGCTTGCTCATGTTCGACCTGTGGATCTCGGCGAGCACCGAGTCGAGATCGATGCCGTAGGTCGCGGCAGCCCCGTAGGCGACGTAGACGATGTCGCCCAGGGCGTCGGCAAGGCCGATGACGTCCTGCCGTTTGCTCGCGTCAGCAAACTCCCCGACCTCCTCTTCGAGCAGGTCGACCCGGAGTTTCGCTAGGTCGTCGCCTACCTCGCGCGTGGGAGTGGCGTTCACGGGAAGGCCAAAAGTGGTGTGGAATTCCAGTACGGAGAGCATCGCCGCACTGAGGCGAGAGCTGTCTGGCCAGGGAGGCATGCGCGACACTGTGCCACAGGTCGTGACCGAATCATCACTGAGGCGCTCGCGTCCGGAGAACTGGCGCGGTGGACGCGCTGAGAGGAAAGGCGGACCACCGGTGCTCAGCAGGTACACCAGCGAGCGGATGACGGAGGTGTGGTCCGAGCGGGCGGCCCTAGAGCGATGGCGTGCGGTAGAGCTGGCCGTTGTAGAGGCCCGGGTCCTCCTCGGCGAGGCACCTGCGTTGGCTGCCATGGAGGCAAGAGCTGCACCCGTGCCGACAGTCGCCGAGGTCCACGAGGCCGAATCCCGTACGCGCCACGACGTGGCTGCGTTCCTGGAGGTGTGGACCAGGGATATGCCCGATGAAGCCGCTAGCTGGATTCACCGCGGGCTGACAAGCTCCGACGTAGTCGACACAGCCCTCTCGCTCGCCGTCAGAGACGCGTCGCAGCTCGTGCTCGACGCGACGGACGAGCTCATCCGCTCTCTGGCACACCACGCATTAACCCACCGGACGACCGAGCGGGTGGGGCGCACGCACGGAATGCATGCCGTCGCAGACGTATGGGGACATCGCGTCGCCGACATCACCCTGGCCGTCGACCGAGCCAGAACCAGGCTGCGCAGGGCAACCGAAGCAGTCGCGCTCGCCAAGGTGAGCGGCCCCACCGGCACCTATGCCGGAGTGTCTGTCGAGGTCGAGCGTCAGGCTGCGCGGCTGCTCGGCCTCACGCCCGTGGACGTCGCCACCCAGGTCATCCTGCGCGACCGACTCTCGGAGTGGATGTGCGCGCTCGCCCTGCTGGCCTCCACCTGTGAGGCGTTCGCGCTGGAAGTACGCCATGGGCAGCGCAGCGAGGTGGCCGAACTCGCCGAAGGAGTGGGCGACAGGCAGGTTGGCTCATCTGCCATGCCCCACAAGCGCAATCCTGTAACGGCCGAGAAGATCTGCGGCTTGGCCCGCCTCGTCCGGGCATCGGTGCTACCGGTTATGGAGGGCATTGCGCTCTGGCACGAGCGGGACATCTCGCATAGCTCGGTCGAGCGTGTGAGTTTGCCGGACTCCTCGGCCCTCGCAGAGCACATCGTCCTGCACACGACGTCGCTCGTGGAACTGCTTGTCGTAGATCGAGATCGGATGTCAGAGCTCCTTGCGTCGGCTCGACCGGGCATCGACTCAGAACACGGTGTGCTAACCCTTATGGCAGCCGGGATGCGTCGAGAGACCGCCTACACGATCGTCCGAGAACTGATCAACCGCGGCCTCTCGACAGCCGACTTCGAGCGGGAGTTGGAAGGAGCCGCATGTGCAGTGGGCCTCATGTTGGAACCTGAGTGGTCAACCCGGTCGGAATCTGCTCCGAACGCGGCCTTGGCACACGTCTTCGACCAGGTCGCGGCGTTGCTGACATAGCCAAAGGATGGGTGTCGTGGGTTGCATCAATGTTAGGTGATCAGCCAGTCGACGAACTTCATGGTGGCGGCGAAGGCGGCGATGCCGGTGAGGACCGCTTCGTGTGGTCTGTGGCCCGCGTGCGTCATCAGGAGCCCGGTGGCCACGCCGGTGAGGACGCCGACGAGGATGATCAGCAGGGTGCGCTGGGTGAGCATCGGCTCCCGCGGGGTGTTGCCGGTCATGGTCCCCTCCAGAAGGAAGATTCCCGAGGTGCTCCCCGGGATCGGGTTGTTGGAGGGGCCATAGGTCGAACATGGCTGGTCAGGTAACCGCCAGACGGCGCGACGAAGATCTCGGAAAGATCTTGGGCCGGGGCTGTTACCTATCGGGTGAGCCTCGACCTATGAGGGATCTGCGTGTGTGGTTTGCGCGGAGCTTGCGTAGCGCGAAGCGCATGCCGAGGCCTCATCACCCTGAGGAGGCCTGTGACCTAGAGGCCGGAAAGGGACGGGGATGGGTGAGGGCGGGCAGGTCGTCGGCGGTGCGCCGCCACGGCCCGGCGCGCACCTACAACCCGAAAACCAGGATTTCCTGGCGCATGCCGCCGATCTTCGCGACCTGCACGCTCGCGGCGGTTCACCTGCGAGGAGCAGGTGGCCGTTGACGCCGCCGCGCAGCGGCTCGCCACCTTGATGGCCGACGCGGTGCTGGTCGAGCGGTTGCGCCGCGACGGCTCACCGGCATGTCCTACGAGATCTTCACCGTGGTGCTGACCTCCTACGGATTGCCGGTGATGAACGCCTTACTGCGGCGCGGGCAGATCTTCCAGCTCACCGCCGCCCGCGGGCGCCCGGTCAACTGCCCGGACTCCGCACGCGAGCACCTGGCCGGCTTCGCCGGCCGCGACGACCGCCACGAGCTGTCGCTGGAGACGGTCGCCGCGGCGCTGAAGTCCTTCCACAAGCGCACCCTGGTCCCCGGCAACTGGACCCCCGAGGGCGGGGCCTCGCTGAACACCTACTTCGTCGGCGCCTGCGTCCTGGAGTTCGCCAACATCTTCCGCGCCTGGCTGGCCAAGGAGTTCATGCCCAGACGGGACCTGCTCGGCACCGACACCCCCTTGACGGAGTTCCTCGCAGACAAGCCGCTGGACATCACCGCCCACCGCGACCCCGCCGACATCGCCGTGGACATCATGCAGTTCGACGAGGCCCTGAACGCGGCGAAGGACCCCAAGCTGCGCAAAGCCCTGGCCACCCTCGTGCTGACCGGCGAGGGTTACACCGCCATCGCCGAGCAGGTCGGCATGAGCACGGACGCGCTCAAGATGGCGATCTCCCGCTTCCGCAAGAAGATGCGCGCACTACAGGAGGGAAGCTGACCATGACCGACCCAACTCAGCTATCTCCACGCACGAGTCCCAAGGCTCTGGATGAGCCCCTGCTCACCATCGCGGCCGTCGCGCGCAGGCTCGGCGTCGCTCCGGCGACGCTGCGCACCTGGAATCGCCGCTACGGCGTCGGCCCGACCGGGCACACCCCTGGCCGCCACCGCCGCTATACCCCCACCGACGTCCACCGGCTCGAACTGATGCAGCGCGCGCTGCTCAAGGGCGCGTCGTCCGCCGAGTACGCCCTGCGCGCCGCCACCGACCCCCAACCCGCCCCGCCGATCCCGCCCGCGCGCGGCGGCCACGGCGGCGGGCAGCTGCTCATCACGATCTACGCAGGCTTCCTAGCCCTGCAGCGAAACTTGCCGACCGAGGCCCGCGCCGAAGTGCTGCGCCGCTTGGCCCCGCTGCGCCGCCACCTGATTCAAGGAGAAGAAGTTCAACCAGACGGGCTCGCAGATCATCTTCGCGTACTGAGGGCCGCTCACATGTTGGGCTAATCGCTTGAAGCCCACAGGCGAGCACCGACGACCGATGTCATCACTTATCGCCCGTCGCTAACCCCAACGAATGATACCTATTCGGTGTCGTTGGGTGGGGGTGACTGGTGAGCTTCTGAGCGCGGAGCAGGTCCTCGGGTCGGCATGGGGCCCCGTCACCACGAGGGAGATCGATCTCCTGGAGGAGGCTGCAGCCGCGTTGCTGACGGCACCATCG